>NZ_JBIRZD010000002.1:0-266581 GCF_044390505.1 Streptomyces sp. NPDC018947
CTACGCAAGCGCGGCATCCGGGCCGTGATCCCCGTCCCCGCAGACCAGCGCAGCCACCGGCTTCGTCGAGGCAGTCGAGGCGGCAGGCCACCGACGTTCGACCGCGAGACCTACAAGCAGCGCAACACCGTCGAGCGGTGCATCAACCGCCTGAAGCAGTGGCGCGGCATCGCCACCCGCTACGAGAAGACCGCCACCATCTACCTGGCCGGACTCCACATCGCGGGCATCTTCCTCTGGTCCGCCCGGTGATCCAAACGAAACTGCCTAGCCGGGTCCGCACGTCTTCGGCTTCTCCGGCGGCCGAGCCCGCCTGCCGGGCGGGTTCGAGGTCGCCGCCGCGGCGGGGCTCCAGGCTGGTGCCCGGACCCCGCCGCCGGTTGTCCCGGATGAGCAACAGCGGATGCTCGCCGGGGCGGTGGGTGTCGCTCGGGCGGGTCATCCGGTGCCCTCCTGCCGCTTGTCGTCGTCGACGATCTCCGCGTCGACGACATCCTCGTCCTGGCCGGCGGTGCCTGCCGCGCCGCCGCCGGAACCGGAGCCGGCCTGCTGCTGGCCCTGCGCCTGCTGTGCCTGGGCATACATCGCGGTGCCCACCTTCTGGGCCGCGGTGGTGACCTTGTCGGCGGCCTGCCGCAGAGTCGCGGTGTCGGCCGACTCCCCCTTCAGCGCCTCCTTCAACTCCGCCAGCGCGCCGTCGACCTCGCCCTTGACGTCCCCGGGGATCCTGTCGGCGTTGTCGGTGAGCAGCTTCTCGGTCTGATAAGCGACCTGCTCTGCGTGGTTCCGTGTTTCGGCGGCCTCGCGGCGGCGCCGGTCCTCCTCGGCGTGCTGGTCGGCCTCGCGCATCATGCGGTCGATCTCGTCCTTCGCCAGCGAGGAGCCGCCGGTGACCGTCATGCGCTGTTCCTTGCCGGTGCCCAGGTCCTTGGCGGAGACGTGCATGATGCCGTTGGCGTCGATGTCGAAGGTGACCTCGATCTGCGGGATGCCGCGGGGCGCCGGCGGCAGACCGGTCAGCTCGAACATCCCGAGCTTCTTGTTGTACGCCGCGATCTCGCGCTCGCCCTGGTAGACCTGGATCTGCACCGACGGCTGGTTGTCCTCGGCCGTGGTGAAGATCTCGGAGCGCTTGGTCGGGATCGTGGTGTTGCGCTCGATCAGCTTGGTCATGATGCCGCCCTTGGTCTCGATGCCGAGGGACAGCGGGGTGACATCGAGGAGCAGGACGTCCTTGACCTCGCCCTTGAGGACACCGGCCTGCAGGGCGGCGCCCACGGCGACGACCTCGTCGGGGTTGACGCCCTTGTGCGGGTCCTTGCCTGTCAGCTCCCGCACCAGGTCGGTCACCGCCGGCATCCGCGTGGAGCCGCCGACCAGGATGACGTGGTCGATGTCGGACACCTTGATCCCGGCGTCCTTGATCGCGTTGTGGAACGGGCCTTTGCACCGCTCCAGCAGGTCCGCGGTCAGCTGCTGGAACTGGGTGCGGGTCAGTTTTTCTTCCAGGTGCAGCGGTCCTTCGGCGGAGGCGGTGATGTAGGGAAGGTTGACCGTCGTCTCCGACGAGCTCGACAGCTCGATCTTCGCCCGCTCGGCGGCCTCGCGCAGCCGCTGCACGGCCATCTTGTCCTTGGACAGGTCGACGCCATAGTTGTTCTTGAACTGCTTGGCCAGGTGGTCGACGATCCGCTGGTCCCAGTCGTCGCCGCCCAGGTGGGTGTCGCCGTTGGTGGCCTTGACCTCGACCAGGCCCTCGCCGATCTCCAGCAGCGACACGTCGAAGGTGCCGCCCCCGAGGTCGAAGACGAGAACTGTCTGGTCATTCTCCTTGTCCAGGCCGTAGGCCAGGGCGGCGGACGTGGGCTCGTTGATGATCCGCAGGACCTTCAGCCCGGCGATCTCCCCGGCCTCCTTGGTGGCGGTGCGCTGGGAGTCGTTGAAGTACGCCGGAACCGTGATCACCGCGTCCGTGACGTCCTCGCCCAGGTAGGCCTGCGCGTCCCGCTTGAGCTTCTGCAGCACGCGGGCGGAGATCTCCTGGGCGGTGTAGCGCTTGCCGTCGATGCTCCCGGTGTCCGGGAAACGCCACCGAGCGTCGTCCATGTGGCGCTTGACGGAACGCACGGTGCGCTCCACGTTGGTGACGGCCTGCCGCTTGGCGATCTCACCGACCAGCACCTCGCCGCTCTTGGCAAAGGCCACCACCGACGGGGTGGTCCGCGCGCCTTCGGTGTTGGTGATGACGGTGGGCTCGCCGCCCTCCAGCACGCAGACCACTGAGTTGGTCGTGCCGAGGTCGATTCCCACTGCACGTGTCATGGTCTCTCCTCCGTCTGCGTTCCCTTCCTGGGGCAGATGCGGCGCTGGGCCGAAAGGCGCGGCCGGCCGGGGCCGTCCCGATGGACGGTCGCTGGGTCGTCCGTGCCGCTCGGCCGGGCACCGCCACCTGCGGCTTCGGTAGGGGACCTCACTTCCAGTGTGGACAAACTTCAGTACCTTGTCTCGTCACGACCGGTGTACACCTCCTTGGGGCTTTGGTGACGGGTGGGACGTGGTCGCCGACGAGCGTGCGGTCCCGCCCGGGCTTCTCGGCCCGCGGCCGGCCGCGGGCGTACAGGCGCGGCAGGTCGTGGAAGCGGTAGCGATCCTGGACGGTGCCCAGCGGGCCGACCTCGACCAGTTCCTCGAGGGTGTCCTCGGTGTCGAACAGCACCTGTCCAGTCAGCTGGGCGGCTCCGGCCGCGCTGGTATCGGGGCCGTCGACGACGGACACCAGCCGAAGCAGCCGGGCGGCCGCGGGGGTTACCTGGCGGTAGGACATGTCGAAGGCCGCCGACGGACGCAGGTCACCGGCGGCCAGGGGTGTCCGGGCGCCGCTCCTCCCACACGAGACGGTCCGCCAGCCTGCGTACGCATCCCGTGAGGGTGGCCGGCCAGTCACCAGCTATCCGCAGAGCGAGCGGCAGATGCCCGCATCGGTCGGCGACCTCGGCCAAGGCGCCCGGTCCGCATCCGCGCGCCCGCCTCCGACCAAGGTGGTCGTCAGAAAGGCGGCGGCCTCGGCGGGGGACAGCTGGCCGACAGAAAGGCGGTGGTCGCTCTCCAAACCGCTGAGCATCCTCCGGCTGGCGACCATCACCATGCTCCCGCCCGTGCCCGGAATCAGCGCGCGGATCAGCCCTGCGGGGCCGGGTGGGATCGTCGTCCATGCCGCGCGGATCGAGCAGCAGCTGCCCGTCGGTGAAGCGGTCGGCCAGATCGTGGGCGGCCTGCAGCGCCAGGGTGGTCTGGCTGTGTCCGGGCGGCCCGGACACAGCCACCACCACCGGCAACCCTCTCCTACTGGTCTGGCCAGCCAGCCCGGTCAGCCGTGCCAGCTCCGCCTCGCGGCCAGTGATCACGATGCCCCGCGGGAAGGCACGCGGTCCCGCCCGGGCGGGACGCGCATTTCGGCCGATCCGGGCCACGCCAGCGGCCGCTCCCGCACCCCGTCGTCCCACCCCAGTCCGTCCGCGAGCGCGGCGACCGTCCGGCGCTGGGAACCGCCCGCCGTCCCCGTTCCAGATCGCCGATCCCTCGGACACTCACCCCGGACGCCTCCGCCCACGCCTCTATGGTCAGTCCGGCACCCGGCATCTCCGTCGGGACTGCGACTCCTACTGCTGCCACCGGGCGTCAGCCGTTGACCGCGAGACAGTCGAACGGCCGCGAGGAGTCGACCACACACAAGTCACCAGGGTCGTAAGAGGTCTCCTCTCCACGTTGGACGATGCCCACGCGAAAGGGCGGCGGCCCGTGGCAAGGGGGCCGCCTTTGGGCTGCGGCGGTTTCGCTCAGGCGGCGTGGCGGGTCTTGCGGCGGCGTACCACGACGGCGGTGCCGCCACCGGCGACGATCAGCGCGGCGGCCACGCCGGCGATCGCCGCGGTGTTGTCGTTCGTGCCGGTCTCGGCGAGGTCGGAGCCCTTGGGCGCAGTCGACGGAGCGCTGTTGGTCTTCATGGTCTTGTCGATCCAGCCAGCATAGGCGGGCGCGCTGGTGTAGAGGCCGGGGCCCTCCGAGCACGGCACGTTCGGGGCGCCGGGCCCCGAGGTGACGCCGATCAGCTCCCAGTGGCCGTTGCGGCCCTTCTGGATCTGCGGTCCGCCGGAGTCCCCGAAGCACGCCATGGCCTTGGGCACGGTGGTGATGGTGCACAGCCGGGTCCGGTCCGCGTAGCCGGGCGCGCACTCGGAGTCGGCGCCCCTGCGGGTGTTCAGCTCCTGCAGCCGGTCCGGGAAGTTGAACTCGTTGTCGACGGTGGTGCCGAAGCCCAGGAGCCGGGTCGGCGTGCCGGGCCGTCCTGCCTGCTCGGCGATCTTGATGGGTTGCTGGGCAACCGGACGGTCCAGACGGACCAGCGCGATGTCGTCCTTGTTCGCGGCCTTGTTGTCGCCGTTCACGTAACCGGGATGGATGAAGGTCCGGTCGATCTTCCTGACGGTGCCACCGGACTTGCGGTGGTCGCTGCCGACCCGCACGATGCCGTCCAGCTTGATGTTGATGCCCTCGACCTTCAGGCAGTGAGCCGCCGTCAGCACCCACTGCGGATCGATCAGCGACGCACCGCAGTTCCCGTCGATCAGACCCTGGTCCGGGGCCGACTCCGGAATGGTAGCCATGAACGGGTAGCTCTCGGTGGAGTCCGACCCATTGACGATGGCTCCGGCACTGCCGGCCATGACAGTGACGCAGGCCGCGCCCGCGAGAGCGCCGACTGCTGCGATGCGGGCGGTACGGCGGCGCGGCGACTTGAAGCTGAACACAGAGGGTTCCCTTTTGCTTGGTGGATCCGTATGCGTTCAGCCTCGCTGCCCGAAACCTGCCGCACCATCTGGGCAACGGGTCGGTAGACGGTGGGGCCAGCCCCCCCTCTGCACTGGGGAAACCTTGAGGGCGAGAAGCGTCGACGGCACGGCCACCCGGCCCGTCACTGAAGCGGACGACCGCTTCCGCGCCGGCGGGATCGTGTCGGACGAACTGTGGTCGCTCATCGAGCCGTCGCTGCCCGAGCCGAGCCCGAAACTCGACTCCTCCCACCTGCCGGCCGCTCGGCGCGACCCAAAAGCGGACCCGGTCCGGTCGACCGCGCACGGCCGGGCAGCAAGCACCACGTCCTCACCGGCGGCCAGGGCATCCCGCTCGCGGTGTCGGTGACCGGCGGAAACCGCAACGACGTCACCCCTCTGCTGCCCGCTGCTGGCAAGATACCGGCCGTGGCCGGCCTTGTCGGCCGGACCAGACACCGGCACGATGCACTCCTCGCCGACCGCGCGCCCCCGTGCCCGCGCTCGGCGAGGGTGCACTCGGGTTCTGGAGGGCCCTGCGCGAGGTCTTCCCCGACACCCTCGAGAGGTGCTGGGTTCGCAAAACCGCCAACGTCCCGGACGCCATGCAGAAGCCGGCCCAGCCGGCGGCCACGAAGGCGCGCGGGCCCGCTCCTTGATCCGGCCCAGCGGCCGGGACACCTGTGCGGCGTGGCTCATGAGGGCGAGCCGTAGTACCGGTCGCACGGGCCTGCCGCTTGCCGGAAGCCCGTACGGCGGGCTCACCGACACGATCCACTGGTCGGCGCCCTACCCCTCGTACCGTTGCACCTCGGAGGGCACCACCGGCTCGCCGGGAAGCGCGTCGGCGAACCAGTCGAGCGCCGCCGCGCACGCCTCGTTCGGCGTACCCGCGTCCGGCGAGCGGGCGCTGGCCTCCAGCTCTTCCGGGGGGATATCCCCCGGAAGGCCCGGAGGCTTCTCCCAGTGTGCGGCAGTGGAATCGGAGGCGACGATTCTTCTCAAGTTGCCATACGTAAGTTGAGAGGTAGCAGCATGGCCAAGCACCGGAAGCGGATCAGTCGACGGGTACTGCTGGCGACGGCGGCGGTCGCGACAGGAGCGGTCCTCGCGCCCACGGCGGTCCAGGCCGCTTCGGCCGACAGGGCCGGCCGGGAGCAGAACCCGGTCCGGGCACTGGAGAAGGCGGCCCACCCGCTGCGCTCGACCGAGCCCGGAAAGAACACGGCCGACCTGCGAGAGCTGGGCTCGATGATCGGCGACGCCAAGGTGGTCGGCCTCGGCGAGGCCACCCACGGCTCACACGAGTTCTTCGCCATGAAGGAGCGGGTCTTCCGCTACCTCGTCGAGGAGAAGGGCTTCACGACCTTCGCCCTCGAGATGAGCTGGTCCTCCGGGCTCCAGATCGACGACTACCTCCAGACCGGCAAGGGCGACCCCCGCGAGATCGCCAAGGAGGCCCTGGCCGACTCCCCCTGGGAACGCGAGGAGTTCGTCAGCCTCATCGAGTGGATGCGTGACTACAACAGCCGCCATCCCGGACGTACCGTCCACTTCATGGGCGACGACCTCAACGCCCCCTCGATGGACGAGGCGTTCTTCGGCCGGGTGACCGGCTACGTGCAGCAGCACCACCCGGAGGCGCTGCCTAAGCTCAACGAGCTCTACACCGGCCTGCGCCCGATGAACGACTTCCTCGACTACCTGCGCAAGCCGCTCACGGAACGGCAGCAGCTCGCCACCAAGGCACAGCAGGCCCTGGAACTGGTCAGCAGCCAGAAGGGCTCCGGCGAGGCGTTCGCTTGGTCCGAGCAGAACGCCCGCTCCATCGCCCAGACCGCCAAGTTCCTCACCATCAACCCCGACGACCCGGACTCGCTGCCCATGTTCCAGCGCTTCCGCGACGAGGTCATGGCCCAGAACGTCTCCTGGTGGCAGCAGCGCACCGGCCAGAAGATCCTGCTGTCCGCGCACAACGACCACGTCGCCTACGCCTCCTCCATGCCCGAGCTGTATCCGAAGACGCAGGGGTCGTTCCTGCGCGACACGATGGGCAAGAACTACCTCCCCATCGGCTTCACCTTCAACCAGGGCTCCTTCCTGTCGAAGGACACCGCCATCGGCGGCGACTGGAAGAAGTTCACCGTGGACGCCGCCAAGCCCGGCAGCAACGAGCACACCCTCGACCAGGTCCGCTACCGGGACTTCTACCTCGACCTCCGCAACGCCCCGGCCCCCGCGCGCGACTGGCTGAACGCTGCCCGGCCCACGCTCAATGTCGGCACGCTCTTCCCCACGGAACCGCGCGACACCGCGCTCGCCAAGGCCTACGACGTCCTCATCCACCTCCACGAGGTTCGGGAGGCCGACAAGCTGAAGCCGTGACAGCCTGGTTCCGGCGTGCGCTCCGAACGTGACTGCTGCCGGCGGACGCCGCTCTGCGGTCTCGGTGCGTAATGACCGGCAGTCCCACGTGGTAGCAGCCGAGCACGGTCTCCGCCGCGAGCACGGCGGTGGTGTGCGGTGCGCCGACTGCGGGGCAGGCTCGGCCACCGCACATTCGTACGCGGGCCGGCTTGAGGGGGATGCGGCGGAGTTGGTCCACGATCGCAGTGGCGCGGTGGGTCACCCGCTTCCATGAGGTTGGCCAGGAACGCGAATCCCACTCGTCAGGCACTGAGGAGTTCGGTGGCGGTGGTGACGGCTTGCAGGGCGTCGGGGTCGGGGACGATGCCGATTCCTGATCCGGTGGGGACGGTCAGGTGGCCGTCGCGAAGGATGAAGGGGGCAGTGATGTCGCGGGCGTAGTAGCGGGCCGTGGCCGAGATGTCGCCGGGCAGGGTGAAGCCCGGGAGTGCGGCCAGCGCCAGGTTGGCTGCCCGGCCCAGCCCGGTCTCCAGCATGCCTCCGCACCACACCGGTACGCCGTTGGCCAGGCACAGGTCGTGGATCCGGCGGGCCTCCAGGTACCCGCCGACCCGGCCGGGCTTGACGTTCACGATCGAACACGCCTCCTGCCGGATGGCTGTCGCCGCGTCCCGGGCCGAGGTGATCGACTCGTCCAGGCAGATCGGGGTGTCCATCCGGGCTGCCAGCCGGGTGTGCGAGAGCAGGTCGTCTGGGGCGAACGGCTGCTCGATCAGAGTCAGCCCGTAGTCGTCGAGCCGCCGCAGGTGGGGCAGGTCCGCCGGACTGTAGGCGGTGTTGGCGTCCACCTGCAGGGGGATCTCCGGGCCGAACGTCTCCCGCACCGCTCGCAGCGGCTCGAGGTCCCAGCCTGGTTCGATCTTCAGCTTGACCCGGGCGTAGCCCGCGCTGAGATAGCCGTCGACGGCACTGATCAGCTCGTCAACGGTGTCCATGATGCCGACTGACACTCCGACCGCGAGCTCGGTCCGCGTCGCCCCGAAGTACTGGGCGAGACTGATGCCGGCGGTCTGCAGTTCGGCGTCCAGCACTGCCATCTCGATCGCCGACTTGGCCATCGGATTCCCCCTGATCGGCCGGAGCAGCTCGGGCACCAGCGCGGCGGTCAGCTCGGGTGCCGAGAACAACCGGGGCAGCAGGAACCCACGCAACACCTCCCGGGCCCCGGACAGGTACTCCGCGCTGTACGTCGGGTCGTCGTCGGTCACACACTCGCCCCAGCCGACGGCTCCGTCGACCGTGGTCACCTTGACCAGCAACGAGTTCCGGCGTTCCTGGGTGCCCAGTGAGGTCCGGAACGGCGAGACCAAGGGCAGGGCCACCTCACGCAGTTCCACCTGCTGCAGCTTCATTTCGACACTTCCTTCCGTTGCAGGATGTACCAGCCCGACCGGACGAACCCGTCGATCCGATAACCGTTGTCCAAGGCGCCACCGAGTGACTCGCGCATCGCGGACCGCCAGCGCCGGGCGGCGGCTGGATCCCTTCGCCGCAAGGACTCCGCATCCACCGGGGTGGCACAACGCAGTACGCCGCCGGTCGCGGCGCGCAGTACTGGCTCGCCGTTGCCGTCCGGCTCGAGTACGGGCACCGCGGCGGCCAGGATGGGCAACGGTTCCGGGGCATGCGACGGCGCCTGCACCGGCCAACTGACGAACAGCCGGTCGGACTCGTCGCCGTCGTTGATGCCGTCGTCCAACGGCCCGTAGAAGTCGGGCAGGTACGCCTCCGCGACCGCCCCGAGCCTGTGCAGGTTGAAGTAGGCGTTGCGGCGGATCAGCGGGTCGTACGTCCACGAGATCGACGACAGGCCTGCCTCGGCAGCCCACTCCCGCTGGTGCGACTTCATCGCCGCGCCGATCCCACGCCCATGCATTCCCGGGAGCACGCCGGCCACGTGCGAGTGCAGGCTGTCTCCGACGGTTCGGAACCCGGCGGTGACGCCAACCATCGCGGTCCCGAGGTACGCCGCAGCGACGTAGCCGCCGGTGTAGGCGAGCGCGCACATCACGTCCAGAGCCAGTGGTGGCTCACCGGTGTCCGGGGTGTTCCACACGGCACGTAGCAACGCGTCGGCCTGCTGAAGTTCGGGTACGCTCCGAAGCAACTGGATCCGGACGCCTGCCCGTTCCGCGCCGGCGGATGGAAGTTCGACCATGTGACGAGTCTCCTTGGCGGAACGCCCCGAACCATTGGCGTCCAGGCCCAAGTTCACTTGGTCTCCTTTGTACTGATGTCCGGCAGCCGTAGCCGAAGCTGCAGCGCCAGCGCCAACCGCAGGTCCGGATCGTCGATGTCGATCAGCTCGGCCAGCCGGCGCAACCGGTGGCGCAATGTGTTGGGGTGCAGCGTCAAGGCGTCGGCGGCCCGTGGCACGTCGTAGTGCTCGGCGATCCAGCAGCGCAGCGTTTTCTCGTAGTCCGTTCCGTGCCGGGCGTCATGGTCCAGCACCGTCGACAGCGGCTCCGCGTCCAGGGCCGGTCGGTACCGGAGCGCCTCGTAGACGTCGCGCAGGAACATCGAGGCTGCCAGCTCGTCGTGCCGTCCGATCTCCGCCTTGCCGAACGGTCCGCAGACGACCTTGAGCGCCTGCCTGGCCTGACTCATCCCTGTGGGTATGTCGGCAAGGCCGGGAAGGGTGCGGCTGATCCCGGCCCGCCAGCCGCCGCCCAGGGTGTCCCTCGCCCGAGCCAGCACCGTCGCAAGGATCAGCTGGATCACGGGCGCGTCGGACGCAGTGTCGACCACTGCCACAGCCTGGCCGTCCAGCGCCCCTGCAGCGGCTCCCAGCCGGTACGCCGAGAGTCCCATCCGCAGCAGGTCGCCTACGTGCTCCGCGGCCGAATCCAGCGACACGCCTCGCGCGTGATCTGCCGGGTTACCGGAGCGGCCGATCACCAGCACGGTCGCCGGGGCGTCGAAGCGCATCCCGAACGAGTCGGCGAGCTCCCGGGTCGCTCCCAGGCCGCGGAGCAACCAGCCCAGACGCTCCACTCGTTGCCGACGCTCGGCATCCGCCGCGAGGCTCACCCGGGCCAGGTGGGGCGCGGCCAGTCGTGCACCCTCGGCAAGGACGTCTGACGCCCCCTCTGCCAATGGTTCATCACCCTGTAGCACCCAGATGGTGCCCAACGCCTCACCACCGTCTCGTATTGCGATGGCGAGTCGCGGCCGGTACTCCTTTGGCTCGTAGCTCCATACCGCGGTATCAGACCGCAGGACAGCGGTGTACTCCTCGGCGTGGGTCGGATGGTCCGGCACCCGGCGGCCGAGGATGCCGTCGCGACGCGGGTCGTCGACCAGCTGCCCCGGGACCGTGGAGTAGGCCAGCACGCGCATGGACAGATCCTCGATCGCCACCGCGCCACCGGCGCGCACGGCTATGTCGTTGGCCAGGGCGAACAAGTCGACGGATCGATGGCCGTTGGGCTCGAATACCGGGCTGGTGATCGCACGCAGTGCGTCGATCAGGGTGTAGAGCTGTCCCCAGGAGATCTCGGTACTGCGTTCCAGCAGCGCCACCCCGGTCCGCTCGGCAGCCTGTGTCAGTGCTGCCGTGTCCGTGGTGCCGGCTCGCATGACCACCGCCGTGGCGTGTTGCTCGGCAGCCCATTCCAGTACGTCGGCGGTCAGCCGGCCGGGCACCAGTACGATCGCATCGGTCAGCCCTGTCGTGGGGGCGTCGGTGTCATAGATCGTGGGCGCACCGATGGCGACCGCCCGGCCTCGTGGCAGCGCGAGCGGCCGTACGACGTCGGTTCCCAGGCTGTCGAGCACAACCCCGAGCGTGATCCCGGCCGGGGCGGTCATCGCCTCGCCGATCGCAGCATCCGGCCCCGGCGCTCACCGGTGAACTCACCGTCGGCGATCACCTGTTCACCTGCCAGGAACACATGCACCATGCCGGTCGGCCGCAGTTCGGGATTCTCATAGGTCCCGGCGTGGCCCATCCGCGCGGGATCGAAGACCACCAGGTCCGCTACGGAGCCGCGGCCGATCCAGCCGCGGTCGGACAATCCGAACTGGCTCGCGGTGGCGGAGGTGACCTTCCGGATCGCCTCGGGCAGGTCGACCACACCGCCGTCACGCACATAGCTGCCGAAGAAGGCGGGGAAGGTGCCAAAGGTCCGGGGATGTACTGGACCGATCGGGATGTCACTGTCCGAGCCGATGGCGATCAACGGATCGGCCATGAGCGCCAGTACATCACCTTCGTCCATGGTGTGGCAGACGACAAACGCGTGCGGGTCGGCGATCAGCAGCTCGCACAGCACGTCCCATGGATCTCGTCCGGCCAGCACTTCGGCCAGCCGGCGCCCCGTCACCGTCGGATCGGTGTGCCGCAGCATCTGCATGTCCTCCGGGTGGAGCTCCCGCCACAACCCGACGCCGATCCCCGGCCCTGGTCCCTCGGCCGTCGCTCTGATCGCCGCCCGGGTCACCGGATCGGAGAGCCTGGCGCGCAGCGCGTCCACGTTGCCTTCGCACGCCTCTGGAGGCAGCATCGCCGACAGGCTCGTACAGAAGGCCCGGTACGGGTACTGGTCTCCACGTACGTCAACGCCACTGCGGCGGGCCTCGGCCAGCTTGTCCAGGATCAGACGGGCCGCGCCGTGGACGGCGCGGCCGGAAGCCTTGCAGTGCGACACCTGCAGCCTGATCCCGGCTGCTCTGGCGATCGCGACCGCTTCGTCGAGTGCATCGGCCAGCCCCTCGCTCTCGCTGCGCATGTGGGTGGCGTATGCCCCGTCGTACCGGCGGGCGATCCGGGCCAGGTCGGTGAGCTCGGCCAGGTCCGCGTACGCGCCGGGCACGTACTCGAGACCGCTGGACAGTCCGCGAGCCCCGGCTGCGAAGGCCTCGTCGGTGAGCGCGCACAGCCGGTCCAGGCCCCCCGGCGGCAACTGCTTCTCCATGCCGGCTACCGCCAGGCGCAGCGTGTTGTGGCCGACCAGTGGGGCGAAGTGGTTGCTCAGCCCGGCGGTCTCCGCAGCATCGAGGTAGTCCGCGAAGGTCGTGAACGTCTGCTCGCCCAGCTGGATCGGGCTCAGCCCGGCGGTCTCGGGATCTGTCGGTCCCATCGAGAAGCCGCAGTTGCCGACGACCTCCGTGGTGACGCCCTGCAGCAGCTTGAAGGGCTGCGCGTCGGGTAGGAACGGGACGCTGTCGGAGTGGCTGTGGGGATCGACGAACCCGGGGGCTACCACCAGGCCGGCCGCATCGATGGTCCGTCTGGCGGCCCCGAGATCCTTGCCCACGGCAATGATGCGGTCGGCGGTGATGGCGACGTCGGCGGTGACTGGCGTGGAGGCGAATCCGTCGTGGACCTCACCACCGGAGATGATCAGATCATGCATGGGCTGCCTTTCCGGTCGGCGCCGGTGGCACGGAGGCCACCAGGCGGCGGGTGTATTCGTGAGTGGGGGCATCGAGCACCTTCTCGGTGTCACCCGCCTCGACCACCTGGCCGTGCAGCAGTACTACGATGCGGTCGGTGATCTGCCGGACCACGGCCAGGTCGTGCGTGATGAACAGCAGGGCGGTGCCCAGCTCGGTATTGATGCGGCGCAGCAGTGCCAGGATGTGGGCCTGGACCGACACGTCCAGCGACGCGGTCGGCTCGTCACAGATCAACAGCGCTGGACGCACGGCGAGCGCCCGCGCGATCGCGACCCGCTGTTTCTGGCCGCCCGACAGCCGGTGCGGCCGCAACCCGGAGTACGCCGGTGGCAGGCCGACCAGCTCGAGCAGCTCGCCGACGGGGAGCCGGTCCTCCGGCCGTGCCTGACCGGCCGCCTCTGCCAGGGTGGTGCCAACCGTCATCGCCGGGTTGAGCGAGGTGGACGGATCCTGGAACACACACTGCACCAAGCTCCGCGCGGTTCGCCGTTGGCTCGTGGACAGTCGCCGCAGCCGGGTCGTGTCCGTGCCATCCAGCAGGATCCGCCCGTTGCTCGCTTCGACGAGGCCGAGCAGGCACCGGGCCAGGGTCGTCTTGCCAGAGCCGGACTCGCCGACCAACCCCAGCCGCTCGCCCGGGGCGATCCGGAGGTCGACACCGTCCAGTGACTTCACCTTGCCGTAGCTCTTACACAACCCCTCGACCAGCAGGAGTGGGCCGTCTGACGCCTTCGAAGGCTTGGCCGCGACCGGCTCGTCGAGGGTCGGGGTCGCGGACGGCTGTACGTCGTACCGGCAAGCCGTTTGGTGGGCGACAGCAACCTCTCGTAGCGGTGGGCGACCGGTGAGGCAATCGTCCTGTTGCTGTCGGCACCGGTCGGCGAACGCGCACCGGTCCGTGACGTCGGCCGCGCGCGGCACCGAGCCGGGAATGGATACCAGCTGCATGGAGGTGCGTTCCACCGCTGGAAGCGCGCCGATCAACCCGGCGGTGTACGGGTGGCTCGGGGCAGCGGCGACGGTGCGGCTGCGGCCTGCCTCCAGCACGCGACCGGCGTACATCACCTGGACCCGGTCGCACAGCGCGAACGCGACTCGCAGGTCATGCGTGATCAGCAGCACGGCCATTCCCCGGGCCGCCTGAATCCTGGCGAGCAGCTGCATGATCTCGTGCTGAATGGTGGCGTCGAGGGCTGTGGTGGGCTCGTCGGCGATCAGCAGTTCGGGATCCCCGGCCAGCGCTGCCGCCATCGCCACCCGCTGCCGCATCCCGCCGGACATCTGGAATGGGTACAGCTGGGCCACGTGCGGGTTGTCGATGCCGACCTCCGCGAGCCGGCGGGTGATCTCGGCCCGGTCGTGGCCGGCACCACGAGGAAGCGACTCGGCGATGTGCGCACCTGCGGTCAGCAGCGGGTTCAGCTGGGCGAACGGGTCCTGCAGGAGCAGGCCGACGCGTCGGCCCCGCACCTTGCGCAGCACCTTCTCCCGCGCCCCGATGAGTTCGGTACCGGACATCCGCACCGAGCCGTGGGCCAGCAGCGGTGGGGGCAGCAGTCCGGCTATCGCCCGGGCGGTCAGGGACTTGCCACTGCCCGATTCGCCGACCAGTCCGACGGTTTCGCCGGGTGCGACGGTCAGGTCGACGTCATCGACTATCCGGCGGTCCCCGAGGGTGATCGTGAGGCCGTGTACCTGTAGCAGCTCGCTCATTCCGGAACGCCTTTCCCGGCGCTGAGCCGTTCGAAGATGCTGTCGCCGAGCAGGGTGGCCGCGATGGCGGTGACCATGATGAGCAATGCCGGTGCCACGGCCGCCCACGGATTGAGGTCCAGCAGGGTGCGGTTCTCCTGGATCATCAGGCCCCAGTCGGGCGTGCCCGCCGGCAGTCCGATTCCCAGGAACGACAGCCCGGTCAGCGCCGCCAACGCGCTGACGAAGCTGAGCAGCAGGTTGGCTGTCACAGTCGGCGCCAGATTGGGCAGCAGGTGCCGGAAGATGATCCGCCGGTCCGACAGGCCCAGAGTGCGGGCGGCATCGACGTACGCCAACTCCCGCTGGCTCAGTGCCAGGCTGCGGATTGTCCGCATGTCGACCGGGGCGCCCAGGACGATGAGGGCGAGCACGGCGACCGTGGTTCCGCCGCCGACGATGCCCACGAGGACGATCAGTATGAGCAGCCCGGGCAGCGCGTACAACAGGTCGCCAAGTCGCATCAGGACCGCGTCCAGCCAGCCCCGATGGTAGCCGGCGAGCAGGCCGAGGGTGGTACCCAGCAGGGTGGTCCCGAGGGCGATCAACACCGGGGCGACCAACGCGGTGTGGGCCCCTGCCAACAGCCGGGACACCACATCACGGCCCAAATCGTCGGTGCCGAGCGGGTGGGTCGCGCTCGGGCCGCTGGGGCCCAGCTCGACGTTCTGCAGCGCCGGGTCATGCGGAGCCAGCCAGTTTCCAAGGACCGCGGCCAGCACGATGATCGCGAGCGCCAGCAGCGCTGTCCCCGTCAGGATGCGGCCGCCGGCGAGCTTGTGCCGCCGGCCACCTTCTCGGACGCCCGGTCGGGTCGTCGTCGCCGCGCTCATGCGGGGGCTCCGTGCCGGACCCTGGGGTCGACCGCCAGGTAAATCAGGTCCACCAAGAGGTTCACCCCGATGACCACTGCGCCACCGAGCAGTACCAACGCCTGGATCAAGGGGATGTCCTTCTGGTTTACCGCCTGCACCAGGAGCGATCCCAGCCCGGGCAAGCTGAAGGTCTGTTCCACAAACACCGCGCCGGTCAGGTTCGCCGCGGCCAGGAGTCCCGCGACGGTGAGTACGGGCAGCGCGGCGTTGCGCAGGGAGTAGCTTCCCCAGGTCCGCATCCGGCTCAGGCCCCGGGCCCGGGCGAACGTGACGTAGTCCTGAGCACCGACATCAAGGGTGGCGGCGCGGGTCTGCCGGACCAGTACAGCCGCTTGACCGAGCGACAACGCGACCGCCGGCAAGATGTAGTGGCTCAGATCCCCGCCCCCGTACGTCGGGAACCAGCCCAGGGCGACGGCGAAGCCGTACAGCAGCAGCAGGCCCAGCGCGAACGGCGGGAAGGACAGCGCGACCAGCGCGACCAGCGTGATGCCCTGGTCGAGCAGCTTGCCGCGGCGCAGCCCGGCCGCCATGCCGGCCGGAATTCCGAGCAGCAGGGTCAGCACCATGGCACAGCCGGCCAGCGTGGCGGTCACCGGGAGGCGCTCGGCGATCACCGACAGCACCGGCTGCCTGGCGAATACCGAGGATCCGAAGTCACCCGACAGCACACCACTCAGCCAGTGCCAGTACCGCACCGGGAACGGCTCGTCCAGCAGGTACTGCGCGCGGATCGCGGCTATGGTCTGCGGGGTCGACGGTCTGTCACCCAGCAGCGCATGCACGGGCCCGTCCGGGGTGAGGGACAGCAACCCGTAGGTGAGCACCGACATCACCCCGAGCAGGACCACGGCGGACGCCAACCGCCGGGCAACCAACGTGGCAGTGTTCATCTAGGCCCCCGCGGGCTTGATCTCGGTGAAGATGTTCTGCGTCCACACCCCGACGTTCTCGCTGAACCGTTTGTTCAGCGCGATCCCGGAGTCCACGCTGTACAGCGGGATGTACGGCGCCTGCTCGGCGGTCTCGGCGAGGATCTCGGTGACTGCCTGTGTACGCTCCTCGCCGCTCCTGAGGCCGAGCACCTTGTTCACCTGGGCGTCCATCCGCGGGGTCCAGAACTGGGCGAAGTTGAAGCCGTAGGGCTTCGCCCCGACGCTGGACACCAGGTCCGGTAGCAGCTCGCCCGGATCCGGGGTGGCGTAGGCCAGGTCGCTCAGTCCCAGGGTGAGTCCATCGTGTCGAATTCGTTTGGCGCGATAGGCATCGTCTGGCAATGGGTGGGGCTTGAGCCTGATGCCGATCTCGGCCAGGTCCGCTGCCAGCACCTGCAGCGCGTCGGCCGTGTTGTTACCACTGCTGTAGTTGGCGGGCAGCTCGAAGCCGTTGGGGTACTTGGATTTCGCCAGCTCCGACCTGGCCGCGGACAGGTCGTACGGATACTGGGGCAACTGGTCGATCGCGCTCTGGAAGCCTTCCCCGTAGAGTGCTTTGAGCATCGGGTGGGTCAGGATCGTGGTCGCGGGTGCGGCCTTGTCGCCGACCACCAGCCGCTGCATCGCCTCCCGGTTCACCGCGTGCGCGATGGCCCTGCGGACGTGTACGTCCGACAGCGGCCCGTACTTGACGTTCAGGGAGAGGAAGGCGATCGAGTTGCCGGCGTAGAATCGGGTCTTGACGTCCTTCAGAGGGGCCCACTTGCGGGCGTCACGCGGCGGAACTTGATTGGTCCCGTCGACCTCCCCGGACGAGACGGCCAGCCGCAGCGTCTCCGGGTCGGTGATGGTGGTGACCTTCACCGTGCCGATGGCCGGCTCGGGACCCCAATACCTTTCGTTGCGCTTCAGGGTGACGCCCTCGGTGCTGGAGAACTCGGTGACCTTGTACGGCCCGGTGCCCAGGGTCCCGACTGCCGGCGTTCCCAGGTCCTGCGGGTGCGCCGCGGCGAGCTTCTTGGGCACCACTTGCCACACCACAGCTGCGTTCGGCAGGAACGTCTGGGTCGGGGTCTTGAGCACGACGGTGACCTCGTCCGGGCCGGTGGCCCGCACCGACTTGACGGCGGTCACCATGCTCGCCGCCTCGGAGGCCACCTTCGGGTCGGTGTGCCGCGACAATGAGAACGCGACATCCTCGGCGGTCATCGGAGAGCCGTCGGAGAACACCACGCCTTTGCGCAGCTTGAACACGTAGGTGACCGGGTTCGGCTCGGTCCACGACTGTGCCAACTGCGGGATGACCTTGCCGTTCTTGTCCCTCGTCACCGGCGATTCCAGGATCGCGAACTGCACCAGGGTGCACGGGCCGGTGAAACCATGGGCGACGTCCAGCACGTTCGGCGGGCTCGTGGTTGCCATCGTGAGCGTGTCCGGGTCGCCTGCCCCGCTGCCGGCCGTCGCGCATCCGGTCAGCAGCAGGCTTCCGATCAGGGCACCGCCGAGCAGCCCGCAGGCCGTCCGGCGGCTTGGCAACGTTGGAGTCATGGGGAGTCCTCGTCGTGGGATGGATCGGGTGAAGTGGACGCCGGTGAGGGACACGTCGGGGCGGTCGGCGCAGAGTGAGCAGGTGGTGGGCGGTGTCAGCCGGCGACGTTGAGGCCGGGGGGAAGACCCACGGGGGCGGTGCCGTCAGGCTGTCTGACGAAGCGCATCCGGCGGACCCCGTGGGTGCTGATCAGGAGGTCTTCACCGCTGGGACGCAGGCTGATCAGGCCGCCTGCGCTGAACGCACCATCCGGTGCCGGTTCGATCGTCTCGACGAACTCCAGACCGAGCTCGAGCTTGCCGTCCGTGGTGACTGTCGCCAGGATGCCCAGCTCGGGACTGCGGTAGACGGCCGGTGCCAGCGTGAGGCTGGTAGCCAAGGGTGGACAACGCCAGTACTCCGTGGCGCGGCCCGGGCGATACACCGACCCGATCCGGAGGGTGCCGGCCGACACCTGCCCCCAGAAGCCGGCACACTCCTCCAAGCCCTGCCAACTGCCGTCGACGGCCGGCGCGAACTCGCCGGTGGGCGACCCACCACGGATTCTGATCCGGCCGTCGCCCACGGCGTCGATCCGGATGGTGAGGTCGGATTGCGGATCCAGCCAGTCCCCCGTCAGCTGGGCAGCGGGCTCGCCGGCCACAGGGTCCGCCACCAGCTCGATGGGATCCGCCTCGGGCAGCCCGGCCGCAAGCCTGAGCACCTGGGTGGCCAGCTTCGGGGAGTTGATCGACGAGTTGTTGCTCAGCAACGCCACACCGAGGTCGGAGCCCGGCATGAACAACAACTGAGACCGGTATCCGGGGACGCCGCCGGCGTGGCCGAACACCGGGTGGCCCGCGATCGTCGTGTGGTAGAGGCCCAGCGCGTACGGCCACTCCTCTCCGTCCCCGGAGTCGACCTGCTGCAACAGCCCGTCGCGGATGTCGACGCCCAGAACCCGGCCGTCCTGCAGGAATCCGAACCACGGCCCCAGGTCGGCGACGCTGGTGGCCAGGCCGCCGTCGCCGACCGCGGACTCCTCGGTGTCGGCGCGCCGGACGGCACCGCTGGTGACGTCGTACCCGTAGGCGAATCGCGCCAACGGCTCCTGGCTGTTCTCGCGGAACATGGTGTTGGTCATGCCCAGCGGCGTGAACATCCGGTCCGTGGTGAACTCCCCCAGCGTTTGGCCGGTGAGCCGGTGCACGAGCGAGGCGACCAGGACGTAACCCGTGTTGGAGTAGGAGAACTCGGTCCCAGGTTCGAAGTTGACCTCGGTCAGCCCTGCCAGGAAGGCCAGGGTCTGGTCCTGGGTGATCCTGGTCAGTGGGCGGCCGGCTATCGTCGTCAGGGCCAGCCACTCCCGCAGACCGCCTGTGTGCCGCAGGCACTGTCCGACGGTCACCGGTACCGCCAACTTCAGTTCGGGCAGGTGGGTCCGTATGTCGTCGTCCAGCGACAGCCGCCCGTCCCGGCACAGCAGCAACGCCGCCGCGGCAGTGAACTGCTTGCTCATGGAAGCGATGTCGAACCGTGTCCGCGTGTCGACCGGCGCCTCGAACTCCACGCTGGCCAGCCCCGCCGTTGCCTGGTGGATCAGCTTCCCGTCGGTGTAGATCCCGACGGCCAGTCCCGGGTCTCCCGGGCGCACCGCCGAGTCCACCAGCTCGGACAATGTTGTTGAGATGTCCATGCGGCACAGACTCTCAGCCCGACTGCTCGGAAGGATTGTCCTAACCGGCAAAGTCCACGCACCCAACGTTGGCCGAAAGGACATGTCCAGGCGCCTCCTGCCGTCAGGAGTATTCCTTTGTTGAGCACGTTCCTGGACCTGGAAGCCGTCGACGTGCTTCCGCCGCCGGGCGATCCTGTGTTTCCCGTCCCGTGGCTGCAGTCGAACTCTACGCACCGTCGCTGATACACGTTCCCCATCGCCCTGCGGCAACGCGCCGCGCTCGGAGGAGCCCATGGACCACGAGATGCCACGAGGCGGACACCCAACCGGCCATCTGCCGGAGCTCCGCCTCGACCAGCAGGCGCTGGAGCACAACGTCCGGCTCATGGCGGCCTGGTGCCGCGATCACCACGTTGAGCTGGCCCCGCACATCAAGACCACCATGACACGCTCCATCGTCGAACGGCAGCTGGCCGCGGGGGCATGGGGCGTCACGGTCGCCACCGTGACGCAGGCCGGGATCGCCCTTGGGTGGGGAGCGCGGCGTGTAATCATCGCGAACCAGGTGGTCCACCCCCAGGACCTCTCCCTGCTGCGCAGGTGGCTCGACGACGCATCAGGACTGGAGCTGTACTGCTTCGTCGACTCCTCGGCCGGTATCGCCCTCGCCCAGCCGCTCATGGGCGGCGCACGGGCCCCCCTGCGCGTCCTGATCGACGTCGGAACGGACGCAGGCCGCACAGGCGTGAAGGGACTGGCCGAGGCGGCTGACCTGGCCAGGGCCGTCCGGGCAGCGCCCGGACTACTCCTTGCCGGCGTCGCCGCCTTCGAAGGCATCCGGCCCAACCGGAGGGACACCACGACCCTTGCCGCCGTCGACGAACACTGCCATCGGACGATCACCGTGTTCCGCGGCCTCACCGCGCTCTTCGAGACCACGCAGCCCCTCTTCAGCATGGGCGGCTCGGCCTTCCCCGACCGGGTCGTCCACGCCCTGGCCGAAGCCGCACACCACCCCGGTGGCCTGCCGATGGTGCCCGTCCTGCGGTCGGGCTGCTACGTCACCCATGACCACGGCACATACGAACATGTCTCCCGCCTGCCTGGGCTGAAAGCGGCGCTGACCGTGCGCGCGGTCGTGCTCTCCACCCCGGAACCAGGGCGAGCCGTCGTCGGCGCCGGGAAACGCGAGCTGCCCTACGACGCCGGCCTGCCGGTACTCATCGCCGCCCGCGATCCACACGGCGCGCGGCGGCCCGCCGCCACAGCGACCGCGGACCAGATCTACGACCACCACCTTGTCCTCACCGATGTACGCGATCTGCACGTCGGCGACGAGGTCGACCTCGGGATCTCCCACCCCTGCTCCGCCTTCGACCGCTGGCCCGACATCACCGTAGTCGACAGCCAAGGTCACACGCGTGACGTGTGGCATCCCCAGTTCCGCTGATCACAGCCGCTCACCGGCTGTCACCTGGCGATCACCGGATGCTGGGCGCCATCGCCCTACCCCTGCTTCGGCCGCCCCCTACCTTATGGAGCACTGCCATGTCTGTCCCCAGCGGCCTCCAGAGTGAGCTCGATCTCGGCTCGGACCTCGTCGAGTTGACACGCGCGTTGGTCGACATACCGTCCGAGAGCGGTGAGGAGGCGGCACTCGCCAACGGGGTGGAGCGCGCTCTGAGGAGTCTGCCCCATCTGAGGGTCAGGCGGATCGGCAACTCCGTGGTCGCCCGCACCGAGCTGGGACGAGCCGAGCGCGTGGTGATCGCCGCGCACCTGGACACTGTCCCGGCCTGCGACAACCTGCCTTCCCGTCTCGCGGACGGGTTGCTGCACGGGCTTGGTGCTTGCGACATGAAGGGCGGGGTGGCTGTGGCCCTGCACATCGCGGCAACCATCGCAACTCCGGTCCGGGACGTCACCTACGTCTTCTACGAGTGTGAGGAGACATCCGACGACCGCAACGGCCTGGGCCAGATCGCCGCCGAGCGCCCAGACCTCCTCGACGCCGATCTGGCAATCCTCATGGAGCCGTCCGATGGCACGGTGGAGGGCGGCTGTCAGGGCTTCCTCACGGCGGACATAGTCGTACGGGGAAGGCGGGCGCACACGGCCCGGCCGTGGATGGGCGTCAACGCGGCGCACCTCGCGGGTGATGTGCTGCGCAGATTGGCGGAGCACATCGCTGAGGAGGTGGTCATCGATGGGCTGGTGTACCGGGAGGGGCTGAGCGCCGTGGCGGTGCGGTCAGGGGTCGCCGGCAACGTGGTCCCTGACGTGTGCGTGGTCACGGTCAATCTGCGCTACGCCCCGAGCCGTACCACGGTGGATGCAGAGGCGTACGTGCGTGGGCTCTTCTCCGAGTACGAGGTCGAGGTGACCGAGGTGCTGCCGGGCGCCCTGCCGGGGCTCGACCGGCCCGCCGCCGCGTCGCTGCTCGCGCGGCTTGGCACCGAGCCGCGGGCGAAACTCGGCTGGACCGATGTCGCCCGCTTCGCTGCGGCAGGCGTGCCTGCCCTGAACTTCGGTCCGGGCGACCCGTCTTTGGCCCACACACCCGGTGAGTACGTCGAGGTCTCCCAACTGCGGCAGGTCCACCACTCCCTTCGGGACTGGCTCATCGGTTGATAGTCGCAGTCGACATCAGTCCGGGACTCTCAGCCGCCTACCCGCAGTCGGGCCAGCGCTCGTACCGGTCGCCCGGCCGATGGTCCCCGGGCACAGAGCGAACGGCGCGGCCAGCACCCCATCGGCCCCGAACCCGAGGCCGCCCAGGAGGCCTCACGCCTCGCGGGCGCGGTCACGGCAGCCGAGACCGCCCGCTACCCCGAACCCCTGGCACCCGCCACGGCCGCCCGCCTCGCCGAGCGCGCGCCCGTGCGGCCGCACGAGGTCGCGGAACGGGCCGACAAGCCGGCCGCCGACCACGACCCGGTCCTGCTCGAGGGAGCGGGCGGGCTGCTCGTCCGCTTCGACCAGGACGGCGGCACCCTCGCGGACGTCGCCGCCCTGCTGGACGCACCGGTGCTCGTGGGGACGTCGGCGGGGCTGGGCACGCTGAACACGACCGAGCTGACGGCGCGCGAACTCGCGGCGCGGGGCCTGGAGCTGACGGGCATAGTGATCGGCAGCCGGCCCACACCCCCGGCCTCGCCACACGGTGCAACGTCACCGACCTCCCGGTCGTCACCGGCGCACCCCTGTTCGGAGCGACCCCCCGGCGCGCCGGCGCGCTGGCCCCTCCGGCGTTCCGCGCACAGGCGTCCGGCCGGCTCGGGCCCGCGCTGTGCGGCACCTGGGACTCCGTCGCCTTCACCGCTCGGCGCCGCCCCCGCGCCGACATGGACCGACCGGGCGCGGGGCGGGCGGCCGCCGGGTTCAGGCCGAGGCGGCCGGAGTCGTGAGCCGCACGCGGTTGGCCATGACCGGAAGGGCCTGCCTGGCCTGCTCGAGCGCGGCGAGGTCCAGGTCCTCGACCAGCAGTCCGGGTTCCTGGTCGAGGGCCCCGACGAGGGCGCCGTCGGGAGCGACCAGACGGCTGTGTCCCACGCCGAGGGGGCCGGGCCCCGAGGGGTTGCCGACGCTCGCGGGGTCGGCCTGCCCGCAGGCGGCGACGAAGCAGGTGGTGTCCAGAGCACGCGCGGTCGTCAGGAGCCGCCAGGCCTCGGCCTTGCCCGGCCCGTCGCCCCAGGACGCGGAGACGACCACGACCTGCGCACCGGCCTCGGCGAGCGCGACGAACTGCTCGGGGAAGCGCACGTCGTAGCAGGTGGCGAAGCCGAACCGCACTCCCCCAATGTCGCGCAGGAGCAGGTCGGTGCCAGCCTGCACGGTGTCGGACTCGCGGTAGCCGAAGGCGTCGTACAGGTGGATCTTGTCGTAGCCGTCGGTGGTGGCTCCGTCGGTGACCAGCAGGGTGTTGCGCGTGCGCCCGTCGGGGGCCGGTGTGAACGTCCCGGCCACGATCGTCACCCCGTGGGCGGCGGCGAGGGACGCGACCTGCCGGGCCCAGGGGCCGTCCAGCGGCTCGGCCGCGTCGGCGACCGGACCGGAGAAGGCGCACATGGCGGCCTCGGGGAAGACGACGACGTCGGCTCCCCGGCCGGCTGCCCGGGCGGTCAGGTCGGTGAGGGTCCGCAGGTTCTCCTGCGGGTCGGTGGTGCTGAGCATCTGGGCCAGGGCGATACGCACGGGTCCTCCTGTGACGAGGGACGACGATGGACGGCGATGAGCGTCCGTGGACGGTGGTCCGGTCCCTCCGACGCCCGTGTGCTCCCGGCCGCGGGGGCGCTCTACTGGGCGAGGAGGGTGACCAGGGTGGTGTTCAGG
The DNA here is from genome assembly GCF_044390505.1 of Streptomyces sp. NPDC018947. Lineage (NCBI taxonomy): Bacteria > Bacillati > Actinomycetota > Actinomycetes > Kitasatosporales > Streptomycetaceae > Streptomyces > Streptomyces sp. NPDC018947. The sequence goes on from NZ_JBIRZD010000002.1 coordinate 23,757, forward strand.
TGCCGGTCGATGGCGGCCGTCGCGGCTTCGGCGTCCCCCTTCTCGAGGGCCTGCACGATGAGGGTGTGCTCGGCGCATACCTCCTGCCAGCGTGAGTCGCGTTCCTGGACCGCCAGGAGTCCGGCGCGCGTCTGGCGGTCGCGCAGGCTCGTGTAGGTGCGGGTGGCCAGGCGGTTGCCGGCGAGAGCGACCAAAGCCTGGTGGAATCCCCGGTCGGCGGCGATGAACTCTCGGGCGTTCTGCGGGGTGTGCGGGGTCGTGTCGGCGAGCTCCTGCTGGTGGGCCAGGTGCTGACGGAGTTCGGTGAGGTCGGCTCCGGGGAGGGAGGCGATCTTCTGTGCGGCGTGCTTTTCGAGCACGCCGCGGATTTCGAAGAGTTCGGTGAGTTCACGTGAGGTCATGGCGGGGACGAACACGCCCCGTTTGGGCATGAGCCGCACGAGGTCCTCGGAGGCGAGGATGACCAGGGCCTCGCGGACCGGGGTCCGCGAGACGCCGACGGTGTCGGCGATGGCCTGCTCGCTGAGAAAGGTGTCCTGGACGTCGGGGTCCGTCAGGACGTTCTCGCGCAGGTGCGCGAGAACCTTGTCCCGTGTGGAGAGGGCCTGTCCGGCCCGGGTGTCCGCAGTGTCCGCCTGGTTCATGTGCGCATCGTATGCAATCTGTGGACATCCGGCCGACGGGGCTGCCCGGAGAGCCCGGGAGCCCCCTCGTGGCACGGTCAGAAGGTCCAGGGCATCGGGTCGTGCCCGAAGCCGAAGAACTCTCCGAAGTGTCCGGTGTCGAAGGCCAGGGCGGGTCCCTGACGGTCCCAGGCACCGGTGACCTCCCCGAAGATGACCCGGTGGTCACCGACCGTGATGGCCTGGTGGACGGTGCATTCCGCCTGGGCCAGGGAGTCCTTGATCAGGTGGATCCCGTTCTCGGTCACGTCGAAGTGGCCGCCGGCGAAGTGGTCCTGGCCGGGGCGTGAGAAGACCCGGGCCACCTGCTCCTGGCGGGCGGACAGGATCGAGACGCCGAAGGTGCCGCAGGATTCGATGGCGTCGCCGGTACGGGATCCGTGGTTCAGGGAGACCATGAGGATCGGCGGTTCCAGGCTGATGGACGTCAGGGAGTTGACAGTCATGCCCTGCGGGGTGTCGCCCTCCAGGGTGGTGACGACGGCGACGCCGGTGACGAAGTGCCCCATGGTGCGGCGCATCGCCAGTTTGTCGGGGGCCCGCAGGCGTTGGGTCAGCGCGGTCACGCGTCCTCCTTGCGCATGTAGCGCACCTCGAACATGCGGGCGCCGGTCTCGGACTTCCAGGGGCCGTGCTTCATCCCGGGCGGGCGCACCGCGTAGCAGGGGGCGGTGAAGGTCCGGCCGAGTTCGAGGTCGGTGAAGGAGCCCTCGAAGATGAACACCTCTTCCCAGGAGTCGTGCACCTGCACGCCGTTGGCGGAGGTGTCGGTGCCCGGTTCGAACTTGAGGATGCGGGTGACGACGTCGTGTTCGGGGTCCTCGGCCAGGATGGCCATGGTCAGTCCGGGGACGTTTCCGGGGGCAGGGACGTAGGTGACGTTCTCGATGCCGGTGAACTCGATCTCGGGCTTCATGCGGAGACCTCCTGGGTGGCGGTGTGGGCGGGGGTGGTGGCGTGCGGGCTGGGGACGGAGGCGAGGAAGGCGTCCAGCTCCGGCAGCAGGGACTCGTAGCCGAAGTTGTTGAAGGCGTACACGCCCTTCACGAGGAACGGGGCGCCGGCGTAGAACATCTCGTACTGCTGGTGGCGGCCGCCGAACTCGGTGCCGATGACGTCCCAGGCGAGCTTGAAGAGCTTGACGCGTTCGGTGGTCTCCACGCCCGGGGACTTGACGTAGTGGGTGAGGTCGCCGCGGGTCAGGTCGCTCTCGAGGTCGCGCACGGTGGCGGGCAGTTGCAGGACGCCCCCGCCGACCAGGTCGCGCAGGATCGCGATGACGCGCGGGTACATCTCGGACTGCAGGCCCATGGAGCCGTACAGGGCGCGGGCGCCGGGGACCATCAGGCCGGCCTCGTCGGGCTCGGCGGTGTACTCGGCGGCCAGGACGGCGGACTCGACCAAGGACACGAGGGAGGCGATCTCACCGAGCTTCTCGCGCACGCTCGGGATGCGGTCGGTGCCGTTGACCTGGGTGACGCGCCGGGCGACGGAGGCGATGAACTTCAGCTTGGCGGTGAAACGGATCTGGGCCTGCCAGTTGCCCAGGGCGTGGGCGCCCGTGTCGAAGAACTGCCTGCGCACGGTGTCGGTGTCGCGGCACGCGAACACGCGCTCCCAGGGGATGAAGACGTCGTCGAAGACCACCAGGGCGTCGGGCTCGTCGAAGCGGGTGGTCAGCGGGTAGTCGAACTCGCTGGAGGCCTGCGGGGCGTAGGGGCGGCGATGGTAGAGCTTGAGGCCTTCGGCGGCGGCCGGCACGGCGAAGCTGACGGCGAAGTCGATGTCGTCCGGGCCGAGCGGCTTGATACAGGACACGAAGATCTCGTCGGCGATGGCCGCGCCGGTGGCCAGCATCTGTGAGCCGCGCACGACGATGCCGTCCTCGCGCTCTTCGACGACGCCGACCTGGAGGAACTCCTCGCCCCACCCGGAGGCGTCGGTGGCCCGGGAGTACTGCGGCGGGATGATCGCGTAGGCGAGGTAGAGGTTCTCGTCCTGTACGCGCTTGACGTAGTCCCGCACGTTCTGCGAGAAGTCACGCGTCTCGGTGGTGAACACCTCGGGGTGGGCGCCGAACGCGGCCATGTAGGTGCCCACGTGGTCGGGGCTGCGTCCGATCCAGCCGTGGGAGACCTCGGCCCATGTCTCGATGGCCCGGCGGCGCTCGACGAGGTCCTCACGGCTGCAGGGGGCCGTGAAGACCTTGTTGACGGTGGTGCCGTCCGCGCGGGTGGTCTGCATGCCGCGCTCGGGGCCGGCCGCCACGTCGAACATGGTGGCCACGGTGCGGGCCACTCCGGCGAAGGCTGGGTGCTCGGCGACGTTGTCGACGGCCTGACCGTCCAGGTAGACCTGGCGGCCGTCGTTGAGACTGGACAGGTACTCGGCTCCGGTGCGCATCAGGGGTCTCCTCAGTTCGTCTTGTACTCGTGGCGGATGGTGGTGCCCTCTGCTGTGGTCAGCTCGATGACCCAGGAGGTGGCGAACAGGAACCGGCCGGTCAGCAGCGGCACCGTGCCGCCGATGACCACGACGTCCTCGTCGTCCGTGATCAGGCCGCGCTCGGTCATGCGGGCGAACAGGTCGGACGGGTGGAGCAGTTCGGCGAGCCTGCCGTCCTGGTACGGGGCTCCGTCGGCGGTGCTGGTGACGGCGCAGCCGTCCCAGTCGAAGGTGTCCGGGTCGAACGGGACGACGGTCGCGCCGACCGGCTTGGGACAGGCCCGCTTCGAGGTCAGGATGTCGGTCTTCTCGATCTCGCGGTCGGTGTGGTCGGAGGCCACCCCCAGGTAGAAGCGGCCGCCTTGGCGCACGATCAGCGGCTCGACCTCTCCGGAGGAGTCCGGGGACGCGGGAGCCTGGGAGGCGGTGGTCAGGAGGCCGGGCGGCATGGGGTAGAACATCGGCACCTCCGGCGGCGGTGCGACGCCGATGGCCGCGAGCTCGTCGATGTGCGCCTTGACTCCGGCCTGGTCGCGGCCGGCGTACCCGGCCACCACCACGGTGGCGTTCTCCAGCGGGACGGGGACGCCGTCGGGTGTGGTGAGGGTGACGGCGTCGGTGGTCGTCGTCACTGACGACTCCTTCCGGGGGGTCGGTGCCTGGGTTCAGATGGCGGTTTCAGTGCGTGGCCGGGTTGGCGCGGAGGCCGTCGTGGCGCGGCGTCCGCACGGTGAGGTCAGGTGATCGCGGGCGGCGCGGACCTCCGTCTCCTCGTCGCCGAGCGCGAGGGCCGCGGCGATCGCGCGCCGGTGCCGCAGGGAGCGGCACAGGCCGGTGAAGACGTGGTTGCCGCCTGCGGAGACGATCGCGGCGGAGGCTGCTTTGGGCGGTGGCCCAGGCCTCGATCACACCGCGCGCCTCGAACAGGGCCTCGACGTCGCCGCGGCTCATGGACGGGACGCGCACTCCGCGCCGTGGGACCGACGCACCATCCGGTCCCCCTCCAGAGGGGTCAGTGCCTCGCACGCGGGGTGCGGGACACCTGTGCCGCCTCGGCCGCCCGGGCCTCGGTCAGGAACATGTCCTCGTCCGACGGCAGCGCGACGATCCTGCGCCGCCTCCAGTCGTAGGCGATGTCGGCGGCGGCGCCCCGGGCCCGTGGGCCCCATCGGTGAGCCGACGGGTTCCGTCACGCTTCCCGGCCACGTCCGCACCTGCCATTTCCGTGTCGTCGGAGATCGAGCAAGGTCCCCGGCCGAAGCCGGTATGCCGACTGTAGACGAACTGTATACAAGTTGTCGACAGGGGATTTCGTTGTTCTCGTCGACGAGGGGCGGAAGGCGGCCGTACAGGCCGGAACGGCGTCGCCACCTGGGGCGACGGGCTGACATGCCCTTCGTGGACCGCGTGGGCGGAGTCGACCGTGTACGCGCGCAGCGCCTCCTTCACGGTCACCGCCTCGTGCGGGGCGATCGGCAGACCGGAGGCGGTCCGCCGAGTGACCATGCCGTGGATGCTCAGCAGCGGATCGGGGGCGACGACGGGCGCGTCGCAGGAGCTCCGGTCGGGACCCAGAGCCCTCGGGAACCGGCGGGGGCCCGCTCGCCCGGAGCTCCGACGGCCGGGCCCGTCGCGGCGGCCGGGCCGCCGCGGTCGGGGCCCGGCCGGATCAGGCCCGGTGCACCACCGTCCCGCCGGTCATCGTCAGCGTCACGGGGGCTTCGGCCAGTTCGTCCGCCGGTGCGGTGACGGGGTCGACGGCGAACGCCGTGAGGTCCGCCCGGCAGCCCGGCGCGATACGCCCGGCGACATCCTCTTCGCCGACCGCACGCGCCGCGTGCGAGGTGCAGCCTTCCAGTGCCATCAGGCCGGTGAGCGCCTGTTCGGCCCGCACCGGCTCGACGTCCGGCCGTCCGGGCAGACGGCGCAGGCGGGCGGTGGCCAGTACCTCGCGCGGGTCGTAGTGCGCGATGGGCCAGTCCGAGCCGAGGACCAGGGTCGCGCCCGCGTCCCGCAGGTCACGGCAGCGCCAGGCTCGGCCGGCCCGTTCCTCCCCGAGGCGCGTCGACCACTCGTCGCGGTGGTCGGCGCGGGTGTAGGCGAGGTGCGTGGGCTGCATGGAGGCCGCCACGCCGAGCCGCGCGAAGCGCGGGAGTTGGCTGTCCGGCACGGTCTCGATGTGCTCGATCCGGTGCAGGGCGCGCTGCCGGTCGTCGTCGAGGAGTTCCACGGTGTCGAGGACATGGCGTACGGCCGCGTCCCCGATGGCGTGGGTGACCGTGCGCACTCCGGCACGGGCGAGGTGGTGGACCGCCCTCGTGTAGGCCGCGGGGTCCGGCCAGAACGCCTCGGTGCCCTGACCGTGGCAGTCGGCGTGCTCGAGCCACGCCGTGCCGCCCTCGACGGTGCCGTCCATGAAGAACTTGACGCCGCCGACCCGCCAGCGCCGGCCGTGGGAGCGCTGCGTCTCGATGAGGTGGTCGAGGCCCTCCTCGTCGGTTCCGGGCATGCACCAGGGGGCGATCCGCAGCCTCACGGGCAGCTCGCCGTCCTCCTCGATGCCGGCCAGGACGCCGAGGGCGTCGGGTTCCTGGAGGTCCATGACGTGGGCGCCCGTGAGGCCGGTCGCCGCCATGTCGCGCAGCAGGGCGAGGAGGCGTCCGCGGCGCGCGGCCGTGCTCTCGCGCGGCAGGACGGGATCCATCAGGCTCATCGCGGCGAACTCCACGAGGTGCCCGGTGGGCCGCCCGTCCGGGTCGCAGACGACCTGCGCCCGTTGCGCGAAGCGGCGCGGTCCGTCGATGCCCGCCGCGGTCAGCGCGGGGCCGCTGGCCAGGGCGGAGTGGCCGTCGTAGAGCCGTATGAGGGCCGGCACACCGCCGAGGGCCGGGTCGATCAGGTCGTGGTGGACCGGGTGGCCGCCGAAGACGTTGTGGTCGAGGCTGTGGGCCAGGACCCAGTCGCCAGGTCCAGTGGTACGGGCCCGGGTGGCCAGGGCGGCCCGCAGTTCGTCCAGGTCCCGGCAGCGGGAGAGGTCGAGTCCGGTGGACATGGTCACGCCCAAGTACGGGTGGCTGTGGCCATCGACCAGGCCGGGCGTGAGGGTGGCGCCGGCCAGGTCGACGACCTCGGTGTCCGCGCCCCGCCAGCCGCGGACGTCATCGTCGTCCCCGACGGCGACGATGCGGCCGTCTTTGACCGCGACCGCGCGGGCGTACGGCCGGTCGGCATCGAGGGTGCGGACGCGGGCGCCGGTCAGGACGGTGTCGGCGACGGCGGGGCGGGAGGTGGCGGGGTGTGTCACTGGTGTCGTTCCTTGCGGTGGATGTGTGTCGGTGCGGGCCGGCGCCCGGGCGGGCTGACGGAGGTCAGCGGACGGCCTCGTCGTCGGGCTCGTCGGCGAAGTGGGCGTACACCTCGGGGCGGCTGCGGCGGATGCGCAGCGCGATGAGGACGCCGAGGAGGAAGGCGCCGGGGACCAGCAGCACGAGGACGGTGTTGGTGGTGGCCGAGGCCCCGGTCATCAGGTCGATCTTGCTGATGACCAGCCACATCGCGCCGGCCATCAGGACGGCGGCGGCCGGCGGTGCGATCAGGGTCCGCCAGCGGCCCTCCTCGTGCCGGACGCGCCGGAAGTGGCGGAAGACGGCCACGGCGGTGACCGCCTGGAGGCCCAGCAGCCCGATCGCGCCGGGGGTGTTCACCCACAGCAGGAGTTGCCGGTACGGGTCGGCACCGGCCACCGCGAACGCGGTGACGACCACCAGGGCGAGGATGCTCTGCGCGATGCTCGCCACGTACGGTGACCGGTGCCTGGGGTGGACCTTGCCGAGGGCCTTGGGCAGGACACCCTCCTGGGCGAGGGAGAGCCCGTAGCGGTTGATCGCGTTGTGGAAGGCCAGTTGCGAGGCGATGATGCTGGTGACGATGAAGACGTGCATGAGGCCGGTCGCCCAGCCGCCGACGTAGTGCGTGGTCGCGGTGAAGAACAGGCCCGTCGGATCGGTGGTGACGGCCTTCATGATCTGCGAACCACCGAAGGCCTGGATGACGATCCAGACGCAGAACGCGTAGAAGAGGCCGAGGAACGCGACGGCGACGTAGGTGGCCCGGGGAATGGTGCGTCCGGGGTCGCGCGCCTCGCGGCGGTAGATCGCGGTGGACTCGAAGCCGGTGAAGGCGGCGAACGCGAAGGTGAGCACCGCGCCGGTGCCGGGCACGAGGACGTTGTGCGGTGCGAAGGAGTCCAGGGCGAGGCCCTCGGCGCCGCCGTCGAGGAGGACGCCGCCCGCGAGCAGGGCGAGGATGCCGGTCTCCGCGATCAGCAGGGCGCCGAGGACCTTCGCGCCGAACTCGATGCTGCGGTGGCCGAGTGACCAGATCACGAAGACGCCCGCGACGGCGATCGCCGGCCAGGGCACGTGGACGCCCCACAGCGCCTCCAGCGTGTCCTGGGTGCCGGTGGCGAGCAGGCCGTACACGCCGATCTGCATGGCGTTGTACGCGAGGAGCGCGAGGGTGGCGGCTCCGAAACCGGCGGGCCGGCCCAGCCCCCGGGTGATGAAGGCGTAGAAGCCGCCGCCGTGGCGGACGTGCCGGGTCATCGCGGTGAACCCGACCGCGAACAGGGCGAGCGTGGCGCCGGCGATCAGGTACCCGACGGGAGCGCCGACACCGCCGATGCCGATGGCCAGCGGTGCCACACCGGCCATGACGGTCAGGGGCGCGGCGGCGGAGACCACGAAGAACGCGATGTCGGCGACGCCGAGACCGGCCCGGCGCAGCCCCGGTGACTCGTTCTCGCTCACTGTGCTTGCGCCCTGGGACGGGGCGGCTTCCGGTGCTCCCTGGCGGGAGCCGGACTCAACGGCCATGACGCTCGGCCCTTCTTCGACGGAGGATCGGGGGGCCGCGGCCCTGAGCGTCCGGCGGGTGGGGGGCGGGGCCGCGTAAACCTAAATCGTTTCGGTTTAGGCAATGTAGACGGCCGCCGTACGATTCGGGAAGACCTCACGTCAGGAGAGAAATATGGGGCGGCCGCGCAAGGCTCTGCTCGACCGCGGGCGCATCGGCCGGACGGCGCTCGAACTCGTCGACGAGACAGGGGACTTCACCGTCCCCGAGATCGCGCGCAGACTGGGTGTGCAGACCGCCTCCGTGTACCACCATGTGGACGGCCGGGCCGGGGTGATCGAACTGCTCCGGGAGCGGGTCGTCGACGACCTCGACTCCTCGACGCTCGACGAACGCCCCTGGGACGTCGCACTGGAGGCGTGGGCCCGCTCCTACCGCGCCGCCTTCGCGGCCCACCCCCGGGCGATCTCCATGCTGATGACCGCGCCGGTGCGGGCGCCCCGGGTGATCGAGCAGTACGAGCGGGTGGCCGGCCTACTGCTGGACGCGGGCTTCGCACCGCGGACCGTGATGCCGGTCATCACCGGCCTGGACAACATCGTCCTCGGCTCGGCCCTGGACATGTCCGCCCCCGAGGTGATGTGGGTGGCGGAGGAGGACGGCTCCCCACGACTCGCCCGGGCCCTGGCCGCCACGGGACCGTCCCGCGCCGATCACGCCTTCGAGCTGACTCTCGCGGGGTTCCTGGCCCACTGCCGGAGCCTGCCGGCGGACAACCGGTCCGCAAAGGCCGCCCCGGACGACGGGACGTCCGCGGCGCCGTCCGAGCGGGGCGTCAGGCGTCCGGCTCGCTGACCGCCCGCCGCAGCAGGTCCAGCAGTTGATCCCGTTCGCCGGGTGAGAACCGGGCGAGCATCCGCTCGCTCACCGCGACGACCGCGGGCGCGAGCCGGGCGGCGAGCTCCCTGCCGTCCCCGGTGATGCGGACCAGCTTGCGCCGGCGGTCACCCTCGTCCCGGGTGATCTCCAACAGGCCCCGGCGGCGCAGCCGTTCGAGCAGCGGGGCGGCCGTCGACTTGTCCAGGCGCGCCATTGCCCCGAGGGTGCCCTGATCCATGTCCCCGTACGCGTCCAGCAGGCTCAGCACGGTGAACTGCGGCCCGGTGACGTCCTGGTGCACCTGCTCGTACCAGAGCCGGTTGTGCACCTGGTTCAACTGGCGGGCCAGCGGGCCGAGTCCGCCGAGCGCTTCCACCGGAGTGCGGCGGGCCGCGTTCTCCTGCGCCACCGTCCCCCCTCCCTCCGATTGATTCAGGACGTGTACGTACTATACCGTCCACACATAGGACGTGTACGGAATAACTGTGTGTAGCGATCCATCACCGAGGAGGTCGGCGGAGTGAGACTCGTCGTCGCCATGACCGGAGCGACCGGCGCGCCCATCGGGGTACGCCTGCTCGAGGCACTGAGGGAACTCGACGTCGAGACCCATCTCGTCGTCAGCCGCTGGGCACGGGCCACGCTCGCCCAGGAGACCCCGTACTCGCTGCGCGACGTGCGGGCGCTGGCCTCCGTGTACCACAGCCCGGACGACCAGGGGGCGTCGATCTCCAGCGGCTCCTTCCGGGCCGACGGCATGATAGTGGCGCCGTGCAGCATGAAGACGCTGGCCGCCGTCCGCACCGGGTACGGCGAGGGACTCGTCGGCCGCGCCGCGGACGTGATGCTCAAGGAGCGGCGCCGACTGGTCCTGGTGGCCCGTGAGACGCCGCTGTCCGCCGTGCACCTCGAGAACATGCTCGAACTGACCCGCATGGGCGCGATCGTGATGCCGCCCGTTCCCGCGTTCTACAACCGGCCCTCGGACATCGCCGACGTCGTCGAGCACATCGTCGCGCGGGTCCTCGACCAGTTCGGCCTGGACCTGCCCACCGCCCGGCGCTGGCAGGGCATGGGAAACGACCCGCGTCCGGCCGAAGACCACCCCTCGCCCACAGGAAAGGCCCAGTCATGACCCAGCACGGCAGCTCGCTCAACTTCCGGGACTTCGTCGCGGAGCTGCTCGCCACCGGCGACGCGGTCGACGTCCGCGCACCGGTCAGTCCCACGCTGGAGGCCGGGGCCATCACCCGGCGGGTCTACGACACCAAGGCACCCGCCCCCCTGTTCGGCAACCTGACCGAGGGCGACCCGGGATGCCGGATCCTCGGTGCCCCGGCCGGACTGAGCGGTGTCCCGGGCGAGACCTACGGACGGCTCGCCGCCCACTTCGGACTCCCGCGCGGCACCACGCCGCCCGAGCTGCTGGACAAGCTCATCGCCGCCATGGACGCCGATCCCGTACCGCCCCGGGTGGTGCCGACCGGCCCCTGCAAGGAGAACGTCCTCACCGGCGACGAGGTCGACCTGCGGCGCTTCCCGGTGCCCTTGCTGCACGAACAGGACGGAGGCCGGTACTTCGGGACCTACGGCTTCCACGTGGTGCGCACACCGGACGCGCGCTGGACGAGCTGGTCCGTCAGCCGCACCATGCTGCACGGCCGGAGCACCCTGGTCGGCCCGGCCATGCCGCAGCAGCACCTCGGCATGATCCACCGGATGTGGGCCGAACGGGGCGAGCGCACCCCCTGGGCGATGGTCCTCGGCGCCCCGCCGGCCGCCCTGGCCGCGGCCGGCATGCCGCTGCCGGCGGAGGTCGACGAGGCCGGCTACGTCGGCGCCCTGGCCGGCAGCCCCGTCGACGTGGTCCGCACGGAGACCAACGACCTGTACGTCCCCGCCAACTCCGAGATCGTGCTGGAAGGCTGGATCAGCGCCGATGAGACCGCCCCCGAGGGACCGATGGGCGAGTACCACGGGTACGCCTTCGCGGAGAGCAAGCCGCAGCCCGTGTTCCACGTCGAGGCCGTGACGTTCCGTGACCGGCCCGTCCTGCCCATCTGCGTGGCCGGACTGCCCCCGGAGGAGAACCACACCGTCTGGGGCACCATGATCTCGGCCACCGGTCTCGGCCTCCTGCGCTCCAGCGGTCTCCCCGTCTCGCTGGCCTGGTGCTCCTACGAGGCCGCGACGTGCTGGATGGTCGTCTCCGTCGACATCCGGCGGCTGGCGGAGACGGGCATGACGGAACGTCAGCTCGCCGACGCCGTCGCCGAGGTGCTCTTCGGCTCGCACACCGGGTGGCTGGTGCCGAAGGTCCTGCTGGTGGCGGACGACATCGACATCACCGACCTCGACCAGGTGGTGTGGGCGATGGCCACCCGCAGTCATCCCGCCACGAGCCACTACCTCTACCCCGAGGCGCCCGGCATCCCGATGGTCCCCTACCTCACGGCGGACGAGGTGCGTACCGGCCGCGGCGGGAAGACCGTCGTCAGCTGCCTGCTGCCGGAACAGTTCCACGGCGAGACCAGAGGCATCACCGCCTCGTTCCACAACTCCTACCCCGAGGACGTGCGCCGGCGGGTCGTCGAGAACTGGGCCGACTACGGGTTCGGGGCGACGGATCCGCGACCGCGCTGAGACACGTCCGCCGGCGACGCGGCGGAAGAGCCCCTCGCCGGCGCCGCGTGGCCGCTTCCGCCCGATCCCCGCACACCGGTGGGACGCGTCCGCCGGCGTGCAGGTGACCGTCGCGCCTCCGCGCGTCAGCAGACCCGCAGGGCCCCCGTGTCGTGGGCGATCCGGCCGCCGACGACGGTGGCCGTGACCGTCACCTCCGCGATCCGCTCGGGAGCCGTGGCCAGGAGGTCGTCGCTGAGGACGGTGAAGTCCGCGAGCCTGCCCCGGGACAGGGTGCCCTTGACGTGCTCCTCGTGGACCGCGTGGGCGGAGCCGACCGTGTACGCGCGCAGCGCCTCCTTCACCGTCACCGCCTCGTGCGGGGCGATCGGCAGGCCGGAGGCGGTCCGCCGGTTGACCATGTCGTGGATGCTCAGCAGCGGATCGGGGGCGACGACGGGCGCGTCGGAGGAGCCCGGCAGTTCGATCCCCGCGTCGAGGAACGAGCGCATCCGGTAGGCGAGTCGGCTCCGGTCGGGGCCGAGAGCCGCGAGCAGTCCGTCACCGGTCTCCGACAGGAAGCGCCCCTGAGGCACCGGGACCAGTCCCAGTGCGGCGATCCGGGCGACCTGCTCGGTGCTCGTCACCGCCGCGTGCTCGATCCGGTGGCGTACGTCGGCCCGGGGGTGCAGGCGCTGCGCCTCGGCGTAGGCGTCGAGGACGATGTCCAGGGCCGCGTCCCCGATGGCGTGCGTGGCGACCTGCCATCCGCAGCGGTGCGCCTCCACGACGTAGCGGCGGATCCGCTCGGGATCGTGCTGGAGCAGCCCGCTGTTGCCCGGGGTGTCGTGGTAGTCGCAGCACATGGCCGCGGACCGGCCGATCAGTGAGCCGTCCGACATCAGCTTCGTCGGTCCGACGCGCAGCCATTCGTCCCCGAAGCCGGTGCGCAGGCCGAGGTCCAGCCCGTACCAGTGGGCGCCCGGCTCGAAGACGCCGCAGTCGTGCAGTGCGGTGATGTACGGCATGACGGTCATACGTACGCCGAGCTCGCCGCGCTCCCGGACCCGGAGGTAGGCGTCCAGGTCGGCGGGGCCGTTGCCGATGCCGTCGGTGACGCCGATGCCCGGCTCCGTCACGCTGGTCAGTCCCACCGCGAGGGCGGCCCGCGCGCCGGCGGCGATGTTGGCGGTCCACTCGGCGACGGGCTCGGGCCGCAGCGCCCGCTCGACCAGGTGCATCGCCGTCTCCTGGAGCAGCCCCTCGGCCCGCCCCGCCGCGTCGCGCACGACGTGGCCGCCGGGCAGGTCGGGCACCGCGGTCAGGTCACCGAAGCCGGCCCGCCGGAACGCCTCCGTGCTCGCCACGCCCATGTGGTGGGAAGTGTGCACGAGCCACACCGGGCGGCCCCGCGCGGCCTTGTCGAGCGCCTCGGCGGTCGGATGGGCGCCGATCTTGTTCTGGTCGTAGCCCGCGCCGAGCACCCAGGCGCCCTCGGGCAGTGTCGCGGCCCGCTCGGCCACCGCCGCGTACAGCGCGTCGAGGCTCGGCGTGACGGCGTACGAGAGGTCGAGTTCACGCAACCCCTTGCCCACGAGGCTGAGATGGTGGTGCGCGTCGTTGAAGCCGGGTACGGCGTGAGCGCCGCCGAGATCCACGATCATGTCGGCCGTGCATCCCTCCAGTTCCTCGTCGAGGCCCACGATCCGGCCGGCGAGGACGCCGACGGAACCGGCGGCGGGGCGGTCCGGGTCGAGGGTGGTGAAGCGTCCGTTGCGGAAGACGGCGTCGAGACGCACAGGTGGTCAACTCCTTGGATGGGGAACGGACGGCGCACGGCGGCCGCCGAGAGCGTGGGACGAAGGGGTCAGGCGGCCACGGGAACGGGCCGCTCCCGGGGCGTTCGCCGGTCGGTGGACCGGGCGAGCGCGGCCACGCAGGCCGTGGTGGCCAGCAGCAGGACCGCGTAGAACGCGACCACGGGCCAGATGGATCCGCCGCCGGACGTCAGCAGCGCCTGGGCCACCAGCGGGGTGGTGCCGCCGATGAGGGTCGAACACAACTGGTAGGACAGGGAGATGCCGGTGTAGCGGACGCGGGAGGGGAAGGCCCGGGCGAGGAACCCGGCCAGGACGGCGTAGTACCCGGAACCGCTGACGATGCCGAGCGCGATGCCGCAGAAGACGAGGGCGGGCCGCGCCGTGCTGATCATCAGGAACATCGGAACGGCGACGACGACGTTGGTGAGCAGCGAGCACACCATGAACCGGGTCTCCCCCACCCGCTCGGAGATCAGGGCGGCGAACGGCTGCCACAGGAACTGCACCACGGAGATGCCGAGCAGGATGTACAGCATCGTCTGCCGGCTCATGTGCAGCTCGTTGGTGGTCCAGGACAGCACGAACGTGTTGGTGAAGTACGCGGCGGAGATGCCCATGACCGAGGCGCCGATGCCGAGCAGTACGGTCCGCCACGCGGTGCGCAGCACCTCGGCGACCGGCAGCTTCACCACGTCGCCGCTCTCCTTGACCCGCTCGAAGTCGTCCGACTCCTCGACCTTGAGGCGGATGACGAGGCCGACGACGACGAGCAGCCCCGACAGCAGGAACGGCACGCGCCAGCCCCAGGACATGAAGGCGTCGTCGTCCAGCGTGCCCGCGGCGAGGAAGACCAGCGTGGCCAGGATCGCCCCGGCCGGGGAGCCCTGCTGCACCAGCATGGCGTAGAAGGACCCCCGGCCCCTGGGGGCGTTCTCGGAGGCCATCAGGACCGCGCCGCCCCACTCGCCGCCCACGGCGATGCCCTGCACCGCGCGCAGCAGGGCGAGCAGCAGGGGGGCGGCGACGCCGATCTGCGCGTGGGTGGGGAGGACGCCGACGAGGAAGGTGGCGGCGCCCATCATCACCAGGGTGGTGACCAGTGTGCCCTTGCGGCCCATGCGGTCCCCGAAGTGGCCGAAGACGATGCCGCCCAGCGGTCTGGCGAGGAAACCGACCCAGAAGGTGGCGAAGGAGGCGAGCACGCCCGCGGCGGGTGACACGTCGGGGAAGAACAGCTTGCCGAAGACGAGCGCGGACGCCGTGCCGTAGATGAAGAAGTCGTACCACTCGATGGTGGTGCCGACGAACGCGGCGAGTCCCGCGCGGCGGGCCTGGCCCGGGGCGCGCGTGCTTCCGGCGACGGAAGAGGCTGGGCGGGGAACGTTCATGGGGCCTCCGGCGGACACGGGCTCTTCGGCGGACGAGGGCAACGACCGGGGTTCCGGACGGGACCCCCGGCGAAGCACCCGGGGCGGTGAGCGGACAGCCACAGTGTGATTTTCGGCCAGCCATGCGGTCTAATACTTGATTGCTCGCCTTCCCATGCCTTCGAGGTATGGGCCGCTCGCCGGGCGCTTCGGGAGGTCGTCGTGGAACTGCGCGTGCTGCGCTATTTCCTCGCCGTGGCGGAGGCCAGGTCGGTCACCGCCGCGGCCCGTCAGGTGCACATTGCCCAGCCCTCGCTGTCGCGCCAGCTCAAGGGGCTGGAGAAGGATCTGGGTGTCCGCCTCTTCACGCGCGGCCCCGGCTCCCTGACCCTGAACGCCGCCGGCCGCCGCTTCCTGCCCGTCGCGCAGGACCTGGTCCGCCGTGCCGAGCAGGCCGCCGAGACGATGGCCGCGATGGGGCGCGGAGAGGATGCCTCCCTCACCGTGGTCGCCGCCGCCCCCACCGTCGCGTACCTGCTGGCCCCGTTCATGGCGGAGGGCGGTTCCGCGGGGCCGGCGCTCCACGACGCCGTGCAGGCGGAACCGAGCCAGGTCTTCGACACGCTGCTGCGCAGCGACGCCGACCTGGGCATCTCGACCACTCCCGCACCGGCGCCGCTGGAGTCGGCGTTCCTGGGCCGCACCCCGGTCGTCGCCCAGGTCCCCGCCGCTCACCCGTGGGGCGGGCACACCGCCGTCCCCCTCGCCGAGCTGATCACCGAGCCGCTGATCCTGATGCCCCGCTCCCACGTGGCGCGCCTGGTCGTCGACGAGGCCGTCAGCCGGGAGGGCCTGACTCCCGCGAGTGTCGTCGAGAGCGGCTCCTCCGCCTTCGCGCAGGCCCTGGCCGCGCGGGGCCGAGGCGTGTGCCTGGTCACCGACGACCCGCGCTTCGGACTGCGCGAACTGATCGTCCGGGCCCCCGAGGGCCCCCTCACCGTCCCCCTGTACGCCGGGTGGGACGCCTCCCACTACGCCCGCTCCGCCATCCACACCCTGGTCGACGGCCTGAAAGAGCACCTCGTCCATCGCCTCGGGCGCTACCCGGGGCTGTGATCCAGGGCCTACGAGGAGGCGTGGTCGTCGGAGAAGCCCTCACCGGACTCGCGGCCGGGCCAGGAGGGCACCGCCTGGCGGGCCGGGTGAACCCGACCCGGCACAGCGGCGCGAGTGCACGACCCGCGGGAGATCGTCAACGCGATCCTGTACGTCGACCGCACCGGCATTCCGTGGGAGTACCCGCCCCCACGACTTCCCGCCGTACAAGACCGTCTACGGCCTGACGCGCTGACGACCCACCATGTCAGGCGTCGGGGTGTTCGCCCGCCGCCACCTTCCTGACGCGCTCCACCTGGAGCTTCGCCAGCTTCTCGAACTCGGCGTCGCCGGCGAGGTTGCTGCACTCGATCCGGACGACCGTCCCCCCGACGCGCAGCACGCCCTCCCAGGCCCAGGGCGTCATCGTGCCCTCCTTCGTCTCGGCGAAGGCCGCGGTCTCGTCGGCGCCCGCGTCCGGTTTCACCGGCTTCACCGGGTCCTCGGCGTTCCGGGGCAACGCGGCCGCGATCATCTTGTGGGCCACGGCCGCGTTCTCCGGAGTGTCGAAGGCGAGCACGGCGAAACGCGCGAAGGCCGCTTCCGTTCCCTCCCCGTCGGGATCGGGCCGCTCCCCGACGAGTTTCACCCGGCCGGCGGTGTGCAGTCCGACACACACCGTCCCGGCCTCCTCCTGGCACGCGGCGGCGGACTCGGAGCCGTCGAGCAGCCTGGGGGGGTCAGCCGACCAGCCCTCGGGCGCGCCGACCTTGCTGGGCAGCGCCTGGGCCACCTGCTCGGCGCCGTCCAGGACGGGCGCGCCGTCCGTCCCCCGCACCCCGGCCGCCCATCCGGGGCCCGCGTCGTCGCCCTCGTCCCCGCAGGCGGTCAGCCCGGTCATCAGCGTCACACCGAGGACGATCGCCGGCAGCCGGCCGGACACATTCGGTTTCCTCACAGCGCCCTTCCCACGTCGGGAGGCGGGCTCCCGCCTCCGCATTCCCATGCCTCCCATCGTCGCGATCAAGGGATGACCAGGGAAGGAACAACTGATGCACGGTCAGGGAGCATTGATAACCTGCCTGCATCGACGCAGGTCCGGACGGTTCTGGCGGGGGAGATGGCCACCGACCCAAGCACCCAACAACTACGGCTGCTGCTCGCGCTCGCGGACGAACTGCACTTCGGACGGGCCGCCCGGCGCATGTTCGTCAGTCAGCCCGCGCTCAGCCGCACCATCCGCGCGCTGGAGGAGCTGTGGGGCGTGACCCTCGTCGACCGCTCCACGCGCCGGGCCGAACTCACGGCGGCCGGACGGGATCTGCTGCCCCACGCACGTGCCGTGGTGGAAGCCGCCGACACCCTGCGGGACGCCGTCCGTGAGGTCGCCCGGGATGGGGCACGGCGCCTGCGGATCGGCAGCTATCTGTCGGCCCTTCCGGCCCTGCGGATCATGTTCGAGGGGTTGCGGGCCCGGCACGGCGCCCCCGAGGTGGACTGGCGGGACGTGGACAACGTCGAGCAGGTGGGGGCGCTGCTCGACGGCCGGCTCGACGCGGTGGTGTGCTACGGCCCCGTGCCGGAGGGCATCCGCGCCCTGGCGCTCGGCTCGGAGACGCGGTTCGTGTGCCTGCCCGACCGCCACCCGCTCGCGGACCGGGACGAGGTCTCCCTCGCCCAGCTCGCCGACCTGCCCGTCGTCGGCTTCTCCCCCCACGTGCATCCGCGGTGGCGGGAGTTCTGGGCGGCCGATCCCCGCCCCGACGGCCGCCCCGTGCGCTACACCGCCCACGAGGTGACCACCCTGGAGTCGTCCATCGCGCACGTCAGCCTGGGGCACGGCATCCGGTTCATCTCCGAAAGCTGCCGCGCCCTCATGCCCCGTCCCGGCGTCCGCTACGTCGCCGTGACGGATCTTCCCCCCTGCACCGCGCTCCTCGCCTGGCCGGCCACGAGACCGTCCCCACCGGCCCTCGTCCACCTCCGGCGCCTCCTCCGCGAACGCGCCGCCGCCCATGAAACGGGCAACGTCCCCACCCCGGGCGGCGACGGCGTACCCGCGAGACGATGGTGGGAGACGGGGGGCGCGACGGGGCCATAGGAAGGCGGGGACGCCACACCCGACCGGATGGGACGTCAGCGTCGGTGAATCCCCATCGTCACGTGCACGCGCTCGGCGAACCGCCGTACGACCGTCTGGATGCGATCGCGTGACGCCGCGCCGGCGGTACATCTTGTGGTCGCGGGTGGGCACCAGGGCGGACTGGGAGATGCCGAACAGCGGAGCGAGCTGCCCCAAGGCCCATCAATGTGTCTGCGTCTTCTCCGGCACCGAAGGCTGCCAGCTGCAGGTGGGGACCACGAGGCGGCCGCCGGTGACAGGGTCGGGGATGACAACGGACGACAATCCGAAGACGTCCTGGACCATCTCGGCGGTGACGACCTCGCCCGGTGCCCCCTGCGCGACAATGCGGCCGTCTTTCATGGCGACGAGGTGGTCGGCGTAGCGGGTGGCCTGGTTGAGGTCGTGGAGAACAGCGACAATGGTTCGGCTGCGTTCGCGGTTGAGACGGCGAACGAGTTCCAGGACTTCCACCTGATGAGCGATGTCGAGATATGTCGTGGGCTCGTCGAGCAGCAGAAGTTCGGTGTCCTGTGCCAGGGCCATGGCGATCCACACGCGCTGGCGCTGACCGCCGGAGAGTTCGTCCACGGGGCGGTCGGCGAGGGCAGTCGTGTTCGTGCGTTCCAGAGCCTCGCTCACAGCTTGCTCGTCGGCCTCCGACCACTGCTGCCACCATCTCTGATGCGGCTGGCGGCCACGGGCGACCAGGTCGGCGACGGTGATGCCGTCCGGTGGCGTGGGGGACTGCGGCAGGACGCCGATGGTCCGCGCGATCTGCTTGGCGGGGAGACTGGTCAGTTCGGCTCCGTCCAGCAGTACGGCACCGCGCCGCGGCTTGAGAAGGCGGCCGAGTGCCCGCAGGACGGTGGACTTGCCGCAGGCGTTGGGCCCGACGACGATGGTGACTTTGTTGTCGGGTATCTCCAGGTCCAGGCCCTCGACCACGGTGCGGTCCTCGTATGCCAGGCTCAGATCGTGGGCGGAGAGTCGGCTGACGGACGGGCGGCTCATGAGGAGGTGCCTCCGGAACGGCTGCGGGTACGGATGATGAGCCACATCAGGTACGGGGCACCCACGACGGCGGTGAGTACACCGGTCGGCAGCTCGATCGGGGAGAACAGACGGCGGGCCAGGAGGTCCGCGACCACGACGACCAGGGCGCCGGTCAACGCCGAGGACAGCAGCGGGATCTGAGCCGTGCGGGTGAGCCGGCGCGCGATCTGCGGGGCGAGCAGCGCGACGAAGTCGACCGGTCCCACTGCGCCTGTGGCCACCGATGCCAGGACGACGCCGAGTGCGGTCAGCCCGAGCCGAATCCGGCCCAGGCGTACACCGAGCGAGGTCGCGGTGTCATCGTCGAAGGACACACCGCGCTGGGCCCGGGCCGCCCACAGGGCCGCCGGGACGCCGATCAGGAGCACGAGTGCGAGCGGGCTCGCCTCCGCGTAGCCACGGCTGTTGAGCGAGCCGGTCAGCCAGACCTTGGCCTGCTGGGCCACCAGGTAGTCGCCCTTGGTCAGAAGCAGTTGGGTCAAGGAGCCGAGCGCGACCGACACGCCGATTCCCACCAGCACGAAGCGCGAGGAGTGGAGCCCGCCCCGCCAGGCGAAGACGTACACGAGCAGGGCCGCCGCCATGCCGCCGGCGATGGAAACGTAGGGCAGTGCGCCAGCCTCTACGGCGTTGAAGCTGAGTGCGGCCACCGTGGCCGCTCCTGCCCCGTGCGTGACGCCGATGATGTCGGGGCTGGCCAGCGGGTTGCGGGCGACGGTCTGTATCAGCGCTCCCGCGACGCCGAACGCGGCCCCCGCGAGGAGTCCTACGACCAGACGCGGCAGGCGCAGTGTGCCCACCACCAGTTCGTCGGGGCTGGGGCGGCCGAACAGGACGCGCACGACCTCCACCGGTGCGACGAAGGATTCACCGATGCACAGGTACGTCACGACCGCACATGCGAGCAGCACCGTCAGAGTCACGGCGACGACGACCGCCCGGCGGTGCACAAGAAAACTGGCGCGTTTGCCTCGCAGCACGCCATGCCCGGCGGGGCGCACGGCGGGCCGGCAGGTTGGAGCGGCGGATTCGAGGTGGCTCACGCGGCCACCACCGCTCGACGCCGGACCAGTGCGATCAGGAACGGCACGCCGATCAGGGCGGTCATGACGGCCACCGGTACCTCCGAAGGCGGAAAGAGGATGCGGCCGAGCACGTCGGAGCCAAGGATCATCACCGGGCCCAGCAGTGCCGCCAGGGGCAGAACCCAGCGGTGCGCCGTGCCCACCAGGGCACGGGCAATGTGTGGGACGGCCAGTCCGGTGAACGCGATCGGGCCGACCGCTGCCACTGCGGCGCCCGTGAGCACGGTCGCTCCGAGCGCGCCGAGGGCCCGCAGCAGTCCGACGTTGTTGCCGAGGTTTCTGGCGGCGTCGTCTCCCAGCGCGAGCGCGTCGAGACCTCGAGCGAGCGCTGCGACCAGGACGATCCCGGTCAGGAGGAAGGGCCATACCTGGCCGATGACTTCGCCGTCGCGCCCGCTGATCGAGCCGACTTGCCAGAAACGGAACTCGTCGAGAGCGCGAGCGTTGGTGGTGGCGATCCCGGATACGAGCGAGGCGAGGAACGCGTTCATCGCGGCACCTGCGAGCGCGAGTTTGATCGGCGAGGCTCCGCCTCGACCGCCGCTGGCGATGGCATAGACACCGACCCCGGCCAGTGCGGCCCCGGCGAACGCGAACCACACATAGCCGTTGAGCGTGTGCACTCCGAAGAGCGCGATCGCGCTGACGACGCCTATCGACGCGCCCTGGCTGACACCGAGAATGCCCGGTTCCGCGATGGGGTTACGGGTGATCCCCTGCATGACCGTTCCCGCGAGGGCGAGCGCGGCGCCCGCGAGTACGCCGATGACCGTCCGGGGGACCCGCAGCGCACGCACCACCTGGGCGTCTTCGCTGCCGCCGTCGTGGAACAGAGCCTGAAGGGCCTCGCTGGGCGCGACCTGGCGGCTGCCCACCGTAAGGCTCAGAAGGACGGCGATCAGCAGCATCACCGCGCCGGTCAGCAGCCAGCCCGCCCGTCGAGGGGTGGGGTTGGGTGGCGACATGCGTCGCGCTCACTCTCTCTTCTTTGCTTCTCAGGCCGTCAGGTGCTTCTGGAGGTCGTCGAGCACCTCGTTGGCGGCAGTGACGCCGAGTCCCAGGTACCACGTCTCATCCGGCACGTCGTAGGCGTGTCCGTCCTTGACCGCCTTCAGGTTCTTCCACAGCGGATTGGCCTGCGCCTTGCTCTTGTCAGTGGCATTCGCATCGCCGTAGACGCCGGTGAAGATGTAGTCGGCGTCGGCCTGGTCGATGTTCTCGGCGCTGACCTCGGCGGCCAGATCCATGATGTCCTGGTTCTTGGGGCGCGGGATGCCGACGTCCTTGAGGATCGTGCCGATGAACGAGGCATTGGCGTAGAGCCGGATCACGCCGTCGGGCAGGTAGCGGACCATCGAAACGGTCGGCTTGTTGGTACCCAGCTTGTCTCCGAGAGCCTGGGCCTTCTTCTCGTACGCGGCGAGGTTCGCCTTGGCCTGCGCCGTCTTGTCCAGTGCGGCGGCGTTGAGAAGGTAGTTCTCCTTCCAGGTGAAGCCGGGGCGGATGGAGAAGACGGTGGGCGCGATCTGTGACAGCTCGTCATAGGAATTGGCGGCGCGCAACTGGCTGCCCAGGATCAGATCGGGCTTGAGCGCGGCGATCGCCTCGAGGTTGAGGCTGTTGATGGTGCCGACGTTCTTCGGCGTGCCTGCGTCCTTCTTGAGATACGACGGGAGTTCCGGTGATCCCTCGGTCGGAGCCAGACCGACCGGCTTCACACCGAGCGAGACGACATTGTCGAGCTCGCCGACATCCAGTACGACCACACGCTTGGGTTGGGCCTTGATCTCAGTGCTGCCCATGGCGTGCTTGACCGTGCGTGGCCACTGGCCGGGCTTGGCGTCCGTGCCGAGAGCGGCGGTCTTCTCGGCCGCGTCCGCGAAGTCCTTGCCGCCCTTGGCGACCGACTTCGAGTCCTTCGCACCTGCCCCGGCCTCGGCGGACGCGCCTCGTTCCTGCCCGCTCTCGGAAGAACCGGTGCCGCACGCAGCCAGTGACAGCGCTGCGGCGACGGCGAGAGCGACTGTGGCTGTCCCGCGAGACCGATGAGACATGCTGACTCCTAGATTTGATTTACCCTTGAAGAATTAGGTCAGGCTTACCTTACGTCAACGTCGCGCACTGGACGCAAGCGGGGGTTATGAGGACCTCTGGCAGTGGTCGATTCATCCGAGTGGTCATCGCCCGGGGCATCACGCCGCATGAGGCGGTGTCCACTCACGGGCACCCTGCGTGCCGGCTCCCGGACCGATACGTGGACGACATGCAGGTCTTGGGCTTGCGTGCCCGGGCGCGTCGCGCAACCTCCGTCGGGCCAGGAGCGCGGGCGACAGCGGGATGCACCGCCGCCCACAGAGCTGGACAACAGCCGCCGCCTTGCCGGTTACAGCCGCCCGTGGCTGTTCGAGCCGGACATCCCGGCCGACTGCGCAGCGCCGATCTGCCGATCGTTCGTCAGGGCCCAGCGAGTCAAGGACCGCGAGGAGCGCGAGGAGCGCGAGGCCGACGGAGTCCCCGTGACAACGTGACAACCCCAGGCAGCAGTGGCCGAAGGGTGGCACGCCCCGCGTGAAGATGTTCCGCGTAAGATGGCCGACTCGAAGGGGGTGGTGGCATGGCCATGAGAACGCACTGGGGGTACGCGGCGACCGCGGTGGCACTGCTGCTGACCGGTTGCGCAGGCGCGCCGGAGAGTGACAGCACAACCGGCAAGGCGGCGGCGCTCACGAAGGAACAGGTCGGCCAGACGCTGCCGGACGGCGAGGTCATGACGGGCTGGAAGCAGTCCTTCAAGCCCACGGCCATCGAGATGAACGAGCTCTATCGCTCGCAGGCCTGCCCCATCAAGGGCAACGCGGGCTGCGAGAACTCCCGCTTCTTCGGCGCCGCGACCTTCCGTCGCGAGAACCCCTTCGCCTCCGTCACCTTCCAGGTCGTCGCCTACGACAGCGAACAGGCCGCCCAGGACGCGTACGACGTGCTCTGGGACGGCTACTACGGAAACCAGGCCGGCCAGAAGGCCAAGCCCCTGGAGCTCGGCCCGATCGGTGACGAGCACGACGCCCGGCTCGGCACCTCCGGCTTCAACGGCGAGCCCGGCGCCGTGTCCCAGACCCGGGTCGGCACGACGCTGCTGTGGACCATGGAGTCTGCCGCGCACAAGGGCGACATCGACGAGGACAGTGTTCGAGACCTGGCCACGATGCTCGCCAGGCGGTCCCAGCAGGCCCAGAACGGCAACGAGCCCTCCGCCACGCTCGACGGCTGACCGCACGGCCACCTCAGGCCCCGTGCCTCCGACTCAACCCCGCTAAGACGCCCCGGGTTTGAGTCTTCCGCCGGCGCCGACGATCTCGGAGTATCGAGGGATGGGGAACGGGGGGATCTGACCGAGGCATTCCGGGCGGAGGCGGGCGTTGAGTTCGCGTTCCTGGTCGAGGACGTCGGCTTTACGGACCCGAGCAGACTGGCAACTGGCGGCTCCACCACGGCGGCGAACGCCGAGCCCGGAACCGGCGGTCCGGCAGTTCTGCGCGTGTCGCGCCCGGGGCCGGCGCCTCGGCGGGGCGGGTCAGGAGAACAGTTGATGCCGCTGCCTGAACGGTCGGCGAAATCCTGCTGCACCGGGTTATGCAGTGCGGTAAAGGCATCTAGCCTTCCGCGCATGTCTGATGTTTCCCGTCGCAAGGTCCTCGGTGCCCTCGCCGGTGGTGCCGCGTTCTCCCTCCTTCCCCCGTCGCTGCACCAGGCGATGGCCATGCCCATGCCGCCCGGCGGGATAGGTGCCATCGAACACGTGATCGTCCTGATGCAGGAGAACCGTTCCTTCGACAACTACTTCGGAACTCTCAAGGGTGTCCGCGGATTCGGTGACCGCACGCCTCTGCGTCTGCCCACCGGGACCAGCGTCTTCGAGCAGCCCCGGCGCCAAGGCGGCACCGTGCTGCCGTTCTCCGCCCGCCGTGCGGCGGTCGAAGCGGGCCGCGAGGAAAGCGACATCCAGTACCTGGGATCGCTCGCGCACGGTTTCTCCGACGCCACCCAGGCCAGGGCGAAGGGATGGTGGAACGACTGGATCGCCGCCAAGACGCAGAGCAGCATGGCCTTCTACGACCGGCGGGACATACCGCTGCAGTACGAACTGGCGGACCGATTCACCATCTGCGACGCGTATTTCTGCTCCGTCTACGGTTCGACCAACCCCAACCGCTTGTACCTGTGGTCCGGCACGACCGGCTACGAGGCGGACGGCGTCAACCGGGCCGTCACCAACGCCGCGTACGACTACGCCCACCCCGGTTACACCTGGACGACGTACCCCGAGCGTCTGGAAGCCGCGGGCGTGTCCTGGCAGATTTACCAGGAGTGGGACAACTTCACCGACAACGCGGTGGAGTACTTCCGGCCGTGGAAGGAGATCGGCCGGAAGATCCTCTCCAAGGTCGCCGGCCAGTACTCCACCACCGAGCAGTTCTACGACAGCCTGTGGAACAGGACCTCGGAGCAGAGAAAAAACGCGCTGGCCGAGTTCCAGCGGGGCGTCGACGCGTTGACCGAGTCCGAGCGACAGCTCTTCCTGCGCGGTGCCTACCGCTCCGAACCGGACACGCTCATCCACCGGATCCGGTCCGACATCGAGAACGGCACACTGCCGAAGGTCAGCTGGGTGGTTCCGACGGCGGCGCTCTCCGAGCACCCCAGCACCTCTACTCCGGCCGGCAGCGCCAACCTCGTCTACGACCTCCTTGACGCCATCGCGAGCGACCCGAAGACCTGGGCGAAGACGGCGTTGTTCATCAACTTCGACGAGAACGACGGCTACTTCGATCACGTCCCCGCCCCCGTCGCGCCGCAGCCGTCCTCCGGCAACAGCGACGACTGGTTCAACGGCAGTCCCATCGGCCCCGGTCCGCGCGTGCCGATGACGATCGTGTCACCCTGGACCGTCGGCGGATTCGTCAGCTCGCAGGCGTTCGACCACACCTCCGTGATCCGGTTTCTCGAGACGTGGACCGGCGTCCACGAGCCCAACATCAGTGACTGGCGCCGCAGCGTGTTCGGCGACCTGACCTCCGCCTTCGACTTCCACCGTGGGCACCGGCAGCCCAAGGTCGAACAGCCTGGACCGGTGCCCGCGGCGGTCGCCCGCTGGACCCCCGTACCGCCGAAGAACCAGTCACTGCCCCAGCAGGAGACCGGCACGCGCCCGACACGTCCCCTGCCGTACCGGCTCTCCCTGCGGAGCGACATCACCCGCTCCGGCTGCCGCCTCCGGCTGGGCAACCAAGGCACCGTCGGCGCCGTGCTCACCGCCTACCCCGGTGACGGTACCGCTCCGCGCGCCTGGACGGTCCCTGCGGGCAAGAGCACCGACACGACGGTGGAGTACGGTGATGACGGCTACGACCTGCAGGTCCACGGTCCCGGCTGGTCCACCTGGGAGCTGCGCGGATCCGGTGTGGGAGCCGACGCTCACCTCGTCGAGCACCCGGCCGCCGGCCGCGTGGACGTCGTATGCTCCAACTCCTCCCCGACGACCCGCACTCTCCTCGTCGGTGAGTCGGTGTACTCCCACCGTCACGGCGGGCCCGTACGCACCGTCACTCTTGCGCCCGGCATGTCCCGTACGGTCCGGTTCCGCCTCCCGGACCACGGCTGGTACGACATCGCGGTCCTCGACAGAGACGACCAGGCATTCCTGCGCCGCATGACCGGCCGCGCGGCGGACGGCGGACCCGGGGTCACCGACCCCGCGACCGGTGGCGTCCCGGCGCTGACCGCGACGATCCGCCTGCCGGCCGCGGTTCCGCCGTTGGACACGCCGTTCACCCAGGGAGACCCGACCGAGGTCGTCGTCACCGTGGGGAACCAGGACAGCGGCAGGCTCGGAGGACTCGCCGTCGCCCTGCTCGCCCCGTCAGGCTGGACGGTCGAGCGGACCGGTGAAGTCCCCGGAGGGCTCGAAGCCGGGAAGTCGGCCGACGTGCGCTTCACCGTCACGCCCACCGACAGCGCCACCGCCGGCCAGCTCGTCGTCGCCGCACACGCCGAGAGCGACCGTCTGCTCAGACTGGCCGACGCGCGCCTGCGGACCAGGGTCGCCCCTGCCATGAGCATCGCACTGAACGGTCCGGCCAGCTCACCCGAGACCGACGGCATGGTGCTCTCGCCGGGCAGGCCCACCACGGTGGCTGCCACCGTCACCAACGCCGGCAGCACACCCCTCACCGATCTGGCCGCCACCCTGACTCTTCCGAAGGGCTGGAGCGCCACGGCCAAGGGCGCCACGCCCACTTCTGTCGCGGCCCGTTCGTCCGTGGCCCTCACGTGGGACGTCGTCGCGCCCGTCTCCGCGGTCCGTACCGCCGACACCCTCGAGGCCGCCGTCACGGCGAAGCTGACGGGCCGGGCCATGAAGGCGTCCGCGTCCCTGCCCGTCAAGACCGGCCCCCTCATGACCGGATACCTGCTCGCGGAGGACTTCGAGTCCGTCGCCCCCGCTCTCAGCCCTGCGGCCGACCTCGACCGACCCGGCCTGCTCGGATGGACCCGGACCTCGCCCGAGGGCTGGACGGTCACCAATGCGGCGGATATGCCACAGGGCACGCGGGAGCTGCAGGGCTGGACCTTCCTGTCCAAGCAGTTCTGGTTCCCTGCCGGTCAGGGCCGCTCAGGCTTCACCCGGTCCCTCGGAGTCGTCGCCGTCGCGGACGCCGACGACTGGGACGACACCGGCAGTCCCTCCGCTCGGGGACGCTTCGACTCGACCCTGACCAGCCCCGCGGTGACGATCCCCGCGGGCACCACCACGCTGTACCTGGGCTTCGACTCCCACTACCGGCAGGAGAGCCCGCAGGAGGCCGAGGTTGTCCTCGAGTTCGACTCGGGCGCAACAGCGCGACTGCTCCACTACAGCAGCGATTCCTCGGGCAACACCAACCAGGGGACGGACCAGCAGAACCGGCTCGTCCGTCTCTCCTGCCCCGTGCCGTCCGGCGCCACGTCCGCGAAGGCGAAGTTCCGGATCTTCAACGCGGGCAACAACTGGTTCTGGGCGATCGACAACATCCGCCTGGGCACGAGCCCGATCACCGACGTCTGACCGGTCGCTCACACACACCACCGCGGTCCGCCCCTCCCGGAACGCTCTGTTCCGTTCTCGCCTCCCGGCACGGGAACGGCTCTCCGGGGGGTGACGGCATGCTCTGCGCCGCGGCCTGCCGGGAGACAGCCGGTGGAGCTGCGGGCGCTGTGGCTGCTGTGCGCGGGCAGCCAGGCGGACTTGGCCGCGACGCCGGAGCATCCCGCATACCATCCCAGCGCGGGGCGACCAGATCCGAACCCGGGCCCGGCGTGACAGCATCGGCGGACGTTCGACCGCAAGGTCCACCAGCAGCGCAACGTTGTCGAACAGTGCTTCAAGCGTTTGAAGCAATGGCACGGCATCGCGACCCGCTACGACACAACGGCCGAGTCCTACGAGGCCGCCGTCACCCCTGCCTCGCCCCTGATGCGGGCGTGACTTTCCGTTGCCGGCTTTCCGCAGCCCACCTCGGTACCGCAATTCTCATGAGCCCACGCTGATCGAATAACCGGTGGCGAGGTCGGGGCGGCTTCCATGGCCCTCCTCCGCGAGAAGTTCGGCGGTGAGGAAGACGATCTGCAGACTCCTGCTCTCCTTGACGAAGCTCAGGCCATCGGGCGCAGCCTCGGGGTCTGGGCTCCATCCGTCCTGTTGCGCTGCTGCCCGGTAGTGCGCTGCCACTTCGGCCCGTGTGCCGGGAAAGGCGTATGTCCGCTCGGCGTACACCATGACGTCGCCGCTGTCGGACCAGCAGCCGGCGTCGACCTCCTCGAAGCCCCGGGCCACGGTGGCCCGGTTGTGCCTGGAGTCAAGGATGTTGAGCGCTGCCATCTCCTCGACCTCGGCGTCGGTCCCTTCGCAGCCCTGGGCGAGATCCATCAGCGTGCAGCCGGTGAGCGCCGAGGTCACGAACACCGTCGCCAGGAGAAGGGATACAGGACGGACGCAAGCTGTACGTAAGGACAAAACGGGCTCCAAGCGGTAGTCCGGGGCAGCGGACAGGCCACTGCCGGAAGAAACCGGATCAGGGTGATTGTGATCGTGGCCCTGGCGACCCAACTGATCGTGATACGCCGATGAATGCCGCTCGGCCGGGAACATGCAGCCGCTCGGGAGCAGGCGGCAGCAGCGGGGCCACCCGCTCCCAGAGGTTGCCAGGGACAAGAGCTGCACGCACCTCGGACATTAACCGGCCTTCCTCCCGCTCGCCTTGGTCATTGGCGAGCCTGCTGATCAATGCTCACGCGAGGGGCCGCCGTGAGGCTCCTCATGCCTTGTCGGTGCCTTCGGAGCGTGTGGTGCGCTCGGTCTCGAGGTGCTCGGTCACCGCGTGTTCGGCGGCGGAGAGGATCGCTTCGACGGCGGCGGTGTAGATCGCCTTCTGGGTCACGGTGGTCAGGTCGTCGATGTGTCTCACGGTTGCCGGGTAGTGGCGCTCGGACAGATGGGAGTAGACGCGGGTCCAGGCCGAGTCGTCCTTCTCACGGTCCTCGGGCGCGAGCGAGCTGAGCGAGGCGGAGTGGGCGCAGAGGCCGAGGGCGGTGTCGATGAAGGTGCGGTAGAACAGGACGGTCTGGGTGGGAGGCAGACCGGCGCGCTCGAAGGTGGAGAGAAGAAGCTCCACCATGCGTTGCTCGGCGGGTCCGCCGGTGGTGCGGGCGAAGCTGAGCAGGGTGATGGCCGGGAAGCGGTTCTGGTAGGCCCAGGTGATGTCGGCGATGCGGCGCAGTGTGTCCTGCCAGGTTTCCTCTTCGGGGACATCGCCGATTTCGTCGAGTTCGATCTCGATCGTCCGCTCGCACAGTGCGAGGACGAGTGCGTCCTTGTCGCGGAAGAGCCGGTAGAGGATGGAGACGTCCACGTCGAGTTCCTGGGCCAGCTTGCGCATGGTCAGGCCGGCCGGGCCCTCGCGCTCGGCGAGCTGGAACGCGGCGTTCACCGCGGCTTCCCGGCGCACGCTTCTGCGCTGGCGTGGGCCGGTGCCGCGAGCGGAGCCCGTTTCGGCGTTCTCCGGGGCCTTGGGTGCCGTGTTCTTCGCCATGGGTGCCGGTCTTCTCGGTCGTGGGGTCGGGTGACGACCTTACCAACAGGAGGCAATCATTGTTGCCAACACCGTTGACAACGGTATGTCGGATCGGGTTCCGTGTCGCAGGCCACGCCGCCGCCGACTCCGCCCGACGGACTCGGGCCCGGCTGCCCGTACCTGTGCACCACCGTTTCCGACACGGCCCGTCCTTCACCTCAGGAGCCCTCATGAGCCGGCACCTACGCGTCGCCCTGGTCCAGACGTCCGCGGAATCCCTCGAGGAGTTCGCCGACGGACTGCGCCGGCGTATGAAGTCACCCAACGCCGCCCAGCTCGTCGTCTATCCGGAGCTGCACCTGTGTTCGCTCGGCGTGGAGGAGATGACCGAGCAGGAGGCCGTCGACCGGTACGCCGAACCACTCGACGGCCCGCGCGGCCGCGAGCTCGCCGCACTCGCCCGCGAACTGGGCATCTGGCTCGTTCCGGGAACGATCCTGGAGCGCGCGGAGGACGGCTCGGTGCACAACACCGCAGTGGTCTACAACCCAAAGGGGGAGCGGGCCGCTCACTACCGCAAGATCTTCACCTGGCGCCCGTACGAACCGTTCCGCCCCGGGCGCGAGTTCGTCGTGTTCGACATGCCCGGTCACGGTCGGGTGGGCCTGTCGATCTGCTACGACAGCTGGTACCCGGAAGTCACCCGGCACCTGGCGTGGATGGGCGCCGAACTGGTGATCAACCTGGTCCAGACCCCGACGACGGGCCGGATCCAGGAGATCCCCCTCAACCAGGCGAACGCCATCGTCAACCAGATCTGGGTGGCCAGCGTCAACGGCTCCTCCCCCACGGCCCACGGCGGGAGCCTGCTCGTCGACCCCGAAGGACACTTCCAGATCCCCGCCGCCGGCATGGAGGACGCCACCCTCGTCGGCATCGTCGACTTCGACCGGGTCGCAGCGGCCCGCACCTACGGCACCAGCGGTGACTCCTGGCCCTGGGAGCACTTCCAGGAAGGAGACAGCCGCCTCGCACTCCCCCTGTACAACGGGTACATCGACCCGGCCGCCTGGCGCCCCGCCGTCCCGGCCCAGGCGCCGGCCGCGCAGCGCGCCGCCTCCCTCGACGGCTCCGTCACCTCGGAAGGCGGCGCCGGACATGAGTAGGACCTCCGCGGACCTCGTCCCCAAGCTGTCCCTGGCATCCGTGGTCACCTTCGGACTCGCCTACATGGCGCCCAGTCTCGTGATGGTGCTGTTCGGAGTGATCGCCGCGGCCAGCTCGGGGACCGCGCCGACGGCCTTCCTCGCGGCCACCGCGGCGATGTGCCTCACCGCTCTCAGCTACGCCAAGATGGCCCGGCACTTTCCCGTCTCCGGATCTGCGTACGGCTACGTCCGCAAGGTGGCGGGCGGACGGGCCGGATTCCTCGTCGGCTGGCTCGTCCTGCTGGACTACTTGTTCCTGCCGATGGTCGCCTGGCTCGTCCAGTCCGTCTACCTCAACGCCCAGTTCCCGCACATCCCCGTCTGGGCATGGATGCTCCTGAACGCCGGCCTGACCACCCTGGTCAACATCATCGGCGTCTCCCTCGCCGACCGCGTCAACAAGCTGCTGACCGCGCTCGCGGTTCTTCTGGTACTGCTGTTCGTCGCCTACTGCCTGGTCCACCTCGCGGACACACAGCCGCGCTCCTACACGGCACCGCTGTGGAACGCGGACAGCGGGCCGGCCGGCATATCGGCCGCCGCCGCCGTCGCCGCTTACAGCTACCTCGGCTTCGACGCCGTCACCACGCTGTCCGAGGAGACCCGTGACGCCCGGCGTACCATTCCGCGCGCAGTCGTCCTCGTCGTCGGAATCGGCGGACTGCTCTTCGCCACGGTCGCCTACATCATGCAACTCGTACACCCGGGAGGTGATTTCACGGACCCGGACATCGCCGGCTACACCCTGTCCGTACAGGTCGGTGGCCAGGCCTTCGCCGACTGGACCAACATGGCCGCCATCGTCGGCGGATTCGCCTCGGGCCTTGCCGTGCAGCTCAGTTCGAGCCGTCTGCTGTACAGCATGGGCCGCGACGGCGTCCTGCCCCGGCGAATCTTCGGCACGCTGCACCCCCGGACACAGACACCGGTACTCAGCCTCCTCGTCACAGGGGCCATGTGTCTGACCGGACTGAACATCGATCTGCAGACAGCGACGTCGTTCATCAACTTCGGCGCATTCGCCGCATTCACCGCCGTCAACGTGTGCGTCGTGCTCTTCTACCTCCGCAACCGGCCCACCAGCGGCGGCGGCGACGTCCTCGGGTATGTGGTGGCACCGACGCTCGGCGCTTGCGTCACCGCCTACCTGATCACCCAGCTCAGTGCGGACGCGCTCACCATCGGACTGGTATGGCTCACGGCCGGATGCGGCTACCTCCTCTGGCTCACCCGAGGATTCCGCCGCCCCACCCCCGAACTCAGTCTCGCGGACGAGCGCGCCCATGCCCCCTGACAACGGATCGGCGTGCTGAGCCCCACAGCGACGGCCTTGCCACCCTCATCGGCGACGCCGCGGCCCGCGCGATGTCCGCCGGAGGCGCCGGCCGGGGGTCGTCCGGCCCCGCCTCCGTGACGCTGCCGACCGCCGACCGGTTCGCCGTCGCCCTGTTCCACGGCGAGCCCACCTACCGGATCGACGGCACCGACCGGCCCTCGTCCCCCCTCGCCACCTTCGGCCTTCCGTCCGGCCAGGACTACGCGGTGCCGCCCGACCTGCTGCCCCACCTCGGGCGCGGGCTCGACCTGTCCCTCTCGTGGTGATGAGTGCCCAGTTCAGGGGTGCTTCGGAGTGCTGCGGGAGGCGTTCGCGGTCTGGAGAAGTTGTTCCTCCTGGCGGTCCGTGCCCGTGTTGCGGTCGTCGGGCCCCGTCCTTGGCACGTTCGGGCAGGCAGGGGCGGTGCCGATGACATCTCCGCCCCTCCCCGGCAGAAGACGGTCAGACCTTGCGTCCCACACCGCCGAACATGGCTACTTCGGCGGGCAGAGCGGCCTCGCCGTCGTCCGGCCGCCAGCGATTGCAGGAGACCACGCCCGGCTCCATGAGCTCCAGCCCCTCGAAGAACCCGGCGATGGCGGCCGGGGTGCGCTGGGTCAGCTTCGGCGTGCCGTGCTCGTTCCAGAAGGCCACCGCGGCGTCGACATCCGGCATGTCCGGCCGGGTGATGGTGTGGGAGAGGACGAGGTGGCTGCCGGCGGGCAGCGCGTCCATCAGACGCCGCACGATCCCGTACGCCTCGTCTGTGTCCTCGATGAAGATGACGACGCCGAGCAGCATCAGCGCCACGGGCTCTTGGAGGTCCAGGGTCCGCGCCGCCTGCTCAAGGATGGCGTCGACGTTGCGCAGGTCCTCGTCGAGGTAGTCGGTTCTCCCTTCCGGCGTGCTGGTCAGCAGTGCCTCCGCGTGGGCCAGCACGATGGGGTCGTTGTCGACGTAGACGACGCGGGAATCCGGGGCGAGGCGCTGGGCGACCTCGTGCGTATTGTCGGCGGTCGGCAGGCCGGTGCCGATGTCGAGGAACTGGCGTATTCCGCACTCGCGGACGAGGTACCGCACGGCGCGCCCGAGGAACTGCCGGTCGGCGAGGGCGTAGTCACCGATGCCGGGGTGCAGGCCGCGGATCTGGTCTCCGGCTGCCTGGTCGACCTTGTAGTTGTCCTTGCCGCCCAGCCAGTAGTTCCAGATCCGGGCCGTGTGGGGCTGGTCCGTCTTGATGCGCTCGCGCGCCTCGATCGACGCGGCTGGTATCTCGGTCACGGGCTTTCCTCCGGATCATGCCGATGAACGGTCAAGGAGCAACCTACCGGCAGGAGTTGAGGACCGACTGCGTGCCGTGCAGGAAAGACCGACGAAAAATGACCTCCACGCCCGACGAGCTGTGCGCCTCCACCCCGCCCCTGGCGACTCGGCCACTACCAGGCCTTCCACGACATGCTGGGCGGGCCTGCCGCGGCCGGGATGTGTTCGATCTCCTCGACGATGCGCTCCAGGACCGGCGTGAAGGGATGGGACGACGTCATTGTCATGATCACCATCGTGGCCCCCGCCGGTCCCGACGCGTCGCCGCGGCCCGGCCGCGGATCAGACCAGCGGCGCGCCGCTGCCCGCGACGACCTCCGGGCGGAGCAGGCCGGCGAGGGTCTCGGCGGGCAACAGGCCTTTCTCCAGGACGAGTTCGGCCACTCCGCGGCCGGTGGCGAGGGCCTCCTTGGCGATGTCGGTGGCGGCCGTGTACCCGATGTGCGGGTTGAGGGCGGTCACCAGGCCGATGGAGTTCTCGACGCTCGCGCGCAGCGCCTCGGTGTTGGCGGTGATGCCGTCCACGCACCGCTCGGCCAGCGTGACGCAGGCGCGCTGGAGGTGGGTGATGCTCTCCGAGAGGGAGTGCAGGATGATCGGCTCGAAGGCGTTGAGCTGGAGTTGTCCGGCCTCGGCGGCCATGGTGATGGTGACGTCGTTGCCGATCACCTCGAAGGCGACCTGGTTGACGACCTCGGGGATCACCGGGTTGACCTTGCCGGGCATGATGCTGGACCCGGCCTGCACCGGCGGCAGGTTGATCTCGCCGAGCCCCGCGCGTGGACCGGACGACAGCAGCCGCAGGTCGTTGCAGCTCTTCGAGAGCTTGACCGCGATCCGCTTGAGGACGCCTGACATCTGTACGAACGCCCCGCAGTCCTGGGTGGCCTCGACGAGGTTCGCGGCCGTGACCAGCGGCAGTCCGGTGATGGCGGCGAGGTGCCGGCGGGCCGCCTCGGCGTATCCGGCCGGAGCGTTGAGTCCGGTGCCGATGGCCGTGGCGCCGAGGTTGATCTCATGGATCAACTGGACGGCCTCGTCAAGACGATTGCGGTCCTCGTCGATCATGACGGCATAGGCCGAGAACTCTTGGCCGAGCGTCATCGGCACCGCGTCCTGCAACTGTGTACGGCCCATCTTGAGCACGTCACGGAACTCGACGGCCTTGCGGGCGAAGGAGTCCTGGAGTACGGACATCGACCTGAGCAGTCGACGGACCGCGAAGACCGTCGCGATCTTGACGGCGGTCGGGTAGACGTCGTTGGTCGACTGGCCGAGGTTGACGTCCTCGTTGGGGTGCAGGAAGCCGTACTGCCCCTTCTCGTGCCCCAGCAGTTCCAGCGCCCGGTTGGCGACGACCTCGTTGGCGTTCATGTTGGTCGAGGTGCCGGCGCCGCCCTGGATGACATCGACGACGAACTGGTCGTGCAGCTTGCCGTCCCGGATCTCCCGGCAGGCCTCGACGATGGCGGCGGCCTTCCGCGGCTCCAGCAGTCCGAGCTCCTCGTTGGCGAGGGCGGCGGCCTCCTTGACGGCGGCGAGGGCGTCGATCAGATGCGGGTAGGCGGAGATCGGGGTGCCGGTGACGGGGAAGTTCTCGGTGGCGCGGAGCGTGTGGACGCCCCAGTAGGCGTCGGCGGGAACATCACGGTAGCCGAGCAGGTCGTGCTCGCTGCGGGTGACGGCGGCGGTCATGAGGGTACGGTTCCTCTTTCTGGGAGAGGGGACATGAGCGCCCCTGCAAGGGGCATGGTGGACTGCGCGCCGGCCACACCCGGCCCGCAGCCGTGAAACTGGACGTCCGGCAGGGCTCTGGGATCCGGCGTGTGGATCACCGAGGCGTCGCGAGGTCCGGCAAGCGCATCTCACGGCCTCGATGATCCGAACGACAGGCCCTGGGCGCGATCCCGGGCCGCGACCGGCTCCAGCGCACGGACGGGCCGCACGCGGCCGACCGCCTGCCCGCCTCCGAGGAGCGTCTCCCCCTGGAACTCGACGAGCAGATCGGGATCGACACCGGCCCGCGCCAGAGCGGCCGCGGCCACGGGCACCCGCGCCCGGTCCGCGCCGTCGGCGATCTTCACGGCGACGGCGCGCCCGTCCGGCAGCGCGGCGACCTGTACGCCCTCGAAGCCGTCCTTGGCGAGCAGCCCGGGCACGGCCCGCATCAGCGCCGCGACGTCCCGCCCGGAGCCGGAGGCCATCTCGGCGTGCTCGTGCATGGCGTCGGCCACGCGCGCCTCCGGCGTGCCGGGGGCGGCGCCGGTGACGCGGGCGGCGGCCCGAGCGAGGCCGTGCAGCGAGACGGAGAAGAGGGGTGCCCCGCACCCGTCGACACTCACCCGCGCGATCCGCTGTCCCGTGAGGTCCTCGACGATCTCGGCGACGGCCTGCTGCAAGGGGTGTCCGGGGTCGAGGTAGCCCTCGACCGGCCAGTCGTTGAGGACGCAGGTGTAGAGCATGGCGGCGTGCTTGCCGGAGCAGTTCTGGGCGAGCCGGGAGGGCGGCCGGCCTTCCCGGACCCAGGTGTCCCGAACGACCGGGTCGTAGGGCATGTCCGGGACGTTGCGCAGGCGGTCCTCGCTCAGCCCGGCGAGTTCGAGGATCCGCCGGGTCCCGGCGAGGTGCCGCTCCTCGCCCGAGTGGCTGGCCGCGGTGAGCGACAGCAGCTCGCCGTCGAGCGGCAGCCCGACGCGCACCATGGCGACGGCCTGGAGGGGCTTGAGGGCCGACCGGGGGTAGAAGGCGGCCTCGATGTCACCGAGCTGGAACTGCACGCGTCCCTCGGAGTCGAGGACGACGACGGAACCGTGGTGGGTGCCCTCGACGAGCCCGTCGCGTATCAGGTGGGCGACGGGGGCGTGGAGGGGCTCCCGGATCAGGGGTGCGTCCGCGACGGAAATGCTGAACATCACTGCCTCTTGTCGGGGGACGGTGCGTGGCTCACGCGTCGGTTCCGGTGGTGGGTCGGGTGGTGCGGGTCCGGGCTGTGACGCGGCCTCGGACGCCGAACCATCCGCCGACCAGCGCCGCGACGATCAGCGGCAGGCACAGCACGGTGCTGCGGCCGGCGCCTCCGTCGGCGTACATCAGGACCAGGACGGTGGCGAGGAAGGCCAGCGTCACGAGTTCGGTCCAGGGAGAGCCCGGCAGTCGGTAGCCGGGGCGGGTCAGCTCGCCCTTCTGGGTCTTCTGCCAGAAGAGGAGGTGACAGATCATGATCATGCCCCAGGTGGAGAGGATGCCGATCGCCGCGAAGTTCAGGACGATCTCGAAGGCGTCCGCCGGGACCACGAAGTTCAGGCCCACACCCAGGACACAGATACCGCTGGTCAGCAGGATGCCGCCGTACGGGACCTGGCTGCGGCTCATCACGCGGGTGAACTTCGGCGCGGATCCGGACATCGCCATGGAGCGCAGGATGCGGCCGGTGGAGTACAGGCCGGAGTTCAGGGAGGACATGGCCGCGGTGAGGACGACGAGGTTCATCACACCGCCGGCCGCGGGGACGCCCACCTTGGACAGGACGGTGACGAAGGGGCTCTGCCCGGCGGTGTACTCGTTCCAGGGCAACAGCATCGACAACAGCAGCACCGAGCCGACGTAGAACAGTCCGACGCGCCACATGATCGAGTTGATCGCCTTCGGCATGATCCTCTCGGGGTTCGGGGTCTCGCCGGCCGCGACGCCGACCAGTTCGACGGAGGCGTAGGCGAAGACGACGCCCTGAATGATCAGCAGCATCGGCAGCAGGCCGTTGGGGAAGACGCCGCCGTTGTCAGCGATCAGGGACGGGCCGGCGGCTGCGCCGTCGACGGGATGCCGGGTGACCAGCAGGAAGACGCCGATGCACATGAAGATCACCAGTGCGCTGACCTTGACGATCGCGAACCAGAACTCCAGCTCGCCGAAGATCTTGACCGAGATCAGGTTGACCGTCAGGACGACGACCAGGGCGATCAACGCGATCAGCCATTGGGGGATGTCGGAGAACATGCCCCAGTAGTGCGTGTAGGTGGCCACGGCGGTGATGTCGGCGATGCCGGTGGTGGCCCAGTTGAGGAAGTACATCCAGCCCGCGATGTACGCGCCCTTCTCGCCCAGGAACTCGCGGGCGTACGACACGAAGGCGCCGGAGGAGGGCCGGTACAGCACCAGTTCACCGAGGGCGCGCACGACGAGGAAGGCGAAGACGCCGCAGACCGCGTAGGCGACGAAGAGGGAGGGGCCGGCGTCGGCCAGGCGGCCGCCCGCGCCGAGGAAGAGACCGGTGCCGATGGCGCCGCCGATGGCGATCATGTTGACGTGCCGGGACTTCAGGGACTTGCTGTAGCCCGCGTCGCCGGCGTCGACATGTGCGGCCGGTGTGCGCGTCTCTTCCTTGAGGTGCTGCTCGCTCACGCCTCGGGTCCGCCTTCCGTGGGGGTTTCCGTGCGCGCGGGTCGCACGATGTCGGTGAGGGTCGTCTCGACGCGGTCGAGGTGGTGCGCCATCGCGTCCGTCGCGTCGAGCTCGGAACCGTCCATCAGTGCCTCGACGATCGCCCGGTGCTCGCAGTTGGACTGCTCGCGGCGGCCGCCCAGTTCGTTGAGGAAGGCCGACTGGCGCGCCAGTGCGTCGCGGATCTCCTCGATGACCCGGCGGAAGACCGGGTTCTGGGCGGCCTGGGCGACGGCGAGGTGGAACAGCGTGTCGAGGGCGACCCAGGAGGTGGTGTCGGTCTCCCGCTCCATGCGCTCCAGCAGGTGCGTGAGGTGGTCGAGGTCCTCGGGGGTGCGGCGCAGGGCCGCGTAGCCCGCCACCGGGATCTCGACGTGCCGGCGCACCTCCAGCAGGTCGCTGGCCGCGTAGTCGCCGAAGGTGGGGTCCTCCACGGAGCTGGCGACGACGAAGGTGCCCTTGCCGGTCTTGGAGACGGTCAGGCCCATCGTCTGGAGGGCGCGCAGGGCCTCACGCAGCACGGGCCGGCTGACCTCGAGGGTGCGGCACAGCTCCGCCTCGGAGGGGAGCTTGTCCCCCACCGCGTACTCGCCGTTCTCTATGGCGGCACGCAGATGCGCCAGGACCGCTTCCATGGCGCTGATCCGTCGCGGACCCTGACTGGCTGTCTTGCTGTCTGACAGGTTCACGGGAGTGATCCTGCGGGTGCCGTAGCGGCACTGTCAAGGCTCGGCGGATGAAAATATTCACGGGGAGCGGAGCCTGAAAACCGTCACCCTGCTCGTCTCCCAGGACGACCCGACCCGAGGGCTGCTGCCCTACGTGACGCTGCTCGGCCGCGACCCCGTCCGGGACACCGTGTCCAACCCCGCTACGGGTACGGAAGCCACGGCCGGCGCAGGGTCGCCGACGCCCTTCACCCGCGCCGTCCATCCGTGCCACCAGGACTTCGTGAGCGAGATGCCCGGTCAGGCCATCCCGCGCAGGACGACCTTTCCGGCGATGGTGCCGGACTCGGCCAGCCGCATCGCCTCGGCGGCCTGGGTCAGGGGCAGTTCGGCGGCGATCCTGGCGGTGATCTCACCTCGACGCAGAGCTTCGAAGACCTCTGCGAGGTCGGCGCGCAGCCGGTCCTGGAAGCGACCGCGGTTCAGGGCGCGGCCGGCCCAGACGTTGAAGAAGTAGGCGCGGCGGCCGTTGGGCAAGGCATTCCACAGCCACACCCGGCCCAGCAGCTTGAGGACGGGCCACTGCCTGGACCCCTCGTCGTCGCGGGTGGAGGCGCTGCCGTAGGAGACGAGGGTGCCCCCGGGGGCGAGGAGGTGCCAGGAGTCGACGATGCCGCGGCCGCCGACGTGGTCGAAGACGGCGTCCACGCCCCCCGGGGCGAGTTCGCGGACGCGGGCGGGGACGTTCTCGGAGCGGTAGTCGATCGGGGTCACCGCTTGTTCCCGCAGGGCGGCGTGGTGGCGTGCGGAGGCGGTACCGATCACGTTCGCCCCGGCGGCGTGGGCGAGTTGCACCAGGACGGAACCGACTCCCCCGTTGGCGCCGTGCACCAGGACGGTCTGCCCGGCGCGGACGCGAGCCTTGCGGTGCAGCATCTGCCAGGCCGTGATGCCGTTGATCACCACGGTCTCCGCCTCCGCCGCGCGGATGCCGTCCGGGACCGGCACCAGGTCGGCGGCGTCGGCGACCACATGGCTGGCCCAGCCGCCGACCTTCAGCAGCGCGGCCACCCGGGTGCCGACCAGACCCGCATCGACGCCCTCGCCGACCGCCGTCACGGTGCCGACCAGGTCGTATCCGGGGACGAAGGGGAAGGGCGGCTGGTCGTAGTAGCGGCCGCGGCGCATCTGCTGTTCGGCGAAGGAAACACCCGTGGCTTCCATGCGGACGACGACCTGCCCCGGGCCGGCGGCCGGGACGGCACCGCGCCGCACCTGAAGCCCTTCCGGCTCGACCTTGCCCGGCAGCACGACCTCGACCATCCCTGTGGCGTTCATGACGACCTCCCTCGACTCCACCAGCGTCGTTAGTAGCTGGCACTTTCGTTAGAGGCTATAACTCCCCCGAGTGACGGTCAAGTGCGTTCGTAATAGGGTCTAACCCTGGTTGCCGACCAGCCGCTCCGGCAGGAGAGCAGGCGGACACGACAAGGAAGGGACGAGCCCATGGCCATCGAAGGGAAAGAGACTCCACGCGAGCGCTACCGCGCCCAGCTGCGGACCGAGATCAAGGAGCGCGCCTGGGAGCAGATCGCCGCAGCCGGGGCGCCGGGACTGTCCTTGAACGCCATCGCCAAGCATCTGGGCATGAGCGGCCCCGCCCTCTACCGGTACTTCGCCAGCCGGGACGAGCTGATCACCGAGCTGATCCGGGACGCCTACCGCAGCCTCGCCGACACCCTCCGCGCCACCGCCGCCTCGGGCGCGGACCTGGCCGGACTGGGACACGCACTGCGCGCCTGGGCCCTGGACGACCCCCAGCGTTACTTCCTCATCTACGGCACACCCGTCCCCGGCTACCACGCCCCCGACGACATCACCATGATCGCCTCAGAGATCATGGACACCCTCCTCGATGCCGCCGAGCCGGCCGCCGGCCCCGTCGCGGCCACCGGGGAGGAGACTCCGCTCGACTCCCATCTCGCCGAACACCGGCAGTGGGCAGGCGACCACCCCGCTCCCCCAGCCGCCCTGCGCCGCGCCCTGCACTTCTGGACCCGCCTGCACGGCATCCTCTCCCTGGAACTGGCAGGCCACTTCGCCGGCATGGGATTCGACCCGGCCGAACTGTACGAGAACGAACTACGGCACCTGAAGGCCGTCCGCTGCCGGTGAGCGCCGGCGCCTCACATGCCGCGGTCCGGGCCGTACCAAGGCTCGGGACGTTCGCCGGCAGACATCGGGAGGTGCTGCAGTTTCACGGGGCCCGGACAGAAAGCTGTTCGTAGCGACGGTGCGGGCGACGGCACCCGGCCAATCACACCACCGTCCGATCCAGGGTCCAACGGTGGCGGCCCAGCCGCTCGGAGGACTCGATGTCCTTGCGAGCGATGCGCGGGACGATGCGTCGCGGTACGGAGCCCCCGTCCCAGGTGGACACCTCCGGAGCCCAGGTGGCGTACCCGATGACCCTGCCGTCCTGCGTCTCCTCGAGGAAGCACCGCAGGCGCGGTGGCTGCGTATCGAACAGCAGGGCCTCAAGCCGCTGGGCCAGGTCGGCCGGCGGTGCGGCCGCCCTTTCGTACGCGGCGTGCTCGGCAGCCAGCCGGGCGATCTGGGCTGCGACGCGATCGTCGTCGCCCCCTGGCGTGTACCGCGGAAGGGCACATGGAGCGTGGCATCGTCCGGGCACTCCGCTGCCGGCTCCGACAGGCTCCGCGACAGCGTTGATCGGGTTCCGGGCATGGCCAATGAGCTGGGACCGTTGACCGACAGAGTGTCCGGCAACGAGTTCGACTTCTGGCCGCCCAGGCCGGCCACCGCTCGCCTCGGCTACCGGGCCTTCGACCGGCAGTGGGTGGTGGCCGACCCCCGCGTGATGGATACGCCCCGCCAAGCCCTCTGGGCCGGCCCACGCAGGTTTTCGTCGTTGAGCGGTGCTGGTGGCGGGTTCCGCCCGGCGGCGGCCGGCTCTACGACGGCCCCGGCTCCGCCTCCCGAGCCATGACCCGGCGGGCCGCCTCGGCCTCCGCGGCCACCGGCGAGAGCTCGTCCAAGGTGTCGAGCGCGGTGTCCGACTCCAGTTCGCTCTCCCACACCGCCGCCAGCCGTTCCTGGTCTTCCTGAGGGCGAGAGACGACAGAAGACCTTTCCTCCGGGTCCAGGGCCTGAAGGAACCGTTCGACCGAGTGCGCTGGCATGCCGTGCTCCTTGTCGTCGTGGAGTGCCACCTCCGGTTCAACATGGCTGCCGGCGCCCCCGCCGACACCGCGCACGGCCCGCCGCCACTCCGATGGACGCGCTCTTTCCTCCCCATGCGTTCGGCACGCGCGTCGAGGACGGAGGCGGAGGGGGGATCTGGCGGCCCGGTATGAGGCCTACTGAGACCACAAAAATGGGCGCGCCCCCCCCTTGGGCTCACCGCGTGAGCGACCCGATACAGAAGATCGTGACGCGGCTGCCCGACTTGAAGAAGGCATCGTCTCCCTGGCCCGCCGATACGGTTCCTCCGCCGCTCGGATCTGGTAGTACCTCAGTCGCCCTGCACCTCGACGCCTTCGGGCCGCTCACGCCGGCACCCCCTCGATCCCGCGGCGCAGGAACCGTCAGGCTGCTGGCTCCAGCAGTCCCCACAGGAGAGTGCTGGATCCCAGCGCGAGACGGCGAAGGCGGGGAAGCGGCGGGAGAGGGAGCGGGGAAAGCCCCGGGGGCGCGAGACATCGACCGGCTGACCTACCGCGCCGCGCGGGCCCGGTGCTACTTCAGCAGACGGGCCGCCCTCACCCGCTGGAGGTGGATCACGACGTCGTGCGACTCCGCGAGCCGGATCTGCGGTGCGTCCACGATCCCGGGGTAGGTGGCGCCGATGTTCTTGACGGTGTGCGGCGTGGCGAGCCAGGTGCGGGCCGCCGCCGGGGCGTTGCGCAGGTCCGCCACGAAGTCGCGGTACCGTACCCGGTCGAGGGTGTACTCGACGGTGCCGGGCGCGGCCGCACCGACGGTGAAGCGGTGGACGCCGCCGTCCTGCCCCAAGGCGTTGAACGAGCCCCGGTCGAAGGTGAGGCCGACACTCAGGTAGCCGCGGCCCAACTGCTCGCGGAGGAAGCCGCCCTGGACCTTGGGATAGGTGACGGGGGCGTAGGTCCGAACTGCGATGTGGCCGTTGTGGGCGGCGAGCACGATCTTGTCGCCGGTCTGCCGCTGCCACCAGGCGACGTTCTCCGCCATGACTTGGTCGCGGTAGCGCATGGCGTCGGGGATGTCCTCGGGGTTGTCCAGGTCGAAGGCGTACAGCGTGGTCATCTGGTGGATCGCGGTGGCGTGCTGGAGAGCCCAGGCGTACGCGTCGGCGTCGGTGCCCGTGCCGGGCCGCTGCTTGAGCAGGTCCACCGCCCGGCCGGTCCGCTCGGCGAGTTCCTTGCGTTCGGCCAGTGGCTTGGCCAGGTAGTCGTTGACGTACGTCTCCGCGTCGGTGGCGGGCCGCAGGCCCCGGTACAGCTCGGTGAGCCGCGGGGCGAGTTCGGGGCGGGCCGTGGCCGCGTAGGCGTTCACCTTGTCGTACAGATCGGCACCGGCGAACCCGTTGTCGTCGCCGACGAAGCGGACCGGGTCCGTGGGGTGCTTGACGTTGTACGTGCGCATCCACTGGAGCAGATCGCGGTACTCGGCGTTGTTCCAGAACTGGTAGGTGCCCTGGAACTCCTCGTCCATGATCTGCTTCAAGTCGCCCTCGCCGCGCAGGAGGTAGGCGTCGAGCCGCAGACCGGTGCTCCAGGGGGCTTCGAGGGCGAAGGCCCTGAAGCCCTTCTCCTCGACCAGGTACCGGAAGACCCGGTGCTTGACGGTGAAGAACTCGTGCGAGCTGTGGGTGGCCTCGCCCAGGCCCACGACCCGGGCGTCGCCGACCATCCGGCCGAACGGCCGGAGGTCGGCCAGGCCGCCATGGGGCTCGGTGGTGCGCAGCGGATGGGCCACCCGGCCGAGGGCCGCCTCAGGGGAGCGGAACGCGGCGTCCGCGGCCCCCTCCGGGCCGGCGGGCGCGGCGGCATCGACGGAGGCCGATGCGGCGGTCGGAGCAGTCGGGGTGGCGGCGGAGGCGGCCGGTGCGACGGCCAGGGTGGCTCCCAGCGGGACGAGCAGGGCGGCGAGCAGGGCCTTGTGCGTGTTCATGGGCCCAACTCTCGCCGCACGGGGACGCACCGGACCATCCGCTGCGCCCCCCGATCGACCGGGGGGTTGGCTACACCCGTCGATGGGACCTGGTGCAGTGGAGACGAGCGGCTTTACAGGCAGTCGCAGCCTTGGGCGTAGAACCCCGGAAGGCTTCGGACTCATCGACGATGCGCCCTGAGCACGGTTCCCGACATGCGGAGGGCGCAATCAGCGCGGCCGAACGCGCATTCCGCACGGTGAGTAGGGTTGACGGGGTGTCCCTTGAGACAGGGCCACGCCGTTGGATGTCGTGGTGCGCGGCCAGGCCGGGGCGCGCAGATCTTCGTTGAAGGGTCTGGAGACGTGTTTGTCATCGTTGGATGAGTTGCAGGCCCTGCTGGGCGTGCCCGTCGCCGGGAATGCGATCCCGGGTG
Organism: Streptomyces sp. NPDC018947; assembly: GCF_044390505.1. Lineage (NCBI taxonomy): Bacteria > Bacillati > Actinomycetota > Actinomycetes > Kitasatosporales > Streptomycetaceae > Streptomyces > Streptomyces sp. NPDC018947. Next base: position 67,431 of record NZ_JBIRZD010000002.1, read on the forward strand.
GCTGGGACGAGGTGGAGCAGTACGTCGGTTCGGCCCTGCCGTGCGACTTCAAAGCGTTCCTCAGCGCGTACGGCAGCGGGCTCATCTGCGGCGAGCTCGCTGTCTTCCATCCGCAGGGGTCGAGCCCGCTGCTGGAGCGGATGCGCAGGACGCACGAGACGTTCACCGAACGTCGGCAGCGGGCCTTGAGCAGCGGGAATGCCGAGCATGTCCCGTATCCCTTCCACCCCGAGCCCGGCGGGCTGATCTCGTGGGGGTACGACCACAGCGGGGACGAGCACTTCTTCTGGCCCTGCGACCCGGACTCGAGTCGGTGGAAGGTCGTCACGATGGTTCATGAAGAGGGCTGCGTGACCTTCGACGGGCCGTTCTCGGCCTTCGTCCTCACGTTCGTGCGGCGGCTGCTCGACGTGGACCGGTACCACGGCATCGACCCCGATGCCCTGGAGTACCTCGAGCCGGAGGACCTCGAAGAACTGGCCGCCGCCGGGGAGATCGGCCCCGTCCAGCCGGGCTTCGAACCGTTCTGACAGACCGAGCCCGGAGGCTCAGGGCACCGTCCGGCGGTGACCGGGCCAGCAGCGCTCGGACGTGGGCTGCCGCGCAGTGCGGGGACGGTCCTCGGCCCGACCCACACTTGTCAGGGACAGGGCAAACGACGCAGACCCGGCGGCCCGACCGGACGTGGCGGGGCCCCCGGACCCCCGAGGCGGAGGGCCGGAGTTCGGGGACAGAGGGTCGCTTGTGGTGGTCAGGTGACCGGGACGGTCAGCGGGTGGCGCAGCCGGTCCAGTCCGGTGGCGTTGCGCAGGCGTTGCTCGTGCTCTGCCCGGGCAGGCCTGGGCGCGGCGGTGCAGGACGGCGGGGTAGTGCTCGCGCAGCGGTGAGCGGACCTGGTTGGTGATCTGCCGGCGACTCCAGAGGCTAGTGCCGGGCCCGGGCCGGCACTGCTGTCGAAGTCCGTCGGGCGGGACCGGCCGGCCGGCCGCAGCGGGACGCCGTTCGCGGTCACGCCGTCCGGCCGTCAACGGGGAAGCCGGCCGAACGAGGACGGACGTGTGGTCATTCATGATCGCTTCATCGGGATGTCATTCGGAACGCACCGCAGACCGGCACGATCGCCATGGCGACTCTGGACCAGACCGGTTATCTGTGCGTTATCAATCCGTGCGGGGAAGCCGCGTCCACGACCCCGAACCGAAGGAACAGGAAACCCGTGAGACTCACCCCTCTCGTGATCACCGCGGCCTCCGTCACGCTCGTCTCCCCGGCCGTGGCTCACGCCGACTCCCCCAGCTCCTCCCCCGCCGCACCTCGCGTCAGCGTCCCCGGCGGGCGGTACGAGGGTGCCGTGGAGCTGAAGTTCCAGGTCGAGCGCGGTACCACCGTCCGCTACACCCTGGACGGCACGACGCCGACCCGCGACAGCCGCGTCTACTCGCCCGGCAACCCGCCGCAGATCAAGAAGGACACCAACGTCACGGCGGTCGCCTTCCAGGGCAACCGCAGCAGCGTTCCGGTGTCGTACGGCTACCTGATCAGGACTCAGGAGAAGCCGCTCGCCCGCTTCGTCGTGATGTCCGATGTGCATGTCGGGGACCACGCCGGCAACGACGCGAAGTACGAGAGCTTCTTCGACACCATCGGGTCCGTCTTCCCCGATCCGGACGCGATCCTGTTGAACGGCGACATGATCAACGACAACGGCGACGGCAAGGGCCCCGACCACAAGATCGTCTCCGAGATCTTCCAGGCCAACCTCGCCCGCAAGGGCATGACCGGCACCAAGGTGCTGATCTCCAACGGCAACCACGACGCGAGCCTCGCCGCGATACGGGACGGGTACCCCAGGGAGTGGTTCCCCGACTCGGGCGACGGCTACTACGAGGCCGAGGTGAACGGCCTGCACGTGCTCACGGTCAACACCGAGAGGTACAACTCCGACGCGGCCCAGCGCACCTGGCTGAAGGAGCGCCTCGCAGCGATCACCGCCGACCCGGCGTACGCCGGCAGGCCCGTCCTGATCCAGGGGCACCGGCCCATCACCGGCACGGTCATGGACGGCCAGCAGACGGCCAACCCCCGCCTCGCGGAGGACCTGAGCGCCTACCCGCAGGCCATCTACTTCTCCGGCCACTCGCACCTGAACATCAACGACGACCGCTCCATCCACCAGCGCGACTTCACCTCGGTCAACGACGGTTCGATGTCGTACATCGAGATGGACCACGGCTACCAGATGGTCACCGACAACGGACTGGCGAACCGCTTCGAGTCGCCGACCGCACAGGCGCTCTTCGTCGAGGTCTACAAGGATCGTACGGAGATCGCGCGCGTGAACATGGCCGCGGACAAGCACGACATCTACACCGACGGCAGGTGGTCGGCGAGCTGGCAGCCGCCGTACGCCAGCGCGGGCACCCTGAGCGGCGCCACCTGGACCGTGCGTCTGAAGGGTTCGACGAGCCAGGAGATCAAGGACAACTTCCGCTACACGGATGCCGCGCGCAACACCGTGGCACCGGAGTTCACCACTCGTCAGCCGTTGTCCCAGGTGCAGGACGACAAGGGCGCCACGGTCCTGCGGATCGCCCAGGCCACCGACGACCAGATGGTGCACCACTACGACGTCGACATCACCGACGCCTCGACGGGCAAGCCGGTCGTCTCGTCCAAGGTCTTCTCGGACTACTACTTCATGCCCCGCCCGAACACCCTCGACATCCCCGTACCGGGCGCGGTCGAGGGCGGCCGGTATGTGGCCCGGGTCGTGGCCGTGGACGCGTACGGGAACGCCTCACCGGCCGCCTCGCTCACGTTCAGCAGGTAGGCAGCGCCGCGCGGATGCGGGTGACTGTCGCCGCTCCTGGGGCGAGTTCCGCAAGCAACGGCCCAGCACCGACGCCGGCCGACTGACCGATGACGGACACGGAACAGCGGGGCGCCGTCCTCTGGGGGGCGCCCCGTCTCCGTTCCGCAGGAGGGTGAGCGTCGGGCCCACGCGGATCAATTCGGGTGACAGCCCGCACGGGGGTCGGCTAGCCATGCCTCATGACCCTTCGTGTGCGCCTCGCCCACCTGTCCCGGGAGACCTGGGAGGACGTGGCCGAGCTGACGGTGACCGATGAGCAGCGCGACCACATCGCGTCCAACCTGTACTCGATCGCGGAGAGCCGCTTCCTGCCGGGCTTCGTGACCCGTGCGGTGATGTGGGACGAGCGTGCGGTGGGCTTCGCGATGTACGGCCCCGACCCCGACGACGGTCACATCTGGCTGTACCGCCTGATGATCGACAGGGATTCTCAGGGGCGGGGTCTGGGCAGAGCCGCGCTCCAGGAGATCGTGGCGCATGTGCGCGACGAGTTCCGAGCGCCCGTTCTGCGACTGGGGGTGAGTGCCGCCAACGTCGCGGCCAGGAACCTCTACACCTCCGCCGGGTTCGTCCCCACGGGGCTGACCTTCGGCGACGAGGACATCCTGGAGCTGCGTCTCCTCGCGGCCCTGCCCCCGCGGGCGCCACGGACGCCGTCCTGACCCACGGGGTTGGCCTTGGCGGTGGCCGGCAGGGACGAGGTCGGCCCGCCGTGCGGAATCCGGACGGTGCATGGGCGGCCATCCGCTGGGGGCCGGTCGTTCATCTCGCACGGGAAGAGGTGTGGCGGGGTGTGACCGGGCAGGACCGCGCGCCGGTCTTCGCCGGTGCGAGTGAGTCAACACAGGTGTAGAGAGGAGACATGTCGCAAGGTCTCGACGAACGTCACCGGCCGGCGCCTCCGGGCCGGGCGCTGGTCGCCATCCCGATCGCATGGATCATTGCGGTGACCGTGACGGACCTTCTTGTACCGCCCCACATTCATCTGGGACCGCTGCTCGTCGCGGCCCCGGCGATCACGCCGTTGTTCGGCGGCCCCTGGACGGTGGGACTGGTAGCCGCACTGGCCGTGATCGCGCAGACGGTCATCGGCGTGCTGCGCGACCCTGACGAATTACTTTCCGCCAACCACGAGGCCCAGGTCATCGCCCTGCTGCTGGTGGGAGCGAGCCTCGTCATCTTCAGCGTGGTGCGGGAGCGTCGGGCGAAAGAGCTGAAGCAAGTACGGTACGTGTCCGAGGCAGCCCAGCGTGTGGTTCTGCCCCCGCTCCCCCGACAGCTCGGACCGCTGCGCACCGCCTCCCTCTACCTCGCCGCGGAGGCCGAGGCCCAGATCGGCGGAGACCTCTACGCTGCGGCACGCACCGCCTCCGGCACCCGGCTGATCGTCGGGGACGTGCGCGGCAAGGGCATGACCGCGGTCAACGACGCCGCACTGCTGCTCGGAGCGTTCCGCGTCGCGGCACACCGCCAGGCGAGCCTCGACGAACTCGTGGCCTACCTCGACCGAAGCGTGTGCTGGGACCTCATGGAACCCGGCGAGACCAGCCGCTACGGAGAAACGTTCATCACCGCCACCGTCCTGGACATCCCCGACCAGGACGGCCGTATCCAGATGATCTCCTGTGGGCACCCCCCACCCATCGTCCTCCGCAACGGCCGGCCGGTCACCGTGCACGCCCGTCGTCCCGCACCGCCGCTGGGACTGGGCGAACTGACAGCCCCGCGCTACCACGTCGAGAGCTTCCCCTTCGGGCCGGGAGATCTTCTGCTGCTGTACACGGACGGCGTCACCGAGGCCCGCGACTCCGCCGGCATCTTCTATCCGCTCCCCGAGCGCATCACCGGGTGGACCGAGACCGATCCCGACGCCTTCCTGGGCCGTTTCCGACGCGACCTGCTGCACCATGTCGGCGGGCACCTGGACGACGACGCCGTCATGATCGTCATTGAGCGCCCGGCCACGCAGGAGCGCAGCGGAATGCCGAGCACGCGGTCGAAGATCTTCCGCCGGACGGGTGGAGGCGGGCCGGACCTCGGCCGGGAGGGGTGAGGCTGCGGAAACCTCGACCGGCGCATCTCAGCACCACTCCCGGTCACTGGGGACGCGCCGGCAGCGTGGTGGCGGGAAGCGACTCCTCCACCCAGATGACCTTTCCACTCACGGTGTACCGAGTGCCCCAGCGTTGGGCGAGTTGGGCGACCAGGAACAGACCTCGCCCGCCCTCGTCGGTGGTCGCGGCCCGCCGCAAACGCGGGGACGTGCTGCTGCAGTCGGAGACCTCGCAGATGAGAGCACGGTCGAAGATGAGCCGCAGCTCACTTGGCTGCGCCGCGTACCGGATGGCATTGGTCGCCAATTCGCTGACGATCAGTTCGGTGGTGAAGGCCAGTTCCCCGAGCTGCCATGCGGACAGTTGCCGAGCGACTTCCTGGCGCAGGTGGGAGACAGCGGCAGGATCGTCGGGCAGTTCCCAGCGCGCGATGTGCCGGTCGTCCAGGGACCGTGTCCGAGCGACGAGCAGGGCGACGTCATCGCTGCGCTGAGCAGGCACCAGCGCATCGACCAGGGCTCGGCACGTCTCGCCGGGCGGTCCGTGGGTTGTGCGGAGAAGTCGCCGCATTCGGTCGAGCCCGGTCCCGATGTCGCGGTTCCGGTGTTCGATGAGGCCGTCGGTGTAGAGGATCAACTGGCTTCCCTCGGGAAGTTGGATGTCGAGTGTCTCGAATGGCAAACCGCCCAGCCCGAGTGGTGGCCCGGCGGGCACCTCGAGGTAGTCGACAGCGCCGTCGGGGAAGACGACAGCCGGAGCCGGGTGACCCGCGCGTGCGAGGGTGCAGTGCCGCGACGTGGGGTCGTAGACCGCGTACAGACAGCTCGCGCCGACGATCTCTGCGGGGTCGGCCGCCTCGGTCTCCGGGTCCAGGTCGAGGCGGACCACCAGGTCGTCCAGCCGAGCCAGAACGTCCTCCGCGGGAAGGTCCAGGTCGGAGAAGTTACGGACGGCCGTACGCAGCCGCCCCATGGTGGCCGACGCCTGGAGGCCGTGGCCGACCACGTCGCCGACGACCAGGGCGACTCGCGCTCCCGACAGGGGAATGACGTCGAACCAGTCTCCGCCCACGGCCGACTGGGCAGGCAGGTAGTCGCAGGCCACCTCGACGGCGTTCTGTTCGGGGAGGGTGTGCGGGAGCAGGCTGCGTTGCAACGCCAGGGCGGTCGAGTGTTCGCGGGTGTAGCGACGGGCGTTGTCGACGCATACCGCGGCCCGGCTCGCGAGTTCCTCCGCGAGGGAAAGGTCGTCCTCTTCGAAGGCGCCGGGAAGGTCGGCGCGATAGAAACTGACGACGCCGAGAACGACGCCTCGTGCGCGCAGAGGAACGACGATGAGGGAGTGGATTCCGGCCTCACGGATCCTCTCCGCGCGTGCCGGGTCGTGAGCCTTCCACCCGTGGGCCGTCTCCAGTGCTGCTTCGAGCACCGACTGTCCGCTCGTCAGGCAGAGCCGCTGAGGTGTGGCCCGGTCGAACTGTATGCCGGACCCCGCCGGGTAGAGGTGGGAGCCGGGCCGGATGGCGCCGAGCGCCACTCGGCGCATGTCCTGGCACGGACTGACGGGTTCATCACCCGTGAGCACGCTCGCGGCGAGGTCCACTGCGGCATAGTCGGCGAAAGCCGGGACGGCGACGTCGGCCAGCTCCTGAGCCGTACGAGTCACATCCAGGGTGGTACCGACGCACTCCGCAGCCTTGCAGAGCAGTTCGAGGCGCTGCCGGGCTCGCACAGCCAGGCGTCCGATTCCCGGCTCGCCCACGGCCACCAGCCACCGGTCCACTGCCACGTTCTCTTCCGGGCGCGTCCGGGAAGGGGAAGCGATGCGAACGGAGCTGCCGTTCGGCGACGTCGGCGGACCGGGCGATGCGTCGGTACGCGGGCGGCCGGCCGGCTCGAGGGGTTGCAGGGCACCATCGCCGCGCAGGGCTTCGACGATCATGCCCGGGGGGCCGAGTCCGCCCTCCATCGTCCGGCTCCACAGGGCAGCTCGCCGGCCGTTGGGAAGGTGAACGTCGACGATCGCCACCCGTCCCGCGGAGATGAGTTCCGCCGCCTTGTGCCGCAGTACCTCCAGATCCGCGGGACGCAGTGGTTCTCCCGCCGTTCCGATGAGGTCGCCGGCGGAGAACGACGCCGGGGACGAGGTGCGACCCGTTGCGCGCTGGGCTTGCAGGAACAGCCGCAACAGCGACTTCTCATGGTCCTCCACTTCGTCCAGCAGGAGGCGCTCGACGGTGGCGGCCGTGTCCCGGGCCATGCTCAGCATCTTCGGATCGCCGAGGTCGCGCAGACTCGACACGTTGATCACACCGCGGATCCGACCGCTGAGCGGATCACGGACCGGAACGGCCGCACACGCGAAGGAGCGGTTGACGTCGGCGAAGTGCTCACTGCCCCGGATGAACGCCGGGCGGCGGTCCGCGAGGGCCGTGCCGATGCCATTGGTGCCGACGGCTCCTTCCAGCCAGCCGAACCCCGGATCGAGCCGCAGGGACTCCAGTTGCCGGCTGAGGGAAGGAACGCCTACCCACCGCTCGAGAACCTGGGCCCGGGAATTGCAGAGGGCGATGACGATGTCCATGCCCGAGAACCGGGACTGCAACTGCTCGAGGGCGGGGCGGGCCGTATGGGCGAACGCCTCGTCCCGGTCGACATCCATGAAGTACGGGATGCTGACACGGTCGGCGAGAATGCCACGATGTTGGCATCGCTGCCAGGAGGAGAGCACGACACTCCGTACAGCGCATTCCAGGGGCTCACCACTGAGGAATTTCAGCCGGACCCCTTCCAGATCCCGTGAGTCGTCCCAGATCGCCATATGACCCTCCAGACCAAAGTACCTCCGAGTGAAACTGGCGGCTGTTGTTTCTCACCTAAATGGTTTCGAATGAAAATGTCTGCTGAGCGCGCGCAAAGGCCTCGCGATGCTCTTCGAGATGCAGCGGACAGCGGGCCCGCGGCTACGGGACCGTCCGCCGTGACGCCTCCCGCAGCGAGTACGAGGGCGCCACGGCGACCAGCATCGATGTCATCGCCCGCGGCCGCACCGTCTGGTTGGTCGTCCGCCGCCACCCCGACAGGTCACCGGCTTCCGACGACTCGGCCTACGGGCACTCCGTCGAACGGGGGCCGGCGCTCACCGGACGGCTTCCGTCGCGGTGGATGCCGGCACCTCGGCCGACGCCGCCGTGCCGGGAGCCTCCTGCTCGGGAACGAACGCGATTTCGCCGTCGAGGACCTTGCGCACACGGTCGCGGTCGAGTGCCCCTTCCCACCTCGACACGGCGAACACGGCGACGCAGTTGCCGAGGAGGTTGGTCGCCACCCGCATGGTGTCCATGATCCGGTCGACCCCGAGCAGCAGGGCTACGGCACCGGCCGGGACGACCCCGAGCGCCGAGGCGGTCGCCGACAGCGCGAGGAACGCCGACCCGGGTACGCCCGCCATGCCCTTGCTGGTCAGCATCAGCACCAGTACCACGGTGACCTGCTGACCGAGCGTGAGGTCGATGCCCACAGCCTGGGCGATGAACAGGGTCGCGATCGAGAGGTAGATGGAAGCGCCGTCGAGGTTGAAGGAGTAGCCGGTGGGCAGCACCAGACCCACCGAGTCGTCGCGGCAGCCCGCCTGCCGCAGCTTCTGCATCATGCGCGGCATCACGGTCTCGCTCGACCCCGTTCCGAGGGCCAGGACGAGTTCCTCGCGGGTGTAGCGGACGAACTTCCACAGGCTCACACCGGTGAAGATCTTCAGCGCGGCGCTGAGCAGCAGCAGGAAGAGCAGCGCCACTGCGTAGCAGACGCCGATCAGCTTGCCGTACGTAGTCAGGGCGCTCAGACCGTACTCCCCGATCAGGTGGGCGGTGGCCCCGAACACCGCCAGCGGAGCGAGCCTCATGATGAACCCGACGACGGCGAAGATCACTTCCTGCGCCTGATCCACCGCGGGAAGGATCGCCGGCACTCTGGTGTGTCCCAGGTGCAGCAGAGCGGCGCCCACCAGGCAGGCCAGGACCAGTACCTGCAGCAGGGAGTTCTCGGCGAACGCTCCCACCGCGCTGTCGGGCAGCGAGTGCAGCAGGAACTCGCTCGTGGAGGGCAGCTCACCCCCTCCGGTCTTCTCGGTCACGGCCGAGGCGTCCAGCGAGGCCGGGTCCACGTTCATCCCGCTGCCCGGGCGGACGAGGTTTCCGGCCAGCAGTCCGATCACGAGGGCGAGAGTCGTGGCCACCTCGAACCAGATCAAAGCCTTGAGCCCGATCCGCCCGAAGGACTTCAGGTCACCCGCCTTGGCGATCCCGGTGACCACCACGCAGAAGACCAAGGGGGCGATCACCGCCTTGATCAGCCGGATGAATCCGTCACCGAGCGGCTGTACGACGGAACCCGCATCGGGCCACAGCCCTCCGACGGTGATCCCGGCGACCAGCGCACAGAGCACTTGCACGAACATCGATGTCCGGAGACTTCGAGCGAGACGACGAGCCAGGGACGGACTGGCCTTCGGCATGGATCACTCCCTCACGGCATTCCGTAATACGGAATAAGCATTTCGTTAGTGGCCAACTATCGGTGTGTGACCGGCATGAAGGAAGAGCCGAGTGCCGCAAGGTTGAAATTTTGGCGCAAGGTCCAACCGCGAAGCACAGTGAATCGATGCGAATCCGGACAGGCCCGACAGTCCGCGTCCGTCAGGGAGTTGGCGGGTCGGACACGCGGACGCCGGGCCGGCGAGATGGTCCAGAGTCCGGACTGTCCCTCAGGCGCCACCGGTGCGCGCCGGTCACTCCCGGCAGTTCGCGCAGAGAGACCACGTGTGCTGTCGTTCCGCTCCCCCACAAGCCGTGCATCACGGACCGGCCGTCGACATCCTTTGTCAGCACCTCGGCACGCAGCAGCGGTTGAAGGTTGCCGGAAGACGGCAGTGCGACAAGAGCGGCGCCGCCGACAAGATGGAGGCGGAGAGGCGCGCCGGATGACGCTCTGCCAGTCACGGGTTCATTGCCGACGTCAAGGTGCCCATCCCGTCGGCACCGTGGCGGGGCCGTCGGCGGTCGCCGTCGCACCGTCTCCGGCTGCCGTGGACTGGGCAACGTCGGAGGCGGCTCCCTGAATACCGCAGCGAAGAGGGAGCGAAGATGCTGACAGGGCACCGAGCGCCGTTCGCCGCCACCGTGCCGGTGAAGACACATCTGCGTGCCACGGTGTGGGGACCGGCGGAGTTCGCGGGACTGCCGCCCCGGCAGTTGGTCGCCGAGGGAGTTCTGATCGGGACCCTGAGCGTGGGAGCGGTGGTGGGCGTCACCTTCGTCGGCGCATGGACCGGCATGCCCGTCCTCGCGAACGGCGAGGCCGGGCTGGTGTGCGCCGCGGCCCCCCTCATCCACCTGGTGACGGTGCGAGCCGGCAGAGCACTGGTGGGAATCGCCGCTGTCCTGGCCGTGTGCCTCGCGCTGCATGCGCCGCAGGCCGCCGCGGGCGTAGTCCTCTCCGCACGTGGACAGGTCCAGTCCGGGGTCGTGACATCCGTGGAGGCCCGCCCGGACCATGCCGACCCCCGGGGCCGGTACCTCTGTTCCGTGATGGCGAGGGACGGGACGCTTCTCCGCGTGCGCTCCTGGAGAGGCTGCGGGCGGAACACGCGCCCCGGGGATGCCCTCGCGGTGGTCTCCGACCCGCATGGCCTGGTACTGCCCCGCGGCCTGGGCTCCCCCGACGGAGTACGCCGCGCGCTGTGGGAACTGGCGGGATGGGCCGGGGCCTTGTTGGCCACGTGTGTCATCGCCGTGGTGCGATCCTTCCGTATGCCGCCTCCACCCGCCGAAACCGTATCGAGGTAGAGAAGTGCCCATCCTGGGGAAAGGGCCGCTGACCCCAGTGGGCAGTCAGAACGCCGGCGGCCCCGTGTCGGCCCGGCCACTGCGTCGTCCTCGCATCCTCTGTCTCGCTGGGTCCGCGTACTGACCCACCGCCGGACCGGCCGTGCGACGGAATGCCGTACCGGCAGTAACTCCAATCAGTCGACGCGGAGTTGAGGCCTTCCCCCAATGGGTGCGGGTTGCCAGGGCTCGTAACGTCGGGAGCAGGACGTGCCGGGTGTGCCGCCGGGGTGGGTCGTGCCGCGGAACCTGCCTGGCCTGGGGAATGGACTCGGGTGACGAGGACAGTGGTCGCGGCGGAGCGGGCCGTGTTCCGGGGTGGGGTGGTGCCGGTTCTGGCGACGGCCTTCCTGTGGGGCACGGTCGGGCCCGCCCAGATTCTCGCCGGAACCGACGCGTCCCCGGTGGCGATCGGCGCGTGCCGGATGCTGCTCGGCGGCTTGGTGCTGGGTCTGTGCACCGCGCGGCCGGCCGGCATCCGGTCCGTCTGGCGGCGCCGCACCTGGGGCTGGACGGCCGTCAGCATCGCCGTCACGGCCGCCTTTCAGGCCTGCTTCCTGGAGGCGGTGGCCCGCAACGGCGCCGCTCTGGCGACGGCGGTCACCTTCGGCACCGTGCCGGTCGTCTCGGGGGTGTGCGGCCGGCTGCTGGCCGGCGAACGGCTCGGCGGGCGATGGGTGTGCGGTACCGCGGGCGCCGTCGCCGGCATCGTGCTGCTCCTCGTCCCGGACGGCGGCGCGGACACCGACGGCACGGGCGTGCTGCTCGGGATCGTCGCCGGAGCGGGCTTCGGGATCTACATCTCGGCGACCAAGCAGTTGGAGGAGCGCGGCGCGGACACCGCGACCGCGGCGCCCATCAGTGTGTTCTGCGCGGGAATCCTCGTCTCACCGTGGGTCTTCACCCACCCCCAGGGACTGGCCGAACCGCGGGCGTTGGCTTTGATCGGCTGGCTGGCGCTGGCCACGACGGCCCTGGGATATCTGCTGTTCACCCGGGGGGTCCGGCTCTTGAGCGGGGCCACCGTCGGCACGCTCAGCCTGGCGGAACCGCTGGTCGCCGCCGTGCTGGGGGTCGCGCTGCTGGGCGAGCGCCCGGGCGCGGCCGCCGTGGTCGGCGCGGTGTTGCTGCTCGGCGGCCTCGTCGTGGTCTCGCTGCCGGCCCGGCGCCGCACGCGCCCGGTGCCGGCCTTGGAGGGGGGAAGGAACTGACGCCGCCCTCCGGCCGACACCCTCCTCCGGTCAGGACCGTCTGCCGGGCGGCCCGACCACCCCGGGGCAGCCGGCCGTGTGCCTCCTCGCGCGGCCGGGGTCGGCGGCGCGCGAGGAGTCCGGGCCCCTGGAACGGGCGGCCGGCGCGGGTCAGCGGTCCTGGTAGGTGGCCATGGCCTCGTTCACCCGGGGCGAGAAGAACAGCGGACCGATGGCGTCCGCCCAGGCCATTCCCTCAGGGGTGAGCCGCAGCACCGCCTCGTCCCGCTCCACCCAGCCGCGCTCGGTCACCAGGGCGAACTCGGCGGGGAAGTCCTCCTGCGGCAGACTGCCGAACCGCTCGCGGTAACGCTCGACGGGCAGACCGCCCGACTCCAGCAGCATGCCCAGGACGAACATCCGGCGCCGCTCGCCGTCGTCCATCCGGAACGACCACTGCGCGCGCCGGAACTCCTCGGCCGGCGTCGCGATGTACTCGTCGATGATCCGCCTGACCTCCGGCACCGCGACGGCGTAGTCCGTGGTGTAGTGCAGGTCGGTGGTGAACGACCGGGCGCCGACCCCGAGACCCACCATCCCGGCCTGCTGGTTGTACTCGCTGATGTTGTGCTCGTCCGCGCCGTCGACCGCGGCGGACCCGATCCGGCTGAAGACCCGCATCGAGGTCTGCCGGTACCCGGCGGACAGCAGGTGGTCCCGTCCGAAGCGGTACAGCCGCAGCCGCTGCGCGTCCCACAGCTCGCCGCTCGTGTCGTGCCGGGCCATGAGCCCGGTCAGCGGCCGGACGTACAGCGGGTAGAGGTAGATCTCCTCGGGTTCCCAGGACAGCGCCGCGTCGAGCGACACCTGGAAGCTCTGCTCGGTCTGGCCTTCGATGCCGTAGATCAGGTCGATGTTGAGGATCGGGAAGGCGGCCTCCTTCAGCCGGCCGAGCGCGGCCTCCACCTCCGAGCGCTTCTGCGGCCGTACGGCGGCCCGTGCTTCTTCGTCGACGAAGCTCTGCACGCCGATGCTCAGCCGGGTGGCGCCCCGTTCCGCGAGGAGCGCGATCCGGTCGGCGGTCGCGGTGGCCGGCGAGGTCTCCACCGACCAGGGCACCGCCTCGAGATCCGCGCCCATCACCTGCTCGCAGATGTCGCACAGCCGGGCCAGTTCGTCGACGGTGAGATACGTCGGGGTGCCGCCGCCGAACGCCGCGAGGGTGAACCGCGGGGTGCCGTTGGCCTCCAGCGCCTCCCGGGTCGCACGCGCCTGCCGGGCCAGGGTGTCCAGGAACGCGCCGGTGACCTCCTCCGGCGCCCCGGTACGGGTGAAGAGGTTGCAGAACCCGCAGCGCATCTCGCAGAACGGGACGTGGACGTAGAGGGACAGGGCGTCGAGCCGCTCACCGGCCCAGACGTCGGACAACAGCGGCCGGTCGGTGCCGAGCCGGTACGCCTTCTGATGCGGATAGGCGTACACGTACTGCTTGTAGGGAGTCGTCGGTTCCTCGGGGACGGAAGAGGCTGTCCGGAGCGGTAACGAGGTTGCCACGTGCGGGAGTTCCTTCCGGGTTCGGACACATCGGAATGGATCACGTCGCGCCGGGAACAGCCTGGTCGACAACGGGGCACTGGTGACATGAGGCGAATCCCCTAAGTAACTCCCCCGATTCCCCACCACGTTGGACGCTTCCTCCCATTGCCCGAAGCTCCCATGTCTGGCATAGGCGACCGCCTGGGGCAGCCGGTGCGAAACACGACACCCTGGAATCGGCTACCGCTTTGGGATATCCATGTCGTCCATGAAGCGACTCCTGTTAGCGGCCGGCGGGGGCGGGGACGCCATCACGACGGCGATGGTGCACGCCGCCCTGCACGGGCCGGACGAGCCCGCCCTCGTCCTGACCTACGCCTGGGAACGACTGGTGGTGGACCCGGTGCCGGGGCCGCGCCGGCCATCCGACTTCACCGGCACCGTGCCGGCCGGTCCGACGCTGCGCCTCGTCACCCCGGCCACCGCGCCGCGCCCGCCGGCCGGCTCGCTGCTGCCCGGACTGGCCGCCGGACTACGGCCCGAACTGGGCCTGCTCGACCCCTACCAGGGCGCCACGGGACTGGCCCGGCAGATCGAGGAGGCCGCCGCGTACTGCGGGGCCGACCGGCTCGACATCGTCGATGTCGGCGGCGACGTCCTGGCCGACGGCACCGAACCCACCCTGCGCAGCCCTCTGGGGGACGCCCTGGCGCTGGCCGCCGCCGCCCACACCACCCTCGCCGTCTGGGTGCACGTCGCCGGCCCGGGACTCGACTCCGAGGTCCCCGAGTCCACCCTGCTGCCCAAGCTCGGCGCCCCCCTGCGCATCCTGACGACCGAAGACACCCTGGCTGTCGCCCAGGTCTTCGACTGGCACCCCTCGGAGGCGAGCGCGCTCCTGGTCGCGGCGGCCCGCGGCATCCGCGGAGTCTGCGGCACCCGGGACGCCCCGCACCCCGTCACCCTCACCGCCACCAGCCCCGCCGTCTACCGCCTCCCCCTCGCCCGCGCCCTCGAACTCAACCCCCTGGCGAGGGAGTTGGCCGGAACGACGAACCTCACCGAAGCCGAACGTGCCAGTGAACGAGTCTGCGGATTCTCCGAGATCGCCCGCGAACGCGCCCGCGCGACCCGCACGACTCCGCCCGCCACGCGACTACTCCCTCCGTCTTCCGAGCCTTCCCCCACCACTCAGCCCACCACCCCACCACCCCTGACCGACCGCTTCACCCAATGGGAGCGCCGCACCGCCCGCACAGGAATCTCCTACGTCACCTCGCGCCGCATAAACGAGGAACTGGCCCTGAACCACTCGGCCTGGACCGAACTCCGCACCCACCTCCGCACGACATCCCCCTCACGGGACGCCGCACCCCTGTGGCGACTGGCGGGATGACACCGTCCACGGAGTGCGGGGGAACGCCACGAGACCACCATCCTCACAACGGCTCAGAACGGCCCTGGTGCACACCAAGGCAGATCACAGTCATTCGAGGGCAGCGTCGCCAGCCCGACAGCGGTGAGGCTGCGGACTTCTCTCCCGCCCTTGGTGCGGGCTCCGTCCAGGAGCTGGCCCTGGCGACGAAGGGCATCACCGGGGGGACTGCCGACCGAGCATGTCTGCGACGATGTCGAGCTGAGTGCGGACCGCGCCCGCGGCGAAGACCGAGCGGATCGTTACGGCCACCATCTCCGCGGATCCCATCGGGATAACGGCGGAGACGTTATACGCAAAGAGGACCCAGGTCGTCTCCGACAAGGAGCACGCTGATCGCCGTCATGGGCCCTACGAAACCACGACCGCTGTCCCACCGGTGGGGCAGGCCGCCGAGCCGGTCAACGGCGCAGGACCACGCCGTACCGGGTGCGCAGCCGGTGAATCTCCCACCACCCCACGGCTGTCACCGAGGCCGGGCCGCCGAGCAGCGCACACAGCTGCATCGCCGGCGGTCCGGGCGGAGGCCCGCCCGCGACCAGGCCGATAACCGCGAACTCCCAGACGAGCACGCAGGTGAGCAGGGCGGGCAGGGCCGCGTGCACCTCCGCAGTGTTGAAGGCGCTGCGGACGGCGGGCCCAGAGGCGAACACCACGAACAGCAGTATCCAGAGCATCGGGACGAACGCGCCGAAGAAGAGCAGGGGCGCCAGGAAGACCTGCGCCGCGCCGACGGACGCCCCCTCCGTGAGGCCAGCGGTCGTCAAGCCGCCTGCGAGGGCAAGCACGGGTACGAGGCCGAACGCGCCGAAGTACCACAGCGCCGGCCGCCCGGCGGCGCGCAGGCGCCGCCGCATGACCCCGCGCACGTCCGACGGGGCCCAGTACAGCAGCACCGTCACCACCACGGGCGCGCTGAGCAGCAGCAGCCACGGCGTGATCACCAGCCGCATCCAGTACTGCTGCTGGGCCTGAGCCATGTCCTCCGGCTTGCCGTAGGCGATCAGGATGAGGAAGGACGTGACGGCGGCGGTCCAGGCGCGCACCTTCTGCACCCGCGCCACCTCCGGGTCCCCGACACGGCGGTGACCGCGCGCGGGGAAGAGCCGCCGCGCACGGCTGCGGGCCGAGCGGGCCAGCGGGTAGCACACCAGCAGGGGGAGGGTCATTCCCCACAGGCACGGCATCAGCAGCAGTGCCCACACACAGCCGTGCACGCGGTGCCGCCCACCCCGGAGCACCTCACCGAGGGTCGGCCACTCGTCGTCGCGCAGCCGCCGCCACACGGAGGTGTGCTGCGGGACCGGGCCATATGGGCCGGGCTGCGACGGGACGTACGGATCGTGCGGAGGCGTCCCCGGCGGTGTCGCGAACGGGTTGCCGCTCGGCGCCGGCGGCGGCTGGTAGGGGTTGCCGTGCGGTGCCCCCGGCGGCTGGTACGGGTTGCGTCCCCCGAAAGTCACGCTGCTGTCCTTCCTGATCTGTTGGTAGTGCTCCGGAGAAGTCAACTACTCTGCGGCTCATCGGACATGGGAACGCGTCAGGATGCCCCGCATCCGCCCTGGATTCGCCCTGCGCGTGCCCGGCAGCCCTGGCAGGATCTCCGCATGCGGACCGTGTACGCCCTGTTCGTGGGCATCGACGATTATCCCGGAGCACCACTGAGCGGATGCGTGAACGACGTACGGGAGGCGGAGGCATGGCTGCGGCGCCAGGGCCATGTCGCCTCCGACATCCGGCGGTTGCACGACGGTGACGCCACCCTGGCCGCCGTGAGAGCCGGGATTGAGCGGCATCTCGGCCGCAGCGGGCCGGGGGACACCGCGCTGCTCTGGTTCAGCGGCCACGGCAGCGAGGAGCCCACCGACGCACCGTGGGAGGGCACCGGCAAGTCGCAGGCGCTGGTGTGCTACGACAGTCTCGCCGACGGTCACCCGCCGCTGTGGGACACCGAGCTCGGTGCGCTGCTGGACGGTATCACCGCGCGCGGGGCGCATGTGGTGGCCGTACTCGACTGCTGCCACTCGGGCGGCGCCACCCGGGACGGTGCCGCTGTGCGTGCCGTGTCCTGGCGCCCCTGGTGGCCGTCGTGGACGACGCTCGGGGCACGGGACGGCGGGGGCCAGGGGCCGCTGCCGCGCCGGCACATCCTGCTCGCCGCCTGCCGGCCACAGGAGCGCGCCCACGAGGACGTCCTCGGCGGGCAGGTGCGCGGCTATTTCAGTCATGCTCTGCTGGAGGCACTCGGCAAGCTGGGTCCCTCAGCCACGTACGGCGGCCTGCACGCGCTCGTCGAGGAACGCGTGCGCCGATTGAGCTCGGTGCAGCACCCCGAGCTGCGCGGTGGCGAGGACCGGCGTTTCCTGTCCGGCGACCCGGCGCCGGACTCCCCCTTCCTGCTACGGCACACGGTGGCGGGCTGGGAGGTCAATTGCGGCCAGGCACACGGCCTGCGCGCGGCGGGAGCAGAGTTCACGCTGCTCGACGGCACCGGTGCACCGAGAGCGGTCGTCGTCCGAGAGGTCCGGGCGGAGTCGGCTCTGGTGGACCCGGCAGGCTGGTGTCCGGGGCCCGCCGACCAAGACGCGGTGTTCGGGGTGACGCCGTCGGCACTGGCCTTCCCCCCGGCGGCCGTGACGCTCGCCGGCGATCCCGGGGGCGTACGCCTGATCGAGGCGGCCGTCGCCAGCGCGCCCATGCTGTCGACGGACGCGGCCGGCGCGTCCGTGCCGTCGGCCAGCGCCGGCAGCCTGCCACTGCGGGTGGACGCGGGCCCGGGCTGGGCGCGGGTGTCCGGCGGGGCCGGCCGAGGCCTGCCGCCGCTACCGGTGCGGTCGCCCGCAGACGCGGACCGCGTCGCCGACTGCCTGACGCACCTCGCGCGCTGGCAGCATCTGCGCGACCTGGTCAATCCGGATCCCTGGCTGTCGTCACTTGTGCGGATCACGGTGGAGGCCACGGGGGTAGGCACCGTGCGGCACTCCCCCGACGGGGAAATCGTGTGCTCCTACACCGCCGATCACCGGCCGCCGCAGGTGATGGTGGGCATCCACAACGACTCCGACCGTCCCCTGTGGTGTGTCCTGCTCGACCTGACCGACAGCTACGCCGCCTCCGCGAGCCTGTACGACGGCGACTTCGTCGGCGCGGGGCGTACCGGCTGGGCCCGGCGCGGCCAGCCCGTGTGGCTGTACCTGCCGCCGGGGGACGCGGTGGTGCCGGGGGCGCTCACCCGGGACTGGCTGAAGGTGATCGTGGCGGAGACCGAGCTCAACACCGCCCCGTTCACCCTGGATCGGTGGTCCCCCAGCGCGGCCCCGGCCGCTCGGACCGGCGCCGCGCAGGGTGCCGCCGCGGACGGCTTGCTGCGGCTGACCGCGCCGTCGGGCGGCCGGAACGCGGGCGGCCCCCCGCAGGGCCCGGGCCGCTGGGGAACGGCCCAGGTACGCGTACGGACCGAGGTGCCCTGAGCCGGCCCCGGGGCCGGCTCACCAGCCGAGGTGGGTGAACCCGGCCCAGGCCGTCAGGTCGTCGCCGCGGATCCGTTCGACGCGTACCCTTAGGTAGGCGGGCATGCCGGGCGGGGGCGTGCGCAGGTCGTCCAGCATCCACATCTGGGCGCTGCGCAGCGCCTGCCCGGGTGGCAGCCCGTCGCGGTGCATGAAGTGGTGGGTCATGTACATCAGCAGCGAGGTTGCCTCGTCGGGCACCGGCCACAACGACCCAATGACAGAGCGTGCGCCGGCGACGAGAAACGCCGTGGACAGGCTGTAGGCCTCGTCGTAGCCGTGTCCGGACACATTGGTCCGGCAGGCGGCGAGGACCACCAGGTTCAGGTGGCGGTAGCGGGCCACCCCCTCGGTGAGCACTTCGGCGGCCAGATTGCCGCCCGACAGGGCGAGATGGGCGCTGTGCCGCTCGCCCTGACGTACCACGCCGTGACAGGCGAGGTGCAACAGGCCGCCTCGCTGCCGGCCCAGCCAGGCGGTGACGGCGGCAGGGGTGGCGGTGCCGGGGCCGAGTAGTTCGCCGTCTGGGTGGAAGGCTCGGTGAATCGCCTCGGCCTCCTCGCCGGCGTGCTGGAGGTCGCGGGTGGGGTTGCCGACGACGAGCGCCTGCCGGGTCGCGGAGACGGGCCGTGCGGCCACCTCGCACAGGAGTCGGGCGGAGGGCAGATAGGAGATGCGGGCGAGCTGGCAGGCGCGGCGCCCTCCGGGCAGGCGTGCCGCGTGCCACGGCACGGCTCCCAGTTCGGCCATGGGAACCATGATGAGGGACGGGGTGCGGCCGTACCCGCGCGGAAGCTCGGCGAGCAGCTTCTCCATCACCGCCTCGCCCGCCCAGTCGCACAGGCGCTCCAACGCGGCGCGGCTGTCGTCAGGGCGCGCCGCGGAGCCGGAGAGGGCTTCCGGCAGAGGCGGTCCGCCGGCGTCGCGGCCGGGGGTGCCGACGGCCCGGTAGGCGGCCAGCGGGCCCGCGGACACAGAGAGCCGGGGCAGGTCTACGACGCGGGTGGCACCGTCGGCGGTGACGATGAGGGCTTGGCCGGGATCGGGTCGTCGTCCAAAGAAGATCTGGTCCTTCAGGCCGGGCCGCTCCTCAGCGGCGGGCAACAGGTAGACCAATGCCGTGGCGCCCAGGGTGCCCAGAGCACTGGCGATCTCCTCGATCGAGGGGGCGTCCAACAGCCGCCGGCGCAGCGGCGAGGCGGCCAGCGCCCGCAGTACCCGGCGGCGCAGCCGGCTGTTGGGTCCACTGGTCGACTGCGGGGCGCCGCCCAGCGGGGTGTCCTCCGGCCCGGGGGCTGCCACTACGCCCGCCCGGCGCCACTCGTGGGCCAGGTCGTCCTGCCCTAGCGCGGCCAGCATGTCGGGCACCGTGGCGGCCACGCTCGCCGCGTGCAGGGCGAGTCCGCGTCCGGCGTCCAGGGCGCGGACGGCGTCCGCATGGGCTCCGTCGGCCAGGCACCAACGGGCTACGGAAACGGCCTCCTCACCGGCGCGCCGGGCGGTCTCGGCGGCGTGCACCGTACCGGACTGCAGGAGAACGGTCCAGGCGCGCGCTTTGAGAGACTCCAAGCCGATGCGCCGGGCCTCGTCGTGGTGGGGCCGTTTCGCCGACGGGTCGTACAAGTGCGCGGCGTCGCCGCGGAACCGGTGGGCGTCGGCGAGGATCGACCCGGTCCATCCCCAGCTCGGGTTCTCCGGTCCGGCGGCCAGCCGCCAGGTGTGCCGGAGCCAGGAGATGCCCTGGTCCAGGTGGTGGAACCGGTGCGGGTGCGGGGCAACGGACATCACGCCGAGGCTGCAGTGGCTCGTGCCGAGGGTGAAGGCGGAGCGGGTCCAGCGCATGTCGTCAGGGTCGTCAAGCAGGTCGAGGGCGTCCTCCAGCATGCGCTGGGCCTCCAGAGCGCCCTGGTAGTCCTTGGCCATCATGGCCTGGCTGGCGCGGGTGCTGCCCAGGGCGCTGAGCCGGTCGATCTGGGCGTCGCGAGGCAGGGCCGCGATCTGCCGCCGCACCTCCTCCGGCGAGGCGAGCGCGGGGTGCGTGTCCGCGCTCGGCATGCGTCCCGTGCGGCGGGCGCGGATAAGCTCCAGCCCTGTTCTGGCGTTGGCGAGATGGGCCTGGAGGCTCAGGGCGTCCATGTGGCCGGGCGGGAACCGGTCCAGCACCGACTCCAGCACGCGGATCTGCTCGGCCAGCGCGTCCTCGTCCTCGCGGCGCGCGGCCTGGTGGATACGGAACATGGCGAGCTGGCCCGCCGCGGCCGCGCGATGGTCGTCGCTGAAGAGAGACGAGTCGGACAACCGGGCCAGCTCCTCGACGGCCGAGTCGAAGTCGTCCTCCCCTCCGGTGAGCTGGGCGAGGTGGGCACGCAGCCCGGCGTGGTGGTACTCGAGGGCCTCGCGCTGCGTGCTGCCGGGAGGGAGCAGGACACGCGCCTTCTCCAGCCGGGCGATCTCGTCCTCCATCTGGGCCGGGTCGTCCATGTGCTGCAGCCCGGACGAGGCGCCCATGGTGGCGATTATGCCCTGCCAGTTGTCCTCGGCAGGCCCGAATTCCGCTGCTTCGCGTCGCAGTTCCTCCTCCCGCTGCGGGTCGGAGATGGTCTGGTCGAACCGAAGCATCGGCAGCATGGCGAGGATATGGCCCGCCCGCAGCCCCGACATCACGGTGCCCCTCGGCAGCTCCCGCCAATCCGCGTACAGGCGGCCGAAGGCCTCACGGCCCGTCGCACAGCCCAGGCGGTCGAGAACGAGCGCGGTCAGCCGGCTCAGGTCCCGGGAGTCGACCGTCCCCCCGCCGGCCGCCTCCTTCAGCTCGTACATCAGCGCATGCAGGTCGTAGGGCGGGTACGCCACGTCAGAACTCCCTTCCGGGCATGCGGGGCGCGGTCCGCGCCATGTACGGCGTAAGCACGCCGTTGAGCCAGCGCTCGCCCTCCTCCGTGCCGAAGTCGACGAGCGGGGCGCCGGTGGGTTCCAGCACCGGTGCCCGGCCCCGGTCGTCGAAGAGCACGGCGACCCGGTCGGCCGGATCCCGCTTGGAGGGCCAGACGAAGCCCTGCGCCCAGGGCTTGGTCCGGGTGCGGATCCAGTGGCCCCAGTCGCGGGTCTGCGGGTAGTCGGCGCCCTCGGCGTGGATGAGCCAGGGGTCCTGTGCGAGCGCCGCCAGGTCGGACGCGGACATCAGGGAGACGACCTCCGTGTCGTCGGCCAGCCGCAGGAAGGACAGGCTGCGCCGCTCGAACGCTTTACGGGGCAGCAGCCGCGGGCTGCCGTCACCGGGGAAGGCCAGCGAGCGCAGCAGCACCTCGCACACAGCGGCACCCGGGCTGAACCCGGCGTACAGGTAGCCGTAGCGGTCGTACAGGGTGCTGTCGAAGCGGCCGCCGAAGTAGAAGGCGTGCGAGGGACGGGAGTTGTACGCGGCCGGATCGCGGTGGGTGGTGTGAACCCGGTACAGGGGCGTGCCGGCGCGTAGCACGACGCGGGTCGGCTCACCGGGGAGGGTGTCGGGGGGCGGGTACTTGGGCATCGGCTATTCCTCCGTGTCCGTGCCCACCAGGGCGTGCGCGGCACCGCGCAGTTCCGCGTCGCGGCCCTGTCCGATGAGAGAGACCGGGGCGCCCTGCCACCAGGTGCTGTCGGACAGCCACCAGTCCGCCGCGCCCCACGGGTCGAGGTCGGCGCGCAGCACGGAGTTGACGTCGAGGACGACCTGCCAGGGCATGGTCCCGGCCTCGAACTGGAACAGCGGGAAGCGTCTGCGTCCGTCGTCACCGGAGAGCACGATCAGCAGCGGATCGCCGCCCGCGTGCCACGGCGCCGCCGGTTCGGACAGCAGGCGTTCGCGTACGGGGCCGTAGACCGGGCCGACCATTGGGTTGCCGTCGAGGACGAGCATGCACAGGTCCTGGACGCCGTAACCCTGGTGCAGGACCGTGGATGGCGGTCCCGAGAACCGCGCCTGGGCCCCGTCCTGCCGCAGTGCTGCGGCAGCGTCGGGTGGCAGGGCGTCGAGCAGGGTCTGTGCCGCGCGGTCGGCGGCCGCATCCCGGTCGCCGCCAGCCGTCCGCAGCTCGGCCAGCCGCTGTCCGAGCATCCGTGTCGCGGCGGGACCGAGCAGACTCCGGTAGCTGCTCCACTGCGCCGCGCACGCGGCGAGCACCTTGAAGGGGTTCACACGCACCTGTGCCTTGTCTCCTCGTTGTCAGGTGACTCGTCGTCCGCCTGGTGCAGTCGGCGCGCGCCGAGCACGTCGGTGACCAGGTCGGCGAGCGACGGCCTGCGGACGACCAGGTGGACGTCCCTGTCCTGGGCGGTGTCGGCCGTGAGGGCGGCCCACAGCGCGCTGATGCTGGTCTGCGGCGGCAGGCCGCCACGACCCGCGCCGAGGAGGGGGAAGCAGACTGACCGCAGTGGCAGTCCGAGACCTTCCCGTTCCTCGTCCATCAGGGCGAGCACGCGGGCGCTGGCAGCGGTGACGTCCTGCGGGGTGACGTCGTAGTCGTTCGTGCCGGACCGGGGGACGGTGACGGCCGCGTGGTAGATGCGGCGAACTCCCCGCGCCGCGAGGGCGCCGGGACCGGTAGGTGCCACCGTGCCGGGCAGGACGGGACGGCCGCGCAGGCCGTTGCCGGCACGCCAGTCGAGCAGTTCATCGTGGACGGGGTCGGCGATCACGTCGCCAGTGGCGCCGCGCAGGGCACCCGCGCGGCGCAGGGCCGCGGGCACGGAAGCCTTGTACATCTCGGGCAGGCTCAGGTGGGTGTTGAGCGGTGAGACGATCACGTCGACGGCACGCAGGAGTTCTACGGGGTGCACATGCAGGGTCAGCGACACAGGGCCCACGCGCAGCGCACGGTGCTGCAAGTACGGTGCGAGCAGGGGAACGTGTGAGGCGTCGATGTCGCGGCCCTGTGTCCCGGCGATCCAGCAGACCTGCTCGGCGATCTGCCCGAGGACCATCTCCTCATGGCTCTTCCGGAAGCGCTCGACACTGACGCTGTAGACCTTGGCGGCGAGCCGGCGGCGGTCCGCCGCCGGCCGGTCACGCATCCCGGGGACCAGCCCGAGCGTGAGTCCGGCCGCTTCCTGCAGGTCTCCCCCACCCAGGCCGGACACCGCCGTGCGCAGAAGGTTCTCGACCTCGACGGGCCAGGCGTCGGTGACAGCCGCGGATCGCGCGGCAGCCGCCTGGCGCAGCAGAGGTAGGGAGAGGTCGCGGATCCGGACCAGTCCTTCCGCCCGGATCATCTTCACCTCCCGAAGGACCGAGGCGACATCGAAGGGCGCGGCTCCGGACGACATGCAGCCATGGTCGCGGGCAGCCGACACGAGCCGCAAGTGCCTTAGCATGCAGCATCGTTCAAGCTACTCGATGCCGGCTCCGGCGGGCGGGGCGCCGGCTGGTCGTCATCCGGTCGGGGCGAGGTCGCCGCCCGACCGCGGCCCGACGCCGTGGTGTGTCCTGGGCCGGAAGTACGGGCGTGCGTCCGGCTCACTCCGAGGGCAGCCACACCGTGTCGCGAACCCGCCATCTCCTCCTGGGGATCTTATTTCCAGTCGGCCGCAGCACACGGCCGTCGTGAGGAAGTACGACAGCTCGGCCCATTCCGGAACGTCACCCGATACGGGCGCCCGGTGAACCGGTCCCCCTGCTGCGAGAAGTCGGCTTCCCTCCCACCTTCGAGGGAGAGCACGACAAGTGCGCCCCCGGACGTTGACCGGAAGGCGGCGGTCCTCGCGCAGGCCGAGACACTCACCGGCATACGCGTCACCGAATCCTTGCTCCAGGACGGTACGTACGAGCTGGGACTCGTCCCCGCCAGCCCGCGGAGGGGTGAACCAGGTGGTCATCAACATCACCGATGCCCACAGGGCCCGGGTAATGGTCCACGAGAAGATCGCGACGGCGTCGAGCCGCGCACAGGCGGAGGTAGACGCGCCGGTCGTGGTCCCTCCAAGCAGCCGATCACGGATCGTTCGGAGCATTAAACAGGTGTGCAGCGAGCGAAGCACGTGGGGGCTCCTCAGAACTGCCGCGACCTTCGGTGTGACCGCTGATCCGGATCGGGATGGGAGTCACCATTGCCGAGCATCCTCGTTCGCGAAGGCGCTCAGCGCGGTCGGAAGCCTCTACGTGTTGTGGTTGGCGGTGACGTTCGTCCGTGCCGCTCGGGCGAAGGAAGGCGACACGGCGAATGCGGACCTGAAGTCACGGTCCCTGCATGCTGTCGAACGGCTCGGTCAGGTCGTGGTTGATGACGCACTCGGCACATCACCCCGAGGACAGCTCCCCAGGACCCCAGTGAAGTGATCCGGCTCACACCCTGTCACAGCGGCCGGGAGCGCGGTGTCTTGAGGTCGAACAAGCCACACATGGACGCGGAGGAGAACATCATGACGGGCAACACGCGTGTGGTCGTGGTCGGCGGCGGATACGCGGGCGTGATGGCCGCGAACCGGCTGACGCAGCGCGATGACGTCTCCGTGACGTTGATCAACCCGCGACCGGACCTGGTCCACCGGGTCCGTCTGCACCAGCTCGTGGGCGGGTCCGACGACGCGGTCGTCGCCTACCGGGACGTCGTGGCCGAGCGCGTCCGGCTGGTGGTCGACACCGTGACCCGGATCGACGCGGCCGAGCGGGGGGTGACCCTGGCGACCGGCGGCACGCTCGGCTACGACTACCTGATCTACGCGGTGGGCAGCGCCGGCGCCGAACCGGGAGTGCCCGGGGCGGCCGAGTTCGCCTACCAGCTCGCCACCCTGGAGGAGGCACAGCGGCTGCGTGCGGTACTCGACGCCACGCCCGCGACGGCGCAGGTGACGGTGGTCGGCGCCGGTCCCACCGGCATCGAGACCGCCGCCGAGCTCGCGGAACAGGGCCGCCGGGTGACCCTGGTCTGCGGCGGCGTTCTCGGTCCGTACCTGCACACCCGGGGCCGGCGTGCGGTCGCCGAGCGGCTGGCCGGCCTCGATGTGACGGCCCTCGACGGTTCCGGCGCGAAGGTGACGGCGGTGACCGGCACGTCCGTGCGGCTCGCCGACGGCCGTGAGCTGCCGAGTGAGGTCACCGTCTGGACCGTCGGCTTCGGCGTTCCCGACCTGGCCGCGCGCAGCGGGCTGAGCACGGACGCCCTGGGCCGTCTGCTCACGGACGAGACGCTGACGAGCGTGGACGACCCGCGCATCCTGGCGGCCGGTGACTCGGCGGCGCCGTCCGGCCTGCCGCTGCGGATGAGCTGCCTGAACGCGACGCCGCTGGGTGCGCGGGCCGCCGACACGGTCCTCAGCCGGCTCGCCGGTGAGCAGCCGGACCACCTCCACCACGGCTTCTTCGCCCAGTGCCTCAGCCTGGGCCGGGAGGCGGGCATCTACCAGTTCGCCGACAGGTCCGACGTCGCGGTGCGGCTGCACATCGGCGGCGGCCTGGGCGCCAGGATCAAGGAGATCGTCTGCAAGGGAATCCCCCAGCACCTGGCGGGAGAGGCGCAGAAGCCCGGTTCGTACCGCCTGCACCGCGCGCCGGGAGGCGTCGCCAAGCGCCGGCGGCTGCTGGACGCCCACCGCGCCGAGGTACCGGCCACCGCCGGCCGGGCGGTGTGACCGGAGCGTGCCGGAAGGCTCGCGCCGTGGGAGGGGACGACGGAGGAGCGACGACACCACCGGGCCGCCGACCGGGGCGTTCGTCGCCCTCCGCGACCTGCTCTTCACCGTCGCCCACGAGACGCTCGGTCGGCTGCCGACACGGAGGACGTCCTGGGACTGCCTCCGATGAGGAGCCTGGGGCGGTCGGGGATCGCTCGGTCGCGGATCCCCGGGTGTCCCGCCGGGATCCCGGTCCTGCTCCGTGGCCTCCTAGTCGTCGGCGCCTCGTCACCCGGTGGGCCGCCGTGGGGGCTTGACCGGCTTCACCTTCGTGTCGACGCCGTTCACCCGCACGGCGACCTTCCGCTGTGTCCGCGCCCGGTCGGCCACGATCCTGTAGGAGGTCACCTTCCCGTCTCGCCACGCGCAGTCGACCTCGTAGCCGCCGCGGGCGCGGAGTCCGGTGAACGAGCCCTTGGCCTTCCAGTCGTCCGGCAGAGCTGGCAGCAGGTGGATGACGCCTTCGTGGCTCTGCAGGAGCATCTCCGCCACGGCGCCCGGGATGCCGAAGTTGCCGTCCATCTGGAAGGGCGGGTGGACGCAGAACATGTTCGGCAGCGTGTTGTAGGTCAGCAGTCCGCGCAGCATGATCTGGGCGCGGTGTCCGTCACCGAGGCGGGCGAAGAGTGCCGCGCGCCAGGGCCAGGTCCACGAGCGGCGGCTGTCGCCCGACACCGTGCCGGCGGTGAACGGGACACCGTCCTTCTCGCCGCACCGGGCCTTGAGCGAGACGAGGGCGGCGGCCGCGAGGTCGGGCGTCCTCGGCGTGATCTGGCGGCCCGGGTAGACCGCGAAGAGGTGGGAGGTGTGGCGATGGATGTCGGTGGGGCTGTCGATGTCTTCCTGCCACTCCTGCAACTGCCCCCATCGGCCGATCTTGTTCGGTGCGAGACGCGCCTGCATGTCGGCGACCTTGGCCCGGTGGGCGGGATCCGCGTCGAGAGCGTCCTCGCAGTCGAGGTAGTTCTGGAACAGGTCCCAGATGATCTGCTGGTCGTACATGACGCCGTCCTCGCGCGGCCCGTGCTCCGGGGACCAGCCGTCGGGCGCGACGAGGAATCCGTCCTCCCGCTCTTCGAGCCGGTCCTCCCAGAACTCGCAGATCTCCTTGATCATCGGGTGGGCGACGGTGCGGAGGTAGTGCTTGTCCTGGGTGAACGCCCAGTGCTCGTATAGGTGCTGCGCGTACCAGGCGCTGGCGACGGTGTTCCACTCCCAGGCGTTGCCGCCGAAGATGCTCTGGCTGGTGCGGGCGGTCCAGCCCCGCGTGTCCGTGCCGAAGGCGTTGCGGGTCGCCGCCCGGCTGGGCACCGCGACCTGCTCGATGAAGCCGATGAGTGCCTTGTGGCACTCCGGCAGGTTCGTCGTCTCCGCCGCCCAGTAGTTCATCTGGACGTTGATGTTGGTGTGGTAGTCCGAGGCCCACGGCGGCTGGTTGCTGTCGTTCCACAGGCCCTGAAGGTTGGCGGGCAGGCCCCCCGGGCGGGACGAGCTGAGGAGGAGGTACCGGCCGAAGGCGAACATCGTCTGCTCCAGGGACGGGTCCTGCCCGCCCGCCGCGTACCGCGCCAGCCGGGCGTCGCTCGGCAGGGCGGCCACGGCGTCCTCCGATGTGCCCCAGTCCACGGAGACCCGGTTCATGACCGCGCGCGTCTCGGCGGTGTGCTCGTCGCGGAGGTCGTCGTAGGGACGGGCGGCCGCTTCGGCGAGCGCTCGGGCGATGAGCGGCCGGGGGTCGGCTCCGCGCCACCCGGCGGCCGCGTCGAGCTGGTAGTCGGTGCGAGCGTCGAGGAGCAGGGTGAGGGTCGTACACCCGGTGAAGCGGAGTACCGGCCCGTCGGTGGTGAAGTCCCCGTCGGTGTGCGCCACCTCGACGGTGCACGCGTGCTCGAGTCCGTTGCCCATGACACCGCGGAACGCGAGGCGCCGGGCGTCGGCGGTCGTGGGGGACCCTTCTTGCGCGGACGTCAGGGAGATGGCTCCGGAGAGGCCCCGAGCGCTGTCCGACGTGTACCGGAAGACCATGACGTCGGCGGACCGGCTTGCGAAGGCCTCCCGCACCACGCTCCGCCCGGGCGTGCCGAAGCGGGTGGTATGGACGCCGTCGACGAAGTCGAGCGCGCGCCGGTAGTCGACGACCGCGCGCCAGGTGCGCGTGTCGAACCCCTGCCCCTCCAGGGCGATCTGCGCGATCTGCAAGCCGGTCGAGGACGCTCCCGGTGTCAGGGTGAGGCGGTAGGAGCGGTAGGCCGTGCTGTTCGTGAACCGAAGGGTCCGTGACGCGCCGCGGCCGGCGAAGGGGGCCCCGGGATCCTGCGTGTCGAGGGTCACCCAGACGGATCCGTCCTGCGACGCCTCGAGCACCCAACGCCCGGGGTCGTCCTGCGGGCGGTCGGCGGCCGCCGTCAGGGTGTACGAGGTCACGACGGTCTTGCGGGGAAGGTCGGCCTGCCAGACGACCGGCGACGCAGCGGCCTCGACCCTCCAGACGGTGGCCGGATCGCCGTCCACCGACCGTGAGATGTCCACGGCCCGGGTACCGCCGCCGGATCCCTCGGAGTGGCCGCTCGGCGACGAGAGGTAGACCGGGCCGGGTCCGCCGAGGTCGACGCCGGACAGACCGATCTCGCTCACCTGGAAGTGGCTCACCCCCGCCTCGGGCACGAAGTCGAACCGGTAGTGGCGGTAGGCGGCGGTGTTCGCGCAGGTGAACTCCTTCTTCTGGAGTCGGCTCTCGAACGGCGTTGCCAGGGTACGGCGGTCCAGCGGGGTCCAGGTGAGGCCGTCCTCGGAGCCGGAGAGCGTCCACTCCCGCGGGTCGCGCCGCGGCACGTCGTTGGCGCTCGTGAGGCTGTAGGCCCCGACAGCGACGGCCTCGGGGAGCTCGACCTGCCACTGCACCTTCGAGCCGGGCGCCTCGATGCACCACTTGGTACGCGGATCACCGTCGTACGTCCTGTCCACACCCTCCGAGGCAGAGGTGCGGTACGGCCCGCCGGGGGCGGTGATCTTCGGGCGGGGGCGGAAGGTCACGACGAGGTCGCCGAAGTTCCGGTACGAGCCGAAGCCGGTCATGCCGGTGTCGAAGGCGCTGTCCGGTTCGCCCGCGAGGGCGTTGTCGTAGTCGTTGACTCCGCCCCACAGACTCTGCTCGTTGAACTGGATGCGCTCGTCGTCGGGGTCGGCGAAGAGCATGGCGCCGAGCCGGCCGTTGCCGATCGGCAGGGCCTGCGACTGCCAGTCCGCGGCGGGGACGGGGTAGGTCAGGGCCGTGCGGGACAGCAGCGGCCACGGGACGGCCGCCGGCGCGGAGACCCCGGCCGCGTCGGCGGCGACGGCCTGTGCTGCCGGGGTCCCGCCGGCCAGTTGCGTGATGAGGGGCGTGAGGGCGAGGGCACCGCCGAACTTGAGGACGCTCCGTCGGTGCGGTCGGGGATCACGGGTCATGGCGGAACCTCTCGACAGGGTGACCGGTTCTTTCGCTGACAGAGGCACCGGGTCGGCGCCCGTTCGTACTCCTCGCCGGACGAGACGACGGTCCCGTCACCCGGGCGGACAGAGGTCGGTGAGGCCGTAGACGCGCAGGGCGTTGCGGTGGAACACCGCGTCCTTCTCATCCGGGCCGAGTGCCTCCGTGAGCCTGTCGGCGGTCCCGACCACCGACGTGTAGTCCGCCCGCAGGGTGCAGACCGGCCAGTCGGATCCGAACATCAGCCGCTGTGGTCCGAAGGCGTCCAGGGCGATGTCGGCGTACGGCCGGAGGTCCTCGGTCCGCCCGTTGCCGGGGGCGGCCTCGGTGACCAGGCCGGAGAGTTTGCCGACGGTGTTGGGCAGGGCGGCCAGGCGGCGCAGGTCCGCGCCCCAGGGTTCGAGCTCGCCGGTGGCGATCGGGGGTTTGCCGAGGTGGTCGAGGACGAAGGTCAGGCCGGTGAGCCGGGCCGCGGCGTCGGCGGCCGCGGCCAGTTGGCCCGGCGTGACCACCAGGTCGTACACGAGCCCGGCCGCGGCGACGGCGGTCAGCCCGCGCCGCACGTCCGGGCGCAGGAGCCAGCACGGGTCGGGCTCTTCCTGGACCTGGTGCCGGATGCCCACCAGCCGGTCACCGCCGGGCCGTTCACGCAGGGCGGCGATCGTGTCGGCGACGTCCGGTGCGGTGAGGTCGGTCCATCCGACGACGCCCGCGACGAGGTCGCTGCCGGCGGCGAGGGCCAGCAGTTCGGGCGTCTCCTCGGGCACGCAGACCGTCTGGACGACGACGGTGCCGGTCACTCCCGCGGCCCGCGCCTGCGCGGTGAGGTCCGCGGCCGAGAAGGACCGGGCGAGCGGGGCGAGGGCCTCGCCCGTGATCCATGGCTGCGGCCGTGCCCCGAGGTCCCAGACGTGGTGGTGCGCGTCGATGATTGGCCGGTTCACAGGTGCCACACCACCGGGAGTCCCGCTTCGGCGCCTGCCTCGGAGTAGTCGTGGACGACGTCGAGAAGGCCGGCCATGCGCGCCTGCCAGGCGATGTTGACCGGGAGGTGTTCCAGCTCGGCGAGCAGGCGGGCGTAGTCGTCGCACTCCAGCAGGTGGAACAGGTCGCGGCCGCTGCGCCAGATGGTCCACGAGGCGCAGCCGGCGGCCCGGATGGCGGTGGTGAGTTCGGCGGGCACCTCGCCGTGCGCGGCCTCGTACTGGGCGATCCGGTCCTCGCGTATGCGGGTGTGCAGGGCGATTCTCATGGTTGCTCCGGGTGGGTGGAGGGGCCGACGACGACGGCGACGCGCATCAGCGCTCCCGTGCGGGGGTGGGGACGTCCGGCGCAAGCAGCCCGCGTTCCCTGAGCTCCGCCCACAGGTCGGCCGGGACGGGGTGGTGGAGCAGGGCGGCGGCGTCCTCGGCCTCGGCGGCGCTTCGCGTGCCGACCAGGACGCTCGCGACGGCCGGGTGTCCGAACGGGAAGTGCAGGGCGGCGGCGCGCAGCGGTACGCCGTGCCGCTCGCAGACGGTCTGGAGGTCGAGGGCGCGTGCCACGAGGTGATCGGGTGCGGTGGCGTAGTCGAAGGTGGCGCCGGGGCGCGGGGCGGCGAGCAGCCCCGAGTTGAAGACGCCGCCGATGACGACGCCGACGCCGCGGTCGGCGGCGAGCGGCAGCAGGCCGGCGAGTCCGCGCTGGTCGAGCAGGGTGTACCGGCCGGCCAGGAGGACGGCGTCGACGTCGGTGTCGCGAACGAAGCGGGTCAGCGGTTCGGCCTGGTTCATGCCGACGCCGATCGCGCCGAGGACGCCTTCGCCGCGCAGCCGTTCCAGCGCGGGGTACGCCTCGTCCAGGGCCTGCTCGGCGTGGTCGTCGGGGTCGTGCAGGTAGGCGATGTCGATGCGGTCGAGGCCGAGGCGTTCGAGGCTGTCGGCGAGGGAGCGGCGGACGCCGTCGGCGCTGAAGTCCCACACGCGGCGGTGGGTCGCGGGGACGGCGAAGCCCGCCGCGAGGTCGGTTCCGTCCGCGTCCGCCGGTTCGAGCAGCCGGCCGACCTTGGTCGACAGGAGGTAATCGTCCCTCGGGCGGTCGCGCAGGGCGGCGCCGAGGCGCCGCTCGGACAGGCCGAGACCGTAGTGCGGGGCCGTGTCGAAATACCGCACGCCCGCGTCCCAGGCGGCGGTCACGGCCCGTTCGGCCTGGTCGTCGGTGACCGGGGTGAAGAGGTTGCCGATGCCCGCCGCACCGAAGGCCAGCTCGCTCACCGTCAACGCGCTGCGCCCGAGCCGGTTCTGGCGCAGCCTCACGACTGCGGCTCCGGTCGCAGGCGCAGGCCGGCCATGCCGCCGTCGACCGCGAGGGCGGTGCCGGTCGTGCTGCCGGCGGCCGGGGAGGCGAGGTAGGCGATGGCCGCGGCCACCTCCTGCGCGGTGACGAGGCGGCGGGTGGGCTGGCGGGCGGTGAGCGCGGCCCGTTCGGCGGCCGGGTCCTCGGCGGCGTCCAGCAGCCGCCCGACCCAGGGAGTGTCGACGGTGCCGGGGTTGACGCAATTGACCCGGATTCCCTCGCGCACGTGGTCGGCGGCCATCGCCAGGGTGAGTGCGAGCACGGCGCCCTTGCTCGCCGAGTAGAGGGCGCGCTGGGGCAGTCCCGCGGTGGCGGCGACGGAGCAGGTGTTCACCACGGAGGCGAAGTCGGAGTCGCGCAGGTGGGGAAGGGCGGCGCGGGTGGTGCGGACGATGCCGAGGACGTTGACGTCGAGGACGCGGTGCCACTGCTCGTCCGGGTTGTCCGCGACCGTTCCGGCGGCGCCGATCCCGGCGTTGTTGACCAGGATGTCGATCCCTCCGAGTTCCTCGGCCGCCCCTTCGACGGCCGAGCGGACGGAGCGGTCGTCGGTGACGTCGGCGGTGAGGCCGCGCAGCGGGGCGGGCAGGCCGCTCGGGTCGAGGTCGAGGACGGCGACGTTCGCGCCGCGCCCGCTCAGCAGTCGGGCGGTGGCCAGTCCGATACCGGAGGCGCCTCCGGTGACGAGGACGGTCAGTCCGTCGAGGTCGGTCTTCACGCGTGGTCCTCCTCGTCCGTGCCGGGCTGGTCCAGGGCGGCGTCGGCCGTCCAGAACGCTCCCCCGGGGTAGGTGTAGGTGTCGATGCTCGCCCGGTGCATGGTGGCTGAGAAGCCGGGCGAGACGGGTGCCCGGTAGTGGCCGTCGGTGATCACCACGGGGTCGAGGAAGTGCTGGTGGAGGTGGTCGACGTACTCGATGACGCGGTCCTCGGTGGTGCCGGTGAGAGCGACGTAGTCGAACATCGACAGATGCTGGACCAGTTCGCACAGCCCCACTCCCCCGGCGTGCGGGCACACGGGTACGCCGAACTTCGCGGCGAGCAGCAGGACGGCGAGGTTCTCGTTGACGCCGGCCACGCGGGCGGAGTCCAGTTGGAGGACGTCGACGGCGCCTGCCTGGAGGAGTTGTTTGAAGACGATGCGGTTGTGCACGTGCTCGCCGGTGGCGACCTTGACGGGGTGGACGCCGCGCCGGATGGCGGCGTGCCCGAGGACGTCGTCCGGGCTCGTGGGCTCCTCGATCCAGTACGGGTCGAACTCGGCGAGTGCCTTCGTCCACGCGACCGCCTCGTCGACGTTCCACCGCTGGTTGGCGTCGATGGCCATCCGGATGTCCGGTCCGACCGCCCGACGGGCCGCGCGGCAGCGGCGGACGTCGTCCGCGAGGTCGGCGCCGACCTTGAGCTTGATCTGGGTGAAGCCGGCGGCGACGGCCTCCTCGGCCAGGCGGGTGAGCTTCTCGTCGGAGTAGCCGAGCCAGCCCGGCGAGGTGGTGTAGGCGGGGTAGCCGCGCCGCAGCAGATCGGCGGCCCGCTCGTCTGCGCCCTGCTTGCCCTTGCGCAGGAGTTCCAGGGCTTCTTGCGGGGTCAGGGCGTCGGTGAGGTAGCGGAAGTCGACCTGGGACACCAGCCATTCGGGGTCGGCGTCGGCGAGGAACCGCCACAGCGGCTTGCCCTCCCGCTTGGCCGCCAGGTCCCAGGCCGCGTTGACGACCGCGCCGATGGCCATGTGCATCACGCCCTTCTCGGGCCCGAGCCAGCGCAACTGGCTGTCGCCGATCAGGTCGCGGTAGAGGGTGCCGGGGTCGGCGCACAGTTCGTCGACCGGGCGTCCGACGACGTGTTCGGACAGCGCGTCGATGGCGGCGACCTGGACATCGTTGCCGCGGCCGATGGTGAAGGTGAAGCCGTGGCCCTCGTGGCCGCCCTCCGATGTCCGCAGGACGACGTAGGCGGCGGAGTAGTCGGGGTCGGGGTTCATCGCGTCGGACCCGTCCAGTTCCCGCGAGGTCGGGAAGCGGATGTCGTAGGTGCGGACGGCGGTGATCCGCGCCGTGGTTGCGGACAACTCGGTGCCTTTCACGCGTTGATGAGCGTCTGGCGCTGGGTGCCGAGCCCGTCGATGGACAGCTCGACCACGTCCCCCGCGCGCAGGTACGGGGTACCGGGCAGGCCGAGGGCCACGCCGGCCGGAGTACCGGTGTTGATGACGTCGCCGGGGCGCAGGACCATGTACTGGCTCAGGTACCAGACGAGGTGGGCGACGCCGAAGATCATGTTCTTGGTGTCGCCGTCCTGGCGGCCCCGGCCGTTGACGGACAGGCGCAGGCCGAGTGCCTGCGGGTCGCCCACCTCGTCGGGGGTGACCAGCCAGGGGCCCAGGGGGTTGAAGGTCTCGCAGGACTTGCCGAGGTCCCATTGGGCGGAGTATTCGAGCTGGAACTCCCGCTCGGAGACGTCGTTGCTGATCGTGTAGCCGGCGATGTGACCGGCGGCCTCGGCGGGGCTCGGCAGGTAGCGTGCCTCCGTGCCGACGACGACGGCGAGTTCGACCTCCCAGTCGGTCTTGGCCGAGCCGCGGGGGATGCGAATCGCGTCGTAGGGGCCGACGACGGTGGAGGGGTCCTTCATGAAGACCACCGGCCGTTCCGGGGCGGCCGCGCCGGTCTCCTCCGCGTGGTCGCGGTAGTTGAGACCGACGCACACCACCTTTCCGGGACGGGCGACCGGAGCGCCGATCCGCCGGCCGGCCGTGTCGAGGCGCGGCAGCGCTCCTTCGGCCAGCGCCTGCCTGACCCGGTCGACGCCGCCGGAGGCGAGGAACGGTCCGTCGATGTCGGCGGTGAAGCCGGTGAGGGCGAAGGGGACGCCGTCCTCGTCGAGCACCGCCGGTACTTCCGCTCCCGGCTCCCCGACGCGCAACAACCTCATGGCTTTCTCCCGTCGTCGCTCCAGAGACGCAAGAACCCTCCGACGGTGGATACATCGGAGGACTGTGCGGAGCCCCGACCATACGAGCGACCGTCACGCCGCCGCAAGCAGTCCTCCGACCTTTCTTCCCACACGCGCTGCCCCGACCTCGCCGGACGCTCGAAACAGGGCCAATTCGGCGCTGGAACACCATGTTTTTGCAGTGCGGCGAGAAATTGCTGTATGGCGACATGGATTCATCCGAGGTCTCCCCTTGTCAGTCATGTTTCGGGCTCGTAAGGTCTCGATACCGCAAGGCATCCGACGACACCGCGGGCGGCTCGCCCCTGCCGCCCGCCGCCCGAGGGACGAGCAGCCCCGCCGTCCCCGCGCCGGTCCCCGGCAGGTTCACACGCAGTTCAGCACTGGCACTCACCGTCCCAGGCAAGGAGAACAGCACCGTGAAGTTCCGCTCCTCCAGACTCGCGGCCACGGCCGCCGCCGTGGCCGTCCTGGCGGGCTTCGCCACGGCCTGCAACCGCGACGGCGGCTCGGCGGCCACCGGCAAGCCCGCGATCGGCATCGACCTGCCCCGAGCCGACTCCGACTTCTGGAACTCCTACGCGCAGTACATCAAGCGGGGCGCCGACGCCGAGGGCCTGAAGACGCTGCCGGTCAGCAACTCGCAGAACGACGTCACGAAGTTGGTCTCCAACGTCAAGGTGTTCCAGAACACCGGCGCGAAGGCCGTCGTGATGGCCCCGCAGGACACCGGCGCCATCGCCTCCACGCTGGACCAGTTGGCCGCCGAGAAGATACCGGTGGTCAGCGTCGACACCCGCCCCGACAAGGGCGACGTCTACATGGTGGTCCGCGCCGACAACAAGGCGTACGGCACCAAGGCGTGCGAGTTCCTCGGCGAGCAGCTCGGCGGCAAGGGCAAGGTGGCCGAACTGCAGGGCGCCCTCAGCTCCATCAACGGCCGTGACCGCTCCGAGGCGTTCGCCGCCTGCATGAAGCAGAAGTTCCCCGGTATCAAGGTGATCGAGCTGGCCACGGACTGGAAGGGCGACGTCGCCTCCGCCAAGCTCCAGTCCACCCTGGCCGCCCACCCCGACCTCGACGGCATCTACATGCAGGCCGGCGGTGTCTTCCTGCAGCCCACTCTCGCCCTGCTCCAGCAGAAGGGGCTGCTCAAGCCCGCCGGACAGCCCGGCCACATCACCATCGTCTCCAATGACGGCATCCCGCAGGAGTTCGACGCGATCCGCAGGGGCCAGATCGACGCCACGGTCTCCCAGCCCGCCGACCTCTACGCCAAGTACGCGCTGTACTACGCGAAGGCCGCCGCCGAGGGCAGGACGTTCGAGCCCGGCCCCACCGACCACGGCTCGACCATCGTGGCCCTGCCCAACGGTCTGGAGGACCAGCTTCCCGCTCCGCTGGTGACCAAGGAGAACGTCGACGACAAGGCCCTGTGGGGCAACAGCGTCAGCGAGTGACCCCACGGGGAGTCTCCTGCGCGGCGGCCCGGGAAGGCCTCTCGCCGCCCTCCCCTTCAGGTCCGCCGCTCAAGAGCCCCCCCAGCGGAAAGGACAACCCGCCATGGCGGACCCCAGCCCCGTCCGGGTGCCTGTCGTCGAGGCCGACGGGATCACCAAGCGCTTCGGCGCCACCGTCGCGCTCAGTGACGCCCGTATCTCGGTCGCGCCCGGCGCGTCGCATGCCCTGGTCGGCCGCAACGGAGCGGGCAAGTCCACGCTCGTCTCGATCCTCACCGGACTGCAGAGCCCCGACACCGGGACCCTGCGCTTCGACGGCGAGCCGGCCCCGTCCCCCGGGGACACCGACGCCTGGCGCTCCAAAGTGGCCTGCGTCTACCAGCACTCCACCGTCATCCCCGCCCTGACGGTCGCCGAGAACCTCTTCCTGGACCGGCAGAGCGACGGCACTCTGCGCCCGATCCGTTGGAAACGGCTGCGCCGTCGTGCGACGGAACTGCTCTCCGAGTACGACGTGGACGTCGACCCGACCGCACGGGCCGAGAACCTGACCGTCGAGCAGCGACAGTTCGTGGAGATCGCCCGGGCGCTGTCCTTCGGCGCCCGGTTCATCGTCCTCGACGAGCCGACCGCCAAACTCGACGCGCGCGGCATCGACAGGCTCTTCGACAAGCTGCGCGCCCTCCAGCGCCAGGGTGTCGCCTTCCTGTTCATCTCCCACCATCTGCAGGAGGTCTACGACCTCTGCACCACGGTCACCGTCTACCGCGACGCCCGGCACATCGTCACCGCACCGGTCGCCGAACTGGACCAGCACGCTCTGGTCGAGGCGATGACCGGGGAGAGCTCCCACAGCACCGCGCCCGTGTGGTCGGTGAGCGGGCGCGCCTCCTCCGAAGGAGCCCCTCTGCTGGAGGTCTCCGGCCTGAGTCTGGACGGTGCCTATCGGGACTGTTCCCTGACAGCGCGGGCCGGCGAGGTGGTGGGGCTCGCCGGCGCGGCGGCCAGCGGCAACGTCCAGCTCGGGGAGACCCTCGCCGGTCTGCGCCGGCCCGGGGCCGGGACGGTCGCGGTCGCGGGCCGCCGGGTGCGCACCGGCCACGTGCCCGCCGCGCTCGCGGCCGGTATCGGTTTCGTGCCGGAGGACCGGCACGTCCAGGGCCTCGTCCCGCAGCGCAGTGTCGCCGAGAACGCCACGCTGACCGTCACCGACCAGCTCGGTCCGTACGGCACGGTGCTGCCCTCGCGGACCCGGGTCTTCGCGCGGCGGATGATCACCGCGCTCGACATCAAGACGCCCGGCCCCTCGACCCCGGTGTCCGCGCTGTCCGGCGGGAACCAGCAGAAGGTCGTCGTCGCGCGCGCACTCGCCACCGAACCACACGTGCTGGTCGCCGTCCGGCCGACCAACGGCGTCGACGTCAAGTCCAAGGAGTCCCTGCTGGGCACCGTCCGCGAGGTCTCCGACGCCGGGAAGACCGCTCTGATCGTGTCCGACGAACTCGACGACCTCCGGGTCTGCGACCGCGTCGTGGTCATGTTCCACGGCCGGGTCGTCGCCGAGTTCGCACACGGCTGGAGCGACGAACAACTGGTCGCAGCCATGGAGGGCATGGCCGGCCCGACCGACACGAAGGACAGCCATGTCTCCCACCACTGAGCTCAGCACGCAGCCGACCGCGGTCGTCCCCGTACCCGAGGGCCGCCGTATCGACCTCGCCCGACTCCGTGACCTGTCACTCGTTCCGGTACTGCTCGTCCTGGGCGTCATCGGTTTCGTCGTCTCGCCGGCCTTCCTGACGTCCGACAACCTGCTCGGCGTCGGCCAGCAGGCCACCGAGCTGAGCCTGCTCGTCCTCGCCCAGGCGCTGGTCCTCATAGTCGGCCGGATGGACCTCTCCCTGGAGTCCACGATCGGCGTCGCACCGGTCGTCGCCGTCTGGCTCGTCCTGCCCGACCACGGCGCCCGTTTCCTCGGCCTCGGACTGTTCCCCACCTGGGCCGCCATCCCGCTGTGCCTACTGGTCGGCGCGCTGATCGGCCTGACCAACGGATTCCTCGTCCTCAAGCTCCGGCTGAACGGCTTCATCGTCACCCTGGGCATGCTCACCCTGCTGCGCGGCCTCCAGGTCGCCATCTCGGAGGGGCAGTCGATCGTCAACCTGCCCGGCTCCTTCACCTACCTGGGCCGGGCGAGCTGGCTGGGGATCCCCGCCGGCATCTGGATCTGCGCACTCCTCTTCCTGATCGGCGGCAGCGCCCTCTCCTGGCTGCGTCACGGCCGCGCCCTGTACGCGATCGGCGGCAACGCCGAGGCCGCCCGGGCGGCGGGCATCCGCGTCGACCGGATCGTGTGGTGCGTACTGGTGATCGGCAGTCTCCTCGCCGCCTTCGCCGGCATCCTCTACACCGGCCACTACGGTTCCATCTCCGCCGACCAGGGCAACGGCTGGATCTTCCAGGTCTTCGCCGCCACCGTCATCGGCGGCGTCAGCCTCAACGGCGGCCGGGGCACCCTGTTCGGCGCCCTCACCGGTGTGCTGACCCTCCAGCTCGTGGTCAACGTCATGACCCTCGCCGGTGTGCCGCCCCTGTGGAACCAGTTCCTCAACGGCGCGATCATCATCGTCGCACTGGTCATCTCCCGCTTCGCCTCCGGCGAGAAGCAGGAGTAACACGCTCCCGGAGCCGTCGCCCGGTGACCGTGTGAGGCAACTCCGAGGCGGCAGGACCGGGACCGGCGTGCCACCCCCGCCCACAGAACGGAGGCACCTCATGGCGGTGACCGACCAGGCCATCGGCAGGATCAAGGAGATGATCCTCTCCGGCGCCCTGCGGCCCGGTTCCCGGCTGCCCAACGAAGCCGATCTGGCCGAGTCCCTCGGACTGTCCCGCAACTCCCTGCGCGAGGCCGTACGGGCGTTGACCGCGATGCGCATCCTGGTCTCCCGCCAGGGTGACGGCACCTACGTCTCCGGCCTGGAACCGCACCTCCTGCTGGAGACCATGGTCTTCGCCTCCGACGTCTCCCACGGCCACACCGCCCACCAACTCCTGCAGGTGCGCCGTCTGCTGGAGCCGCAGGCGACGGCCCTCGCGACCGGCCGGCTCACCACGGAGCAACTGGACGGTCTCCGCGAGATCCTCGACCGGAGCGCCGCCGCCCGGGGCATCGAGGAGTTCGTGGGGCTGGACATCGAGTTCCACCGCACCATCGTCGACGCCGTCGGCAACCCGGTCCTGTCCACCCTCCTCGGCATCCTCTCCACCCACACCCAGCGACTGCGCATCGTCCGCGGCGCGCAGTACGCGCCTGCCCGCGAACGGGCCCAGCGCGAACACGAGGCCATCTGGCGGGCGCTCACCGCCCGCGACGCGGGTCTCGCCGCCGGCGCCAGCGCGTTCCACGTGGCCGCCGTCGAGGACTGGCTGACGGACGGTGCGGCGGGAGACGTACGCCCGGCCCCTGAGGAACCGCGTGCACCGGGCGCCGTCAGGGCGTGAACCCGCTCCCGCCGAGGGTGGTCCGCAGCCATTGCTCGACGCCGGCGACGTGCACCGTCATCCAGGACCGGGCCAGTTCGGGGTTCCGGTCGGCGATGGCCTCGCAGATCGCCCGGTGCTGATCACGGGTGCGTTCCACCGCTCCCTCCTCGGTCAGCCCGCGCCAGATACGTGCCCGCGCGGTGGGACCGGAGATCCCCTCGATCAGCGAGCAGAGCACCGGGTTGCCGGCTCCGGAGGCGATCAGGCGGTGGAACTCCAGGTCGTTGGCGATGAGTTCGTCCAGCGACGGCTCGCTCGGAAGACTCTCCAGGACCTCCGCCAGGGCGGCGACGTCCTCCTCCGGCATCGCCCGGGCCGCCCCGGCAGCGGCGGCGGGCTCCAGGATCCGGCGGACTTCGAGGAAGTCCAGCACCGTGTCGTCCTGGTGGAAGTCGACGACGAAGCCGAGCGCGTCCAGCAACAGCCCCGGCTCGAGGCTGGTCACGTACGTTCCGTCACCCTGCCGCACGTCGAGCACCCGGATCAGCGAGAGCGCCTTGACCGCTTCTCTGAGCGAGTTGCGGGACAGACCGAGCCTCTCGGCCAGGACAGCCTCCTTGGGCAACCGCTCGCCCGGGCGCAGCTCGCCGTCGATGATCATTGCCTTGATCTTCTCGATCGCCTCGTCGGTGACCGGCACGGTGGTACCTCCTCGTACTGCCGGCGGCCACTATACGTCCGATGAATACGCTGCCGGGCCGGTCGTCGCCGCACCGACCCGGCGCAGTCACCGGCGCCCGTCGAGCAGGAGACACGAAGCCGGCGGAGAGGAGCCCCGGCCTGCGGTGATCCGCTCTTGCCTCACACCGGGCGCCAGCCTAGGGTGAATGCGCTTTCATTCACCTGTTGTCCATACGAAAGACTCGGGGGACCGACCCAGTGAGTACCACCCCCACGGTGTACGACGTCGCCGAACGGGCCGGCGTCTCCATCGCCACCGTGTCCCGGGTCTACCGCAACCCCGACTCGGTCCGCGCCCAGACGCGCGAGCGAGTCCTGGCGGCCGCCCGCGATCTCGGCTACGTGCCGAGCGGCAACGCGCGCGGCCTCGCCAGCCGTTCCACCGGCGTCCTCGGCCTCTGCTTCCCCGACTACTCCGATCCGGACGCCGAGTCCGAGGCGAAGGCCGGTGCCGCGGGCTCCGGCGACGAGGCCGACGACGAAGCGGCGATGCTCTACTCCGACCAGATCATCCGCGGTATGGAACGTGCCGCGCGGCGCCACGGGTACGCGCTGTTGATCGCGGCCTCGCTGAAGGGCGGTCCGGAGAGCCTCGTGGCGAAGGTCGCAGGGCGTGTCGACGGGTTCGCGGTGCTCGCCCGTACCGTGCCGACGGAGGACCTGGAGGTCATATCGCGTCGGCAGCCCGTGGTGATGCTGGCCGGGCCGCGCGAGTCGAACCAGTTGGACCACCTGGACCACGTCGAGGTCGCGAACTCCGACGGGCAGCGTGAGCTGACGCGTCACCTGATCGACGACCACGGCTTGCGGCGGCTCGCCTACGTGGGGTCCGCGGAGGACTCGCCGGACGTCGAGGCGCGGTTCCGGGGGTACGCCGAGGCGTGCCGGGCCGCGGGCATCGCCGTCGGAACCGCTCCGGACCTGCGGGTGGCGATGATGACGCAGGCGGAGGGCGCGCGGGCTGCCGACGCGCTCCTCGACCGGCCGGGAGAGCGGCCCGAGGCGCTGCTGTTCGCCAACGACCAGATGGCCGTGGGGGCGCTGCACACGCTGGAGCGGCGCGGTGTCCGGGTACCGCAGGACGTGGCCGTCACGGGCTTCGACGGGATCGCGCTGGGCCGACTGGTGCGGCCGGCG
Source organism: Streptomyces sp. NPDC018947 (assembly GCF_044390505.1). NCBI lineage: Bacteria > Bacillati > Actinomycetota > Actinomycetes > Kitasatosporales > Streptomycetaceae > Streptomyces > Streptomyces sp. NPDC018947. The sequence continues at coordinate 109,133 of NZ_JBIRZD010000002.1, forward strand.
CTCACCACGGTGCGGCAGCCGATGAGGCGCATGGGCGAGGAAGCGGTGGAGCTGCTGGTGCGCCGGCTCAGCGGTCGGGCGGAGGCGGGGTCCGGCGAGCCGGTGTCCGTGACACTGCCGGTTTCCGTGGTGCGGCGGGCGAGCTGCGGGTGCGGGTCCGCGCGATGAGGGCAGGGCGACTGCCCGGCGTTGTGGACTCGGCTCTGCGCTGATCTCCGGCGTGGGCGGGACCCGGCCCTGCCCACGCTCACCCACTGCCGACATCTGCCCCGCGGCGTCCTTCGACAGCGCTCGCCGCTCCCTGCGCGCATCCCGACGGTCGCGCTCCCGGGCCGGCAGCACGCGCGGCGTCACACCCGGCCCCACGGTGTCCCCCGGTCGCGGCGGGCCCGGGTCGGGCTCGCCGCTCCAGTACCCGCCCGAAGAACTCCGTTCTGGCCGAGGCGAGTCGAGCTGCGGAGCGCTCGGCCCCGGGCCAGTCGAAGTGTCCCGCCTCGAGTACGTGGAGCTCGCGTCCGCATTCCTTGGGCAAGCCGTTGAACACCGCGAACTGTCCGGGCGGCGGCACCGACGGGTCGAAGAGTGCCGCAGCCGTCAGAACGGGTTTGCGGATCCGGGTCGCGGCCGTCGCGGCGTCGAAGTACCGCAGCACGTCGACGACTTCGGGGTGCGCCTCGTAGTACCGGCGCACCGAGGCGCCGCTGCCCACGCAGTCGAGCGTGAGCCGCAGCGGATGGTTGCCGAACGTCGGCACGGTGAGCTGGCCCGCCGAGAACCGTTCGTCCCAGGGCAGGGCCAGCGCGCCGAGGCCGCCTCCGAAGCTCTCACCCAGGTACCCGAGGCGCGGGGCCAGAGCGGGCACGAGTTCCAGCAGGGCCGTCGCCGCGCACCAGAGGTCGGCGACGCATCCCCCGATGACGTACGACTCGGCGGACGGGATGCCGTGCAGGACGTGCCTGGCCGCGTCGGAGGGCACCCCGCTCAGCAGGCCGCGCTTCCCCATGCCGCGTACACAGGGCAGGATCGCCGCCGAGCGCCGCAGCGGCAGAGGTACGTCGGGACCGGGGGCGTCCCGGCCGCCATAGCCGTGGCCGATGACGAAGCCGTGCTCCGCCGGCCCGCCTTCGGGCAGCGCCAGCCAACCGCCCAGGCGTACGCCTCCGACGGAGGTGTACGCCACTTCGTGGATCCGTACGCCGTCGCGCGTCTCGACGAGACGACCCACTTCGGGTTCGGGTCGTACGCGCAGCGCTTGGGCGTAGCGGCCCCGCCAGAAGTCGTCGAAGTCCGCCGGTGCCTCGGGGACCGGCACGTCCAGGAGGTCCTCCGGGCCGCATCCATGGGCGGGGTCGAAAGGAAAGCCATGAGCGAAGGCGTGACGGTCGCGGGCCATGGGCCCGACCTTAGCGCTCGGACGCCGGGCCGATCCGGCGGCTCCTCTCGAGGCACGGCCTGCCGGGCGGTTGTGGTCCGCGCACCGCCGACGGCGTTTCCCTCCCGTTACGGGAGTGTGACCAAGGCCCCTCTTGCCACATCCGGATGGTTGCCACAGAGTGATGTATGCGCTTACAGACAGCGCATACATCGGAAACGTCCGAGGAGGAGCCGTCCATGAACCGCGCCGCCGCCACCACTGCCGTGGCTGTCACGTTGGCGTCCGCGCTGACCCTCACCGCCTGCAGCGGATCGGGCGGTTCCCAGGTGTCGGCGGACTCGAAGCAGACGCTGACCGTCTGGGCCATGGGCACGGAGGGCGAGAAGCTCGCCGACGTCGCCGAGGTCTACGAGAAGGCCAACCCGCACATCAGCGTCGAGGTGACCCCGATCGGCTGGGACGTCGCCCACCAGAAGCTCGTCGCCGCCGCGGCCGCCGACAAGCTGCCCGACGTGATGCAGATGGGCGGCAGCTACATGACCGAGTTCGCGGACATGGGTGCCCTGGAGCCGGTCGACACGGAGACCTTCCAGGAGAAGGACTACTTCCCGGCGGGCTGGGAGCAGGGGCAGTACGACGGCAAGACGTACGGCGTGCCGTGGTACGTCGACACGCGCGTCCTGTACTACCGCACCGATCTCGCCGAGCGGGCGGGCATCGACAAGCCGCCGGCCACCATGGCCGAGCTGCAGCAGGTCGCGCAGCAGTACCAGGAGAAGGCCGGCACCGAGTACGGCCTGTCGATCCAGCCCAACGGCCTGGACTCGGTGCAGAGCTTCTACCAGTTCCTGTACTCGGCCGGCGGCGAGATCGTCACGAAGGACGGCAAGGCCGTCGCCAACAGCCCGGCCGCCGTCAGGGCCTTGGAGAACTACACCAGTTACTTCACGAAGGGCATCGCCGCGAAGTCGGTGCGCCCCGGCTACGATGTCACCAAGGACTTCAACAACGGCTCCGTGCCCATGTTCTTCGGCGGCCCCTGGCACATGGGTCTGCTCGACGACAACTACCCGGGCCTGAAGGGCAAGTGGGCCATAGCCAACGTCCCCGCCGACAAGACCTCGGCCTCCATGGCGGGCGGCTCGTCCCTGACGGTCTCCTCGGACAGCGAGCACAAGGCCGCCGCCATGGAGTTCATCAAGTACCTCACCGGCACCGAGGGCCAGGCCGACTGGTACCGGCGCACCAAGGACCTCCCGGCGAACATGAACGCCTGGAAGTCGGGCGAGCTGGCCACCGACCCGGACATGAAGGTCTGGAAGACGCAGATGGAGTCGGCGAAGGTCTCGCCGAGCCAGCCCAAGTGGTCCGAGATCACCTCGAAGATCGACACCGCGATCGAGAAGGCCGCCCAGGGCAAGGCCACTCCCAAGGAGGCGCTCGACGAGGCCCAGAAGGCGATCGAGGGCCTGGTCCAGTGACAGTGCCGTTCGCCGCCCTCGTGAAGTAACCCCCCGTACAGCGAAGGTACGTTCATGTCCACCACGACACCCACCCCGAAGCGCTCCGGGGCCGTCAAGGTCACGGGCGGCGAGCCCGACGCAGGCAGGGGACGGCGCAGAAGACGCCCGACGGGGAAGCAGAACCTGGCCGGCTGGCTGTTCTCCACTCCGTTCCTGGCGCTGTTCGCGGTCTTCATGCTCTTCCCGATCGTGGCGACGCTCGTCATGAGCTTCACCGACTTCGGGCAGCGCGACGTACGGCGCCCGACGGAGGCCGAATTCGTCGGCCTGGACAACTACACCAAGCTGTTCGGCGACGACCAGTTCCTGACGGCGCTGTTCAACACCGCGTACTTCGTGGTCGTCGGCGTGCCGCTGACGATCGGGCTCGGGCTGCTGGTCGCGATCCTGCTGAACAGCGGCATCGACAGGGCCCGGACCTTCTTCCGCGTCGGCTTCTACGCCCCCGTGGTCACGACGATCGTGGCCGTGGCGATCGTGTGGCGGTTCGTACTCGACCCCTCCGACGGGCTGATCGCGGGGCTCGGCGACGAACTCGGCTTCACCGCACCGGACTTCCTGGGGTCGGAAGCCTGGGCGATGCCGTCGCTGATCGTGATGGCGGTGTGGCGCAACCTCGGCACGGTGATGGTCCTGATGATCGCCGGTCTGCAGGCCATCCCCGCCGAGGTGCGCGAGGCCGCACGCCTGGACGGGGCGAGCGCCTGGCAGGAGCTGAGCCGCGTCACGGTCCCACTGCTTCGGCCCACGCTCCTGTACGCGACCGTCATCACCACGATCGGCTACCTCAACGTCTTCGAGGAGCCGTTCGTGATGACCCAGGGCGGCCCCTCCGACTCCACGCTGACCGTGTCGCTCGACATGTACTTCCAGGGCTTCCGGTTCTTCAACATGGGCTACGCGAGCGCGATGGCGTACGTCCTGTTCCTGGTGATCATGGGCATCACCGTGCTGCAGCTCCGACTGATGAAGGACAACACGAAATGAGCGCCGGCATCTCGCCCCGACGCCCGGAGAGCCGCGTCCGCAAGCCCCTGCTCTACGTCGTCGCCTCGCTCGGCCTGCTGGTGACGGCCGCGCCCTTCCTGTGGATGGCGCTCAGCGCCTTCAAGACCAAGAGGGACCTCACGGCCAGCCCGCCGGTGTGGATCCCGTCCGAGTGGACGCTGCGCAACTTCCGGGATCTGCTCGACCAGCTCGACATGCCTCAGTACTTCCTGAACTCGGTGATCGTCGCGGTGCTCGTGACCGTGTGCAATCTCCTGTTCTGTTCGATGCTCGGCTACGCGCTGGCCAAGCTGGACTTCACCGGCCGCTCGAAGGTCTTCGGCATCGTCCTCGCCGCCCTGATGGTGCCGGCGAACCTGATGGTCCTGCCGCTGTTCGTGCTGATCAACCAGCTCGACCTGCTCGACACCTACGCGGGCCTCGTGCTGCCCTTCGCGGCAGGCGCCTTCGGTGTCTTCCTGATGCGGCAGTTCATGCAGGCCATCCCGGACGAGCTGCTCGAAGCGGCCCGGATGGACGGCGCCGGCGAGTGGTACATCTTCTGGCGGATCGTCCTACCGCTGGTCAAGCCCGCGCTCGCGACGCTGACGATCTTCACGTTCCTCGGGTCGTGGAACAACTTCATCTGGCCGCTCATCGCGACCAACGACCCGGACAAGTACACGCTCCCGGTGGCCCTCGCCACCTTCGCCAACGACCCCAACCGGACGGTCGGCGGCGGCAACGGAATGCTGATGGCGGGCTCGCTGCTCGTCGTCCTGCCCGTCCTGGTCGTCTTCGCGGTCCTGCAACGCCACTTCACCCAGGGCATCGCCACCGCCGGCCTCAAGTAGCCCTCCCCCAGGGGCCCCCTCCCCCACGCACGCAGAAAGACAGGCATCACCACCATGACGCTCACCCCTGCCCGCACGCCCTTCCCCGACGGCTTCCTGTGGGGCGCCTCGACCGCGGCCCACCAGATCGAGGGCAACAACGTCAACAGTGACTGGTGGCGCAAGGAGCACGACCCGGCGGCGAGGATCCAGGAGCCCAGCCTGGACGCCTGCGACAGCTACCACCGCTGGGAGCAGGACATGGACCTGCTCGCCGGACTCGGCTTCACGGACTACCGGTTCAGCGTCGAATGGGCGCGCATCGAGCCCGCGCGCGGTCACTTCTCGCGCGCCGAGATCGCCCACTACCGCCGCATGGTCGAGGGCGCGCTCGCCCGCGGCCTGCGCCCGATGATCACGCTGCACCACTTCACGGTCCCGCAGTGGTTCGAGGACCTGGGCGGCTTCACCGCCGAGAACGGCGTCGAGCTGTTCGCGCGGTACGTCGAGGAGTGCGCGCCGATCATCGCCGACGGCGTCAGCCATGTGTGCACCCTCAACGAGCCGAACATGATCGCCGTGATGGCCGGTCTCGCCAAGCGCGGCGAGCAGGGCTTCCCGCCCGCGGGGCTGCCCTTTCCGGACGAGGAGACGACGCACGCGGTCATCGCCGCGCACCACGCCGCGGCCAAGGCCGTGCGCTCCGTCAACGCCGGCATCCAGGTGGGCTGGACGATCGCCAACCAGGTCTACCAGGCCGAGCCGGGGGCCGAGGACGTCACGGACGCCTACCGCCACCCCCGCGAGGACGTCTTCATCGAGGCGGCGCGCGGCGACGACTGGATCGGCGTGCAGTCCTACACCCGGACCAGGATCGGGACGGACGGCCCGATCCCGGCCCCGGCGGACGCCGAGCGCACCCTGACGTCATGGGAGTACTACCCCACCGCCGTCGGCCACGCGATCCGGCACACCGCGGAACTGATCGGCTCGGACACGCCGTTGATCGTCACCGAGAACGGCATCGCCACCGACGACGAGCAGCGCCGCATCGACTACTACGCGGGCGCCCTCGACGCCGTCGCCGCCTGCATCGAGGACGGCATCGACGTCCGCGGCTACCTCGCCTGGAGCGCGCTCGACAACTACGAGTGGGGGACCTACAAGGCGACGTTCGGGCTCATCGGCTGGGACCGCGAGACCTTCGCGCGCACGCCCAAGCCGGCCGCCCATTGGCTCGGCGGCCTGGGTCGCGAGCGGGCCCTGCCGCGCCTGTGAGCCCCGAGGGGCCCCCTACTCCGCAAGAAGTCCCTGCCACACGAAGAAGCCCGTTCCGGGGCGGCACTCCCCCGAGCCGTTCCGGAACGTACGGGACCGGGCCCGCACATCCGCCCCGCCGACCCGGCCCCGGGGCCTGCGAACCCTGACCTCGCAGGCCGGACCGGCGGGGGCCGACGCATCCCTGACATGCGCCGGCCCCCGCCCACCCTGCCCGCACGAGCACCACGAACTTCCCTTCACAGCAGCTCTTCTCGGAGGACCTTCATGGATCGCCGTACGTTCCTCATGACCGCCGGCGCCGGCGGCGCCGCCCTCGCACTGGGCGCCGGTCCAGCGGCCACCGCCGCCCCCGCCCGCTCCGACGCGTCCCTGGCGCGCACCTGGTTCCACTCGACGTACCGCTCGATCGAGGCGATGACCACCGACCTCGGCCTCGTCACCGACAAGATCGACGTCAGCGGGCCCGGCGCCCCCGTCCCGTCCGTCCAGACCTCTCCGACGAACATCGGCTGCGGGCTCTGGGCGACGGCCGCCGCGGCAGGGCTCGGTGTGATCGGCCAGGAGACGATGGAGCGGCGACTCGCCCGCACCGTCGCCGCGGTCGAGCGACTGGAGCGGGCACACGGCTTCTGGTTCAACTGGTACGACGCGCACGACGGTTCGCTCCTGACGGCCTGGCCCGAGAACGGCGACCCCATCCGTCCGTTCCTCTCCTCCGTCGACAACGCCTGGCTCGTCACCGGTCTGCGGATCGCCGCCGACGCCGCCCCGGCCCTGCGTCCGCGCATCGCGAGGCTGCTCGCCGACGTCGACTGGTCGTACTACTACACGCCCTACGACCCGGCCGACCCGGCCGCCGGACCGGGCCAGCTCCGCGGCGGCTTCTGGCCCGACAAGCCGGGCAAGGGCGAGCCGACCGGACACCACTACGGCGCCATGAACACAGAGCCCCGCATGGCCAGTTACCTGGGCATCGCCGACGGCAGCCTGCCGTCCGAGCACTACTGGCACCTGTTCCGCACACTGCTGCCCGGCATGGGGCAGGAGCAGGAGCCCGCGGGCTCGTACGTCACCGTCGACGGCGTCCGGGTCTGGCAGGGCCACTACACGTACCGGGGACGCAAGCTGGTCCCCACCTGGGGCGGCTCGATGTTCGAGGCCCTGATGGTGCCGCTGTTCGTGCCGGAGGCCGAGTGGTCGCCGCGCTCGTGGGGCGTCACGCACACCCGCTACGTCCGCAGCCAGATCGAGCACGGCATGGACGAGGCGGAGTACGGCTACTGGGGCTTCTCCCCCGCCAACATCCCCGAGGGGGGCTACCGCGAGTACGGCGTCGACGCCATCGGCATGCAGGAGGAAGGCTACAACTCCCTCGGTGTCGTCACCCCGCACGCCTCCTTCCTCGCACTGCCGTACGCGCGAGGCGAGGCGTTCGACAACCTGAGGGCCCTCGACCGGGACTTCGGCGCGTACGACGAGACGTACGGCTTCCGCGACTCCGTGAACGTCGCGACCGGCCGGGTCAGCGACTTCGTGCTCGCCCTGGACCAGGGCATGATCGCCGCCGCCCTCGCTCAGCAGCTCAGCCCCGGGCTGCTGCAGCGCCCCTTCCGCACCGGCGGCTTCGCCTCACGCGTGCGCCCCCTGCTGGAGAAGGAGCGCTTCTCCATCTAGCGACAGGCACCGTCGGCTCACCGGGTTCGAACGGTTGGCGGCGCGAGGTTCACACCGACGGCACGAGGGGCTGCTCGGTCCAGATGGTCTTGCCGTTGTGGCTGTACCGGCTGCCCCAGCGGGTGGTGAGCTGGGCCACGAGGTACAGTCCGCGGCCTCCCTCGTCGGCCCAGCGGGCCCGGCGCAGCCGTGGCTGCGTGTTGCTGGGGTCGGAGACCTCGCAGATGAGCACGTTGTCGCGGATGAGCCGCAGCGTGATCGGGCCGCCCGCGTGGCGGATGGCGTTGGTGACCAGTTCGCTGACGATGAGTTCCGTGGTGAAGGTCAGTTGCTCCAGGTTCCACTCGGCCAGTTGTGCGGTCACGGCCTTCCGGGCACGGGGCACGACGGCGGGGTCGTCGGGAAACTCCCAGGCGTTGGTGGAGCCGTCCGCGAGCGCCTTGGTGCGGGCCAGCAGCAGGGCCACGTCGTCGCGGGACGGGACGTGGGTGGCTTCGGAGAGCAGGGCTTGTCCGATCACTTCCAGGGAGGCCGAGCCGCTGCGGTCGCAGAGGGCGGCGAGTCGGTCCGCCAGTCGTGAAGCCTGGACCGGGCCGTCCTGCTCGCCGGAGGTCACCAGGCCGTCGGTGTACAGGGCGAGCACGCTGCCGGGCTCCAGGCAGAGACTCGTGACCTCGAACGGCATGCCCCCGACCCCGAGGGGCGGCCCGGGGACGACGTCGATCACCTCTGCCGTTGCGTCGGGGCGTACGAGAACGGGCGGCGGATGTCCGGCGCTGGCCACCGCGCACCGGCTGGTGACCGGGTCGTACACGGCGTACAGGCAGGTCGCCCCCACGACGTCCCGCTGGGCGGGATCGGCCTCGTCGGCGAGTTTCTGGACGAGGTCGTCCACGTGCGTGAGCAGTTCGTCGGGCGCGAGTTCCAGATCCGCGAGCGTCTGCACCGCAGTACGCAGCCTTCCCATGGTCGCGGCGGCGTGCAGACCGTGGCCGACGACGTCTCCCACGACGAGCGCGACCCGCAGCGAGGACAGGGGGATCACGTCGAACCAGTCGCCGCCGATGCCGGCCCCGCCGCCCGCCGGCACGTAGCTGCCTGCCGCCTCGACCGCCGCTGTGTCCGTGGTGGTGCGCGGGAGCAGGCGCTGCTGCAGGGCCACGGCCGCGCGGTGCTCGCGGGTGTACCGGCGGGCGTTGTCCACGCTCAGAGCGGCCCGTGACGCGATCTCCGCCAGCAGTTCCCGGTCCTCGTCGACGAAGGGCTCGGGCTGCTCGGTACGCCACACGACCACGACGCCGAGGACCAGCCCCCGCGCGAACAGGGGGGAGTACAGGACGGAGTGTCCTCGGTCGGGGACGAACAGGGAGGCCAGCTCGGGTCCCAGTTGCTCTCTGGCCTCCGGCCCGGAGGCCAGTACGGTCTCGCCGCGCCGCAGACGGTGCAGGATCGGAGGAGCGGGGTCCGGCATCGGGGGGACCGTCATCCCCGGTTGCAGCAGGGCATCCGGGACGCAGCCGGTCGCCGTGGCCAGGGCGGCGCGACGCAGGTACCACAGTCCGGCGCCGGTGAGTTTGGGGGGTTCGTCGCCGTCGAACACCGCGTCGGCGAGTTCCACCCAGGTCACGTCGCCGAGAGCCGGCACGAGGAATTCGGCCAGATCCTCAGCGGTGCGCAGGACGTCCAGGGTGCGGCCCACCCGCACGGACGCCTGGTGGAGCAGGTACAGGTGGTGGCGGTCCCGCTCCTTCGCGGTGAGGGGCGTCAGCAGCGTGGCCACACCTGTCGGGCGACCCGGCGGATCCTCCAGCCGGAAGGCGGACAGGGACCATTGCCTGTCGGCGACCTGTGGGGCCCGCCCACGCTGTACCCACCCGATCAGCGGCACCCCCGTCGCCAGCACCCGGCGCAGCGCCGACTCGGCCTCCTCCGCGTCCTGGGGGGAGAGCATCTCCCGCAGCCGGCCACCGAGCAGGGCGGGCCTGCCGGGCGTCTTCCGGATGAGATTGGTGCGCAGTGTGCGCAGGTCCAGACCGTGCACACCGATCTCGATCTGGTTCTGGGCGAACAGCGCCCGCACCAAGGCGGTGTCCTGGCCGCCCGCAGTGACGGACCGGGCGGGGACGGCCAGGACCACGTTGTGGGACGCGTCTTCCGTCGGCACGGCGCGAAAGGCGACCTCGACCGGACGGCCGGAGCGGTGGCGGAGCAGTGCCCGGCCCGCCGAGGGGATCCCGGTGGGACGGTGGCGGTCCTCGCACCGCCCGTCGGCGGGGTCGGCGAGGAGGTCGGTCACCGGGGAGCCGCACACCTCCTCGGCCGTGTAGGCCAGGAGGTCGGCGGCCGCTCGCGACCAGTGCCGCACCGTGCCCCGATCGTCGAGCACGGCCGTCACGATGTCATCGAACGAGACCGACTGGTCCCGGGCTTCTTCGGGGGAGGAGCCCATCCGCTGTCCCGACCTGTGTGGAGCGCCTTCCGGACTGATAGGTCAATTATGTCTGATTACGGTGCGTACTGCTCCGCCAGGCACTTCGGCAACCCGACCAGGGCGGGCGGGGCCTCGGCTGCCGTGGCAGCGGATGAGTGCCTTGTCCGCCGACGGGGGCGCCGTCGGCCGCATGGCCGAGGGCTTCGTCGCAGAAGGCCGGGCGTCGGTGCGGCGGGGCCGCAGCCGCGCGGGCGGCAGGCCGAGGACTTCGCCGCCACTCCGGGCGCCCGCCCGGAGCAGGACCCTTTGGCCGCTCGCGCCCGGGCCGTGTGTCAAAAGCCCTGGGCAGGCCGGGCGGCGCGTGCCAGCATGACGCCGTGACGCAGATCAGCAAGGGGGAGGACCTGCCGGCCCCCGGACAGTCAGGGCAGGCCGGACCGGTCCCGCTGGAGATCCCGCACGGCGCCGTCGGCAAGTCGTCGGGGCCGGGGCCGGGCAAGGGTTCGGGGTCGAGTCCGGCGGCGGGGCCGGACGCCGGTGCGGGACCGGGTTCGGGTTCGGGTTCGGGTTCGGGCAGGGGTACGGGATCCGCCTCGGACGGCGCGTCGGCCGGGTCCGGGGCCGGCGCGCGGGAGAAGGACCGCTCGCGGCCCCCGCGCCGGATCGGCGGCGGGGACGACGGATGGTGGGCGGGGCTGATCGCCCCCTCGCCCGCCCCGTCCGCCGGGACGGCCCTGTCCGCCGGGACGGCCGCGGCCGCCGGGATCCTCGGCGGGGAGTTCGAGGACATCGTGTACGTCGGCAGGGGCGACGCCAAGTTCGCCATGGAGGAGACGCCTCCGCCCGGTTACGTCGTGGTCGACGTCGCCCGGACGGGCTCCGGCATCTTCTGGATGGACTCCCTCGACTGGAACGGCAGGGAGGCCGTCCACCTCGGCAGGAGCTTCCCGCCCCACCGGTTCGACCGGAGGGTGATGTGGTGCGACAACCTGTACCCCCTGCGCTTCCGCGTCCAGTGCGACAGCCGGGACGAGTGGGTGGTCGTGATCCGGCCCCTCAGCGCGGTGCGCGCGCTCGGCGAGGGGGCCACCGGGCGGGGCTCCGACGTTCTGCTCCACACGGGGCCCGCAGGCGAGTTGGTCTCCCGAATGCGCTCGACGAAGGGGGGTGGCGAGTGGCTGCGCGTCGAGGGCCACAAGCCGCGTCGCCCCGGCGCCCCGGCCCCGTACCCGGACACACTGGCGAGCGAGACGGGCCGGCGCCCGAAGGAGGCACGGGTGCTCCCCGAGGGGCCCCTGATCCTGGCGGTCGTCAAAGGGGACGGCGACTGGTCGCTCGAAGTCCGGCCCGCCCGCCCCGCGGAGGAGAAGAAGCCCGGCCTCTGGAACCGTCTGCTCGGACGGTAGGACCGCGGCGGGGATCGCGCACCCCCTTCTGCCCGGCACCTGCGCCGCGGTCGTCGAGTCCACCGGGGAACCCCTGGGCGTCGCCGCCTCCGGCCCCGCCGAACGCGGCTGCCCCATCGTCGACCCGCACACCGGCGCGCCTGCCGCACATGCCCTGGCCTCGCTGACCGTGACCGGCCCCTCCCTCGCGGAGGCCGACATGCCGGCGACGGCGGCGTACTGCAGGGGAGCCGAGGCCCGGGATTGGCTGTCCGGGCTGCCGGGCGTCACCGCCTTCGCCGTGACGCCCGACGGGGATACCTGGGCGACGGGGCCCGTCCGGGGCCGGCCGGCCCCGTCCCACGCCGTCGGCTCGAGCCGGGTGAGGACGAACCCGCACCGCCGCACGGGCGGGTCCTCAGCTCTTGGGGGGCGGCCCGTTGCGCAAGGTGCTCAGGCGGCGCCGGTACTCCTCCTCGTCGATCTCCCCCCGGGCGTAGCGCTCACCGAGGATCTGCTCCGGTGTGGGTGCCGCGGGCGTGCGGGTCCGTTCCCGGGTGTGGTCGACGGAACGGACGACCAGCACGAGGACGGTGACGATCAGCGCCCAGAACAGGACCATGCCGACCGACATCCCGAACCAGCCCCACCCGCCCATGTCGTGGGTGTACCAGAACGTCATCCCCACTCACCTGCCTCGGCCCGCGGCGACCGGCGCCGGACGAACCGCCGACCCGGGCCTCCTCGCCTTCACGACCATCGTCACGCCGCCCGGTGGGGCGCTCTGGGGCCGGACGGCCCCGACCAGTGGGTCGTTCAGCCCCTCCCCCGGCGGGGCGGGGGGCCGCTTCGGCCGGTCGTGAGTTCGCCCAGGGCGGCACCGAGGCGGGTGAGGGCGGGGGCGATCCAGGGCAGGGTCTGTGGTTCTTCCGCGGTCAGCGCCCGGTGGCGTTGCCGCGGGGTGGCGCCGTACAGCAGGCTCGTGGCGAGCCTGAGGGTCAGGGCGGTGTCGGGTTCGCCGAACGCGCTGCCGGGCAGAGTGGCGATGCCGTGCCGGTCGAGCAGGGCGGTGGCCAGGTCGCTGCCGGTGGCGATCCCCCGGGCACGCAGAACCTCACGGGCGGGGGCGAAGTCGGGGTAGAGGTAGAAGCCGGCCTGCGGAGCGCGGCACCGTGCCCCCGCCGCGAGCAGCCGGGTGTGCACCTCGGTGGCGATGCGGGCGTGCAGCCGGCGGGCGGCGGTGATGTGTGCGGTGATCTCGGGCGGGTCGCTCAGGGCGTGGGCGGCCACGGCCTGCATGGGTGCGGCCAGGCTGGACCAGATCTCGCTGGCGACGCCGGTCAGTTCCTGGTGCAGGCGCCGTCCCCAGCACCCCTCGGGGGTGCGGGCGAAGCCGATCCGCCAACCGCCCAGGGCCAGGGACTTGCTCAGCCCCGTGGTGACGACGGTGCGCTCGGCCAGGTGGTGCACCGGGCCCGGGACGGTGCCGCGGTGGCTCAGCTCGGCGTAGATCTCGTCGCTGATGACCGCGAGGCCGTGGCGGTCGGCGATCGCGCAGACCGCCTCGACCTGCTCGGCGGGGGCGACGGTGCCGGTCGGGTTGTCCGGGACGGTGAGGACCAGTACGCCCGGCCGGGCCCCGTTCGCGGCGGCGCGCCGCAGGGCCTGTTCCAGCAGTTCGGGGTCGGGAATGCCGCCGGCCTCGGCCGGGACGGGTACGGAGATGACGCGGCGGTCGAGCAGGGCGGCCTGGGCCGCGTAGGAGACCCAGGAGGGACAGGGCAGCACCACGTCACCGCCGATCGCCGCCAGCAGCGCGAAGAGCAGGGGCTTGCTGCCCGGGGCGAAGACGATCTGGCCCGGTTCGGTGGACAGGCCGCGTCGGGTGAACCAGCCCGCGGCGGCCGCCCGGGCCTGTGGTGAGCCGGCGACCGGGCCGTACCCGTTGCGCAGGTGGGCGTCGGCGAGGACCTCGGCCAGGCCCGGGGCGACCGGCAACCCGGCCTCCCCGAATCCCAGGTGGAGTACGTCGTTCCCGGCTTCACGGCGGGCCTGAACGGCCTCGTCGATGGCGAGCGTCGCGGAGTGGGTCGTCATGGGGAACCGTCCTGTTCGGCACCGGGCACCGGCGTCGTGGTGCCGCGGCGCTCTGCCGGGCACACGCCCAGCGTGCCCGAGGCGTAGCATCAGCGACAGCGCGAAAATACGTGGGGAACTTTAAGGAGACCTGATGCTGGGCAACCTGCGGCGGCTGGAGATCCTGCACCGCTTCGCCGCCCGGGGCACCATCACCGCCACGGCCGCCGACCTCGGATACTCTCCGTCGGCGGTCTCCCAGCAACTGGCCGCCCTGGAACGGGAGGCCGGCGTCGCGTTGGTCGAGCGCACCGCCCAGCGTGCGAGCCTGACCGACGCGGGACGCGAACTGGCCGAGCACGCCGCACGCATCCTCGCCGCCGCGGAAACGGCCCACAGCCGCATGCGCGCCCGCGTCGGCACCGTCAGCGGGCGGGTGAACGTCAGTTGCATCCACTCCCTGGCCCCCGCTCTCGCTCCCCACCTGGCCGCACTGCAACGCGCGCACCCGGAGTTGAACGTCGTCGCTCACGAGACCGGCTCGACCACCGCCGCCGCGGCAGTCCTGGACCGCCGCTACGACCTCGCCGTCATCGACGACTGGTCCGCGCACCCACCGGCCGAAGGCACCGGCCTGTCCGTCCACCGTCTGCGCCGAGAGGACGTCGTCCTGGCGATCCCCGCGGACCACCCGCTCGCCGAGCAGCCCGGCCCGGCAAGCGCCGCACGGCTGCGACAGATCGTCCACGACCAGACCTGGCTGTGCGCCCCCGTCGGGGAACTCTCCCGAGCGGCGGGCGACCGGTATCTGACCGCGATCGACGCCACACCCCCGCGGCGCTGGGAATTCGAAGGACTCCACATCCTGGCCGCACTCGTCGCCACCGGTGCCGGCGTGGCCCTCCTGCCCGCCGGCCTCGCCCGGGAGCAGCCAGGCGTCACCGGACTGCGGCCGGCTCCCCGCATGCGGCGCACCGTCCTGGCGCTCACCCGGACCACCACCGGGGAGGACCCCGCCGTCACGGCCTGCCTCCACGCCGCCCGACAGGCCCTCGGCGGCCGGCCCTGACGCGGGTTCGTGGCCCCCGTCGCCCGACTGGGGTCCACGTCCGTCCACAGGGCGGGCGCGGGTCAGCAGGAGAACGCCTCCGCGAAGTCGCCGCTCTCCTGCTCCAGGGCAACGCCCGGGGCGCGCAGGCGTGGCAGATCCTCCGGCAGATGGCGCGCCACACGGCCGAGTGCGGGACGAGCGTGATCGCGGCCTTCTGCAACATGGGGGAGAGGACGTCAGTGTGGTGTCCCCAGGGGGGTCCTGCCCTAAGTTCTGTGCCGTGGCTGCAACCCCAGTGCCTCGAGGCCCCGTTCCCGACATTCGGACCCACGTCCCGGGTCTGGTCCTGCGGGAGTTGACACTCGAAGACGCGGACGCGTACTACGCGCTGCTGGACAGAAACCGTGAGCACCTGAGCCGGCTGGGCAACTACCGGGAGGAGAGTGGGGCCACCCCGGCCTGGGTTCGCGAACACCTGAGCGAGGACCCGGGCCTCAGCCACCGCTACGGGATCCGGCTCAACGGCGAACTGATCGGCCGGGTCGATCTGATTGCCGTTGCCCCGCCGCGCTATGGCACGGGCTACTGGCTCTGCGAGTCCCATGTCGGTGCGGGTCACGCGACGGCCGCGTGCGCCGCCCTGTACGTCTACGCGGCACGCGAACTCGGGGCCACCGACATCTTCGCCGGCGTCACGCACGGCAACGCCAAGAGCGTCGCCCTCCTCGAACGCCTGGGCTTCGACCCGGTGGCCGAGTTCGAGGACTACACGCGCTTCCGCCTCAGTCTCGTGCAGTAGGCGTGAGACGGCCTCATCCGTCAGGTGGGGCCTCGGATGCCGGCCGGCCTTGGTTGAATGCCAGGGAATGCCTGCGGAGGGTGTGGGATGGGCGGCGGCCGAAGCCACCGCGGAGGCGGGCCGCCGGCCCTGGTTGTCGAGGTGGCAGCGGACGGTCAGGCGTCAGGGTCGACTTCGGGGTGTGTGAACCGCACGGGCTTGCCCAGCGACCGGGCGTAGGCGATTTCGGCTCGGGTGCTGTCCCCGATGTAGTCGCCGACCACGAGCACCTCATCAGCGAGCCGGATCTTCGCGCGGTGCAGCTCGTCGAGTCGAACCTTCAGCGCCTCGGCCTCCACAGGATCGGACCGGAGTGCGTGCGGCGACTTCATGTCACAGCCCGGTTTGACGACAATCCTTCCGGCTTTGGTCTCCCGCAGATCGGCCTCGTTCATCTCGGTCATGAAGCGGGTGGAGCCGCAGATCACGACGATACGCGGGAGGCTCAACAGCTTCTTCGCGTCGGCGAGCTTCTCCTCGGGGGTGAGCAGTCGCGGGTCTGACACCGGTTCCTCCTGGTGGTGTGGTCCACGGGGTGCCTGCGGAAAGGAGGACGCACTCTATGCGACGACCGACGACACGCTGAAGGGGCATCCCGGCCTGGCGCCGTGGCGCCCGCCGGTCGGATGCGCCGCCCCCGACGGCCGTGATCATCCGAGCCGCACTAGGCTCGTGCAAGCGCTTCGTCCGTCTCGTGCGGCCAAGCCGTAGTCGCACGAGCAGGTGTCTGTACGCAGGACGGAGGGGGAAGGGTTGTTGCCCAGACCGGCGGTACGGGCCACACGGTGGCGTCACCCGGCAACACCTGCGGGGGAGAAGCCCCCTCCCGTGCCCGAGTCCCGTCGCGCACGGAAGCAGCATGCGATCGCTGAACTGCGGGCGCAGGGGCGCTACGGACCGGAACTTCGCGACGTGCTGCCCGCGTTCGTCGGCCTCGGCCTGGCCCTGGCCGGTTTCGCGGTAGCCCTCGCCTGGCTGTACCGCGCGCTCGGCACCGGCGGCCTGCTGCTGGGCGTTGCCCTGGTCGCGGTCGTCGCGGTGGTGGGGCGGCGCTGGCGCCGTGCGGTGGTCCGCCGGCGCGGCGGCATCTACACCCCCGCGGAACTGGCGGCGTTGGACGAGCACGGCCTGGCGGTGGCCGTCGAACGGATGCTGCAGCGCGACGGCTGGCACGTCATCTCCATGCCGGACGCGGGCCGCCCTCGGCTGTACGCACGCGACCGCGGCGGCCGCCGGCTCGACGTGGGATTCCGTCCGGCGGACGAGGTGCCGACGGACGGGGACACTCTGGTCGGTCCCGCTCCCACCCTGCGGGAGCCGGGCCGTCCCGGGGTCGACCATCCGATCCGCGTGCTGGTCACCCCGGGTTCGCACAGCCGCGCGGATGTCCAGTGGGCCTCCCGTCAGGGCAGGGTCCGCCTTGTCGGCGGCCGGCAACTGCGACAGTGGGCCGCCGGGACCTCCTTGGAC
Organism: Streptomyces sp. NPDC018947; assembly: GCF_044390505.1. NCBI lineage: Bacteria > Bacillati > Actinomycetota > Actinomycetes > Kitasatosporales > Streptomycetaceae > Streptomyces > Streptomyces sp. NPDC018947. The sequence continues at coordinate 126,057 of NZ_JBIRZD010000002.1, forward strand.
GGCCTGGGCCTGCCCGGCTGACGGCGACGGCCGGGACGTCGCACGACCCACAGCGGGTGCTCGCCGCCGAGTGCTCGTCCGGCCGTCGCTTCGCCGTCCTCGACGTGACCGGTCGGGAGCCGCTGCCCGCGATTCGGTGAGGCGGCCCGCCATCAAGCGGCGGCCTCCGTCGGGGGCTCCCGCGAAGTCCAGGGCCGGGCCGTGTCCGGCGAGTGGCCGGAAGGAGGCCCCTCCCGGCCACTCGGCTCCGGACGACAGGCGGGACCGGCCCGGCGGACCAGACGTCCGGCGACCGCACCGGAAGCCCGCCCCGTTCCCGCGAGGACTACTTGCCCGTTCCGCCGAGGTAGGCCGCCCACGGGTAGTAGACGTAGTCGAACGCCGCCGGCGCCCCGGTGATCTTGTTTCCGAGCCACACGTCGTTCGTGAGCTGGATGCCGGGGAACATCGGATTCATCTCGTCGTGCAGCTTCCGTTCCATCTGCACGACCAGCTTGGAGCGGGCGCTGTCGTCCTTCGTGCCGATCGCCTCGGCGTAGAGTCCGTCGATGCCGTTGTAGCCGGACTGGTTGAAGGTGCCGCCGGTCACCGCGGTGAGGCCGAGCCAGTCGAGCGGGTTGGGGATGTTCGGCCAGAACTGGGTGTACAGCAGGTCGGTGTCGCCGCGCGTCGCCGGGTCGTACAGGTAGTTCGAGTAGCCGGTCGCGGGAACGACGTTCAGCTTGAACGTCAACCCGATCCTGTCGGCCGCGGCCTTGATCGCGAGGCCCAGTTGCTGGGTCTCCGCCTGCTGCGGAACCACGAGGCTGATCTGCTGCGACTTCACGTCGTCGGGCACTTTGGCGAGCAGCTTCTTCGCCTCCTCGATCTTGGCGGACCCGTCGGTTCGGACCGAGTCGGCGTAGGAGGTCAGCTCGTCCTCGGCGAAGCCGTACACGGCCGGCACGGTCTGCAGCGAAGCGGGGGTCCCCTTGCCCGCGAACACCTGCTTGCCGATGCCCTTCCAGTCGATGGCCCTCTGGAGTGCCTTGCGTACGTCAGCGCTGCCCATCGCGCCTTTCGGGTTCGCCACCACGAGCGTGACGGCCAGGGGCGCGGCACCCGAGTAGAGCTTGCCCGCCGACGATGCCCTCAACTGGGTCAGCCCGGCCATCGGCGGGCCGTACGTGCCGTCGATCTGCCCCGAGAGCAGACCGGACGTGATCGCGGAGTCGTCGGTCAGGAAGGTGAAGTCGATGTTCTTCACCCTCCGTGGCAGCGACTTGTTCCAGTAGCCGTCGTAGCGGCTCACACGGATCGACTGGCCTCGTGTCCACGTGTCGAACCGGTAGGGGCCGGTGCACATGACACCGACGTCCGGTGTCCCCGCCTTCCTGCCGTGCTGCTCGTAGAACTCCTTCTTGACGACGACACCGGCGAAGCTCGCCAACTCGTCGTTGAAGAGATAGTCGGGCTTCTTGAGCCTGACCGTCACCTCGCCGGCGCCCGTCTTCGCGATCGAGGCGACGTTCGCGTACAGGTAGCCGTAGAAGCTGGACTTGTCCGTCATGTTGTGCCGCATGCTCCACACCACGTCGTCGGCGGTCATCGGCGAGCCGTCCCAGAAGGTGGCGTCGGTGCGCAGCTTGTAGACCCAGGTCGTCGGGTCGGGGTTGGCGTACGACGTGGCCAGGTTGGGCTTGATCCGGAAGTCGGGTGTCTGGGCGAGCAGCGTCTCGCACATGTTCGAGTTGATCATGTTCGGCGTGTAGTCGGCCGACTGGAAGGGGTCGATGGTCTGGGGCTCGCCCTGGAAGACGTTCCAGGTGATCGAGTCGACCGAGCCCGAGCCCGTGGGAGTGAACGTCGTCAGCGTGTCGGTGGACCCGGTTCCTTCGGTGCCGGACGTGCCTCCGCCGGAGCAGCCGGCCAACGCGAGGACGGCGGCGGCGACGGCGAGTGCCGTTGTCCGTCTGTGCGGGCGGGGTGAGTACATGGGGCAACTCCCTGTTCAGGGTCGGGCGGTGAGGGTTTCGGGGTCCCACCCGCTGCGGGGGACGCTGTCGCGCAACAAGCGGGTGTAGGGGTCCTGCGGGCGGTCGAGCACGTCGGCGGTGGGGCCTTGCTCGACGACGGTGCCGTGCCGCATGACGATCGTGTCGTCGGTCACCTGGCGGATGACGGCGAGATCGTGGCTGATGAACAGGTAGCCGAGGCCGCGCTTCCGCCGGATGTCCGAGAGAAGGTTGAGGATCTGTGCCTGGATCGAGACGTCCAGGGCGGACACGGCCTCGTCGAGGATGAGGACGTCCGGATCGGCGGCGAGCGCGCGAGCGATGGCCACGCGTTGACGCTGTCCTCCCGAGAGGGCCCCGGGCAGTGCCGCGAGCTGCCGGTCGTCGAGCCCGACGAGCTCGGCGAGCTCGCTCACGCGCTTCCCGGTCTCGTCGCGGCCGAGCCGGGTGTGCACACCGACGACTTCCGCGAGGCAGTCGCCGATGCGCTGGCGGCGGTCGAGCGAGGTGTACGGGTCCTGGAAGACGATCTGGATGTCCCGGCCCCGCTCACGGCGCCTGCGCGCGGAACGCGCCGGGCGTGTGCGGTCCTCGCCGCGGAACAGGATGCGACCGCCGGTGGGACGCTCCAGGCCGATGATCATTCGCGCCGTGGTCGTCTTCCCGGACCCGGACTCGCCGACGATGCCGAGGGCACCGCCCGGGGCGAGGGTGAAACTCACGTCGGCGACCGCGGTCGCCTCGGTCCGTCCACGGCCGAACGTCTTGGTCAGGTGCTCGACGACGAGCAGCGGTCCGGTCATCGCTGAACCTCCTCGTTCGCTTCGGAGCCGACGTACTCCCGCGGCACCGTCAGGCCCCGGAGTCCCGGCATCCGGACGCATCGGGTCTGCGAGGGACCGATGCGCGTCAGTGGCGGAACCCCCGCGCGGCACTCCTCTTGTGCGAACCGGCAGCGCGGTGCGAAACCACAGCCGTCCGGTGCTTCGTAGGCGGTGGTCGGATGCCCGGGGATCGCGGGCAGCCGATCGACACGCCGGCCGATCTCGGGCCGTGCCTGCACCAGTGCGGCCGTGTAGGGGTGCAGCGGATCCTCGTGCAACCGCGCCGACGCCTGACGCTCCATGACCTGGCCGGCGTACAGCACGATCGTCTCGTCGCACACCGCACCGGCGAGTTCCAGGTCGTGGGTGATGAAGAGCATCGCCATGCCGTACTCGCGCTGCATGCGGCCGAGGATCGCCATCACCTCCGCCTGGGTGGTGACGTCGAGCGCGGTCGTCGGCTCGTCGGCGAGGACGAGCCGAGGCCGCGCGGCGACCGCGGCAGCGATCATCACCCGTTGCAGCAGGCCGCCGGAGAGCTCATGGGGGAACTGTCGCAGCCGGCGCTCGGCGTCCCCGATCCCGACCTCGGCGAGCAGTTCCTGTGCGCGCTTGCGAGCAGCGGGTCCGGCCATGCGGTCGTTGGTGCGCATCGCCTCGGTGAGGAAGTCGCCGACCGTGCGTACGGGGTTCGTGTGGGCCCGTGCGTCCTGGAAGATCATCGCGACGTCCTTCGCCCGGTAGGACCGCAGGGCGTCGGTACGGAGGTCGAACACGTCGGCGCCGTCGAAGCGGACCCCGCCCCGGACGTCGGCGCCGCCGGGGAGCAGGCGGGCGATGGTGCGAACCGTCATGGACTTGCCCGATCCGGACTCGCCGACCAGGCCGAGGGTGCTTCCACGGGCGAGGGAGAACGAGACGTCGCGCAGCACGGTGCGCAGCTCGCCCGCGACGGGCAACCGGACGGTCAGACCGTCGACTTCGAGAAGTGCGTTCACGAGCGTGCCTCCCAGCGTTCGGTGAGCCGGTCGCCGAGTACGTTCACGGCACCGACGGTGACGACGACGAGCGCGCCGGCGAAGAGGGCCTCCTGCGGGTGCTGCTGCAGCACACCGGCCATCCCGGTGCCGACCATCGCGCCCCAGTCGGATGTCGGCGGCTGCACTCCGAGGCCGATGAACGAGAGCCCGGCGAGGTCCATCAGGGCGAATCCGAAGGCGAGTGTGGCGTTGGCGACGATCAGTCCACCCACATTGGGCAGGATGTGCCGCACCGCGATCCGCACCCCGTGCACGCCCTGGACCTGCAGTGCCGCGACGTAGGGCAGTGAGCGTTCTCGCAGCGCCGCGCTGCGAACGATGCGCGCGATGTAGGGGATGTAGGCGATGGACAGCGCCGCGACGGCGGCGTTCAGGCCGGAGCCGAACAGGGCGGTCGCCAGGATCGCCAGCAGCAGGCCGGGGAAGGCGAACACGGCGTCGACGACGCGGACCACCATCTGGTCGAACCAGCCGCCGAACCACACGGCCGCGAGGGCGAGCACCGTCCCGAGGAGGGTCGAGATCACCACGACGAGGAACGGTCCGATCAGTGCCGTCCGGGAGCCGTGGACGAGGCGGGAGAGAAGGTCGCGTCCGCTGGCGTCGGTTCCCAGCAGGTGCGCGCCGCTCGAGCCCTGGTACGCGCCGGCGAGGTCGACGGCGTTCGGATCGTGCGGTGCGAGGAGGGGGGCGAGTACGGCGAGGCAGCCGACGAGTCCGATCAGGGCGAGCGCCACCCAACCCGACATGCCGAGGGCCGCCCTGTTCCGCGTCGTCCGTGCGCGGGCCTTTCGGGCTCCGGTGAGTCGCACCGCGGGCGTTGTGCTCACGAGTCCTTCTTCCCGATCGACACGCGCGGGTCGAGCAGTGTGTAGACGACGTCGATGAGGGTGTTCAGCACGATGAACGCGGCGACGTACATCAGGCAGATCGCCTGTACGACGGGGAAGTCCTTCTGCTGCACCGCGTTCACGAGGAACTGACCGAGCCCGCCGAGCTGGAAGACCTGTTCCACGACGACGCTTCCCGCGATCAGACCCGCGATCGTGAGACCCGCGACGGTGAGCACCGGCATCGCGGCGTTGCGCATCACATGTCGGCGTACGACGACCCCGCGGGGCAGTCCGCGGCTGATCGCCGTCTGCACGTGATCGGCCGCCAGCTCCTGCCGGATCGCGGTCTGGGTGAGTCGTGCGACGAACGCGACCGACGCGAGGGCGAGTGCGAGCGACGGCAGAACCAGGTGGTAGACCTCGTCCAGGCCACCGCGGCCGGCCCCGAACACCGGGAACCACTCCAGGTTCACGGCGAACACGATGATCAGCACGACCGCACCGACGAAGGTCGGCACCGCCATGAGGACCGTGGCCCCGGCCATGGCGGAGCGCGACAGCCGGCCGGGCCTGAGGCCGGCGAGCGTGCCGACGGCCAGCCCGAGCACGAGGACGATCGCCGCGGCCATGAGCACGAGGAGCGTGGTCACGGCGGCGCGGCTGCCGACCAGCGACGACACCGGTTGGTTGTAGATGATCGAGGTGCCGAAGTCGCCCCGCACCACGCCCCCGAGCCATCTCAGGTACTGCTGCCACAGGGAGTCGTCCAGGTGGTACTCGGCCGTGATGGCGGCGATGGCGTCGGGGCTCATGGTGCGACCGTGCGTGAGGTAGGTGAGCGGGCTCCCCGGAGCGGCGTAGAGCGCTCCGAAGACGACCAGGCTCGCGAGGGACAAGGTCACCGCCAGCCCCGCGACGCGGGCGGCGATGAACCGCAGCACCGTCCCGGAAGGCCGTCGTCCCGCCTTCACCCGGCTCGCCGCCGCGGGTGCCGGCACGGTCGCGTGGCTCATCGGTTCACCCCCGGCTGTGCCTGATGGACCACGCGGCCGCCCACGACGGTCCGCAGCACGCGCGTGTCGAGCAGTTCCTCGAGCGGCCGGGCGAAGATGTCCCGGTCGAGAACGATGAAGTCGGCGTACAACCCCTCGGCGAGGCGGCCGTGGAGGTGCTCGGAGCGGCTCGCCCAGGCGGCGTCGCGGGTGGCGTGCACGATGGCGTCCGCCAGCGGCAGGGCGTAGTGCGCGATGTTGGCAGGCAGCGACGGATCCAGTGCCGATCGCCGTGTCGCCGCGATGAACATGTTGGGCAGCGGGGCGTGCGGCGACGTCGGAGAGTCGGTGCCGAGCACCAGCGTGGCTCCGGCCCCGGTCATCTCGGGCCACGGGAAGCCGCGGTCGGCCCGCTCGTCGCCGAGGACGCGTCGCCAGTTCTCCTGGATGGCCGGATCGGCGTGCACGGGCTGCATGCTCGCCGTGATGCCGAGTGCTGCCAGTCGGTCGATGTCGGCGGGGTCGACCACTTCGAGGTGTTCGATGCGGTGGCGGCGCTCCTTGGGGCCGTTGAGAGCGACGGCCTGCTCGACGGCGCCGATCGCGACCCGGATCGCCTCGTCGCCGATGGCGTGCATGGCGACCTGCAGGCCGGCCGCGTCCGCGGCGGCCACCACCGGCACGAGTTCGGCGAGACTCCAGATCGGGTCGGCGTTCGTACCGTTCGCATAGGGCTTTCCGAGCGACGCGGTGCACCCGTCGACGGTTCCGTCGACCATGACCTTGATGCCGGTCACGCGCAGGTACGGGGTCGACCGGTGGGCGGCGAGGGCGACGGCGCGCTCGACCTGGGCCAGGTTCGCCCCCTCGTCGCCCGTGGGCCGGACGCGCCAGAACGCGGCGATGCGCGTGGTCAGGGTGCCCCTCGCGTCGGCACGGCGCATCGCCTCGTAGTCGCCTTCGCCCAGCGCCATCTCGGTCGAACCCACGATCCCGGACTCGGCGTACGCCGCCAGCGCGACCGCCAGTGCCTCGTCACGGTCGGAGTCGGCGACGAAGCTGTCGAGCACCGGCCATACGAGCTGATGCATCGCGGTCTCGTCGACCAGGCCGGTGGCCGCCCCCCGCCCGTCCCGGTGGATCGTTCCTCCCGGTGGTGACGCCGTGGTGTCGTCGATGCCGGCTTCGGCGAGAGCGGCCGAGTTCAGCCAGATCGAGTGGAAGTCGTAGGCCTGCGCGTAGACGGGCCGGTCGGCGACGACGGCGTCCAGCATGCCCCGATCGGGCAGGCCGCGCGGGATGTCACCGTGCTTCCACCCGGTGGCGAGCACGCGAGGTGCGCCGGGGTTCTCCCGCGCCCACGTCCGGATGCGCCGCTGGATCTCCCCCACCGAGCCGGCGCCCCAGAGATCGACCTGGGCCGCCGCCTCGCCGGTACCGATCACGTGGGCGTGGCCGTCGACGAAGCCGGGCAGGACGGTCGCGCCGTCGAGGTCGTGGATCACGGCATCCGGTCCGGCCACCCGTGCCGCGGTGGCCTCGTCGCCGACGTAGGCGAGCCGGTCGCCGACCACCACGAGCGACTCGGCCCAGGTGCGTTGATGGGAGGTGAAGACGCGGGCGTTGCGGTAGAGATGTGCGGGCATGGTCGTGTCCTTGTCCATCGGGTTGCTCAGAACCGGTCGAGGCCCTCGCGGGCCGCGGCGTCGGGGCTGCCTGCCCCGTACTCGAGGGCGAAGCCGGGAAGGTCGAGGGATGCGGTGAGCAACGTGCTCCACCGCTCGTGCTCCGGTCGGGAATCGTCGGCACGGACGCACACCACGGCGGTGGCGCCGTCGCCGCCGCAGAAGGCGGCCGCGCGCTCCGGGGCGCACCGGCCGGTCATGCCGCCGCGCACAGCCCGGGTGTGCCGGTGCCGCTCGACCGACATCAATTCCGGGGTGCTGGTGTCACCGCCGGCGAGGCCGGCGTCGAGGAAGTGGTTCGTGTGGACGAGCCAGCCGTCGGTGCCGGGGGGCACCACGGCGAACCCGGAGGGCGACATCTCGATGGACGCCGCCGCGGCGCGGCCGTCGCGGTAGGTCGCGACGGTCAGCACGGTGGAGGCGCTCACGCTCGCGGAGGCGACGATGTCGCGGGCCTCCGCCACCGTGGTCGCCTCCTCGAGGACACGACGCGCGACAGCGTGGACGGGCACGCCGCCGGTGGCGTCGTCGGAACGGTGGTGAAGGATGTTGAAATGCAGGCCGAGGCCGGCGTCGTTCACCCCGATCTTCGCGGCCGTGCCGAACTCGGTGAAGAGCTTCACCCGGCGCTGTGCCCCGGTCACGATCGACAGCAGAAGACCGTCCGGCGTGAGCGAGTCGTGCCAGTCCCACGTCTGGATCGTCTCGGGCGGGCCACCGCAGGGCGGTGCGTACACGGCTGTCGTGCACTCGCCCTTCCCGGGCGCGGCGGCGAGTACTTCGGTCCGGGCGCCGACCGCCGCCACCTGCCAGGGTTCGATTCCTGACGCCTCGGCCATGGCGTCGGACTCCTCGGCGAGACCCGGGTACCAGTCGCGCAGGGCGTCGCGGCTGTGGGCGACGATGTCGCGGACCGTCGTTTCCGAGATGCCCAGAACCTTGAAATGCGCCACGTAGCGGGCGCTGACGTCGCGCACCTGGTCCGCGAATCGTGCGCCGATCTCGCGCCCGCGGTCGCGGTGGCCGGTGGTGGTCGTACGCAGGGTGTGCAGCTTCATGGTGGTGCTGTCCGACCTTTGTCTGTGAGGCCCGTCACGGTGAGGGGCGGGCGACACGCTAGGTAGGTAAAACGTTTAATACAATGGTGTCGACAGCGTCACTCTCCGTGCTCCCCGCCGCCCGGGCCGCCGCAGGTCGACGCGGTGCGACCGCGTGAGGGTGACAGCGCAACGGCGGAGGTACGAACCAAGGAGGTCTTCCGTGGCCCGCTCGAACGGCGTCACCATTCGCGATGTCGCCCAGCGCGCGGGCGTCTCGGTGGCGGCGGTGTCGATGGCGCTCAACGACACCGGGACGCTGAGCGCGGCGACGCGGCTGCGGGTGAGAGCCATCGCCGAGGAGATGGAGTACGAGGCCGACGCCCTCGCCCGCGGCCTGCGGCGTTCGTCCGTAGGGGCGATCGGTCTCGTCATGCGGTCGTTGGACGCGCTGGGCGAGTACGCGCCGCGGGGTGTCGACGTGTTCAGCCGTTACATCGGTGCCGTTTCGGCGCAGGCGATGGACCGCGGGCTGAGTGTGATGCTGGTGCCCGACCCCACGAGGCGGCCGACGCCGCCCCTGGCGTTGTCGCTGGACGGGTACATCGTGACGATGCCGCACGTGGACGACCCGGTGATCGCTCTCCTCGAACGGCGCGGGATCCCGTACGTGACGCTGGGACGGGATCCCAGCCGGCCGGATTTCACCGACTGGGCCACCGAGGACGACAGCTTGAGCTTCCGGCGCGTCTACGAACACTTCGCCGCATCCGGAGCCCGGTCGATCGTGCTGCTGCGCGGAACCGACCCCAACGCGTGGAACATCGACAGCGAGGCGATGTACCGCGCCTGGTGCGAGAAGGCCGGGATCGTGCCCCGCGTCCACGCGTCGGCCGAGCGCGCCGGTGAGCACGGCGGCGAGGAGATCGCGCGCGCGATCGTGGAGGAGGGGATTCCCGACGCGATCCTGTGCCACACCGGTCGTCAGGCAGCCGGAGTGCTCGCGGGCCTCACGTCCTGCGGTGTCGCCGTGCCCGACCGGACGATGCTTGCCGCGGCCTCCGACTCCGAGCACACCAGGCACAGCCGGCCGGCCATCTCGGCAGTCGAACTCAACGTCGCGGAGACGACGTTGGCCCTGCTCGACCTCCTCCAGGCGCGCATCGCGGGCGAGCCGAGCGCGGGACCGGTCCTGACGACGGCCCGGTTCCGGGTCCGGGCGTCGTCGCGACGCACGGACACGCACGCCTGATCCTCGCTGAGCCGGGACCGGGGTGGCCGTGGACGGGCCGGTTCGGCACAGGCGGCTTCGCCGGAGCGAAGTGCGGGTGGAACCGCCGGTGCAGGTACGCCCTGGCCGCAGGAGGGGTGGGGGTGTCCGGTTCCCGGGCACCGGAGCAGTAGTCACTGCGGAGGAACGCCCAGCCCGGGCCGACCGGCGAGAATCGGCATCGGTGCGCAAGAGCAGCACCAGGACCGAGGCCCTATCACCCGTGGCTGCGGCTGATGTCCTCGTCGACGTCCGTGTTCCGCGGCACTCTCCACCCGTCGCCCGGGACCGAGCCGTCCACCCTGCGTTCCTCGCCCTCCTCCGCTCGCGTCAGATGCGCAGGGCCGTCGCGTAGGGCCAGCCGTGCGGGAGCGCGGTCTCGGGTTCGCCGGCCGGGCCGGCCGTGGTCTCGACCCAGGCGTGGTGGACGCGCGGCGGTGGGAGGAAGCGCACGCCGAGGCACCAAGAGAGCCGGTAGCCCTGGGCGGTGGCCGCCAGGGTCGCGGCGAGCGAGGTCTCCAGGCAGGCGGCGCGCCCGGGCCACCAGGCACCGGCCGAGCGAGCCGCCTGCACGATGCGCGCGGCCCGGGCCGGCGTGGGTTCCCTCAGGGGCAGTCGGTGGAGCAGGCGCACGAGGGCGGTGGTGCGGCGCAGCGGAAGCCTGAGCAGGAGGACGGCGGCGGCGAAGCCGAGGGTCCCGCTGAGTCGCTGGGTGACGGAGGGCCGCGGGCCGGCCGGTGGAGCGACGGGCAGGGTCATCGTCGGGTCCTTCCGGTCGCTCTCCCCGTGAGTCTCGCGGTGATTCTTCCGGCGAGTCTCGTCGTGAGGCCTCCGGTGGGCCTGCCGGTGGGTCCGGGACCCGGCCGGCCGGGGTGCGGGGAGCCGTCGGACCTCGGGATCAGGAGACCTGCGGCCCGCAGGTCGTGGAACAGGGCCAGGAAGGCCCGCGCGGACCGTGCGGGGTCACCCGGTACGGCGGCTTCGGCCGCTGCCTCCTCCGGGTCGGCCCCCGCGAGGATCGCCTTGAGCAGTCGGCCTCCGGGTCGGGACAGGTGGTACCAGCGTCCGGAGCGCTCGTCGAGCAGAGCGGCGCCCGAGGTGTCGTGGTGGACGACGTGCACGGTATGCGGCAAGACCCACGGCACGGGATCAGGTCTCCTTCCACCAGGACGAGCGGTTCCGGGTTTCCAACTGGCGCAGCCACACCTCGATCGCGACGATGTTGTGCACCGAGCCGAGCGGCAGAGGAAGCCCGGGCGCCGCCCGCCGTAGTACGGCGGCGACGGGCTCCGGGTCGAGGAGCCCGAGACGGGCGAGGCGGGAGCCGGGTCCCAGTAACTCGGTGAGTTCGGTGGCGTGTTCCGCCAGGCCCGCGTAGACCGGACCGGCGAAGGTGCCCTTTGTGCGGCGGGCCAGGATCCGGTCGTCGACGATGCCGTCCATGGCCCGGGTCAGCAGCGGCTTGTACTCCCCGGGGACATGCCGTTCCCCGGGCGGCACGCCGAAACAGGCCGCGACCACCTGGTCGTCCAGGTACGGGGCCCAGATGGGCATGCCGAGGCTCGCCGCCAGGTGCGCGTACTGGGCGACGTCGTCGCCGACCCCGGCCAGGCCGTTCGCGTCGCGCCAGCGGGCGAGGCTCGTCGGCTGTTCGCGGGCCCCGCAGGTCTCGCTGAGGTGGGCGGCCAGGAGGTCACGGGCCGGACGGGGCATCCAGTCGGCGATCGTCGGGTCCGGCAGCCAGGCGGCGTCCGCTCCCCGGGCCCGCCCCGTCCGGCTGCCCATGGCGGCCGCCGTGATCTCGGGGACCGCGGGTCCGCGCAGCCGGGCTGCGAGGCGCTCCGCCTCAGCCGCCAAGGGCAGCGCGGCCTTGGACCGGGCCGCGCGCCACAGGTGCCAGGCGGACGTGTGGGTGAGGCGGGCCGCCGCCCTGGCCGTGGCGACGGCCCGCATGTGGCGTCCGGCGCGCAGGGCGTCGGTCAGGACACCGGAAGCGGTGAGTACGGTGTCTCCGCCGGTGCCCACGAAGTGGCCTCGTGAGCCGTGTGCGGCCATCGCGCCCAGCACTTTCGTCTTCATCGCCCACAGCACGACGGTAGGACTCGGGGCGTCCGGGAAGGGGACGGCGAGGTGCTCCGAGGTCAGGCCGGTGTAGTGGAGCGTGGAGCGGTCGCCCGTCACCACGTGGTGGACGATCCCCGGCATTCCGGCAGCGGCGGCCGTCGCGTACGGCAGGTCGTCGTTGAGCAGCCACTCGTCGGTGTAGGTGACGGCGTGGATCTTTCCCGCCCGCGTGGCGAGGTGGGTGAGGGCCGTGGAGTCGAGCCCGCCGGACAGGTCGGCGGAACGGATCGGGGTGACGCGCACCCGGCGGGCGACCGCCTCGGTCAGCCGCGCGCGCAGAAGTTCGGCTCCTTCGGCCGGGGAGAGGGGCTCCGCGCCCCCGAGGGCGGGGCTGGTGCGTGTCCGGGCCAGTCGCGCCGATCCCGGTCCGCAGACCAGGGCCATCCCGGGCGGCACTCGGGCGACCTGCGGGAACAGGCTGCTGTGCGGGTCGAGCACGACGCCGGGCAGGGCGGTGCGGGCCGCCAGTGCGCAAAGGTCGGGGACCAAAGGGCCGGAGAGTGCCGCCAGCGGCGCGGCCGCGTTCGACCACCAGGTTCCGCCGTCGGGGTCCCTGCGGTAGAAGACCGGCCAGACGCCGGCGCGGTCGCCGACGACCACCGTACGGTCAGCGGCCTCGGCCACCAGCAGGCAGGAGCCGGGCCGCTCGGGCAGCCGGTCCAGGTGCCCGGCCCGTATGGCGTCGAGGGTGGCGGCCAGTTCGGCACGGGTGGGCGGGCAGTCGCCGACGGCCGCGATCCGGGACCGTCCGGGGCCGTGGACTTCCGCGGTGCGCACGACGACCGGCCCGACCGTCCACGCTGTGGCGAAGCCGGGGATCTCAGCTCCGCCGAGGGGCGCCGTGACCGGCGTCCCGCTGGTGTCCGGCCCTGTCCGGAACCCGGCCGCCCAGCGCATCAGTCGTCGGTCGGTGTCCAGTGCTGCGTGTCGTCGGCGTGCCCGAACGGCCAGTTCCCCAGGGTGACGTCACGCACCGACCCGGCGTCGACGAGGAGCAGTCCGGGACCGCGCTCGTCCGCCGCGGTGGCGGGGGTCTGCTCGTCGGTGGGGTCGCGGTGCTGGTGTACGGAGTTCATCCTTCTCGCTCCCGTCGGACCTCATGGACGGTAATGGGCTGTCAGTGAACCCTTGGCAAGGCCTTGTCCGGAGTGGTCAGCATGACCGGCCCGCACCGGCGATGTCCATCCCGGCGGGGTGAGGAATCAGCCCGTCCTCCCCCGTACCGCATCAAGTTGGCCGGATCAGGCATCCGGCACACCGCGGGCTGCGGTTCGTGCGCAGGCCGGCCCGGAGGCCCGCATCGACCCCGCGGGGAAGGTCATCGGCCGTCCGCCCGGCCGCGTGAGGGGTGGCGGGGAGCCGTCGTGCTCCCCGCCACCCCTCGCTCACGGGCGGTCCCAGGTCCGCGGTCGCGGGCCTGCCGCTGGTTCAGGTGGCGCTGGAGGCTTCCAGGGAGGTGCCCCGCGTCTCCGGCGCCATCGCCATCGACACCACCGTGCCCACCGCCGACACGCCGCCGGCCAGGAGCAGCGTCGCCCCCACGCCCCAGTGCTCCAGGGCCAGCGGGGTCAGGAACGTACCGATGGCGGCGGCGATGCGGCTGAAGCCGGTGCCGACACCGACCGCGGTGGCCCTGATCTCCGTCGGGAACAGCTCGTTCGGGTAGATCCACTGGAGCAGTGTGGGGCCGCCGACGGCGATCGCGTACACGGCGAACAGCAGGCCCGCCCACATCGCCGGCAGCCCGGGGAGGACACCGAGGACGAGGAGCGGGACCGTCGAGGCGACGAAGGTCCAGATGAGGACGGGACGGCGTCCCGCGCGGTTCAGCAGGGGCAGGAAGACCAGGCAGCCGACCAGGAAGACGAGGCTGATGGCGACCGAGCCGAGGGTGCCGTCTCCGTCGCCGGACAAGCCCATGGCGGTGAGCAGTTGGGGGCCGAAGGCGTAGATGGCGTAGATCGGCATCACGGAGCAGGCCCAGAAGACCGAGACGAAGGCGGTGCGCTTGCCGTAGGTGCCGCGGAAGACGGTCGAGAAGCGGGCGGGCTGGGTCGGTGTGCCCAGGTCCGCGACGCCCGCACCGGGGCCGAACACCTTGCGCATGACGGCTTCCGCCTCCTCGACCCTGCCCTGCGAGAGCAGCCAGCGGGGCGATTCGGGGGTGCCGAAGCGGAGCGCGACGAGGATCGCGGCGGGCAGGGCGGGGCAGGCGAGCAGCCAGCGCCAGCCGTCGGGGCCGAGGCGCAGCAGCAGGTCGCCGACGAGGTAGGCGGCCGCGCTGCCGACGGACCACATCACGGTGAGCAGGCCGAGCATGGCGCCGCGATGCTTGCGCGGTGCGAACTCGGCGAGCAGGGAGGTGGCGATCGGGTAGTCGGCGCCGACGGCGATGCCGATCAGGAAGCGCAGCACGAGAAGCTGCTCCGGGCCGGTCACGAAGGCCTGGGCGACGGAGAACACGACGATCGCCGCCAGGTCGATCGTGTACATGATGTGGCGGCCGAAGCGGTCGGTGACGTACCCGAAGACGGTCCCGCCGATGAGCAGACCGCACAGCGCGGCCGCCGCGAGCAGGCCTTCCCAGAGCCCGCTGAGGTGCCAGCGCGGGCCGATCTGGGTGAGCGCGACACCGATCACGCCGAGGATGAGCCCGTCGAGGAAGGGCCCGCCGGCCGAATAGACGGTCAGCCTGCGGTGGAACGAGGTGAGTGCGCTGTCCTCCAGCAGGGCACGGCCACTGCTCTGGGACTCGTCTGCGGCGGATGGAGCGGGAACCGGCGGCATGAGCCACCTCCGTGACGGGGGACGAGAAGACGGGCGGAGTCATGCGGGGAGACGCGGCTGGATGTCATCCGTCGAGCGGCGTCGATGACGGCGACGGGGGCCAGCGGTGGCGGTCAAGTTAGAAATGATTGAACGATCCTGTCAAGGGTCGAACAATCCTCGGCCGGCCCATTGGGGCGAAGTTCCCTGCACGTGCCGAGTTTTCGCAGCCCCAGCGACACACATTCGGCCGACGCGACTATGGATTGATGAACAATCCTGCGGTACTGTCCCCGGCATGTCCGAAGAACACAGCACCACCGGGACCGCCGAACCCGGCGACGTCGCCGCCGCGACGGTCGCCGACCGGCTCCGCGAGCGGATCAGCCGGGGCGAGCTGCCGCCGGGCCTGCCGCTGCGGGACGCGGCACTCGCCACCGAACTGGGCGTATCGCGCAATACCCTCCGTGAGGCCGTCAGGCTCCTGGTGCACGAGGGCCTGGCGGTCCACCGCCTCTACAAGGGAGCCGCCGTCAAGCAGCTCGACGTGGCCGACGTGCACGACATCTACGCCGCCCGCCGTTGCTTCGAGCTGCGTGCGGTCGAGGAGAGCGTGTACGCGTCCGAGGAGGCGCTGGCCGCGCTCGAGGAGCGGGTCTCGGCTCAGGAGGCGGCGGCACGGGCGGGGCGCTGG
The DNA here is from genome assembly GCF_044390505.1 of Streptomyces sp. NPDC018947. Classification (NCBI taxonomy): domain Bacteria; kingdom Bacillati; phylum Actinomycetota; class Actinomycetes; order Kitasatosporales; family Streptomycetaceae; genus Streptomyces; species Streptomyces sp. NPDC018947. Next base: position 141,316 of record NZ_JBIRZD010000002.1, read on the forward strand.
AACGAGGTCAGCACCTGGTCGCTGGACTTCCACCGCAGCGTCGTACGGCTGCTCGGCAGCCGGCGGCTCGACCGGTTCTTCGACACGATCGTCGCGCAGCTCCGCCTGGCCTTCGCCGAGGTGCCGCGCGAACCCGAGTTCCAGACGCAGTGGGTGCCGCGCGACCGCGAGGTGTGCGACCTGCTGCGCACCGGACGACGCGCCGAGGCCTCACAGGCGCTGCGCGGCTACCTCGACGACTCGGAACGCGAGGTCGTCGACATGGTGCGCGCTGCCGCGGCGCGCCGCGAGGCCTGACCCTCCGGACCGGCGTCGCGGCGTCGGCCCGGAACGACACCGCCGCACAGTGCCCGGACCACCGGACTCACGAGCCGCGGCCCCGCACCCAGCGGCCGCTCACGGCGCACCCGCCACGCACACCGGTCACCGGCCCACCAGCCGCCGGGAGCCGCCACCCCCGCACGGGGCCCTCGGCCGGAACCGCCGGGGGCCGGGTTCCGGTACGCGAGGCGGGCCGGACCGCATCCCTGCCCCACATCACCACCTGTCCCAGAGCTCCAGGAGAAGAGGTACACGCCATGGCCACCACGGAAGCCGCCTACCAGGCGACGAAGGGCGGTCCGCTCGACGTCGACCGCGCGTTCTACGACCGGGTCTCGAAGACCGAGGAGGGCCGCGAGCTCGTCGACAGCTTCGTCATACCGATCCGCTCGGGCCGCGCCTGGGAGGTCCCGGCCGGACACCTGTGCCGGCTGGTCACCGTCGACGGTCCCCAGGTCGGCGACCTGAACGTCTGGAACCGCAACGACCCCCGCGAACGGATGTGGGCGGCCCGCACCCGTCAGCTCCAGCGCGCCCACATCAGCACCTACGACCGGATCTGGTCCAACCTCCCCTTCCTGCGCCCGCTGCTGACCGTCACCGACGACACGCTCGCGGGCTACGGCCGTGACGCCGAGGGCGGGCGCGTCCACGACCTGCTGGGCACCCGCTGCGACCCGTACGTGAACCGCATGCTGACGGGCGAGGACTTCGACTTCCACTGCCACTCGAACCTGGTGCGCTCCGTACTCCCCTACGGACTCACGGAGTTCGACGTGCACGACGTGCTGAACGTCTTCCAGTGCACCGGGCTCAACGAGGACGACCAGTACTTCATGAAGGACTGCCCGGCCCGGCCCGGCGACCACTTCGAGTTCTTCGCGGAACTGGATCTGCTGTGCGCGCTGTCCACCTGCCCCGGCGGTGACCTGTCCGTCCCGATGTGGGGCCCGGACGCCCACGATCCGGTCGAGGTGTGCCACCCGATCGGCGTCGAGGTCTACAAGGTCGACCCCGAGCTGCTGGCGGGCTGGTCCTCGCCGCAGGTGGCCGAGTACCGCAACCTGCACGGCATGACCCGTCCCGAGTGGCAGAGCTGAGACCGAGGAGTATCCGTGATCGACCTCAACAGTGACCTCGGCGAGGGCTTCGGGCAGTGGCGGCTCGGTGACGACGACGCCCTGCTGTCCCTCGTCACCAGCGCCAACGTGGCGTGCGGCTTCCACGCGGGCGACCCGACCGTGATGCGCGGGGTCTGCGAGCGCGCCGCCGAGCGCGGCGTCGCCATCGGCGCCCAGGTGGGCTACCGGGACCTGGCCGGCTTCGGGCGTCGCTTCATCGACGTCGACCCCGCCGAGCTGGTCAACGACGTCGTCTACCAGATCGCCGCCCTCGACGGCTTCGCACGCCTCGCCGGTACGCGCGTCGCGTACGTCAAGCCGCACGGCGCGCTCTACAACGCGATCGTCCACCACGAGGCACAGGCCGCGGCGGTGGCGGAGGCGGTACGCCGCTACGACCCCGGGCTTCCGGTGCTCGGCCTGCCCGGCAGCGTCTGGCTGCGCACCGCGCGGGCGGCGGGGCTCACCCCGGTCCACGAGGCCTTCGCCGACCGTGCGTACACCTCCGAGGGAACCCTGGTCTCGCGCCGTGAGCCCGGCGCGGTGCTGCACGACCCGGAAGTGATCGTGCGGCGCTGTCTGCGGATGGTGACCGAGGGCGTGGTCGAGGCCGTGGACGGCAGCGACGTGGCGCTGTCCGTGCGGTCGTTGTGCGTGCACGGCGACACGGCGGGCGCGGTCGCCATCGCACGCCGGCTGCGTGAGGAACTGGAGCGGGCCGGGCTCACCCCGACGCCGTTCGCAGCCCCCGAGCCCCTGCCGACACCGGCGTGAGCGTCGTGATCCGCCGGGTCGGCAGCCAAGCGCTGCTGGCCGAGGCCGACGGCCTGGAACAGGTGCTGGCGCTGCGCAGTGCGCTGGACGCGGACCGCCCGCGCGGGGTGCGCGAGCTGATCGCGGCCGCCCGCACCCTGCTCGTCACCTACGACCCGGCGGTCACGGCGCACCCGGCCGTGGCCGCGGCCGTGACCGACCGTGCGGCGGCCCTCGGCCCGGCGCACGAGGATCCCGCCGGTGCCGGCAGGCCCGACGGCGAAGGGGTCGTCACGCTCGCCGTCCGCTACGACGGCGAGGATCTGTCCGACGTGGCCGAGCTGACGGGGCTGGGCGTGGGCGAGGTGATCGCCCGGCACACCGGCCCCCTCTACACGGTGGCGTTCGCGGGCTTCGCGCCGGGCTTCGGCTATCTGACGGGCACCGACCCGGTACTGCGGCTGCCGCGCCGCTCCGAACCGCGTACCGCGGTACCGGCGGGCTCGGTCGCCGTCGCCGGCGGCTTCACGGGCGTCTACCCGCGCTCCTCGCCGGGGGGCTGGCAACTGCTGGGCACCACGGACGCCGTGCTGTGGGACGAGCGACGCGATCCACCGGCGCTGCTGGTCCCGGGCAGCCGCGTCCGTTTCGTTCCCGAGGAGGCACGGCGATGACACCACAGGTGACGGCGACGGCCGCCGACGCACCGACGACGAGCGCCGCGGCGACGGGCTCCCGCCTGGAGATCCTGGAGCCCGGGCCGCTCGCCACGGTCCAGGACCTGGGCCGGCCCGGCTGGGCCCATCTCGGGGTCTCCGGCTCCGGCGCCGCCGACAAGGACTCGCTGGCCCTCGCCAACAGGCTCGTCGGCAACCCCGCGCATGCGGCCGGGATCGAGGCCACCTTCGGCGGGCTGCGGGTGCGCGTGCACTGCCGCACACCCTCGGGGACGCCCTCGGTGACCTACGCCGTCCTGACGGGGGCACCGTGCCCGGCCGCCGTGGACGGCCGGTACGTCGGAATCAACGCGCCGTTCCCGCTGTGCGACGGACAGGTGCTGCGACTGGGCGTGCCGGCTTCGGGGCTGAGGACGTATCTCGCCGTGCGCGGCGGGCTCGACGCGCCACAGGTCCTCGGCTCACGGTCCACCGACCTCCTGTCCGGCATCGGCCCGCAGCCGTTGCGCGGTGGCGACCGTCTGCCGGTCGGCCGTCCCGTGCTCCCCTTCCCGGCCGTCGACCTGGCGCCGCGCACGGCACCGCCCCGCGAGTTCACGCTGCGCGTGATACGCGGGCCGCGCGACGACTGGTTCGACGAAGCCTCGTACACGACGCTGCTCGACGCCCGGTGGGAAGCGACCAGCCGCAGCAACCGGATCGGCATCCGGCTCGACGGGCCGGCCCTGACCCGGGTCCGCGACACGGAACTCCCGGCCGAGGGCATGGTGGCCGGCGCACTTCAGGTCCCCCCGAACGGCAAGCCGGTGCTGTTCCTCACCGACCACCCCGTGACCGGCGGCTACCCCGTCATCGCGGTGGTCGACGCCGCCGACCTGCCGCTGGCCGGACAGATCCCCCCGGGCGCAGCCGTCCGCTTCCGCGCCGTCCGCTGACCCCGGCCATGTCGTGCCGGCGAGCCCGGAAGCGGGAACGCGTTGCCCGGGCTCACGCGATGGGACGTCAGGTGCCGTGACGCTCTCGCGGTCAGGCACGCAGAAAGAACCATGAGCGTCATGGAACTGATCAACCCGGCCGGCAAGCGGTGCCCGGGTACGAGTCGTCCGGCTGCTGGGCCCCGTCGGTCGTTGCCGCTGCCCGACGACCGCGGACGCCCCGGAGGCGTTGCGGGGACGGCCGGCCGAGCGCGAGGACGTGGCTGAGTGTTCCGCGTCTCCCTCCGTGCCTGGGTGGTCCTCGCCGTGCCCGTCGTGGGCGTGTTGGTACTGACGTATTCGGCTACGACGTCGGAGCCGCGCGCGTCCGCAGAACGGCACGCCCTCCCCGAGTCGCTGCCGGACCGTCCCCTCCCCGCGGGCGGCACGGCCCAATTGTCGAAGTGCGGGGTGGACGACTGGCCGCGGCCGGCACCCCGGGGGAAAGGAGAGCGGAGCAACGACCCGCAGTTGGTGCTCACCGGTTGGGACGCCCACGATCCGGGGCCGAAGTCGCCCGGCGAACCCCGCTTCACCGTCCACGCGGCCGTCCGAACGAGCGACCGTCCCCTGGTGCTGGACGCTCCGCTGGGCGGAGGCAGGGTCACGGTCGATCTCTACGGACCGCACGGTGAGGGCCGCCGCGCCTCCGCCCGTGGGCTCACGGCAACGGTCGTGGACAGCGGTTACACGGGCAAGCCCGTCGACGTCCCGGCGTCGGGGAGCTTCCGCGTGGACCCGGGCGAGGAGTTGCTGCTGGACGTGGATCTGCCTGCCGGGGCCGTGTGTCCCGGCCACGACCTGAACGACATCATCAAGTGCTCCCCCGAGTACACCAACGATGCCGCGGACTGCCCGGTGCTGACTCTCACGCTCACCGACCCGGCGATCCGTGCCTACCGCGCCGGGACGACAGGCGCCGGCGCCGCATCCGTCAGCGACCGGCTCGTCGCCGTTTCCCTGGAACCGGACACCTCCCAGGTGTGAGCGGCGCGGACGGACACCTGCTCCTGGCATTGCCCTAGCCACCCGTTCGTGGCCGTCCCGGACGCACCGGGGACGGCCACGACGCGGCCGCCGCGCGGCGCCTCCAACTCGACGGCACCGACGCACGTCAGCCCCGCTCGCGCGGCGAGCGCGACAGTGCGGCTCACCGGTCGCCGTTGAGCTGGTCGCGGAGCTCGTCGCCGCAGTCCTCCGCACCGGCCCGCCTGCGCGTGAGGGCCGGCACGCCGTCGTCCATGCCTTCCTTCCCGGCCTCGGCCAACTGCGTCTCGACGTCAGCGATGTACTCGGCACACTCGGCGCCGACGGGATCCTCGGGCCGCGGGTCGGGTGCCGAGGAGGCGTCCAGTGCGGCGGTGGCGACGATACCGGCCGCGCACAGCACCGCCCACGCGGCAACCCACGTGCGGCGGCTCATCCGTAAGGGCTTGGGCATCCGTGCATCCTACGAGCGCCGCAGCGAACGGACGCGGAGTGCCTTCGGTCCCGCAACAGACATCCCCCAGCGGCCGAGAACGCCGCCTCCCCCACCGTGACCGCGTGCCACGGCCTCGGATACGCTGTCCCGCTTCCCCTGACTGGAGGTCGCCCGATTGTTCCCCGCACGGGTAGTCGCCGGTGCCCCGTTGGCTCTGGTGATCCTCGCCCTGTCCGGCTGCTCCTCCCACTGGGGCTGCACCGACACGACCGCGGAACGCGGTGAGGCCGGTGTCGGAGTGCGGATCGAGGACGCGTCCGGGCGGCCTCTCGGTGTCACCGCCGAGGTCGTCGACTGGCGCCTGGAGCCTCACCCGCAGGTGCCCTCCGAAGGGGACCAGGTCCACTTCCGCTTCCGCTTCGACGGCGCCGACGAGACGTCCGGCCCCGCCGTGGACGCCTGCGCGGTCGACAAGGAGCGTGTGGCGTTGGGGTGCCGGACGGTCTACTCGTACCAGGCCTTCGGGCCGAACGGTGACCTCACGGGCGACGACTGGCTCGCCGTCGAGCACCCCGACCGGGTTGCCGGAGTGCTGTTGATCCCCAATGACCAGTCCTACGTCGGACGAACCTGCGAGCAGGACATCAAGGACGGTGGCGGACCGCATCCCCCGCAACCAGCCGGCCCGGGCGACCGGTTGTGAGCGGTCGTTCCGGGCCCGCACGAGCGGGTGACGGCCGACGCCGAGCGCGCCGATCCGACGGGCCGCGAGAGGAACCGCGCGTCGGCACGTCCGGAGCGGAGCCAGGCCGGTTACGCGCCCGCGCGGCGCCGGCGCCTACTGTCCCGGCGACCGGCCGCTGTCAGCCGTACGGCCAATTCCGGTCACGGCGCTCGCCAGATGTTGTCGAAGGCCGCCTCCTCGATCTGCCGCTGCTGCCGTACGCCGGCGAGTTCGGTCACCGCGTCGTTGACGGCGGCCAGTACGGTCACGAGTGCGTCGGCGTCGAAGCCTTCGAACGCGCCGGCCGGCTCCTCGTGGATCCCCACGGCGGCGGCGAGGCCGGTCAGGGCAGGCTCGCGGGACGTCCAGCGCTCGGGCGTGCGGCGAACGGCCGGCGAGCCGGTCGGCGCGGTCCGGCCGGACCTGCGACGGAACCAGCCGTGCCGTTGCCGGGCGGGCTGTTCCTCCGGCTCCAGCCTGGCGCGGTATGCCTTGGACAGGCCGCTGCCCCGGCGCCACAGCCAGTCCTCGACGGACTCGTACGGCGTCTCCCGGCGAAGCGAGGACTGGGCCAGGTCCAGCAGGCGGTCGTCCATGGCCCGCTGCGTGCCGGGCACGATGCGGTCGCCGTCCAGGGTGACGGCTCCCGCGTCGACGAGGTCGACGAGTTCCGCTCCCGCGAGGGCCAGCGAGAGGTCGCCCTCCTCCACGGGCCGGTCGGACGCGGTTTCCAGGATGACGATCAGCAGGTCCATGGGTGTGGTCATGTCGGGCTCCCTGTCAGAGTCACTGGTGGCGACACGCGCCGCTCGGGTCCGGGACCGGGCGCTGTCGGCCGGGGCGGGCGACACCGCCGTGGTCAGCCTGCCCGGGAGGGCCGGGTGACGTCGGCGTCCTGTGTGGCCGCCCAGGTCGCGAGGAGGCGCAGTCCCTCTTCGGAGGACGAGCCGGGTTCGGCGGTGTGGATGGTCAGGGTGAGGCCGGGTTCCGCCGCCGTCTCCAGTCCTTCGTAGGCGAGGGTGAGGTCACCGACGGCGTGGTGGTGGAAGCGTTTGGTGCCGGTGCCGTGGTGGCGGACGTCGTGGGCGCCCCAGCGGGTGCGGAAGTCGTCGCTGCGGGTGGAGAGTTCGCCGACGAGGTCGTGGAGGCCCTTGTCGTACGGGTTGCGGCCGGCTTCGGTGCGCAGGATGGCGACGGCGACGTCGGCGGCCTGCTCCCAGTCGGGGTAGAAACGGCGGGAGGCGGGGTCGAGGAAGTTGAAGCGGGCGAGGTTCGCCTGGTTCCCGGGTGTGGCGTAGACGTCGCTGTAGAAGGCGCGGGCGAGCCGGTTGGCGGCGACGACGTCCATGCGGCCGTTGCGGACGAAAGCGGGCCCGGCGGTGACGGCGTCCAGGGTCCACTGCAGGCTGCGGTGCGGCTTCCACTGGTCCCTGGTGCGCCGGCGGCGGGGCCGGACGAAGGCGTCGGACCCGTCGGCGGCCTGGGCCAGGTGCAGCAGGTGGGCGCGTTCGGCGTCGTCGAGCCGGAGGGCTCGGGCGAGCGCTTCCAGTACCGCCGGGGAGACGCCGGCGAGGTTGGCGCGTTCGAGTTTCGCGTAGTACTCGACGCTCATGTCGGCGAGAGCCGCGACCTCGCTGCGGCGCAGCCCCGGCACGCGGCGCCTGGAGCTGGACGGCAGTCCCGCTCGCTCGGGGGTGATCTTCGCACGCCGCGAGGTGAGGAACTCGCGGACCTCTTCACGGTTGTCCACTCCTCGACAGTACGTCGCGCGGCCGGGCGGAGGGATGTACTGCCGGTACACCCCTCGTCAGTGACTCGCTGGACGCGCGGACAGGGGGTTACCTGGAGGCCGTGGTGCTTCTCCTCACGGCCTCCAGCGGTGACGGAGGGGCCCGCTCCCGGCTCGGGTGCTCCGGCACCGGTGCCCCGGGACGGCACCAGCTCATCGGCGCCGCCGGCTCAGCGCGCCGGCCGCCGCCACGGCAACGCAAAGGAATCTCTCATGCGCGGCGCAGTGATCCACGCCCCCCGCGACATCCGCTTCGAGACCCTGGACGACCCGAAGATCCTCGCTCCCACCGACGCGGTCATCCGCACGGCCGTGACCTGTGTCTGTGGCTCGGACCTGTGGCCGTATCGCGGGCTGGAGGCGACCGAGACGGCCCATCCGATGGGCCACGAGTACGTCGGATTCGTGGAGGAGGTCGGATCCGAGGTCACCGCGGTCAGGCCGGGCCAGTTCGTCGTCGGCTCGTTCGCGACCTCGGACAACGTCTGCGCGAACTGCCGCAACGGCTTCCAGTCGAACTGCCTGAACCGCGAGTTCATGAGCACGTGCCAGGCCGACTACGTGCGCATCCCGAACGCACAGGGCACCCTGGTCGCCACCCAGCAGGTACCCGGCGAGGAGTTCTGGCCGGGCCTGCTGGCGGTGTCCGACGTGATGGGCACCGGCTGGTGGGCGGCGGAGGCCGCCGAGGTGAAGCCCGGTTCGACCGCCGTGGTCGTCGGCGACGGCGCGGTCGGCCTGTGCGCGGTGATCGCGGCGAAGGAGAGGGGCGCGGAGCGGATCATCGCCATGTCCCGGCACGAGCCGCGGCAGAAGCTCGCCGTCGAGTTCGGCGCCACCGACATCGTCACCGAGCGCGGCGTGGAGGGCGTGGCCCGGATCAAGGAGCTGACCGGCGGGATCGGCGCGGACAGTGTGCTGGAGTGCGTCGGCACCGCGCAGGCGATGCGGCAGGCACTCCACTCGGCTCGGCCGGGCGGCAACGTGGGCTTCGTCGGCGTCCCGCACGAGGTCTCCGTGGACGGACAGGAGCTGTTCTTCTCGCACGTCGGGCTGCGCGGCGGTCCGGCGCCCGTGCGCCGCTACCTGCCCGACCTGATCGACCGCGTCCTGTCCGGTGCCATCGACCCGGGCAGGGTCTTCGACCTCACCCTGCCGCTGGACCAGGTCGCCGAGGGCTACAGGGCGATGGACGAACGGCGCGCCATCAAGACCCTCCTCACACCCTGACCCCCGCCGCGCACGGCCCCGCACCGACATCGGCACTACGCCGAGCCCATGCCCGGGTGACGCGACGGTTCACGCCATGCCCCGCAGGCGCCGACGGATCGCGCCGCGCGCCGCCCGGGCAGTAGCTCTGCTGCCGGCCCTGGCGGCCTGCTCCGACGCCTCCGCCGCGACCGCCTCGCCGTCCGCGCGGCACGAGACACCGGCGGCCTCCCCCGGCCCGTCCCGCACCGAGGAGAACCACCATGGAACACATCACCAAAAGCTCCACGCTGAAGGCCCCGGCCGAACGCTTCGCCGGGGACGTCCACCTCAACATGATCGAGGCCCCCACCGCCCCCGCCCGCCTCGCCGCCGCCCTCGTACGCTTCACCCCCGGCGCCCGGACCAATTGGCACTCCCACGCCAACGGCCAGACCCTCTACGTCACCGACGGCGTCGGCCTCGTCGGCACCCGCGACGGCAGCGTCGTCCGCGTCCACGCCGGCCAGACGGTGAAGTGCCCGGCCGGCGAGGAGCACTGGCACGGAGCCACCGACACCACGTTCATGGCGCACATCGCCATGGTCGTCGGCGACGCGGACGGAGACGGCACCACATGGCTGGAGCCCGTCACCGCCGACCAGTACGCCCACGCCCTGGACACCGGCGACTGACGCACCGCACCGCACCCACGGTCAGGCGGTTCCTCACGCTCCGGGCCGCGCACGCACAACTCACCGTCAAAGACACTGGCCTGACACTGGGGCAGGCACGTGTCCAGGGGGTGGCGCGGTCGTGCGGCGTCTTTGACACTGGAGCGATGGGGAGAGGGAAAGACGAGAAGGCAGCGACCGGCGTCGGCCGGGGACCCGTTCCTGTCACCGCCGTACGACCCGGCGAAGACAGCCGCGCGCTGGCGGACTGGGGGACGCGCACCGATCCCGAGCAGTACAGACGCGAGCAGCGGGAGAACATCCGCCGGCTGTTGCGCGAGGGGCAGGTCGAGGAGGTCCGGTCCATGGCTGCCGGCGGCACGGCGGACGCCGAAGCGCGGCTCGCCGAGTACTACGCCGAGCAGGGTCAGTGGGAGAAACTCGCGTCGCTCCGGGCCGACCGAAACACGCCGCACCTGGTGGAGCTGCTCCGCCTCGTCGTCGACCCCGGCGAGATGCCGCTCGAAGCAGCGGTCAAGGTGTGGCAGGTCCGCATACTGGCCCACGAGGAAGAGGCGTTCCAGCACCTGATTGACCTGCTGCACGAGCGAGGCCGGGCCGACCACGCCATCGACGTGCTGCGCGCCGCGGCCGGTACTCCGCCTGCGTGGCGGCAGCGGCTGGACTGGACGGAATGGCGTCTGCGGGTGCTCCTGCTGCTGCGTGCGGGGCGGATCGTCGAGGCACTGGCCATGGCCGATGACGCCACCACCCGGTCCTGGCTGGCGCCCCTCCTGGCAGAGCAGGGGCACATCGACGCGCTTCGCACCCTGGCAGGCCCGGGTGAAACGAGCTTCGCCCTGCGCCTGGCCCGCACCCTCGCCGCCCGGGGCCGGCTCGACGAGGGCCTCGCGATCATGACGCAGCGCATCGACGCCGACGAGGAGTACGCCTACGAGTGGACGATCGAACTGCTCGTCGAACTGGGCGAGGCGGACCGGGCATTGCAGCTGCGCCGAAAGCGGGGCCACAAGCGCCGCTCGCCGGTCGACACCTCCGATTTCCATCTGGCCCGACTCCTGGACGAGCAGGGACGCCATGAGGAGGCCATCGGCGTACTGCGCAGCGAAGGGAGCGCGCCGCGGCAACTGGCAGAGCTGCTCGCGGGCGTCGGCCGTATGGAGGAGGCCATGGTGGTGCTCGACGCCGCGCAGAACGACACCAGGTGGCAGCACGTCACCGACGAGCTGGCCGAGCACCAGGCGGCTCTTCTCGCCCGGTACGGCAAGGTCCGCGAGCTGCGGGACCGCGCCGCGAACGGCCGCCCGGCGCACCGGGAGATCATGCGCGCCCACCTCGCACGCGCCCAGGCCACCACGACGGAAGGGAGATGACGGCGGGGACGACCTTCGCGGCCTTCCGTAAGAGGTCGTTCAATGATGCGTCATCCCGGAACGGGCGTTCGAGGGCAGGGCCTCGTGGTCCCGGGCCGGGCGGCGGTGGAACAGCAGCCGGCCACAGGCCGGCCCACGGTCCACGGTTCGGGCGGCGAATCAGGCCGGCGGAGCGAACTTCAGGACGTACTCGGCCTGGCCGTTCGGGAAGTCGGCGAGGACTCCGCCGCCCCAGTCCCAGTTGAAATAGCACTGGTAGTAGAGGTCGTTGTCCCGGAAGTACTCGTACATCCGGTCGATGTAGTACGGGTCGTCGCCGCCGCCGTTGTACGCGTCGCCCGGCCCGTACAGGCCCCACTCGGAGCAGACGAGGCGCTTGCCCTTCGACGCGGCGAAGGCCACCACGGCGTCGATGCTCATGCCTGCGGTCCTGATGTTCGTCCAGCGGGTGGCCGGCGGGACGGTCCCTCCCCACCAGACGTCGTAGACGTTGAGGCCGATCAGGTCGACGTACGGGTTGCCCGGATAGTAGTCGTCGAAGGTGGTGATCGATCCCGAAGGCCCGACGGCGCTCGACAGCTCGAACAGGAAACGCGCGCCGGGCCGGCCGCGGAAGAGGGCCACGATGTGCCGGAAGGCGTTGATGTACCCCGCCGGGTCCGACGTCGCCTGCCAGGAGCCGATGCCGGGGTTGTTGGGCTCCCAGCCGAGTCGGACGACGGCGTCGCCGTTGCCGGACTCGACGAGGGCGTCAGCGGCAGCCGTGAAGGACGTGTCGTAGGTGCCGGCCACCACGCCGGCGAAGTCGCCGGTGCTGGAGTCCGTGAGGATCGGGACGCCGTAGGCGAGGCCGCTCCCCGGCCGCGCGTCACGCCAGGTACGCCAGCCGTCGAGCTGCTCCGTCCGCATCCGTGTCCTGTCGAACCACGACCAGGAATCGTGCGGCAGGTAGTCGGAGGCGATCTCGACGGTCCGGCCGACGAGGGCCTCGACGGCATCGACGTTGGTGACGCCGGTCGAGCCGTAGCCGCCGTACTGGCCGAAGCGGGGAGCGTCGTCCAGGTCCCGGCCGCCGGTCTTCGGCCTCGGCCGGGTGACCGGGGCGGAGCCCGTGATCACGTCGGGCGGGCGCGGCTGCGGCGCGTCGGGCGCCCCGCCCGTGGCCGTCACCGCGCCGGCCGGCGCGTTCGTGAGGATCGGCGGGTTGTTGACGTTGGCGACGACCGCGTCCGGCGGAGACGTCTCGGTGCCGTAGTAGCCGCAGAAGATGTGCACGCGCATCGCCGTGAGCTCGATCGACGGTGTGTGCGGCGCACCGAACCGCGTCCAGGTCACCCCGTCTGGGCTCACCGAGGCCATGCAGCCGGTGCCCGTGACGTGGGTCAGCTTCCACCAACGGTGCGCGGCGGCGTCGTAGACCGTCGACTCCCATGTCGTGAGGGTGCCGGCCGAGTTCTGCCGGAAGTGGATCCGGTCGCCGACGCAGCCCATCTCGATGTAGTCGTTCCCGTCGGTCTGGGCACGCAGCATCGTGTGCCGGGTCCCGCCGCCACCCGTCGGGACGGAGACCATCTCTGCGAGCAGCGACGAGTCGGTCAGGTCGTACGTGCTCCCCGTGAGGAGGCCCTCGTACGTGCCGGCACAGTGGAGGTGGATCCGGCCCGGCACCGGCGACGGCGGACCGTAGCTGAAGTTCCACGGGCCACCGGCCGGGTGGAACGATGTGAAGGCGTCGACCAGGGTCGCCATCTTCGCCATGTGATCACCCGTTCACTCCCACGGCCGCTCGCCGACGCGGAAGCCGTGTCGGCCCCGGCCCTACGAGGTGGCCGGCCCTCGGTGCTCGGCGGTGATGCCGAACCGCCCGCGTTCGCCGACGGCGGACGCACTCGCTACCTCGCGGACCCCGGCGACCGTGCTGATCACCTGGTCCTGCTCAGGCTCCGCGAGCTCCTGGAGTTCTTCCAGTCGCCGCAGGTCATCGGCGGAGACCAGGGCCACGAGGGGCTTCCCGTGCCGGGTCACGACGACACGCTCACCGCCGTAGACCACCCGGTTGATCAGGTCGGCGAGCTCAGCCCTGGCTTGGGTCACGGGAATCTCGTACGCCATGCTTCCATCATAACGTCACGTACATCCTGTACATTTTTTACAGAGACTGCGGAGACCGCCGCGCGGTCCGCCGGAGACAGCCCTGTCATGCCCTGCCACGAGGAGGGGTTCCCATGACCCGCCCGTCCGCCCGCCCCGTCCTGCCGGAGTTCACCGCACGCACCGCCTCCGGGTTCCGGACGACGGATCCGTACTCAAGGCTCGCGGAGGAACGGATCGTCCTCCTCGGGACGGCGATCGACGAGACCTCCGCGAACGACGTGACGGCGCAGTTCATGCACCTGGAGCACCAGGCCCCCGAACGGGAGATCTCGCTCTACGTCAACTCCCCCGGCGGCTCCTTCCACGCGGCGTCGGCGATCTACGACACGCTGCGCTTCGTCACCTGCGAGGTGGAGACGGTCTGCCTGGGCCGGGCGGACGGAACCGCCGCCCTGCTGCTGGCCGCGGGCACACCGGGCCGGCGGCTCGTGCTGCCCGGGGCCCGGCTGGTACTCCGTCAGCCGGCCCTTCCCGAACCGCTGGAGGACCGGGCCGGCAGGGTGGCCGTCCAGGCGGAGGAACTGAGCCGCCTGCGGACGCGGATGGAGGAGATGCTCGCGCGGCACACCGGCCGCACCGTCGAGCAGGTCCGCGCGGACATCGAGCGGGACACCGTCCTCGACGCGCAGGCGGCCGTGGACTACGGCCTGGCGGACCGGATCGTCTCCGACCACAAGGGCACCCGTCCCGACGCGGGCACGAGGTGAGCCGCGGATGCCGTCCTCCGAACCCCCGCCGCTGCCCGCACTGACCCGCGCCGAGGCCGAGGTGATCGACCGTTACCTGGAGGTCGTCGACCTGCTCGGCCGCATCAACCCGGCGTGCGACGGCGCCACCTACCGCGGGCTGCGTGCGGCGCAGGCGCTGGTCGGCAAGGCCGTCGCGCTGCGCGACGCGCTGACCCTGATGTACGAGCGCGGCGAGACGGAACTGCACGCCGCCACACTGGCCCGGGCGCTGCGGATACTGGACGGCGAGCGCCGCACGGCCCGCGTCACACTGCCGCCGGACAGCGGCAGTTGAGGTACCCACCCGTCGGGGCGGCATGGCATGCCGCCCCGACTCGGCGTGTGCGCCGCGGAGTTGGAGCGGACGGCCGAAGCGGATGCCTGGTGACGAGTGACTGAAGGCTGACCGAAGGCCGGGTTGTCAGTGGCTCCTGTTAGCTTCCCGTGCGTCGCTGGAGAGATCACTGCCGCCCCCTCCAGGTGCGGAGCGACCGCACCTGACATTCAGTGACGTATGCGCACAGCCATGTCACACGCCCGGTTCACATGGACCGGACGAGTCACTTCTGGAGGAGAAACGTGAAGACACGCAGCCTGCTGGGGCGTTCGGCCCGTATCGCGGCCGTTCTGACGGCGGCCCTGGGGCTCGCGGTGGCGGCGGCCCCGCTGACGGGCACGGCACAGGCCCAGGAAGCGGCGACGGGAACGCTCAGCTTCAGTGGCGACCCGGGCGAGTACGTGACCGGCGGTCGGTCCGCCACGTACACGGCGGGGGAAGTCCAGCAGTTCGACGTTCAGGGCGCGACCGACGGGAGCGCCGTCGGCACCACCGTGGTGACGAACGAGGGGGAGCGCTGGACGCTCCACCTGGCCGCCCCGGACGGCCAGAGGCTCACCGAGGGCACCACCTACACCGGGGCCCTGCGCTGGCCCTACGCCCAGCCGCAGGACCCGGAGCTGGAGTTCGGCGAGGACACGCGCTGGTGCAACAGCAGCACGGGTTCCTTCACCGTCTCGCACATCGCCTTCGGACCGTACGGCTATGTGCGTGAGATCGACGCCACCTTCGAGCAGTACTGCAACGGGGCCACCGTGCCCGCGCGCGGTGAGCTCCACGCCCGCATGCCGGAGCCGCCCGCCGAGCTCGCCCTGGGCCTGACGCTCGACTCCGCGGGCAAGGTCGACCCGCACACCGGCCGGATAACCGTCCAAGGCTCGGTGACCTGCAACAAGCAGGCGCAGGTCACCGTCAGCGGCAACGTCGACCAGGTGCAGAAGGACGCGACGGCGGTCGGCTACTACCAGACGACCGTCGCCTGCACGCCCGGTGCGCCGGTCCCGTGGACGGTCTCCCTCACCAGCATCGAGCCCGGCACCGCCTTCCGCTCCGGTGCCGCCACCCTGCGGGGGGCGGCCAAGGCGGACGACCGCGACTGGCCGGTGACCGTGAACACCGGACAGCAGACCACGCAGGTCACCCTCGACAAGGCGTGACCGCCGCATGACCGCGCCGCGGGTCCGGCACCGCGCCGGGCCCGCGGCCGCGGAGCTTCTCCGTGGCGCTTCGAGATGCAGCCCCGCACTCTCACGGGGCGCAGGCGTCGGCTATCGACAGGCTGTTCTCGTACAGGTGGTGCCGGGTGATCCTGCCGTGCTCGACGGTGAGACGCAGGGCGAACGGGCCCTCGAAGGACTTCCCCGTCGCGCGCACGGTCCCCGACACGTGTCCCGTCAGGACGGCGTCGGCGCCGTCGACGAGGAAGGTGTCGACGGAGGCTCGCGCGTCCTCGGGAACGGTGTGCTCCATCAGTTCCGTGAACTGTGCGGCGCATTCGGCGGCGGTGGAGCGCGGGCGGATCCACGGGACGGTGGGGTTCTCGGCGAGCACCCAGTCGACTTCGTCGGCGAAGAGCGCGGTGAGCCGTGCGGTGTCTCCGGCCAGCCGGGCGGCGAGGAACTCCTGCACGACGGCCCGGGTGGCCTCGGCTGCGGACATCGCGGTGGCGGCAGTGGGCTTGACGGGCATGGCTCTCCTCGTGGCTGGGGCGGTCCCCGACGGGGTTTCCCGTCGACAGCCCGATCCTGCCCGGGGAGGTGAGTGCGGTCGATTCCCTCCGAGGTAATGAGCGGCCAACGGCACCGAGCCGACGGCCGGCGAGCCGCGTCAACGGCCTCAAGTGGCTCCGGCGCACCCCTGATCGCTAGCCTCACGGCCATGAAAGAGCGGCAGCAGAAGAAGCTCTCCCACCGCCTCTTCGAGGCGATCCTGTCAGGTGACGCCGGGAGCGCGAAGGCCCTGCTGCGCGATGGTGCGAGTCCGGAGAGGAGGAACGCCGACGGCACCACTCCTCTGTACCTGGCATCCGTGCAGGGTGAGACCGAAGTGGTCCGTTCGCTGATGGAGGCCGGGGCCTCCCCCGACACGGAGAGCCGTGGCGCTGGCTCGGAGGGCACACCGCTGTGCGCGGCCGCTTGCTGGGGACACACCGCGACGGTCCGGGAGCTGTTGGCGCACGGCGCCGATCCCCACCTCCGCGAAGACCACGGCGCGGGCTGGTCCCCACTGGACTGGGCGGACCACGGCCCCCACCCCGACACCGCCGAAGTCCTCAGGGCGGCAGGAGCACGCCCCACCACGCCGGATCACCGAGCTCCGTAGCGTCGTCACCTATCGGTCCAGCTCAGGGCGGTCTCCACGCACGCCGGACGCGCCCCACGCTTTGTCTAGACCTATTTTGTCTAGACCTCTTGCCGTGTCCCTGATCCGC
Source organism: Streptomyces sp. NPDC018947 (assembly GCF_044390505.1). Classification (NCBI taxonomy): domain Bacteria; kingdom Bacillati; phylum Actinomycetota; class Actinomycetes; order Kitasatosporales; family Streptomycetaceae; genus Streptomyces; species Streptomyces sp. NPDC018947. The sequence goes on from NZ_JBIRZD010000002.1 coordinate 158,004, forward strand.
GGGCTACGTTTCCCGCTGTCCGCAGTTCTTCACGTTTCCTTCAACTCCCTTGTCGAGCAAGGCTGGAAGGAGCATGTCCGCATGCAGGACCGGAGTCTGTCCAGACGAACCGTTCTCGCCTCCGCGACCGTCGTCGCCGCGAGCGCAACGGGCGTCGTGGGGGCGACCGCCACTCCCGCGGTCGCGCACCGGCGCGACGATCGCCTCAAGAAGATCATCTCCAGGATGAGCATCGAGGCGAAGATCGGCCAGTTGTTCGTGCCGTACTTCTACGGTACGTCGGCGACTTCTCCCAGCCAGTTCGACCAGGACCGCAACCTCAGGGAACTCGGCGTCCGCACCGTGGCCGAGCTCATCGCCAAGTACCACATCGGCGGTGTCATCTACTTCTCCGGCTGGGCGAACAACATCCACAACCCCCGCCAGGTGGCAGAGTTGACCAACGGTGTGCAGCGGGCCTCGCTCGCCCTGCCCACTCCCGTCCCGTCGCTGATCTCCATCGACCAGGAGCACGGCGCCAACGTCCGCATCGGCAGCGGCGCCACCCAGTTGCCGGGCGCGATGGCGCTCGGCGCCGGCCGCTCGCCGTCCGACGCTCGCAGCGCCGGACGGATATCGGGCACCGAACTCGCCACGCTGGGCATCCACCAGAACTTCGCCCCGGTCGCCGACGTCAACGTCAATCCGGCCAATCCCATCATCAACGTCCGCTCCTTCGGCGCCGATCCCCGCGAGGTCGGTCGCATGGTGGCGGCCCAGGTGACGGGTTACCGGCAGGCCGGCGTCGTGGCCTGTGCCAAGCACTTCCCGGGCCACGGTGACACCGGGGAGGACAGCCACACCGGGCTGCCCGTCATCACCCACACCCGCGAGGAGTGGGACCGCATCGACGCCCCGCCCTTCAAGGCCGCGATCGCCGCCGGCGTCGACTCGATCATGACCGCGCACCTCCAGGTCCCCGCGCTCGACCCCAGCAACGAACCGGCCACCCTGTCGCCCAGGATCCTCCAGGGCGTGCTGCGCGAAGAACTCGGCTTCGACGGCGTGATCGTCACCGACGCCCTCAACATGGCCGGCGTGCGCACCAAGTACGGCGACGACCGCGTGCCCGTCCTCGCCCTCAAGGCCGGCGTCGACCAACTGCTGTTCCCACCGGACATCGACGTCGCCTACAACGGCGTCCTGGCCGCCGTCCGCGGCGGAGAGATCACCGAGAAGCGACTCGACGAGTCGGTCCTGCGCGTCCTTCGGCTCAAGGACAAGGCCGGCCTGCGCAGCGGCAGCCCCTACGTCTCCCCGAAGGAGGTCGACCGGGTCGTCGGTGCCCGCGGGCACCGGCTCGCCGCCGCCCGGATCGCCGAGCGCACCACCACCCTGCTCGTCAACAGGCACGAGACGCTCCCGCTGCGCCGCTGGCAGAAGAAGCTCCTCGTGGTCGGCGCCAACCCGGCCTTCCCGACCGACGACACCCGCACCACGGTGCCCGAGCTGGCCAAGGCGTTCGACGAACTGGGCTACAGCACCACGCACGTCGCCACCGGCCGGACACCCGACGCGGCGAAGATCGACGAAGCGGTGGCCGCCGCGCGGGGGCGGGACGCGGTGGTGGTCACCACCGACAACGTCGGCGCCACCAGCGCCCAGCGCACCCTCGTGTCCCGGCTGCTCGCCACGGGCGTCCCCGTCGTCCACCTCGCGGTGCGCAACCCCTACGACATCGCCCACCTCGGCGACGTCCCGGCCTCACTGGTCTCCTACTGCTGGACCGAGGTCGAACTGCGCGCCGCCGCCCGGGTGATCGCCGGCCGCGTCGAGCCGCGCGGCAAGCTGCCCGTGCCCGTCCAGCGGGCCGACGACCCGACCGAGGTCCTCTTCCCCTCCGGGCACGGCCTGTCGTACGACGGCTGACGTCCGCGGGCCCTACGGCTCTCGGCCCCGGTACCCCTGCAACGGGAGGCACCGGGGCCGGAGGTGTATCGCCTCATGGGCCCATGGTGCGCCTGGTCCCGGGATACACCTGTCATGACGGTCACGCCGACGTCATCCGTCGAACAGATCGGCGGGGCGACCGGCGCTCGAAGCGCGCGTGCGCGGTCGGCTCACGGTCACCGCGATCGGCCTCCGCCGCCTCGACACCTCGTGGACCGGCACTTCTCCAGCCCTCGCGCGAACGGCCCGGCGGTCCCGTGGCCACCACCTGGCACTGGCGGACCAGGTCCCCAGCCCTCGGCCCGGGCCGACCCGAGAGGGTCCGCAAGCCCGATGCCACCTCCCGGGTGCGGGAAACACCATGCTGGTGAACACCTGCCACGAGGAGCGCATCATGTCGTACCCGGAACACCTCGAGTACCCGGAAGCCCGCTACCACGGCGACGAGGGGGAAGTGAACGCCGTCTTCCGCCCGGCCGACAGCCCGCCGGACCTCTCCTCCCCCGGCGCCTCCACCCACTACCTCGCCACCAACGAGTCGACCGGCGGCGAATTCGGCCTGTACAAGGTGGAGCTGGGCGCGCGGTCGGCCGGTGCCAAGACCCACTTCCACAAGGCGGTGTCGGAGTCCTTCTACGTCCTCTCCGGCCGACTGGAGCTCTACAACGGCGAGAAGTGGATCACGGGCCGCGCCGGCGACTTCCTGTACGTACCGGTGGGTGGCCTGCACGCCTTCAAGAACGTGACCGACGAGCCCATGTCCATGCTCCTGCTCTTCTCCCCGGGCGCCCCGCGCGAGGAGTACTTCGAGCGGGTCGCGGAGATGGCGCAGCGCGGCGGCGAGGAACTCAAGCGGTTCCGCGTCCGCCACGACAGCTACTTCCTGGAAGACTTCGAGCCCGGGGAGAAGTAGCCGTCCCAGGCCGTCCCAGGACACAGCTCCCCCCTGCGACGGCTCGGTCCCGTACTCGTCGGGGCTACTGGCCGCCGGGCGGCCGATGGGGGTCCTGTCGGCTCGTGGTGTGCCGTTTCCGCTGGTAGTGGGTCCGGCCCTTGGCCAGGTTCCCGCAGGTGGCCATGTCGCACCAGCGGCGGCGGCCGCCTCGGGAGCGGTCGATGAACACCCACCCGCATCGCGGACCCGGGCAGACACGCGTGCGTTCCAGCGGCAGTGACCGAAGCAGATCGAGCGCCCGCAGGGCGAGTTCGTCGTGGAGGTGATCGAGCCCCGAGGTCTCGACGCCGGTCTCGAGCAGCGGTGTGTTCCCCCGGACGGTGAGGCGGGCGCCGGCGGCCGCCTGCTTCCAGTGACTCTCCACTCGGCCGACCGCCGCGGCGGGGGCTGGAGCGTCCTGACGGATGAGCGCCGTGAGGAGATCGTGCACGGCCTCGCGCAACTCACGGGTGCGCTCCAGGGCCGCCGCGGCCTGTCCGGGGTCGGTCTCGGCGAGCCGTCGCAGGTCGCCGAGGACGACGGGATCGAACTCACCGGTGAGGGCGGCCCATTCCAGCAGGCGCGGATAGCCGTCGAGCCAGTCGACCGGTTCCGCGTCCCGGGCCGTGACCGTGTTGACCAGGTCGACGACGACGTGTCCGCCGACCAGGTCACGGGACCTGAAGGTGTGCGCCTGGACGGTTCCCGCCACGCGTGACCGCCTTTCTCGGGGTTGCCTCACTCTACCTAACCGATGTACTGATGTTATCCGGTTAGAACCCCGATGGAAGGGAGACGGTCATGGCCGCTGCCATGGACCTCGTCCAAGCCCCCTGGGCCCTCGGTCTGCGACCGTCCGCGCCGGGGCGCGAGCCGGGAACGTGGCGGGCCCCGCGGGCGCTGCTGTCGGCGGGGCTGGAGACGCGGCTGCGACCGGCGCGGACGGTCGCGCTCGACCATCCGCCGTACGCGTTCGACGCGCAGCCGGCGACCCGCGTCCGCAACGGGGTGACCATCCGCGAACACGCACTGCTGCTCGGCGAGGCGGTCCGGTCCACGCTCGACGCGTCCCGGTTCGCGGTGGTGCTGGGCGGTGACTGCAGCATCCTGCTGGGGTGTCTGCTCGGGGCCCGGTACGGCGGACGCTGCGGTCTCGTGCACCTGGACGGACACAGCGACTTCCGGCACCCGGGCAACCATGACGCCGGTGCGTCCCTCGGCTCGGCAGCCGGAATGGATCTGGCCCTGGCCACGGGCCGCGGCGAGCTGCTCCTCACCCACTGGCCGGAGGTGGGCCGGCCGCTGGTCGCCGACGAGGACGTGATCCAGGTCGGGGACCGGGAGGACGAGGCGCTCGCCCCCGTCACGAGGTTCACCGCCCGGGAGATCCGGCGGATCGGCGTCGCCGGTCTGGGCGAGCGGGTCCTCGGCCGCCTGGAGCGGCGCGGACTCGACCGCGTCTGGCTCCACGTCGACCTCGATGTGCTCGACGAGCGCGTCCTGCCCGCGGTGGACTCTCCGGGCCGCCCCGGACTGGACTTCTCCCAGCTCGCGGAGTTCGTCTCGACCCTGGTCGGCAGCGGGCGGACGGTGGGCCTCGACATCGCCATCTACGACCCCGATCGCGACCCGGACGGCACTTACGCCGCTCCCATCGTCGACTGCCTCACCTCCGCCCTGGCCCCCCTCACTGCCGTGGAGACACACGCATGAAGACGCTGCTCGCCGACGGCCCCAGTGAGTCGTACCCGACGGAGATGAGGCAGTTCGGACGCCTGGCCGGGCACTGGGCGACGCGGATCACCCACTTCCCCGTCGACGGCTCGCCGCCCCACCGGGTCAGCGGTGAATGGGAGTTCGGCTACGCGCTGGAGGGCAGGGCGGTCCTGGACGTCTGGAGGTGGCCCGGGAGCGAGGAACTCCCCGCGACGGGCCGCACCCAGGACCAGGAATGCGGCCTGTGCGTGCGCATCTGGGATCCACGCCTGCGGCTGTGGCGGTTCACCTTCCACGGCACCGCCCGCGGCGACCTGCTGCACATGTACGCCCGTCAGATCGACGACGAGATCGTCATGGAGTGCGCCACAGGCGGCGACCTCGTCCGCTGGACCTTCGCCGACGTCACCGCCGACACCTTCCACTGGCGCAACGAACGATCGGCCGACGGAGGACGCACCTGGAGGCTCGCCCAAGAGGTCGACGCCCGCCGCCTGCGGTGAGAGCCGCGCCGACGGTCGGGCCCTCCCGCCGAAGGACCCGGTGTCGCCGATCGCCGCCTACCGGTGTCCGATGCGTTGACAGGGTCGCTCACACCTCCAGATACTGACTGATGGTTCAGTCAGTAACTCGTTGCCGCATCTGGAGGCACCATGGCCGACCTCCCCACCGAGCTGGTTCCGTTCACCCCCGAGCAGCGTGGCATCGTCGAACTCACCCGGGCCTTCGCCCGCGACGAGATCCGTCCGCGGGCGCGCGCCGTGGACGAGGCCGATGTCGAGACGCCGTGGGACCTGTGGCGCGAGGCCGCCAAGGTCGGCATCACCGGCTTCATGCTTCCCGAGGAGTACGGCGGCGGCGGTTTCACCGACGTCTTCACCCAGTGCCTGGTGCAGGAGGAGCTCTGCGTCGGCGACCTCGGCATCGGCAATCTGCTCTGCTCCAACGGCTTCTTCGCCGACCCGCTGCTCGAACTCGGCACCGAGGAGCAGAAGCGCACCTGGCTCACCCCGCTGACCGGCCCCGACTCCCCCATGACCGCGCTGGCCACCACGGAGCCCGGCGCCGGCTCCGACGCCGCCTCGATCGTGACCACGGCCACCCGCACCGCCGGGGGTTATCTCCTCAACGGCCAGAAGGCCTGGATCTCCAACGCGGGCGAGGCTGAGCAGTACGTCGTCTTCGCCAAGACCGATCCGGCGCAGCGCTCGCGCGGCGTGAGCGCCTTCCTGCTCCGCAAGGACACCGAGGGCGTCACCTTCGGAGAGCCCATGCGGAAGATGGGGCAGCGCGCCATCGTCTGCCGGGAGGTCTTCTTCGCCGACGCCTTCGTACCCGAGGAGAACCGGCTCGGCGACGAGGGACAGGGCTTTGGCGGGCTCATGCGCACCTTCGACGTCTCCCGCGTCGTGCTCGGCGCGGCGGCCACCGGCGTGGCACGCGCCGCGTACGAGTACGCCCGTGACTACGCCCGGACCCGGGAGCAGTTCGGCAAGCCGATCATCGAGCACCAGGCGGTCGCGTTCCGGCTCGCCGACATGCGGACCCGCGTGGAGCAGGCGCGGCTGATGACCTGGTGCGCCGCCAAGCGCCTGGACGCGGGCCAGACCGCGACGACCGAGGCCGCCATGGCCAAGCTGACGGCCTCGGAGACGGCCGCGTACTGCACCTGGGCGGCGGTGCAGACCCTCGGCGGCTGGGGCTATTCGCGCGAGTACCCGGTGGAGCAGTGGATGCGGGACGCCAAACTGGAGGAGATCGAAGAGGGCACCTCCGACATCATGCGCCTCGTCATCGCGCGGGGGCTGTGATGACGACGCCCCCGACGACGGACGGCCGCGGCCCCCTCGGGACGGACGCGGCGCCGGAGCACGGTGCGTGTCTCACCGGCGGCGAGGCGCTGGTCCGCGCGCTCGCCGCGCACGGCGTCACCGACGCCTTCGGCATCCCCGGGACGCACAACCTGGAGATATACCGGCAGCTCCAGCGCCGGGGCATCCGGCATGTGACGCCTCGACACGAACAGGGCGCGGGCTATGCCGCCGACGCGTACGCCCGGCTCAGCGGCCGGCCCGGCGTCGCGATCACCACCACCGGCCCCGCGCTGCTCAACATCGCGGCCGCCGTCGGCCAGGCGTACTCCGACAGCGTGCCGCTGCTCGTGGTCTCGCCCGGCATGCCGCTGCGCCACCCCCGCCAGTCCACCGGTCTGCTGCACGAGATGCGCAGCCAGACCGACGCCCTGCGCGCCGTTGCCGCGTTCAGCCACCGGGTCTCGTCGGTGGACGAGATCGGCGCGGCGGTGGCCCGCGCGTTCACCCTCTTCCGCACGGGCCGTCCGCGCCCCGTACACATCGAGATACCGCTGGACCTGCTGGAGACCGTCGAACCCGCGGGGGCGGTACGGCTCGCACCGCCGATCGTGCCCACGTCAGCGGATCCGGCGGCCGTGGCGCGCGCGGCGGACGCCCTGCACGCGGCGCGCCGGCCCGCGCTGGTGCTCGGCGGCGGGGCCCGCGCGGCCGCCGCCGAGTGCCTGGCGCTCGCCGAGCGGCTGGGCGCGCCGGTGCTGACCACCGCGAACGGCAAGGGCGTGGTGGACGAGGCCCACCCGCTGTCCCTCGGCGTGTCCCTGCACAGCCCGGCGGTGCAGACGTGGCTCGCGGACCGCGACGTGATACTCGCCGTGGGCACGGAGCTGGCCGAGTCCGACCTCTGGTCCCCGCTGCCGTCGCCGAGCGGCGTCCTGATCCGGGTCGACCTCGACCCCGCCCAGATGTACGCGGGCCTGCGCGCGGACGTGCCCCTGGTCGGCGACGCCCGCAGCGTCCTGGGCGCCCTGCTCGCCGAACGCGCGGGCACCGCCGAAGCACACGCTCCCGCCCTCGGCTCCTCCGCGGCTCACACGGACGTCGCCGCCCTGCGCACCGCACGCGACGACGAGACCCGGACGCGGGACGCACGCTGGCTGCCGTACCTGAAGGCGATGCGGGGCGTCCTCGCCGAGGACGCGGTCATCACCTCCGACAGCGCCCAGTGCTGCTACTACGGCGCACTGCCCCACCTGCCCCTGTCGCCCGGCGGCCGCTACCTGCACCCCACCGGCTTCGGCACCCTCGGCTACGCGCTGCCGGCCGCGATCGGCGCCAAGACCGCGGCCCCCGAGCGGCAGGTCGTCGCGCTCAGCGGCGACGGCGGTCTCCAGTTCTCCGTGCAGGAACTCGCCACCGCCGCCCAGCTCGGCCTCCCGCTCCCCGTCGTGGTCTTCGACAACGGCGGCTACGGCGAGATCCGCGACGAGATGGCGGCCCGCGGCGACATTCCCACCGCCGTCGACCTGCCTGCCGTCGACCTGCCCGCCCTCGCCCGCGCCTACGGCGGCCACGGCACCGCCGTCCGTACGCCCGAGGCACTCGCCGACGCCCTGGCCGCGGCGCTGGCCACCCCCGGACCCACCATCGTCACCGTTCCCGAGGAGACGCCCCGATGACGCCCACGCCCGCTCCGACGTCCGCCCCCTTGATGACCGTCACCTGGACGGACCACGTCACCGGACGTCAGGGGCATCTGGTGATCGACCGCCTCGTGCGCGGCGTGTCCAGCGGCGGGCTGCGGATGCGCTCGGGCTGCACCCTCGACGAGGTCGCCGGACTGGCCCGCGGCATGACGATGAAGGAGGCACTGCACTACAACCCCGAGGGCCGGTACATCCCGCTCGGCGGCGCGAAGGGCGGCATCGACTGCGACCCGCGCGACCCCGAGGCGTACGGCGTGCTGGTCCGCTACCTGCGGGCGATGCGCCCGCACATCGAGAGCTTCTGGACCACGGGCGAGGACCTCGGACTCACCCAGGACCTGGTCGACCGGGCGGCGGCCGAGGCCGGACTGGTCTCCTCGATCCAGGCCGTGTACCCGCTGCTCGACGACGAGGCCGCGGCCCGTGGCCGGCTCGCGGACGCGTTCGCCGTCGAGGTGGACGGCATCGGGCTCGACGAACTCGCCGGCGGCTGCGGCGTCGCCGAGTCGGTCCTGACGGCACTCGACCGGGCAGGCGCCCCGCACGCCGGGACCCGGGTGGCGGTGCAGGGCTTCGGGACGATGGGCGGCGCGACCGCCCGCTTCCTCGCCCGGGCCGGGCTGGACGTGATCGCCGTCGCCGACGTGAAGGGCACGATCGCCAACCCCGCGGGCCTGGACGTCGAAGCGCTGCTCGCGGCACGTGACGCGTACGGGACCGTGGACCGCGCCGCCCTGCGCCCCGGCGACCGCGAACTGCCCGGCGACGCCTGGCTCTCCGCCGACGCCGACGTACTGGTCCCGGCAGCCGTGTCCTATGCGATCGACGCGCGCAACCAGGTGGCCGTCACGGCCCGTTGGATCGTCGAGGCGGCCAACATGCCGGTGCTGCCCGACGCGGAGGAACTGCTCGCCGCCCGCGGTGTCGCCGTCCTGCCCGACGTGGTCGTCAACTCCGCCACCAACGCCTGGTGGTGGTGGACCCTCTTCGGCGACATCGGTCCCGACGCGGACGAGGCCTTCGCCCACATCCGGCGTTCCATGCGCGCTCTCGTCGAGCAGGTGCTCACCCGGGCCGAACGCGACGGAACCAGCCCGCGCGAAGCGGCGCACGGCGTCGTCGCGGACCGGCTGCCGGTGATCGCCGAACGCTTCGGCTGGTACGCATGAGCCTCGACGCCCTCTTCGACCCGCGCTCCGTCGCCGTCGTCGGGGCCTCCGCCAACCGTGCGAAATGGGGGTACTGGCTGGCCTCCGGAGCCCTCGCCGGCCGCACCCGCCGCACCGTCCACCTGGTCAACCAGCGGGGCGGCGGGCTCGACGGCGTACCGTTCCTGCCGGACCTCGGCTCCCTGCCGACCGTTCCCGAGCACGTCGTCGTGGCCGTGCCGCCGCAGCAGGTCCGGCCGGTCGTCGTCGACGGACTCGCGGCCGGCGCCCGGTGCTTCACCGTGATCACGTCCGGCGGGACCGGGCCCGACGAGGAGCGGGAGCTCGCCGCCCTCGTCACCGCGCACGGCGGACGGCTGCTCGGCCCCAACTGCATGGGCGTCGTCGACACCACCACCGAACTGCGTCTCAGTTGGGGGGACTTCCCGTCCGGCTCGGTCGGGCTCGTGTCGCAGAGCGGCAACCTCGCGCTGGAGATCGGCAGGCTCCTGGCCCGCGCCGGGCAGGGCTTCTCCCGGTTCGTGTCGCTCGGCAACCAGCGCGACATCGTCGCGGCGGACGCGCTCGACGCGCTGATCTCCCACGAGGCGACCCGCGTCGTCGCCGCCTACGTGGAGGACTTCCACGACGGACGGCGCCTGGCCCGCACCCTGGCCACCGCCCGTGCCGCGGGCAAACCCGTCCTCCTGCTCACCCTCGGGCGCAGCGAGGCCTCCGGCCGCGCCGCCGCCTCCCACACGGGCGCCCTGGTCAGCACCCGGGCGGTGGTGGAAGCGGCCTGCCGCGACACGGGCGCGCTGCTCCTGGAGTCGGCCGGTGAACTGGTCGACACGGCGGTGCTGATGACGGCGACGGGACGCCGGGCCGACCACTCGGCCGTAAACCGAGTGGTCGTGGCCCCGACGGTCCCGCGAACCGCCGAGGCGCACGCTCACGCCGACGAAGGCCACGTCGGCGCGGCCCGCACCGCCGCCACCGCCACCCACGCCGACGACTCCCCCGCCCCCTCCCGCCCCCTCCGCGTCGCCGTGGTGGGCGACAGCGGCGGCCAGGGGGCGCTGGCCGCCGACGCCCTGGCGGCTCGCGGCCTGGACGTCCCCGTGCTGGACGAGGCCACCCGGGCCGCCGTCGCCGCGCATCTGCCCGGCCGGGCCGGCGGCGGCAACCCCGTCGACCTGGCGGGGGCCGGGGAGGCCGATCTCCGCAACTACGCCCGCATCACCGCCGCGTTGCTGGCGGCCGGGGACACCGACGCGACCGTGCTCACCGGATACTTCGGCGACTACGCCACCGCCAACCCCGACCAGGGGGCCCACGAGTGCGAGGTGGCCCGCGAGCTGGCGCGGGCCGCCCGGGACACCGGACGCCTGCTCGTCGTCCACACCATGGCCCGCGACACCCCTGCTCTCGGGGTTCTCCGCGAGCACGGTGTACCGGTCTACGAACGCATCGAGCAGGCCGCGGCCGCCCTCGCGTACACGGCGCGCCACCGGCATGCGGTCCCGGAGCCGCCGCCCGTGCTGCCGAACCGACCGCCGACGGCGGGCCGGGTCCGCGACGGGGACTACGGGACCGTGCGCACGCTCCTCGCCTCGCACGGGCTCGACTTCCCCGCCGCCGCGTTCGTCGGCACCGCCGACGAGGCGGTCGCGGCCGCCCGCCGCATCGGATATCCGCTGGTCCTCAAGGCGATGGGCCTGGCCCACAAGACCGAGGCCGGCGGCGTGGCCCTGGGCATCACCGACGAGGCCGGGCTGCGCGCCGCCTTCGCCCGGATGCGTGCGGCCACCCGCGCCACCCGGTACGCGGTGGAGGAGATGGTCGCCCACCCCCACTCCGTCGAACTGATCGCCGGAGTCCGGTACGACCCGGCGTTCGGGCCCGTCGCCATGGTCGGCCTCGGCGGCGTCACCGCCGAACTGCTCGCCGACACCGCCCTCGCCCTCGCCCCGCTGACTCCGCGGCGCGCCCGCGACCTGCTGCTCTCACTGCGGCACGCCCCCCTGCTCACCGGCTGGCGGGGGGCGCCCGCCGTCGATCTGGAAGCCGCCGCGGACGCGCTGTGCGCACTGGCGCGGGCCGCGGCCGAACACCCCGAGCTCACCGAGCTCGAAGTCAATCCGCTGCTCGTCCATCCGGGCGGCGCGGTCGCCCTCGACGCCCATGGAGTGCCGGCATGACCCAGAACGCCGATCCGAGCCCGCGAGAAGCCGCCCGTTTCGCGGACCGTACGTACATCGTGACCGGCGGCGGCAGCGGCATCGGCCGCGCCATCGCGCTGGCGCTGAGCGGCGCGGGCGCGAAGGTCGCCGTCGCGGGCCGCACCCCGGAGCGCCTCGACGAGACCGTCGCCCTCGTCGAGAAGGCCGGCGGGGAGGCCCTCGCCGTGCCGACCGACGTCCGGGACCCGGCGGCCGTGGACGCGCTGGTGACCGCTGCGGCCGAGCGCTTCGGCCGACTGGACGGCCTGGTCAACAACGCGGCCGGCAACTTCGTGGTGCCGGGCATCGACCTCACGCCCGGCGGCTGGCGCGCGGTCGTCGACATCGTCCTGAACGGCTCGTACTACTGCACCCGCGCCGTCGCCCGAAGGCTGCGCGAGCAGGGCACGGGCGGCTCGGTCCTGTCCGTGATCGCCACGTACGCCTGGCACGGCCACCCCGGCACCGTGCACTCCGCCGCCGCGAAGGCCGGTGTCCTGGCGATGACCCGTACCCTCGCCGTGGAACTCGCCCCGCTGGGCATCCGCCTGAACTGCATCGCGCCCGGCCCGACGGAGACGGCCGGCGCCGGCGCGGCGCTGTGGGCCACCGCGGCGGCCCGCGACGAGGTTCTCGCCACCGTCCCGTCGGGCCGGTTCGCCGACCCCGCCGAGATCGCCGAGGCGTCCCTGTTCCTGCTGGGCGACGGCGCCTCCTACGTGACGGGTGAGTGCCTGACGGTCGACGGCGGCCAGTGGCTGGGCAAGCAGGTGTACGGGCGGACGGCCGCCGAGTAGCGGCGCCGCCGGGCGCGGCGCCGCAGGCGACGCCGGGGTGCTCGGCCGGCCGGTGCGGTTGCGTCAGTGGTTTCCCACCGGTCAGGCCACCGGGTAAATCCGGCCGCCCGTCTGCTCCCGGATCGCGGACGCCAGCCGGTCGCGAGCCGCGGTCTGGACGGCGATCCGTTCGTCGAGGACCGCCAGCCGGTCCAGCGCGACCCGCAAGCCCTTGTCCGAGGGCGGTGCGGCAGCGACATCGCCGTCCAGGCACGGCAGGAACACGCGCACGTCGTCCAGGGTCAGCCCGGCGGCCAGCAGGTAGCGGATGTTGCGGACCCGCACGACTGCCCGCTCGTCGTAGACGCGGTAGCCGTTGGAGGCCCGTTCGGAGGAGATCAGCCCAACCTGCTCGTAGTGCCGTAGCGCACGAGCGGTCGTCCCCGTCGCCCTGGCCAGTTCACCGATCCGCACCTGTCCCACCTCCCGGTCCACTCCTATCACGCCACGACGGCGCCGCCGTCGACGGGGAGTACGACTCCGGTGACGAACGACGCGGCCGGTGCGGCAAGTTGGGTGATCGCCCAGGCCACCTCCTCGGGGCGGCCGATCCGGCCCAGCGGAGTGTGCGCCAGCTGCCACTCCCGCACCGCGGCCATCCGTTCGGGCGTCAGGCCCTGGTGCTCACCGATGGGCGTGTCGATCGGGCCGGGGGCGACCGCCGCCACCCGGACCCCGCGGGGCGCCAGCTCGACCGCCCAACTGCGGGTCAGCAGTTCCAGGGCGGTCTTGGTGGCCGCGTAGACCGAGCTCCCGGGCCAAGCCCGCTGCCCCACCGACGTACTCACATTGACGATCACTCCGCCCGACGTCTCCAGCGACGGCAGTGCGGCCTGGGCCAGGAGAACGGGAGCGACGAGGTTCGTGGCGAGCTGATCCGTGATCAGCTCCGGGGTCAGGGTGCCGAGGGCGCCGCTGCGCACGATCCCGGCGTTGTTGACCGGCACGTCCAGTCGGCCGTGGGCCTCCAGGACGGTCCGGACGATCCGCTCGGGCTCCCCCTCGGCGGTGATGTCGACGGGCAACGGCACGATCCGGTCGTGCCCGCCCGCCGTCTCCTCGAGTGGTCGCCTTCGCCGTCCGATCGCGACCACGTGGGCGCCCTCGGCCGCGAAGGCGCGGGCAGTGGCCCGACCGATGCCCGTGCCCGCGCCGGTGACGACGACGATCCTGCTGCTCTGTGGTGTGGTGCCGTTCATGCCCGTCATCGTGCAACCCTGCCGCCGGCGGCAAGGTCAACCGCTCGGAGGAAGCGCGTACGCGTGCGCCGCCGGTCAGCGCTTCGTACGGCGGGTCCTGGCGCCCAGGGCGTAGAAGACGAGTCCGACGACCCCGATGATCAGCAGCGGCACGACCTGGCTCAGCGTGTACGCGAGGCGCTGGCCGGCGAAGGCCTCCGGCAGGGAGTCGGCGGGGGAGCCCTCCGTGCCGAACCAGCCCACTCCGAAGCCCGGCCAGATCAGCACGACCACCGTGAAGGCGACCAGGCCGGTGGCGAGCGCGGTGACCGTCCACACACCGATCCGCCCGCCGGGCACGGCGTACGGGCGCGGCGCGTCGGGGTACTTGCGGCGCAGCACCACCAGACTCGGGAAGGTGATGACGTACGAGATGAAGGTGGTGCAGATCGTCAGGCCGAGCCCCGCCGCGAAGTACTTCTCGCCGTCGCCCTCGGTGAGGTTGAGGGCGACCACCAGCAGGAGGGACGCGAGGATCGCGGAGAGCAGGTTCACCCGCACCGGTGTGCCGTGCTTCTCGGAGATCGTGCCGAGCCAGGCCGGCCCGGCCCCGTCGGCGCAGGCGACGGCCTGGGCGCGGTGCGCTCCCATCGCCCAGGTGACGCCGGAGGTGAGCAGGCCGATGATGAGACCCGCGGCGGCGACACCGCCGAAGACCGCGCCGGCGCCGGTGAGGGTGACCGTGCCGTCGGCCGCGACGGAGCCTCCGTACACCGTGAAGACGGCCTTGCAGGCGTCGATGAAGCCGCCGAGGCTGCCGATCCGCTCGCTCGGCAGGACGAACAGGATGCCCAGGATCGGGCCGCCGTACAGCAGCAGCGCGGCGAAGCCGGAGCGGAGGATGGAGAGCGGGATGTCACGCCGAGGGTTGCGCATCTCCTCGGCGGCCGAGCTCGGCAGCTCGAAGCCGACGTAGTTGAAGATGAGGACGGGGACGAGGGCGACGAAGCCCGCGTACGTCGGCGCGAACTCGGCCGCGGGCAGTGCGTGCACACCGTTCTGGAAGGCGAAGACGACGACCGACACCAGGAAGAAGCCGAGCAGCACGATGCGGGCGACGGCCCCGGCGATCGGCACCCACTTGCCGACCCGCACCGACTGGACGACGGCGAGTGCCCCGCCCCAGATGAAGACCAGCCCGGCCGCGTACTTCCACAGGCCTGGCAGCGGGGTGAAGAACTCCTCCCAGGTGGTGAGGGCGATGATGCACAGACTGCCGCCCACCCAGACCGGGTTGGAGATCCAGTACAGGATCTGGTTGAGGCCCGCGGTGAGCCGGCCGAACGCGAGCCGGGTCCAGACGTACGGGCCGCCCTGGACGGGGAACGCGGAGCCGAGTTCGGCGACGAGGAGTCCGTAGGGCAGGAAGAAGAGCAGCGCGAGGATGGCCATCCAGGTCAGCCCCTGCGGACCCTGGGCCGCCACCGAGCCGATCGTGTCGAGTCCGACGAGCGTGCATATCAGGAACAGGAGGACGTCGAAGCGGCGCAGTTCCTTGCGCAGCCGGCTGCGCTGTTCGCCCCAGCCCTCGGAGAGGTCGGGGGTTTCGGGGGCGGGCTCTTCGGCCCTGCCGTGGGTGGCGGGTGCTTGGGTCACGGGGCGGACTCCTACGGCGGCACGGGGGAGAGTGTCGTGCGAGCGCGGCACACTGACTGAACGGCCAGTCAGTAGCCAGCACTGTGAGTCCGGCCACACGGGGCTGTCAAGGGCTGTGTAGGGTAAAGCGGTGGCCAGAGTCCGATTGAGCGTGGAGGAACGGCGCGCGGAGATCCTGCGCGTCGCCGTTGAGCAGATCGAGGCCCGGGGCGTGAGCAACGTGCGCATCGCGGACGTCGCTTCGGCGCTCGGAGTCAGCAGTTCCCTCGTGCTCTACCACTTCTCCACCAAGGAACTCCTCGTCGCCGAGGCCTTCGCGCACGCCGCCCAGGGCGACCTCGCCCATCTGCGCAAGCTGCTCCACAGGCCCCGCGTCGGCGCGACCCGCAGACTGCGCTCGGCGGTGCGCTGGTACGCGCCCACCGGGCAGGCCAAGGGCTGGCGGCTGTGGATCGAGGGCTGGGCCGCCGCGCTGCGCGAACCGGCCCTGCGGAAGGTCACCCACGACCTCGATCAGCAGTGGAAGGCGGAGATCACCAAGGTGGTCGAGGAGGGCGTCGCGGCCGGCGAGTTCGTCTGCGACCGCCCCGCGGACGCCGCCTGGCGCATCACCGCCTTCCTCGACGGACTGGCCGTCCAGACCACCTCGTACCGGGGTCCGCTGAGCCGCACCACGATGCTGGAGTGGGTGGACGAGGCCCTCGTGCGCGAACTCGGCATCGACCCGGGCGACCTGACGCCGGACCGCTGACCCGCCCGGCATCGGTACGCGGATTCGGTGCGCGGCAACCATTGACTCCCCCGTCAGTGTTGCCGCATCCTCTCGGCTCATGGAGAGACGGAGCACCGCGCATCTGATCGAATCCGAAGTGGTCGTCGTGGGCGGAGGCTACGCCGGCCTCGCCGCCGCCCTCCGGCTGCACGACGCGGCCGTGGACGTCACCCTCGTCGAGGCCGCCGACCGGGTCGGCGGCCGGGCCCTCACCGAGATCCGGCCCGGCGCGGTGACGATCGACCACGGGGGCCAGTGGGTCGGCCCCACCCAGACGCACCTCCTCGCCCTCGCCGCGCGCTTCGGCTGCCCGACCTTCCCGACCTGGGAGACGGGCAGCCACATCGAGATCTGGCACGACGGTGCCCGAGTCCCGTACACGGGCGCCGCGCCCGCCGACGCCCCGGGCGTCGCCGAGTACGTCCGGGTCACGGAACTCCTCGACGCGCTCGCCCGCACGGTGGACACCGCCCGTCCCTGGCGCACCGCCCGCTTCGCCGAATGGGACGCCCGGACGGCCGGCTCCTTCTTCCGCGCCGAGACCGACGACCCGGACGCCCGGCGCCGGCTGGACCTCGCGGTGCAGGGACTCTGGTGCACCGAACCGGACGACATCTCGCTCTTCCACGTGCTGTTCTACATCGCCGCGGCCGGGAGCTTCACCCAGCTCATGGAGACCCGCGGCTGCGCCCAGGACAGCCGCTTCGCCGCGGGCGCGGCCGCTCCGGCGCAGGCCGTCGCGTCCCTGCTCGGCGAACGGGTCCTGCTCGGCGCGCCGGTGCACGCGATCGCGCACGACGAGCAGGGCGTCCGCGTCCACACCGCCGGGGCGGTGGTCACCGCCCGCCGCGCGATCGTGGCCCTCCCGCCGCACGCCGTACGCGCGACGGACTTCACGCCGGCGCTGCCCGAGAGCCGGGACGGCTGGCTGGCGCACAACCGGATGGGCCGCGTCGCCAAGGTCCACGCCGTCTACGACCGGCCGTTCTGGCGCGAGTCGGGACTGTCCGGGGTGGCGACCCTGTACGACGACGGGCCCGTCGGGGTGGTGTT
The DNA here is from genome assembly GCF_044390505.1 of Streptomyces sp. NPDC018947. Taxonomy (NCBI): domain Bacteria; kingdom Bacillati; phylum Actinomycetota; class Actinomycetes; order Kitasatosporales; family Streptomycetaceae; genus Streptomyces; species Streptomyces sp. NPDC018947. The sequence continues at coordinate 174,965 of NZ_JBIRZD010000002.1, forward strand.
CGACAACTCGCCCGACGACGCCTCGTGCGGCGTGCTCGTCGGCTTCGTGTACGGCGACCGGCTCGACCGCTTCACCGCCCTCGACGAGCCCGGCCGCCGGGCCGCCGTGCTGGCCGGTCTCGTCGCGGTGGCCGGCGCGCCCGCGGGTCACCCCCGCGACTACACCGAGCGGATATGGACCCAGGACCCCTTGGCCCGCGGCGGCTACGCGGCGTACGCGACACCCGGCGGATGGACCGCCCACGCCGAACGCGGCTGGCGGGAGCCGACCGGCGCCCTGCACTGGGCCGGCACCGAGACCGCGACGCAGTGGAACGGCTACATCGACGGCGCCGTCTCGTCGGGCCGGCGCGCCGCCGGAGAAGTGCTGGCGGCCCTGGGGCGGGAGACGCGATGACGAGCGTCAGGCGGGAAGGAAGCGGCGCGGGGCGGCCGGCCGCCCCCGAGGAAGGAAGCGACCCGGGCCGGGCCGTGGCGGAGCGGGCCCGGCGGGTGGTGCGATCGGCGCCGGTCAGTCAGCGCGAGTTCGCCGCCCGCATCGGCATGGACCCCACCGCGCTGTCCAAGTCGCTGAACGGCAGCCGCCGCCTCGCGGACCGTGAACTCGCCGCCATCGCACGGCTGGGCGAGGTCTCCCTGCACTACCTGCGTACCGGCGAAGGCCCGCCGCCCGCCGCCGGGAACCCTCCGCCGCCGGACGGGCGCCGCCGCGCCGACGCCCTCGACGCGCAGGCCCGCCGGGCCCAGATCCTCCGGGAGACCGCACGGCTCATCGCCCGCCGCGGCTTCCACCGCGTACGGGTCGCCGACATCGCCCGCGCCTGCGGGACCAGCACCGGCACGATCCACTACCACTTCCCGACGAAGGGCGACGCCCTGCGCGCCGCCCTTCTGCACTACGCCGAACGTCTCCACCAGCGCCTGGAGGAAGAGTTCCGCGACGCCCGCGGTCCGGCGGAGAAGCTCCGTCGGCTGATCGACGTCCAGCTCATCGCGGACGAGGAGGACCGCGACGAGTGGTCGGTGTGGGTGCAGTCCTGGAACGAGGCGATCCTCGACCCCGCCCTGCGGGACGGCCAGCGCGACATCTACGCCCGCTGGCGGCGGACCGTCCTCGACCTGGTCCTCGCCTGCCAGGACGAGGGCCTGGGCACGGACGCCGACGCGCAGGCGCTGACGAGCCGGTTCACCGCGCTGGCGGACGGACTCGCCATCCAGGTGCTGGCCGGGAACGGCGAGATGTCCGTGCCCCGGATGCGCGAGCAGCTCCTCGACGCGTTCGAACCGCACATCACCCTGCGCTGACGACCACCCCGGCCCCGCTCTCCGCCCCGCCCCTGCCCGGCTCGGAAAGGACACCCATGACGACGCGGTTCCCGCATCTGTTCAGCCCCCTGCGGATCGGCGGGGTGACGGTGCCCAACCGGATCCTGTCCTCGGGCCACGACACGGTCCTGGCCGAGGACGGCGCGGTCACCGACGACCTGATCGCGTATCACGAGGCGCGCGCCGCGGGCGGGGCCGGTCTGATCGTGCTCCAGGTGTCCGGTGTGCACGAGTCCGCCCGCTACACCACCCACGTCCTGATGGCCACCGACGACGCCTGCGTGCCCGGCTACGCCCGGCTCGCGGAGGCGGTCCACCGGCACGGCGCCAAGGTCTTCGGCCAGCTCTTCCACCCCGGCCGGGAGATCCTGGAGTCGAAGGACGGGACCGCGCCGGTCGCCTGGGCGCCCTCGGCCACTCCCAGCGAACGCTTCCACGTCATGCCGCGCGCCATGACGGAGGCGGAGATCCACGAGGTCGTCGACGGGTACGGGCAGGCCGCCCGCCGGCTGCGCGAGGCCGGTCTCGACGGCGTGGAGATCGTCGCCAGCCACGGCTACCTGCCGGCGCAGTTCCTCAGCCCCCATGTCAACGTCCGCACCGACGGCTGGGGCGGCGACCTGCGGGGCCGGCTGCGGTTCCTGCGCGAGGCGCTGCGCGGCGCCCGCGACCAGGCCGGTCCCGGCTTCGTCGTCGGCCTGCGCGTCTCCGGCGACGAACTGAGCCACGACGGCCTGGACACCGGCCTGGTCCTGGAGGCGGTGGCGCTGCTCGACGCCGAGGGGCTCCTCGACTACGTCTCCGTGTGCGCGGGCAGCTCGTCCAGCCTGTCCGGGGCCGAGCACATCGCCCCGCCGATGGTCCGCTCCGCGGGTTACACCGCCCCGCTCGCGGCGAAGGTGCGCACGGTCGTCGGCGTCCCCGTGATGGTGGCCGGACGGATCAACCAACCGCAGGAGGCCGAACAGATCATCGCCGACGGACGGGCCGACGCCTGCGCGATGACCAGGGCCCTGATCTGCGACCCGGAGCTGCCTGTGAAGTCCGCGCAGGGCCGCGTCGAGGAGATCCGGGCATGTGTCGGCTGCAACCAGGCGTGCATCGGCCACTTCCAGCTCGGTCATCCGATCTCCTGCATCCAGCATCCGGAGACCGGCCGGGAGCGCCGCTTCGCCGCCCTGCCCACCGTCACCCGGCGCAAGAGGGTGCTGGTGATCGGCGGCGGGCCGGCCGGCCTGAAGGCGGCGGCGGTCGCGGCGGCCCGCGGCCACGAGGTGGAGCTGCACGAGGCGGGCCGACGCGTCGGCGGTCAGGTGCTGCTCGCCGAACGGCTGCCGGGGCGTGCCGAGTTCGGCGGCGTGGTCACCAATCTGGAGGGCGAGGCGCGCCGCGCGGGCGCCCGGATCCGGACGGGTTCGCGGATCGACGCGGTGGCGCTCGCCGCCGCCGCGCCGGACGCCGTCGTCCTCGCGACCGGGGCCCGGCCCCGCCGCCCGCACCTGGAGCTGATGGACGAGCCGGTGGTGCTCGACGCCTGGTCGGTGATCCGCGGTGACGCGGTGCTCCCCCGCGGACGGATCGTGGTGGCGGACTGGCGCGGCGACTGGATCGGGCTGGGCGTCGCCCTCCATCTCGCCGCGCAGCGCCGCAAGGTGACCCTCTGCGTGACCGGTTTCGCGGCGGGCGAGCATCTCCAGCAGTACGTACGGGCCGCCATGCTGGCCGAGGCCGTGCGCGCCCGCGTCGACATCGTCCCCAACGTACGGCTCCACGGCGCGGACGCCGACACGGTCTATCTCCAGCACACCCTGACCGAGGGCCCGGTCCTCGTCGAAGGCGTCGCGGGCGTCGTCCTCGCCCAGGGCCACCTCCCCGTCACGGACCCGGACCCGGTCGCGCTCGGCATCCCGTCCGACCGCGTCCTCGCCGTCGGCGACTGCGTCGCCCCGCGCACGGTCGAGGAGGCGGTGCTGGAGGGCCTGACGGCGGCGGCAGCGCTCTGACGGGCCCGCGGCAGGTTCACGGCCTGCCGCGGGCCCGGTCGCTGCCGTGGGTCCTGCGCCCGCGCAGGACCCGTTGCGCCGGGGTCAGTCCGCGGTGGTCTCCCACCCGTAGTCCGGCAGCTCGAAGAAGTCGTCACCGTCGACCCGGTCGGCGCTGCCCGTGGCGAGGCCCGTCAGCAGGGACTCCACTCCGGTGCGTACGGACTGGACGAACATGCCGCGCTGCTGCTGCCCCAGGTCGTCCTGCTGGCCGCGGACTTCGAACAGGACGGTGCCGGTTCCGTTGAGGGCGAAGGCGGAGCGGCCCTGGCCGGCGTATTCGCGCGCGTCGGGGTGCAGATAGCGGCCGGTCGCGGCGATCCTCGACTGCTCGCCGTAGGCGTCGGCGATGCCGTTGGCCACCGTGAGCGCGTAGCGGCGGGACTTGTCCTGGTCCAGCTTCGGCCACTGCTTCTTGTACTTGGCCCCGTCGTTCACGCCGAGCGGCGGGTAGTCCAGCGAGACCGTGATCAGCTTGCCGTCCTGGGGGCCGCCCGTGATGCGCTCGCACGGACCCATGTGGTGCAGATCGATGAAGGCGTCGACGGACCCCTTCTCGTCGCGCATCTTCACGTACGTGTCGCGGATCGCCTGCGACTCCGGGGAGAGGAAGAAGCCGGCGCCGGTCTGCGTGCCGGGGAGGTCGGACGCCTTCGGGACGTAGTCCAGGTCCGGGTTGAAGTCCCGGTTGAGGTCGAAGCCCGGCTGGTCGATGCCGTCGCCGCTGAGGCTGTGGTACCAGGCGCGCGGCGCCCCGGCGAGCTGGGGGTTCTGCGCGACGGTCTGGTCCCAGGAGCGTACGTTGATACGGCGGTTGAGCTCGCCGCCGTCCGGGTTCACCATCGGCATGGCGACCAGGGTGACCTTGCTGAGGAGTTCGGTGGTCTCCGGACCCGAGGCCGCGCCGAGCTCCTTGAGGATGCCGAGGAGTGCCTCCGTGCCCGTGCGCTCGTTGCCGTGAATGGCGCTGGTCACCATGAGGACGCGCGGGCCGGTGCCCACGCGTGCGGTCCACAGTTCGCGGCCCTGGGTGGTGCGCCCGGCGACGTCGACCTGCACGCGGCCCTGGCTGGTCTTCTCGATCTGCCGCAGCGCGGCGCCGAGTTGGGCGTGGTCGGTCCAGCCGGACCACGAGGGGTCGTCGGAGATCCTGCAGTTGCCCGGCTCGCTTCCGGCGGCCGTGACCGTGGCGGCGGCCGGTGAGGTGACCAGTACGGAGCCGAGGGCGGCGGAGGCCGCGACGGTGGCGACGGCTGTGCGCAGCGCTCGCGAACGGGTGTTCCGCGGGTAGGGACGCATGGGGGCGTGCTCCTCACGACGTGACGGGCGGGACCGGCGTGGGGGGCGGTCCGGATCATGCTGACCCCAGGGTCAAGGAAAGGTCAATGGGGCGTATGTGAAGGCCGGTGCCGGAGATGAACGGACCGGCCCCCGCACGTGATGTCACGTGCGGGGGCCCTGCGTCGTGTGTCACGGAACCGCCCGTGCCGCTGCGCTCCGGCAGTCGCCGCGGCCCGGGGCCGGGGCTACTCCGGCACCGCTCCCAGCGTCTTCAGCACGCCGTACACACCGAGGCACAGGATGGCGGCGCTGCTGATCACCAGGGCCGCGGTCAGCCAGGGGTTGGCGCGGAAGCGGCGCGGTACGCCGGTGTGGCGCAGCCGCCAGACCGCGACGACCACGGCGAGCAGGAAGACGCCGCCGCCGATGCCGCCGATCTGCACCATGAGCACGGGCGACTGCATCCACAGGAAGAAGCAGGTCCACAACAGCGGCAGGCACCAGGTGAGGACGCGGATGGTGCGGGTGCGGGCGCGGACGTCGCTCCAGTCGACGACGCCGAGCAGGCCGAGGGTATTGGTCCACAGCCGGGGCACGGATGCCGTGGAGCCGATGAGGGTGGAGAAGAGGACGGCGAAGGCGCCGACGAGGAAGAGGTACTCGGCCCAGGGCCCCATGGTGTCGGTGTAGATGCGCGAGAGGGTGGTGATCATCTCGTTGCCCTCGGGCACGAGGCCCTGCGGGTGGAGGACGGCCGCGCCGATGACGTAGAAGGACAGGGTGCACAGCACGCAGACGGCCAGGCCGGTGAGGGCGTCCAGGCGCATCACCTGGATCCAGCCCTCGGCGCGGCGGGCGCGCTCCTCGCTGCCGTCGTCCGGTCCGGTCCAGCGGGCGTAGCCCTTCTCCAGGCACCAGTAGGTGTACGTCGTCATCTCGTCGGCGCCGACGCCGGTGATGCCGAAGACGGCCAGGGCGATGCCGACGGTGCCGGCCGGTATCTCGAAGCTGAAGCCGCTGCCCAGTTCGCTCGTGCCGTAGCCGAACCCGGTGCCGGGCAGGCCGACCGCGAGGCTGACGGTGACCAGGGTGAAGACGACGACGGAGACGAGGCAGGCGCGTTCGACCAGGCTGTACTTGCCGGACTGCAGCAGCAGGACGGCGGCGACGGTGACGGCGACGGCCCAGAGCGCGAGGGAGCCCCAGCTGAGGGGTTCGCCGATGACGGGCCACAGCACCGAGCAGGCCGCCGCCGTACCGCCGATGATCCCTCCGCGCTGGAACATCTTGGCGAAGTCCATGCCGATCCAGAGCCAGTTGATCCAGCTCAGCCGGCCGATGCGGGGGCCGACCTCGCGGTAGCCCTCCAGCGCGGTGCGTCCGTTGAGAATGGTCCAGCGGGCCAGTTCCATCTGGACCCAGACCTTGACCGCGGTGGAGAGGATCACGAGCCACAACAGGGCGAAGCCGGCTTTCGCGCCGAGCGCGGTGGTGGTGATCAGCTCTCCGGAGCCGACGACGGCGGCCGACAGCACGAAGCCGGGGCCGAGATGGCGGATCCGGTCCCGGAAGGTCGTGGGGGCCGGCCGGGCGTCCTCGGGGCGCAGGGCGTACGGATCGGCCTGCGCGTGCTCCGCCGCTGGGGCGGTGGCGGGGGTCGACATGGCGGTGTTCCTTTGCTGGTTCCGGCGCCGTCGCCGGAGCGGAAGGCAAACAGGGCGGGGAGAAGCACTGGGGGGTGGCGTGGCGGGTGGCGGGGCGGGATCAGCCGGCCGCGTGGCGCGGGGCGTCGCCCGCGAGGACACGGAGTACGTCCTCGGCGACCATCAGGCCCATCGCGCGGTTGGCCTCCGGGGTGCAGGCGGCCATGTGGGAGGTGAGGGTGAGACGGGGTGCCGTGCGCAGGACGTGGCCGGCCGGGAGCGGTTCGACCGCGAAGGCGTCGAGTGCCGCGGCGGCGAGATGTCCGGAGTGCAGGGCGGCGGCCAGCGCGGTGTCGTCGACGAGGCCGCCGCGGGCGGCGTTGACGAGGATCGCGCCGGGTTTCATGGCGGCCAGCCGGGCGGTGTCCAGCAAGGGCGCCGCGGCGGGCGGGAGGTGCAGGGTGACGACGTCGGCGCGGGTCAAGAGCGTGTCGAGCGCGACGGGTTCGGCGTCCGCCGCGCTCACCGCGTCGCCGGGGACGTGGGGGTCGTGGGCGAGGACGTGCATCCCGAAGGCGCGCGCGTAGCCGGCGACGAGCCGGCCGATGCGGCCGAAGCCGACGACGCCGAGGGTCCGGCCGTGCAGTTCCGGGCCGAAGAGCTTGGGCCAGCCGCCCTCGGTGACGGCGGTGTGGGAGGCGCTGATCCGGCGGGCGGCGTCGAGCACGAGCCCGAAGGTGTACTCGGCGACGGCCCGGGAGTTGGAGCCGGGTGCGAAGACGACGGGGATGCCCCGCTCGCGGGCGGCGGCGACGTCGATGGTGTCGGTGCCGACGCCGTGCTTGGCGATGACCTTCAGCTTCGGGGCGGCGTCCATGACCTCGGCGGTGACCGGGTCCATGCCGGCGACGAGGGCGTCGGCGCCGGCTATGCGGGCGAGCAGTTCGCCGTACGGCAGGGCGCGGTCGTCGTACGGGCGGACAGGGCCAGCGCCGCCGTCGGCGAGCAGGTTCCAGGGGTCGGGCGAGTGGCGGGCGAAGGTGGGCGTGGTGATGAGGGTGGTGCGGGACGGTGTGCTCATGCCCGGCCCTTCCGCGCGGCGTCCAGGTGGCCGGCGGCGACCTGCTGGAGGTGGACCACGTCGGCGGCGACGGACGCGAAGGTGAAGCCCTCGGAGAGCCGTCGGGCGGCGCTCGCGCCGTCGCCGTTGTGGATGCCGGCGGCGATGCCGGCGGCTTCGGCGGCCTTGCGGATGCGGGTGAGGGCCTGCTCGAACTCTTCGGCGACATCGGGGTCGGTGGAGGTCCTGCCGCCGATGGCCAGGCGCAGGTCGGACGGGCCGACGTAGATGCCGTCGAGCCCGGGGGTGGCGCAGATCTCCTCCACGTTGGCGAGCCCGTCGGCGGTCTCGATCATGGCGAGCACGGCGGTCTGGCCGTGGGTGTCGGCGGGGTCGGGGCCGATCCGCAGTTGGGCGCGCATGGGGCCGTAGGAGCGGCGGCCGTGCGGCGGGTAGCGCACGGCGGCGACCGCGTCGGCGGCGTCCCGGGCGGTGTCGACGAGCGGCACGATGACGGCGGCGGCGCCCGCGTCGAGCGCGCGGCCGATGTACGTCGGGTCGTTGGCCTCGACGCGGACCACGCCGACGGCGGTGGAGCCGCGGGTGTCGGTGGCGATGAGGTTGTTGAGCAGGCCCTGGTAGCCGAAGAGGCCGTGCTGGGCGTCGAAGGCGAGGTAGTCGTAGCCGAGGCGGGCGAGGCGCTCGGCGGCGACGGGCGAGTCGAGCAGCGACCAGTAGCCGACGAGGGGGCGGCGGTCGCGCAGTGCGGCGGTGAAGTGCGCGGCGGTGGTCATGGGGAGTCTCCGGACTGCTGGGGTCGGCCGGGTCAGCGGTTGTAGGCGGGCATCGGGCCGCGCAGTGCGGCGCCGACGGCGTCGCAGGCGGCGGTCACGTCCTGGGGCAGCGGACCCGCCTGGGCGGCGGCGATGTTGGCCCGCAGGTGCTCCGGCCGGGAGCCGCCGAGCAGGAGGGCGTCGGTGGAGGGGCGGTCCAGGAGCCAGCGCAGGGCGAGTTCGGTGAGCGGGAGGCCGGCTTCGTCGGCGATCGCGGTGAGCTTCGCGACGGCGGCGAAGAGGTCCTCGTTCCAGTAGCGCTGCCGGTACATCGCGGCGAGTGCCGAGTCGCCGAAGCGGCCCTGCGCGGGGTCGGCGCCGAAGCGGTGACGGCCGGTGAGGAGGCCGCCGCCCAGGGGGTTGTAGACCATGGTGCGCAGGCCGCTCACCGCCGCGTACTCGGCGTACTCCTCCTCGACGCGGCGGGCGAGGAGGTTGTGGAGCTGCTGTGCGACGACGGGGCGCGGGGCGCCGACCTCGTCGGCGACGCGGGTCAGTTCGGCGATCTGCCAGGCGGCGTAGTTGGAGACGCCGAGGGCGCGGATCTTCCCCTCCGCGACGAACTCCGCCACGGTCGCGAGGGTCTCGGCGAGCGGTGTGCGGCGGTCCGGCTGGTGCAGGTAGAAGAGGTCGACGTGGTCGGTGCCGAGCCGCGCGAGGCTGCCTTCGAGGGCGGCCCGCAGGCCGGCCGGGGAGAGCGGTGCGTTCTCGCCCTGGTCGGGGTGCGGGATGCCGGCCTTGGTGGCGAGCACGATCCGGTCCCGGCGGCCGGGCAGCAGCTTGGCGAGGATCCGCTCGCTCTCGCCGCCGGCGTAGCCGTTGGCCGTGTCGACGCCGGTCAGGCCGGCGTCGAGGGCGGTGTCCAGCATGGCGGCGGCGCCGGCGCGGTCGACGGTGTCGCCGAACGTCATGGTGCCCAGGACCAGTCGGGAGAGCGGTACGGGGACGGACGGGAGCTCGATTCCCTGGGGGCTTCCGTGCGGGCCGGGGCGGGTGCCGGTGCTCACGAGGGGTTCCTTCCGGTGCGGGCGGTCGGGGTGCGGTGGGTGAACGCTCGCACGACTGCGCGTTCTGCGCAAGAGTCTCGCGCGAATCGCGCAATCCATGTCATCATCGGGGCACACCGCCGGGTGACTGAAGGAGGTTCCTGTGTGCCGTCGGGAGGACACACCCGTCGTCGCGCTCGCCGACGACCTGTCGGGGGCGGCGGAGGTCGCCGCGCTGCTGGGACTGCCCGCACGGCTCGTGCTGCACCCGGTCGAGCTGGAGGTATCCCCCACTTCCGGTGAAGCCCTGGTGATGGACCTCGACTCGCGGTACCTGGACGACGAGGCCGCCTCCCACGCCGTACGGGCCGCGCTGGCCGCCGTGGTGCGCCCGGCGCCCGCGGTCGGCGCCCGTGGGGGAACCGACGTCACGGGCAGCCGCGCGTTTCGCGCAGCCAACTCCCTTGTGGAGGACGGCACTCCGCTCTGGTTCAAGAAGTGCGACTCGCTGCTGCGCGGGCCGGTGGGTGCGGAGGCGGCCGCCTTCGCCGAGGGGGCCGGGGCCCTGGTGATCGCCACCGCCCTGCCCGCCGCACGGCGCGTGGTGCGCGACGGCGTGGTCCTGGTCGACGGGGTGCCGCTGCACGAGTCCGCGGCCTGGCGCGCCGAGGAGCGCGCCGCGCCGCGGTCCGTCGCCGAGGCACTGACGCCGCTGCCGACCACGGGCGTGGCCCTCGGGACCGTACGGCAGGGCCCCCGCGCCCTCGCCGACCGCTTCCGGGAGGTCGCGGCGCGCGGACGGCACCCGGTCTGCGACGCGGAGACCGACACCGACCTGTCCGTGATCGCCGAGGCCGCGGCGCTCCTCGGCCCGGGCACCCGGCTCCTGGGCAGCGGCGGTCTCGCGGCCGCCCTCGGCCGCCTCCTCGCCCCGCGCGGCACGGACGGGCCGTCGGCGCGAGCCGCGTCCGCGGAAGCCGGCCCGGCCGCGCGCCCCACGGGCCCCGCACCGGTGGCGGCCTCCCGGCCGACGAGTCCCGTGGCGGCGGCCGGACGGACGTCACCCCGCTCACCGGAGTCCTCGGCGGCCCCGCCGGGAGCCGGGTCGGCACCCCGGTTCCCGGCGGTGTCGGCGCCGGCACGGCGGTCCCCGGTCCACCCGGCCGCCGTTCCGTCCGTACCGGCGGCGCGCAGGGCCGCCGGACATCCGGCACCGGCGGGAGCCGACGGCGCCGAGCGGCCCCTGCTCGTCGTCGCCGGGAGCGCTGAGCCGGTCGTGGGCGAGCAGGTCGCCCGGCTGGTGGCGCACGGCGCCCGGCATCTGACGCTGGACCCCGGACGGCTGGCCGGGACGGCGGGCCCCCTCCCCCTGCCCGAGCTCGCGCCCGGCTCGGTGACCGTGCTGTCCGTCGACGGGAACGGCGGCGTCCGGGCCGGCGCGGCCCGCGCGATCGTGGCCGGGCTGGCGCGGACCGTCTCCGCGCTGCCGGGGCACCCGGACCTCGTGCTGACCGGCGGCGAGACGGCCCGCCGGGTGCTCGACTCGCTCGGCATCACCGCGCTGCGGCCCGTCGGCGAGATCCACCACGGTGCCGTGCACTGCCAGACCACCGACGGCCGGTCGGTCGTCACCCGCCCCGGGAGCTTCGGCGGCCCGGACTCGTTCGTCCGTATCGCGGCGGCACTCCGCCCCTCTCAGCAAGGAGTCACCCAGTGAACGCGCAGCAGCCCCTCCCCCTCATCGGTGTCACCATGGGCGACGGCGCCGGCATCGGGCCGGAGGTGATCGTGCCCGCGGTGCTGGACGCCGCGACGCTGGACCGGTGCAGGCCGGTGGTGATCGGCGACGCCGCCCGGCTGCGCGAAGCGGCCCGGATCCTCGGGACCGACTGCGAGATCGTGACCGTCGGGACGCCGGCGGACGCCGAGTCCGCACCGGGCCGGATCAACGTCGTCGACCTCGGACTGCTCCCCGCCGGCCTGCCCTGGGGCACGCTCTCCACCGCCGCCGGCAACGCCGCGTACGAATACGTCAAGCGCGCCGCGGAACTGGCGCTCGCCGGGGAGATCGACGGCATCTGCACCGCCCCCCTCAACAAGGAGGCCCTGCACGCCGCCGGGCACGTCTACCCCGGGCACACGGAACTGCTGGCCCACTTCACCGGCGTGGAGGAGGTCTCGATGATGCTCTCCACCGAGAAGGTGAAGGTCATCCACGTCACCACCCACATCGGTCTCGTCGACGCCGTCAACCGGATCGAGCCCGGACTGGTCGAGCGGACCGTGCGGCGCGGCCACGAGGCCATGGTCCGGGCGGGGGTGCCCGCGCCCGTCATCGGCGTCTGCGGCATCAATCCGCACGCCGGCGAGAACGGCCTCTTCGGGTACGGCGAGGAGGAGGAGAAGATCGTCCCCGCGCTGGAGAAGGTGCGCCGCGACGGCATCGACGCACGCGGCCCGCTCCCCGCAGACACCGCCTTCTTCCTGGCCTCCCGGGGCGACTACGACCTCATCGTGGCGATGTACCACGACCAGGGCCACGGCCCCGTCAAGGTGCTCGGCATCGAGGCGGGCGTCAACCTCACCGTCGGTCTCCCGGTGATCCGCACGTCCGTCGACCACGGCACGGCCTTCGACATCGCCGGTACGGGCAAGGCCGAGGCCGGTAGCATGATCGAGGCGCTGCGGCAGGCCGCCGAGATGTCCACCGCCCACTGAACCGACGCACCGCGAAGGACACTTGATGCCGCCCATCGGATCCCAGGCCCGGCGCGAGGAGATCCTCCGACTCGCCACCACCAGCGGCCTGGCCAGCGTCGAGGAACTGTCCCGGCACTTCGGCGTGACCGCCTCGACCATCCGCCGCGACCTCGCCCGGCTCACCGCGGACGGCCGGCTGGCCCGGACGTACGGCGGGGCGATGGCGCTGACCGCTCATCCGGAGGCGTCGCTCCGTCAGCGCACCACGGAGGCCTACGCGCAGAAGCGGGGCATCGCCCGTTGGGCGGCGGCCCGCGTCCAGCCGGGCGAGACCGTGCTGCTGGACGCCGGGTCGACGGTCGGGGCGCTGGCCCACGAGCTGCGTACGGCGAAGGACCTGACGGTCGCCACGACCGGCCTGACGGCGCTGCACGAACTGGCGGACGTCGAGTCCGTCCACGTGGAGTGCCTCGGCGGCACGTTGCGTCCGCTCAGCCAGGCGTTCGTCGGCCCGCTGACGGAGGCGGCGCTGGAACGGATGACGTTCGACCGGGTCTTCCTGTCCGCGGACGGGGTGACGGCGGACGGCGGGATCTGCGAGGCGGACCTGCGGCAGACCCGGCTGAAGGAACTGATGGCCCGCCGGGCCGCCCACACCTACGTCCTGGCCCACGCGGCGAAACTGGGCCGCGCCCCGTTCCACGCGTGGGCCGCCCTGCCGCCCGGCTGGACCCTGGTCACGGACACCTCGGCGACCGACGCCGACGTGGCGGCGTTCACCGAGCGCGGTACGCGGGTGGTGCTGGCCGAGCCGGTGGAGGAGCCGGTACCGGACCGGCCGGCCCCGCCGGAGGGGGACTGAGCGTGTCGCCTACGCGCCGGCGCACGGCGGTTCCGACGGGGTACCGGGGGGAAGGTCCTCGCGTTCCTCGTCGGTGAAGGCGCGGCCCGCGCGTCCGCACAGATCGCGGAACCAGGTGTCGGGGTCGAGGGCGTAGGTCGTTCGCCGCCCCCTGTCCTCCACGATCAGCTCCGAGCCCCGCACGACCGCCGCGGAGAACGGGCTGCTCGGGATCGTGCCCATGCGGTCTCCGTCGGAGTCCCACAGCTCGTACCCCGTGGCCGCGTCGATCGTGACCATCACTCCGCTGTTCGTGACCGCCAGGACGTCGATGCCCGAGGAGACGGGGGCCTGTGTGCCCACATCGGCCTTCTTCCGCAGATCCCAACGGTGCAGCCTGCCGTCGTTGTGGGCCACGGCCAGGTACCGGCCGTCCGGGGAGAAGACCATGTCGTCACCGCCGATCCCGTAGTAGGCCCAGCCGACCTCGTCGCCCTGCAGGGTCGAGATCCGTGTACGGGCCCGCAGGTCCCAGATCCGTACCGCGCCGTCGTCCGCGTCGTCGGGCGTCACCACGACGACCTGGTCCGGGTGGCCCGGACGGCCCACGACCCGGCTCCTCCTCGGGGGGAAGCCCTGTGCACGCGGGTCGGGGTCCACCGTCAGCGGTTCCCCCGTCCGAACGCCGCGCTCCGGGTCCACCCGGAGCAGGCTGCCGCTCCGGGTCAGGGCCACGACATCGCCGTCGGGCAGGGACCCGACCGTGCCGGTGAGTTCCCGTTCCTCAGGGGCCGTCAGTCCTTCGCCCGGCGACACGTCGGTACGGTCGGACAGCGCGTCGGCGTCGTACACGTGCAGCTCCGATGCGCCCTCCCGCACGAGCACGAGGTACTCGCCGTCCTGCGTCCACACGAGAGTCGACGTATCGGGGTCGTACCCGGGCGGCGGTTCGCCGGTCGTGGTTCCTCCGCGCACGAGGTCGACCACCCGCACCCCGCGCTCCGTCAGCCGCGCGACCCTGTCACCGTCCGGCGCCATGACCGACGCGTCGTAGACGTCCGCGGAGTCGGGCCGGGGCGCGGCGGGCGCGTGGGCCACGACCAGGGTGTCCCCGACCGGGGACAGTACCGTCAGCCCGCTCTCCTCGCCCCGGACCGCCGCCAGCGTCGGGCCCTGGTAGCCCGGCTCGTCGTCCATGGGCAGCCGGGAGACGTACGTGTCGTCCGTGTCCCGTCCACGGAGAGTCAGGTCGGCGTAACCGAAGTCGCCGCTCTCCGACTCCTCGAACCGGTAGGCCCCGGTGGCCTCGAGGAAGCCCCAGTCCTCCGACGAGCCGTCGGCCGGGACCTCGCGCAGCACGCGCCCGGTGCGCAGGTCGCGCAGCACGGTGCCGTCGGGTGAGCCGGCGTCCTCCGAGTCGGTCGTCGTGACCTCGACGGTGCCGGGGTCCTCACCGAAACGCACGGTCTGGTCCCCCGCGGTCGACATCACCGTGTCCGCCACCGGCAGTGGCTCCAGGCGGCCCACGTCCCACACGTCGAGGAAGACCCTCGGTTTCTCCGCCCTGTCCTCGGGGCTGTGGAGGTCGAGCCACCGCAGCAGCCGGCTCCCGTCCGCGCTGAAGTCCAGCCCGATGCTGACACCGCCGCCTTCGCCCGTGATACGCCGTCCGCCGAGTCGCGTCGGCTCGCCGTCCTCCCCCTCCAGCCTCCACAGCCACACCGTGCCGTCCGGCAAGGCCGCCGCGTAGTGCCGTCCGTCGGGGCTGACCGCGCCACGCTGCTGTGTCGCGGGCACCCCCTGGAGCCTGTAGTGCCGCGGCCTGCCGTCGAGTGCGCCGGTCACGACCGACAGCTCGTACGGGTCCTTGCCGTCGGGCTTGGAGCGCACCACGAGGGTGCGGCCGTCCGGGGTGGCCTGCAGGTCCTGGACCCGGCCCCGCCACAGGCCGGTGTGCAGGCCGCGGACGTACCGGGCCCGTGCGTACTGCGCGAGCAGGGCTTCTCGCGCCTGCGGGGTGGTCCGGTCGGCGTGCCAGGCGGCGAGCGCCCACTGCACCGCCGTAGCCGGTCGCCGGGTCTGCCTTCCGGACTCCTCCGCGAGCGCGCGGGCCGCGAGGGTGCGCAGCTGGGTCGTGAGTTCCCGGCCGGTGTTCCAGGCGACCGCCCCGAGCGTCCCGGCCACCAGCAGCAGCGCCGTCAGCAGCGCGCCTCCCGCCAGCAGCCTGCGCACGGTGCGCCGCGCGTAACGGCGGCCCGCCTCGATGTAGGCGCGTTCGTCCGCCGTGACGTCCTCGGGCAGCCGCTGGAGCCACTCCTCCCCCTCGGCGAGGGTTCTGCCGCGCTGCAGGGCCCCCGGCTCCCGGCCCTTCTCCTCCCAGCGCGCCATGTCCGTGCGCAACTGCTCCTGCCACTGGCGGAAGTTCCTGCTGTCGTCCAGCCAGGCGCGCAGCCGGGGCCACAACCGGGTGAGGGCCTCGTGCGTGAGGTCGACGATCTCCGTGCCGTCGGCCGTCTCCCCGAGGACGACCAGCTTCCCCCGGGCGAGGCGCCGGGCGAGTTCCGCGGCGGCCGGGTCGAGCCGGGCCGCGGGCACGGCACGGCGTATGTATCCGCCGCGGTCGTCGGGCCGGGCGAGCTGGACGAACAGTCTGCGCGCCACGCCCTCGTCCGCCGCAGGCACGTGCGTGCGATAGGCGTCGTCCGCGTAGCCCACCAGGGTTCCGGTGACGCCTCCGAGTTCGTCGTAGGCGGTGTGGGTGAGCATGGAGCCCTCGCGCCGCTCCCAGAGCCTGGTCAGGGTGAACTCCACCAGCGGCATCCGGCCCGGCTCGTCCGCGGCGTCCTCGACGATGCGCTCGGCGAGCCCGGGCTCCAGCCACAGCCCCGGCACGGCGTCGACGGGGCCCGTGACCGCGCGGTGCAGGCTCTCCGTGTCGAGCGGAGCGAGGAAGAGGACGGCGTCGCTCAGGGAGCGGGACGTCCGGGAGGTCAGCAGGACGTCGAGGGACTCCTGACGCGCGGTGGCCACGATGCGCGTTCCGCGCCCCGTGCCCGGGCCCTCGGTCAGCGCGACGAGGAGGTGGAGCAGGGTGCGCGCGTGCCGCGGTTCGGCGCCGGCGTACTCCTCCAGCTGGTCGACGACGATGAGGTGACCGGCTCGGCCGGCCCTCTCCCGAAGGGACGCGCGCAGGGCGGCGACGGCGGGCGGCGTGCCTCCGCCGTCCGCTCCGGCCCGGCCCACGGGCCCGTCCGGGTCGTCGGGATCGCCGGACCCACCGCCCAGCATGCGCGCCAGTCTGCCCGCCTCGCCGATCCGGTCGATCTCCCCGCTCTCCGGCTCCAGTACGGGTACGAGCGCGTGCGCCAACAGCGTCTCGGGCGGGGTGCCGGGCACGGGGCGCAGTACGGTCACGCCCATGCCGTCCGCACGCAGCCGGGGCAGCACACCGGCGCGGATCAGTGATGACTTGCCGCATCCCGAAGGGCCGACGACCACGGTGAGGGGTCGTCCGGTGATCGATGCGAGGGCCCGCTCGATGTCGTCCTCGCGTCCGTGGAAGAACGCGGTGTCCTCCTCCTCGAACACGTCGAGGCCGCGGAACGGGCACGCCGGGCGCAGCACCTCCTCGTCCACGAGCGCGGCGGACGGAACGAGGAACGCGGTGCCCGCCAGGTCGCCGCGGCCGGCCGCCACGGCCAGCCCGACGACCCCGCCCTGCACGTCGTCCCACACCGCCGCGCCGCTGTAGCCGTTGGTCACCCGCGGGCCGCCGGGGCCGGTGTCCATCTGCACCCAGCCCGCGCCCTGGACGCTCCGCAGCGTTCCGGCCGCCCAGACCCCGTGGTCGCCGCCGCCCGGGAACCCGTAGACGCGGAAGGAGTGTCCCCACACGGACGTCCCGTCCACCAGGGGCACCGGACGGGTCCCGGGGACGGGAGTGTCGAGACGCAGCAGGGCCACGTCACCGCTGTCGTCCCCCAGCAGCGGCTGCCAGGAGACCACCCGGGCGCGTCGGGCGGGGACGCCGCCCTCCGCGTCCCGCGCGAGCGGGAACTCCACCCGCACGTCCTCGAAGGGCGCGTCCACGGTGTCCCGTGGCAGCCCCAGCGCGTCCGCGACGACATGGGCGCAGGTGCAGACGATGTCGGCGGCCACGAGGAATCCGGCCCCCGCGATCCCGTCGACGCCCTGTACGCGGGCGAGGCCCGACTCCAGCGCCGCTTCCCCCCGTAACGCTGTCATGCCCCGGATTGTCCCGGGTCCCGGGCGTCCCATTCCAGGCGTACGGCGAAGTTGGCCTCGCTCGCCGCCTTCGCCACCACGACGCCCGCTTCGGCGGACAGCTTGATCCCGAATTCCACACTCACCGAGTCGGGCCGGCTCGTCAGGCCCCGGACGCTGTCGGCCACCGCCTCGACCGCGGGTCTGATGTGCGCGAGTGCCTCCTGGAGGGTGTGCGCCGAGTCGCGGACGATCCCGGACCCGGGCCCACGGCCCACCCGGTCGATCCCGCTGCCCTGTTGCCCCTCGACCTCGACCAGTACCGCGGTCCCGTCGCTGAGCCGCATCTCCCCGATCTGCACCACGCCGCAGCCCTTCGCACTCGAAGATCGTCATTCCCTGTGGTCATCAACCGGCCCAGCTTATAAGTGCCTTGGCCCGAATCACCGAGGGAAATCCTGATGCGGGTGCCGCGCGGTCACCCTAAGCTGCGCTCGCGGGAAGACGAGGTGCCGTACCGGCAGTCGGTGGATCGGAGATGCACGGGGTATGACCAGCCAACTGTTCGCGATCTGCTTCAACGCGACCCGGCCCGAGGACCTGGCACGGTTCTGGTCCGGGGTCCTGGGCAGGCAGGTGGCCGACGGCCCGGACGGCGACATCGCGCTCCTGCCCCCGGACACCGACGGTTTCCGCATCCGTTTCCTGCCGAGTCGGGAGCCCAAGTCCGGTCAGAACCGGGCGCACTTCGACCTGACGAGCGCCTCCCCGGAGGAGCAGCGGCGAACCGTGGCCAGGGCGCTGGAGCTGGGCGGGAAGCACATCGACGTGGGACAGCTCCCGGAAGAGGGCCATGTGGTGCTGGCCGACCCGGACGGCAACGAGTTCTGCGTGATCGCGGCGGGCAACTCCTTCCTCGCCGGCACCGGTTTCATCGGAGCGCTGGCCTGCGACGGTACGCAGGAGGTCGGCTACTTCTGGAGCAAGGCGCTGCGGTGGCCACTGGTCTGGGACCAGGACCAGGAGACCGCGATCCAGTCGCCGAACGGCGGTACGAAGATCACCTGGGGCGGCCCGCCCGTGGCGCCGAAGACGGGCAGGAACAGGCTTTTCTTCGAGCTGGCGGTTCCGGCCGACGCCGACTGGGACGCGGAGGTGGACCGCCTCGTCTCGCTCGGCGCGACGCGCCCGGACACCGGCGAGGCCGACGACGGGCGGATGCTCATGCTCGACCCCGACGGCAACGAGTTCACCGTGCGAAAGCCCCGGTAGCGTGGTGGCCGTCGGCGGACAGGTGCCCGCCGACGAGAAGGTCGACGAGCGGGAGCGGATCCGTCACCGTGCCGCGCTGGAAGCGCGGACGCGGAGTTCGGGGAGGATGGACACCTGGCGCCGAGGGCGGTCCGGTGCGGCCAGCCGGGCGGCGAGGAGTTCGACCGCGGAGACGCCCACTTCGCGTTTCGAGGGGGCGACCGCGCTGAGCGGCAGGTTGCCGAGGCCGGCCACCTCGTCGTCGTACGACACGAGCGCCACGTCGCCGGGGACGGTGAGCGAGCGGGCGCCGAGCCGCTGGAGGAGCACGAGCGCGTCGCCGTCCGGATGGACGACGGCCGCGTCGATGCGCCCGGCCGCCACCGCGTCCAGGAACCGTTCCATCGTCCTGTCGTACGGCGCGGTGCCGGGGTGGTCCGTCCCGAGGTCCACGTGGCCGACACCCTCGGGTGGTTCGAGTCCCGCGAGGTGAAGACCCGCGCGGAACCCCTCCTCCAGCAGCGGGGCGGTCGGGGTCGCCCCGCGGGTCAGCAGTGCGATGCGGCGGCGGCCTTGAGTGGCGAGGTGGTGGACGGCGAGGCGGGCGCCGTGGGCATGGTCGGTGACGACGTGCTCGACGGCCGGGCCGACCGGGCGGGGTCGCCGCTCCACGAGGACGAGCGGGATGCCGAGGTCCTCGTACCACGCCGGGGCGGTGTGGTCCGCCGTGCCGGTGGTGGGCGCCAGCAGCAGGCCGTCCACGCCCGCCTCGACCATCGCGTGCGCCTGTGCGCGTTCCCCGTCGACGTCGTACTCGGAGATGCGCAGCAGCAGGCGGGCCCCCCGGGCCGCCGCGGCCTCCCGCACGGCCTTGATCACCTCGGGGTAGTAGTACGTGGCGGACGGCACGACCATGCCGAACGTCAGCTCGCCCGAGGGGTGCGGGGGCGCGGCACCGGGAGCGCCGGCGGTGGCCGGTGTCCAGTCCTCGGGGAGCCTGGCGCCCCCGTGGACCCGCACCACGAGGCCGCGGTCCGCGAGGACCTCGACGTCCTTGCGGACGGTGACGGGTGAGACCCGCAGCTCGGCCGCGACCTCGGTGACCCGCACCGAGCCGTGTCTGCGCACCTTGCGCAGGATCGCCTGAAGCCTGTCCTCGGCGTGCATGTGACTCCCCCCTCGTCGCGCTTCCGTGTGCCGCACCTTACGCGGGCGACTGTCTTTTCCGCACGCTCACTTTCGAAAAACGAAGAATTGAGCGTATAGGCGACGAAAGCGTTGCTGATCGATGAAAGCGCGTGCTACAAACCGCGCACCGCACCACTGCCCCTGCCGGACACCGTCGTGCCGCACCTCCCGGAGGTTTCCCGTGTCATCGCCCTGGTCCCGCCGTGCCTTCGTCCGGACCGCCGCCGCCGCGCCCCTCGCCGCGGCCGGCGGCGGTCTCGCCGCCCCCGCCGGCTTCGCGGCCCAGACCCCCGCCGGCGGTGAAGCCGCGCCCGGCGGTGCGGAGTTCGCCGCCCTGCGCGCCAAGTGGCGCGAGCTGATACTGGGGACCGCGTTCAACCCCGCGGCGGAGCCCTTCCGCAAGCTGCTCACCGGCCTCGGTGCCGACGCGAGGGCCCACCTCGGCACCATGGCCCCCGCGCCCGGTTCGCTCTGGCCGGACCTGGTCTGGGCCGACCCGGACCCCGACACGGACGCCGAGTCCTACACCTACTCGGCGAACGTCGTCACCAGCTACAACCGCCTGAACACCCTGGCCCAGGCCTACTGCCAGCCGGGCACGGGCCTGACCGGCAGCGCCGAGGTGCGGGAGGCCGTCCTCGCCGGCCTCGACCACGTCGGCTCCGAGGTGTACAACGACCGCACCACGGCGTACGGCAACTGGTGGAGCTGGCAGATCGGCGCCGCGCAGTCGCTCATGGACACCTGTGTGCTGCTCCACGAACACCTGACGCCGACGCAGATCGACGCCTTCTGCCGGGCGGTCGACCACTTCGTGCCGGAGCGGGTCTTCGACAGCTACACCGGCACCAGCACCGGCGCCAACCGCGTCGACCTGTGCCGCGGCGTCGTGCTCCGCGGCATCGTCGGGGAGAACCCGGACAAGGTCGCCCTCGCCTCGCGCGCCCTCGCCCCCGTGTTCCCGTACGTCACCTCGGGCGACGGGTTCTACGCCGACGGCTCGTTCATCCAGCACCGCAACGTGCCCTACATCGGCGGTTACGGAGCGGTGCTGCACGACGGCGTCGGCCGTCTCATGGCGCTGCTGCGGGGGTCGTCCTGGGCGGTCGGCGGTCCGGACGCACAGCTCTTCCTCGACACCGTCGACCGCGCGGTCGCGCCGTTCATCTACAACGGCCTGATGATGGACAACGTCTCCTCCCGCGGCATCAGCCGGGCCGGCACCTCGGATCACAGCCGCGCGCACGCCCTGATGGCCACCGTCCTGCTCGTCGGACAGGGGGCGACGGCCGAGGAGAACGCCCGGTGGCGAGCCATGGTCAAGGGGTGGCTGCGCCGGGACTACCACTACCCGGCGCTGAGCAACCCCGGTCTCTCCCTCACCCGGGCGTCCCTGCTGCAGGCGTTGCAGGACGACGACTCCGTCAAGGCCGCCCCCGAACCGGTCGAGCACCGGCTCTTCCACAACATGGCCCGGGTCACGCACCGGCGCCCGCGCTGGGCCGCGTCGCTGTCCATGGCGGCGAAGCACATCGCCCACTACGAGTTCGGCAACGGGGAACACGCCCGCGGCTACCACACCGGTGCCGGTTGGCTCTCCTGGTGGGGGGACGACTTCGGGCTGGAGCACTACTCGGACGAGTTCTGGCCGACCGTCGATCCCTACCGCCTCCCGGGCATCACCGCTTCCCGCAAACCGCTCCCGGACGGTGCGGGCGGCAACTGGGGCCAGCCCTGTCCGGACGCGACCTGGGTCGGGGGCACCACCGACGGACGGTTCGGTGCCACCGGACAGCACCTCAAGGGGCTCCTCAGCACGATGAGCGCCCACAAGTCCTGGTTCTGGCTGGACGACTGCGTCGTCTGCCTCGGCGCCGGCATCACCTCCCGCGACGGTTTCGCCGTCGAGACGACGATCGACAACCGGAACCTGGGGGCGACGGGGGCCCCCGCCCTGACCGTCGACGGCACCGTCCAGCCGTCGGCCCAGGGCTGGACGGCCGGCTTCGAGGGCGCGCGGTGGGCCCACGTCGCCGGGCAGGCGGGGTACGTCTTCCCGCAGGGGATCGACCTCACCGCCGTCCGCGAGGAACGGACCGGGGCCTGGCGGGACATCAACGCCAACGGTCCCACCACCCCGGTGACCCGCCGCTACCTGACGCTGCTCACCGACCACGGCACCGACCCCGCCGACGCCTCCTGCGCCTATGTCCTGCTCCCGGGCGCGAGCGCCGCCGCCACCGCCCGGCGCGCGGCCGACAGGGGATGGCTGAAGATCCTGGCCAACAGCCGTGAGCAGCAGGGCATCCGGGTCCCGGTGCTCGGCTTCACCGCCGTCAACTTCTGGAGCCCGGGCACGGCCGGCACCGTCACCGCCGACGCCCCCGCCTCCGTGCTGATCCGGGAGAAGCGGGACGGCACCGCCACCGTCGCCGTCTCGGACCCCACGCGCACGGTCTCCGGCCTCGAGGTCGTCTGGAACCGCGCCGTCTCCGCCGTGCTGTCCAAGCCGCCCACCGTGACGTCGGTCCGCACCGGCTCCGCCCTGGGGCTCACCTTCGGCGACCTCACCGGCCGGGCCGGCGCCCCGCAGAAGGTGACGGTCCGCCTCGCCTGACGGTCCGGCCCTCGCCCCGGGACCCCGAGCCACCCGCCCCGAGGTCTCCGCCACGGGGTCATCCGCCCGGCCCGTCACGCGTACCCCTCGTGCGCACCCACGCGATCGTTTGATTGTTCGCACAGAAACGTTCACAAAGCGATCGCGTAGACGCTACACTGCAGGTCGGAGACCACAGACGACGAGGGGACCGGTCACGTGCACGCCGAGGAACGGCATCAGGAGATCGTGCGGCGGCTGCGTGAACGCGGTTCGGTCCGGGTCACGGAAGTGGCCTCGGAGCTGGGCGTTTCGCCCATCACCGTGCGCCGTGACGTGGAAGCGCTCGCCGAGCGCGGACTCGTCGAGCGGGTGCACGGCGGCGCGGTCCTGCCGGAGACCGCCGCCCCCGGGACGCCGGAACCGCCCGCCCGGGGCGGGGGCGAGCGGGTGTTCGGCCTGATCGTCCCGGCCGCCGACTACTACTACCCCGAGGTGATCAAGGGAGCGCGGGACGCCGCCGCCGAGCGGGGCATCCGCCTGGTGCTCGGCATCTCCCAGTACAACCCCGACGAGGAGCGGGCCCAGGCCCGGCAGATGCTCGACGACGGCATCGACGGCCTGCTCGTCACCCCGTGCGGCCCGGCGCGGGCGCGGAGCTGGCCGGCCGAACTGGACGTGCCGTACGTCCTGGTGGAGCGGCGCCCCGACGACGACGCCACGGGTGCCGAGCGTGTGGTGACCGATCACGTCCACGGCGCCCGGATCGCCGTACGGCATCTGGCCGAGGCGCACCGGGAGCGGATCGGGTTGCTGCTGCGGGAGGACAGCCCGCACGGCGCGCTCGTCCTGGAGGGCTACCGCGGCGGCCTCGCGGCGGCCGGACTGCCGGCCGCCGAGGAGGCGTTGTTCCGGCTGCCGCCGCCGGGGGGCGACACCGCCGAACGGGAGCGGGTGCTCGCCGCGTTCACCGACGCGGTGGCCGAGGGCCGGCTGGACGCGGCGGTGGTGCACAACGACCACGACGCGATCGTCGTCCTGCAACGGCTGCGGGCCCGCGGCGTGGAGGTGCCCGACGACGTCGCGATCGTCGCCTACGACGACGAGGTCGCCGCCCTCGCCGACATCCCGCTGACCGCGATCGCCCCGCCGAAGCAGGCGGTGGGCGCCGCCGCGGTGGACCTGCTCGCCCAGCGGATCGCCGATCCGTCCCGCCCCCGGCACCGGATCGCGATCCTGCCGGAACTGCACGTGCGCTCCTCGAGCGCGTAGACCGACCCCGCACGACTGGAGAGCCCCTCATGTTCGCGATCACACCCGGGGGGTTCTCCCTCGACGGCCGCCCGCTGCGTCTGCTCTCGGGCGCGCTGCACTACTTCCGGATCCTGCCCGAGCAGTGGCCGCACCGGCTGCGGATGCTGCGCGCCATGGGTCTGAACACGGTCGAGACGTACGTGCCGTGGAACCTGCACGAACCGCGCCCCGGGGAGTACGACTTCGCCGGCATCGCCGACCTGGACCGTTTCCTGCACGCCACCCGGGAGGCGGGGCTGCACGCGATCGTGCGCCCTTCGCCGTACATCTGCGCCGAGTGGGACAACGGCGGGCTGCCGTGGTGGCTGCTCGCCGATCCGCAGGTGCGGGCGCTGCGCTGCCGGGACGCGGGCTACCTCGCGCACGTGGACCGCTGGTTCGACCGGCTCGTGCCCGTCCTCGCCCCGCACCAGAGCACGCGGGGCGGCAACGTGCTGATGGTGCAGGTGGAGAACGAGTACGGCTCGTTCGGCACGGACACCGGCTACCTCGAGCACCTGGCGTCCGGGCTGCGCTCGCGCGGGATCGAGGTGCCGCTGTTCACCTCGGACGGTCCCGACGACTTCTTCCTCACCGGCGGCGCGCTGCCCGGGACCCTCGCGACGGTGAACTTCGGCAGCCGCGCCGACGAGGCGTTCGCCTCGCTCGCCCGGCTGCGGCCCGGCGATCCCCCGATGTGCATGGAGTTCTGGTGCGGCTGGTTCGACCACTGGGGCACCGACCACGTCGTGCGCGCGCCCCAGGACGCCGCGGACGAACTGGCCGGCATCCTGGACGCGGGGGCGTCCGTCAACGTCTACATGGCGCACGGCGGCACCAACTTCTCCACGTGGGCGGGCGCCAACACCGCCGATCCGGCGACCGGTGAGGGCTATCTGCCGACGGTCACCTCGTACGACTACGACGCGCCGATCGACGAACGCGGCGGCGTCACCGAGAAGTTCCACGCCTTCCGCAAGGTGCTGGAGCGGTACGCGGACGACGCGCTGCCGGCACCCGAGCCGCCCGCGCCGCTGCTGCCGGACGGACGCGTCGGACTGACGGAGTCGCTGCGGTTGTTCGACGCGCTGGAGACGCTGGCGGGCCCGGAGGTCGAGGCCCCGCTGCCGCCGTCCTTCGAGGACCTGGGCATCGGTCAGGGACTGGTGCTGTACACCGGGCACGTCCCCGGGCCCCGCGGGCCGTACCCGCTGTCGGTGCAGGGCCTCGCCGACCGGGCCCACGTCTACGTCGACGGGGCGCCGGCCGGTGTTCTGGAACGGGACGCGACTGAGGCGGTACCCGACGTGCCCGTGCCCGGGGCGGGGGCGCGAGTGGAGCTGCTGGTGGAGTCCATGGGGCGGATCAACTACGGGACGGGGCTCGGCGAGCGCAAGGGCGTCCGGCGGGTCCTGCACACGCAGCAGGTGCTGCACGGCTGGCGGGCGCGGGCGGTGGAGCTGGGGCACGGAACACCGCAGAGGCTGCGCTGGGGCACCGGCGGATCCGGACGGGGCCCGCTGTTCCTGCGCGGCCACCTCGACGTGGCCGAGCCCGGTGACACCTATCTGGCGCTGCCCGGCGGCGGCAAGGGGTACGTCTGGGTCAACGGCTTCTGCCTGGGGCGCTACTGGGCCTCCCGCGGCCCTCAGCGCACGCTCTACCTGCCGTGGCCGCTGCTGCGCGCGGGGCGCAACGAGGTCGTGGTGCTGGAGCTGGACGCGGACGCGGGAACCGTTCCCCTGGCCGTCGAGACCCGGGACGCACCCGACCTGGGATGACGCCTGGTCGTTTACGACCACCCGACCATCAAACGAACAGTCATGAGATCGCTTTTCACTCACTAGTGATTCATTGTTCGTTTTCTATTGACTCTGATCGGCTCTGGCCGAAAGATGTGCGTCATCACACCAAGCTCCCTTGGAGTCAGCAATGAAGCCGTCCTCCCCTGTTCTCGCCGCCGCCGCGGTCTGCGTCGCCCTCCTCGCCACCGCCTGCGGCGGCCAGGACCAGAGCGAGGCGGGCACCGGCACCGCCGACGAGCCCGTCGAGATCACCTACTGGTCCTGGATGCCGGGCACCAAGGAGATGACCGCCGAGTTCAACCGCACCCACAAGAACATCAAGGTCACGTTCTCCGAGATACCGGCCGGCCTCAACGGCGGCTACGACAAGCTCGCCAAGGCGGTCAAGGCCGGCAACGCGCCGGACGTCGTCAACGTGGAGTACCAGGCCCTTCCCGACCTGGTCACCCAGGGCCTGCTGCGCGACTCGTCGGCGGAGCTGGCGGACGCCGTGGAGGACTACGCCCCCGACTCCGTGCGCGGCATGGTCACCCTGGGCGGCAAGACCTGGGCCGCGCCCTACGACGTCGGCCCGCAGACCCTGTACTACCGCAAGGACCTGTTCGCCGAGTACGGCGTGGACGTGCCGAAGACCTGGGACGAGTTCGAGTCCGCCGCGAAGAAGGTGAAGACCGCCTCCCGGGGCGAGGCCCGCATCCTGGACTTCGGGGGTGACGACGTCGCCACGTGGGCCGGACTCGCCCAGCAGGCCGGCGCCCGGTGGTACGGCTCCTCCGGTGACGCCTGGACGGTGAACATGACCGACGGAGCCACCAAGAAGGTCGCCGACTACTGGAAGGACCTGGTCAAGAACGACCTGGTGCTCAACCACAAGGCGTGGAGCCCGGAGGCGACCAAGGCCGTGACCGACTCCCGGGCCATCGCCCTGATCGGCGCGTCCTGGAGCGCGGGCAGCATCAAGACCACCTACCCCGCGCAGTCCGGCAAGTGGGCCGAGGCCCCGCTGCCCACCTGGGGCACGCCCGCCACCGGCGCCGTCGGCGGATCGGCCTTCGCCCTCTCCAAGGACACGAGCAAGGCCAAGGCCGCCGCCGAGTTCGCGATCTGGGCCACCTCCGACAAGGCCGCCGTCAAGGCCCGGCTCGCCGCGGGCACCTCCAGCGGCCTGCCCGCCGCCGAGAACCTGCGCGCCACCGCCAAGGAGTCCTTCGACGCCTCCTTCTTCGGCGGCCAGGACATCTACGAGTTCGCCGGCTCCCAGGTGCCGCTGATCACGTCGGACTGGGTGTGGAGCCCGGTGCACAACTCGACGTCGCTGACCCTGCAGAACGAACTCGGCAAGGCCCAGCGGACCGGCGAGTTCTGGCCGGCGTTCCAGGCGGGACAGCGCTCGGCCGAGAAGTCGATCACCGACCGCGGGCTCAAGCTCGCCAAGTGACCTGACGCCCCGAGAGCCCGGCTCCCCCGCGCGGAGCCGGGCCCGGCACCAAGGAGCTCCACCCCCATGTCATCGACCCGGCTCGGCCGAGGACGGCACACCGCACCCGTCCTCTTCCTCGCCCCGTTCCTCCTCCTCTTCACCGCCACCCTGCTCGCCCCCATCGGCTACGCGATCTGGATGAGCCTGTACCGGGAGCAGGCGGCCTCCGGACTCGGCTTCGGCGGCACGCAGACCCTGTTCGTCGGCGTCGACAACTACCTGCGGGCGCTGGACGACGCGGGCTTCCGCCGCGGCTTCGCACACATCGCCCTGTACTGCCTCGTCTACATCCCGGTGATGGTGGGCGGCGCCCTGGCCCTGGCCCTGCTGGTGGACTCGACGCTGGCCCGCGCCAAGCGGTTCTTCCAGCTGGCCTACTTCCTCCCGCACGCGGTGCCGGGACTGATCGCCGCGATCGTGTGGGGCTTCCTCTACACGCCCGGACTCAGCCCCGTACTCGACTTCCTGTCCGTCTTCGGCGCGGACTGGGACCTGCTCGGCCCCGACGCGGTCGTGTTCTCCATGGCCAACGCCGCCACGTGGCAGTGGATCGGCTACAACATGGTGATCTTCTACGCGGCGCTCCAGGCCGTACCCCGCGAGACCCTCGAGGCCGCCGTGGTCGACGGAGCGGGCGAGCTGCGCACCGCCTGGTCGGTGAAGCTGCCGATGATCCGTTCCTCGGTCGTCCTCACCACCCTGTTCACCGCCGTCGGCGCGATCCAGCTCTTCAACGAACCCGAAGTACTGCGCAGCCGGTCGTCCGCCGTCTCCCCCGAGTGGAGCCCGGTCATGTTCATCTACCAGGCCGCCTTCACCAAGCACGACTACGGACTCGCCGCCGCCGCCTCGCTGCTGCTCGCCGTCCTCGGCGCCGCGCTCTCCTTCGTCATCACCAAGTTCGGCAACCGCTGGAAGGAGGCGTGACCATGGCCGCCGGCACACTCACCGCGACGCCGCCCGCCCCGGCCCCCGCTCCGGGCGCGGCACCCCGCCCCCGGCCCGTACGCAGGTCGTCCTGGTCGTCCCGGGCCCTCGTCAACACCGTCCTGGCGATCGTCGCCGTCTACACCCTGATGCCGCTGAGCTGGCTGCTGGTCAACGCCACCAAGGACAACGGCGACCTGTTCGGCAGCCCCGGCTTCCGGCTCGGCGACTTCAACCTGTTCGGCAACATCGCCGACCTCTTCGCCCACCACGACGGCGTCTTCGGCCGCTGGCTGCTCAACAGCCTGCTGTACTCGGTGGTCGGCGCGCTCGCCTCCACCCTGATCTCCCTGATGGCCGGGTACGCCTTCGCCACGTACTCCTTCCCCGGCCGCGAGAAGGTCTACGGACTGGTCCTGCTCGGTATCCTGGTGCCGCCCACCGTCATCTCCCTGCCGATGTACCTGCTCGCCTCCGAGGCCGGCCTCGTCAACACCTACTGGGCCGTGCTGATACCGAGCCTGGTCAACCCCTTCGGCGTCTACCTGGCCAGGGTGTTCGCCGAGGCGTACGTACCGCACGAGACCCTGGAGGCCGCCCGCATGGACGGCGCCGGGGAGTTCCGCACCTTCCGTTCGGTGGCCCTGCCGATGCTGTCCCCCGCCTTCGTGACCATCTTCCTGTTCACCTTCACCGCGAGCTGGAACAACTTCTTCCTGCCCCTGGTGATGCTCAACGACTCGTCCCTGTACCCGGTGGGGCTCGGCCTGTTCAGCTGGAACGCCGTCCTGCCGCAGGAACCTCAGCTCTACGCGCTCGTCGTGACGGGCTCCCTGCTGTCCGTCGTTCCGCTCGCCGTCGCCTTCCTCTCGCTGCAGCGCCACTGGCGTTCCGGCCTGACCGCGGGAGCCGTCAAGTGACCCCCACCCCCCTCCGCCGCCCCCGCACCGTCCTCGCGATGGACACTCCCGTCCACGCCGCCCTCTTCGACCGGGCGGCGCTGGACCGGCTCACGGCACTGGCCGACACCGATCCGGCCCTCGTCGTCCGTGACTTCGCCGA
Source organism: Streptomyces sp. NPDC018947 (assembly GCF_044390505.1). Taxonomy (NCBI): domain Bacteria; kingdom Bacillati; phylum Actinomycetota; class Actinomycetes; order Kitasatosporales; family Streptomycetaceae; genus Streptomyces; species Streptomyces sp. NPDC018947. The sequence continues at coordinate 203,503 of NZ_JBIRZD010000002.1, forward strand.
CCCGGCGGCCGCCGGCGCCCTCGCGGAGGCGGAGGCGCTGCTCACCGGCTGGGGCTGCCCGCCCCTCACCCCCGAGGTCCTGGCCCGCATGCCCCGGCTGCGCACCGTGATCCACGCGGCGGGGTCGGTCAAGCACCACGTCACGGACGCCTGCTGGGAGCGCGGCATCACCGTCGCCTCGGCGGCCTCGGCCAACGCCGTGCCCGTGGCCGAGTACACGCTCGCCGCCATCCTGTTCTCCGGCAAGCGCGTCCTGCACGCCGCGCGGGCCTACCGCGAGAAGCGGACCTGGGTGAACGCCCTCGAGGTCATCGGCGCCGGCGGCAACCACCGGCACACGGTCGGCGTCGTCGGCGCCTCCCGCATCGGCCGCCGGGTCGTCGAGCTGCTGCGCCCGTACGACATGCGCGTCCTGCTCCACGATCCGTACGTCGACGAGGAACGGGTCAGGGCCCTCGGCGCGCACCCGGTCCCGCTGGACGTGCTCGCCGAGGGCAGCGACACCGTGACGATCCACGCGCCCGAACTCCCGGAGACGCGCCATCTCCTCGACCGGCGCCGGCTCGCCCTCCTGCGGGACGGAGCGACGGTGATCAACACCGCCCGCGGCTCGCTCGTCGACACCGCGGCGCTGACGGAGGAACTGGTCTCCGGACGGCTGAACGCGGTCCTGGACGTGACCGATCCCGAGGTCCTCCCGCCCGACTCGCCGCTGTACGACCTCCCGAACGTCCTGCTCACCCCGCACATCGCGGGCTCCCTCGGCAACGAACTGGGCCGCATGGCGCACGCGGCACTGGACGAACTGGAGCGCTACGTGAGCGGGATGCCGTACGCGGACCCGGTCCGCCCGGAGCAGCTCACGCGCTCGGCGTGAGGCCCGAACCGGCGGCGCTCCCCCGACAGCGCGTACGCGGTTTCCGTTCAGGGGCGGCCGGGTGACTCCGCGCCCGGCGGCGGGGCCGGGCGCGGAGCGGCGGGGCGGTCGTCAGCTCGTGCGGTTGTAGATCGCGGTGCCGGGGCAGGCGGTGTAGCCGAGGCGGGTGGCGCAGCCGGTGTACTGGCTGGAGCCGTTCCACCAGGTCCAGCCGCCGATGGTGCGGCCGTTCAGCCAGGTGTACTGGCCGACGTAGTTGGCGTCGTACGTGCGCAGGCTCCAGTGCACGTGGGCTCCGGTCGCCGACCCGCCTGCGCAGGTGTCGGTGCCGATGGTGCCGAGCAGCGCGCTGCTGCCGATCGACGTCCCGTTGTAGTAGGTCGCGTTCCACATGTGGTAGTAGTCCGTCGAGAAGCCGCCCGGGTGGATCACCCGGGTCCAGCCGCCGCCGGCGCCGCACATCGAGGTCGCCGTACCCTCCCGGGAGGAGCGGACCCGGCCACTGGCGTTGCCGCCGGCGAAGTCGAGGCTGCTCCAGTAGCCGGTCGCGCCGTCGCTGGAGTGGGCGCCGCCGGTCAGGGTCATGTAGTAGTCGGGCATCCACGGCAGCAGCAGCCCGTTGGTGTTGGCCTGGGCCCCCATCGTCGACGCCTGCGACTGTGCCTCCACCTTGCCCCGCGCGTACGCCGCCATGGTGGGCCGCTCCGCCTCGCCGACCAGCGGGGACTTCGCCACGTGGTCGGCGAACTCCCGGTCGCCCTCGAGGCCGGAGACCCAGCGCCCGTTCACGCGGTGGGCGATGTAGAGCCAGCCTTCCGGCTCGCCGTGGTGCGTGCGCGGCGCCTCGACGTACGCGACACCGCGGGCCCAGCCGGGCGAGACGGTCCGGACGTCGACGACCACCTTGCGGCCCTCGGCGGCGAGCTTGCCGACGGCGGCCTTCGGGGCGAGGCCCTTGGCGTCGTGGGACCGGGAGAGGACGTCGGTGGAGACGGCGTCGATCAGCCCTTGGCGGTCGGTGCCGAGGCGGTCGGCGACCGCGGGCGGCATCTTGACGGTGATGCCGGAGGACGGCGACTGGGCCTCGGCCACCGGGGTCGCCACGGGGTCCGGGGTGACCGCGGTCGCCGAGGGCGCGGTGGCGAGCAGCCCCGCCAGGGCGAGGGCGGCGGTGGTGATTCGCACGAGGGGTCTGAGGCGCATGGGAAGTACTCCTTCTCCGCGGAGAGAACCCGGCGTACTGACGGGTAGCGAGAGTGTGACAGAGCACGGCACGCCGTACGAGAGGGCGAAGCCGAGGCCCTCGCGGTGTGTGTCACTGAGGGCTGAGTGGCGGCCAATTCCCTTGTGTGAGTGAAGAGTTGCGGCATGCCCCGCGCTGGGTGGAGATGTTCACCGGGCTTCCGGCGCCACAGTGGGGGCCACTTCTGAAGATTGTGGACAGGCTGTGTCCGATGCGGAGCAGCAGGGGAACGAGGGGGGTTTTGGTGATGACTCCGAGGCGGGTGGCTCTGGTCACCCGGGACCGAGGGCGATCGTCGTCGTGACCCGCGTGAGAGCGGGCTTTCCCGGCACCGAACCGAAGCCGAAGCGCACGGGAGGTTCGACGGGGGCCGTCACCCCCAGATCGACGCCTTCGAAGGACGCGGACACCAGGCGGATCGGCTTCAGGTCCCGAGCGCCGTACCACTCGCGGCGGCTCGCACGGACGCTGCCGCGGGTCCGCACTCCGGGCAGCAGCAACCGGGCCGGCCGATCCGTGAGCGCGCTCCACACCGGACGGCGGGTGAGCGCGGCGGGCACGGCGCGCAGCAGCAGTCCCAGAGGTCCGCGCCGCCCGGTGACGAAGCACAGCTCGAGCGAGCCCGCGGTCACGGTCCAGGTGCGGGCCACGACGCCGACGCGCACCGGCACGACGCGCACGGTGTCGAAGACGTACATCGCGCCGATGAAGTCGGCCGTCTCCCGCGTAGGGGCCAGCAGCAGCCGCTCCCCGTCGGCCCGCTCCAGCATCACGTCGCTGAACGCCCCGAACGGCGACCGTCGCCAGTGACCGAGCACGACACGGGTCCCGGAGGACGTGCCGAGACCCGCGATCCAGCCCTCGAAGCGCAGACCGTGTCGGCCCGCGGCCGAGACGTCCGCTCGCTTCCTCGGCCGGGACCCGCGCCGGGGCGCTCTCTCACGAAGCGGCGGCCGACGGCGGGCGGGGCAGCGAGGCTCCCAGCCGGACATGCCTGACACCTTCCGAGAAGTGCACCACCGGCTCACCACAGGGAGCCGGGAGGCCCGCCGCAGCGGTGAGCGTCTCCTCCAGCACCTCGGCCTCGGCGCGGGCCAGCGGCCAGGGTTCGTGCTCCACGGGCGTCTCCCAGAGCATCCCGAGCCGGCGCGTGTACGCCCGCCAGCGGGAGGTCAGCCAGATGTCCCGCTGCGTCGGCCGTTCGATGCGGACGCCGGGGCGCACGACCAGACGGTAGGAGGCCCCACCCGCCCCCCTTCTCCTCCCGGAGTAGACGAGGGTCTCCGCCCGCCTGGTGACGTCGAGAGCGCCGCGGTGGTACGGCGCGCCGATCCCGCGAGCCGCCAGCATGAACGCGCGGGAGACCTCCAGGGAGAGGAACCACAGTCCGTCCCGGCCGCTGGGGTGCCGCACATACGTCCTCAGGTTGGTCTCCGGGAACGCGGGCACACCGGGTGCCCCGGCCGGTACGCCGGGCAGGCGTACGTCCGCCATCACGAACGGAGTGAGCCCGACCCAGGCCGCGCCCTCGTACGCGTCCACGACCAGAGGTGCGGGCACCAGCCTCTGAACCGCCTCCACCGGGAACGACCAGTGGACGAACGTCTGCGTCAGCCAGCCCGCCCGCAGCACCGGCACCCGTACCGGCCGCTCGGCACCGTACGTCACCACGCACCGCGAGTCCCCCCGCCCGGCCCGGGAGAAACGCACGGTGCGCGCACGCGACCGGCACGATCGGCGGACTCGCCCCGACGGCACACCCGGACCGGTGCCGTCTCACAGGGGCAGGTCGTCCAGCAGTGACAGCGGTACCTCCTGCTGCTCGGCAGCCGGTGGCTGTTCGGCCCAGATGACCTTGCCCCGGGGGGTGTACCTCGTGCCCCAGCGTCGGGCGAGCCGGGAGACCAGGAACAGCCCGCGACCACCCTCGTCCGTCGTGGCCGCCAGGCGCAGGTGCGGGGACGTGCTGCTGCCGTCGGAGACCTCGCAGATCAGTGCGTGGTCGCGCAGCAGCCGGACCCCGACCGGCTCGGTCCCGTACCGGAGGGCGTTGGTGATCAGCTCGCTGAGGATCAGTTCGGTGGTGAAGGCGGCCTCGTCCAGCCCCCACTCCGCCAGCTTCCGGCTGCACGCCGCCCTGACCTCGGCCACGGCGGCGAAGTCGAAGGGCACCTCCCAGTCGGCGACCTGCGCGGGATCCAGCAGACGGGTACGGGCCACCAGCAGGGCGATGTCGTCGCTGCGGTGCGCGGGCAGCATGGCGGCGAAGACGGCCCGGCAGGTCTCCTCCGGTGTGGTGGCCGTCGCATCGCCCAGGGCGGTGCGCAGGAGTTCCAGGCCGGTGTCGAGGTCACGATCGCGGTTCTCCACCAGCCCGTCGGTGTAGAGGACCAGCCGGCACCCCTCGGTCAGTTCCAGCTCGGAGGTCTCGAAGGGCAGACCTCCCAGACCCAACGGCGGCGAGGCGGGCACGTGGGGAAAGGCCACCCGGCCGTCGGGGTGGACGACAGCGGGGCCGGGGTGGCCGGCCCGAGCCACCGTGCAGTGCCCGGAGACCGGGTCGTAGACCGCGTACAGGCAGGTGGCCCCGGTCATGGACTCGCCCTCGTCCCCGGCCGGGTCCAGGTCGGTCCGTGCGACGAGATCGTCCAGGTGCGCCAGGAGTTCGTCCGGGGGCAGGTCCAGGGCCGAGAAGTTGTGGACCGCGGTGCGCAGCCGCCCCATGGTGGCGGCGGCGTGCAGCCCGTGCCCGACGACGTCCCCGACGACCAGGGCCACTCGGGCTCCGGACAGGGGGATGACATCGAACCAGTCGCCGCCGACCCCGGCCTGGGCGGGCAGGTAGCGGTGCGCCACCTCCACCGCCTCCTGCTCGGGCAGAGCGCGGGGCAACAGGCTGCGCTGCAGGGTGACGGCCATGCCGTGCTCGCGGGTGTAGCGGCGGGCGTTGTCGATGCAGACCGCCGCGCGGGCGACCAGTTCCTCGGCGACGGCCAGATCGTCCTCCTCGAACGGCGCGGACTGCCGTGACCGCGAGAAGGTGGCCAGGCCCAGGGTGACGCCGCGGGCGTGCAGCGGGACGGTGATGAGCGAGTGGATCCCGTGATCGAGGTAGCGCCGGAGCTGGTCCGGGTCCTCCCTCCACCGGGAGGAGCCGCGCAGGTCGGGCTCATGGATCCCCTCCCCCGTCTCGAGGGCCACGGCCTGCGGCACGGACCCCGGATACCGGATCATGTCGCCCGGTGCGACGAACCGCTCGGCCCGGTACGGTCCGCCGACGGCCGTGCGCAGGAGCCGCCGCTCTGTGCTCACGGGTTCGTCGCCCCGGAGGATCGGCTCGGCCAGGTCGACGACGACCGTGTCGGCGAAGCGCATCGAAGCCAGCTCGGCCAGTTCCTCGGCCGTCCGGGTCACGTCCAGGGTGGTGCCGATCCGCACGCTGGCGTCGTACAGCAGCTTCAGGCGTCCCCCCGCCACCTCGGCCCTGCCGGCGAGCGCTCGCAGGTCGGTGGTGTCGCGGAGCGTGGCGACGCGGCCGGTCCTGCCCCTGTCCGGCACGGTGGGCCGGGTGCTGACGGCGAGCAGGCGGTCACCGGCCAGATGCACCTCGTCGCTGACCAGTCGATCGGAGAGCAGCAGTTCGGCGGTGCCCGCCTCCAGGCCCAGCTCGGTGACGTGGTGCCCCTCCGCGTCGGCGGGCAGCTCGAGCAGGCGGCGGGCCTCGTCGTTCGCCAGCAGGAGCCGCCCGTCGCCTCCGACGATCACCACGCCTTCCCGGATGGCGTGGAGGACCGCGTCATGGTGCTCGTACATGCGCGCCATCTCCAGCGGGCCCAGGCCGTGCGTCTGCCGTCGCAGCCGCCTGCTCACCAGCACCGCTCCGCCCGAGGAGAGGAGGAGCACGGCACCCGCCGCACCGAACAGCACCGGCAGCTCGCGCCCCACCGTGGCATTGACGTTCCGGACCGTGATCCCGACCGACACACCGCCGAGGACGGAACCGTCCGTGTCCCTGACGGGGATCCCCGAGACGACGGAAGGCCCCTGGCTCGCCTTGAAGCTCGCGGTCACGCTCTTGCCGGCCAACGACGCCTTCACGAGGCGCTCAGGGCCGACTATGCGCTTCCCGATGAGGCTCGGGTCGGGGTGGGTGTAGCGGATCCCCTTCGCGTTGTAGACGACGACGGCGTCCACACCGGTGTCCTTGCGGACCGATTCCGCGAGGGGCTGGAGCACCGTGGTCGGATCACGGCTCTTCAGCGCCGTCACCATCCCCGGGGCGTGCGCGAACGACTGCGCGACGGCGAGCGAACGGTGACGGGCGTCGGCCGTTGCCTGCTCCCGGGCCTGCAGCACCAGCGTCACCACCGCCGCGGCGACCAGCAGCACCACGAGCGCCAACTGCAGGACCAGGACCTCACCGGCGACACTCCGGCCACGCCTCCAGCCCCTGCGCGCCGCCTGCCCGGAAAACCTGGCCATATCAACATTCTCCGCCGCAGGCACTCAGCGGCCCATTCCTGGCGGAGCCGGGCCGTGGGCGCACGCCGGGGCTCCCACGGGCGGGCGGTCGTGTCGCCGGCCGGCGCCCCGGGGGCACTGCCCTCGGACGCGGAGGTCGGGCGGGAAGCCGGTCCAGCGCAGGTCGGCGGGCAGGTGGCCCATGTCGTGGGAGAAGAGCACGGGTGCGGGGCCGCCGGGCGCGCAACGGAGAGGCAGCGGGCAGCTCCTGCCGTCATGCGCGAGTCCTCCGTCGGGGTCCGTGATCTTACGAACGTCGTGACGGACGTCGGTGTGCGCGGTGCGGTTGCGTCGCTGACGGACCTGGCCGGCGAAGGTTCCCGCTCGCGACGCTGCCGGCCGGCAGAGCTCGGCGGGCCCCTCGGCCCGGGTCAGCCGGCGCGGCGGAAGACGGCGGCCGGGCCGATGACGTGCCCGAACTTGTCGCGCACCCGGTCCACGGCGGCCTCCGCGACGAGTCTGGCCTCGCGAGTGTGGTCGAGGCTGATCTGCTGGGCGACCTGGTCGGCGTCGACCAGGTCGTCGGCCCTGAGGACCAGGCCGGTGAGCCGGCCGCGCTGGAGACCGGCGGCGTCCATCAGCCGGTAGGCCGTGGTCCTCAGATCCTCGTCGTGCGCGGACGGTTCCGGCAGACGGCGGGTCTTCTCCCAACTTCCGCCGCCGGTGAACCGCAGCGTCAGGGTCAACGCGCGGGCGGCCCGGCCGCGCCGGCGCAGCAGCCGTGCGAGCTTGACGACCAGGTCGAGCAGTGCGGCACGGACGTCCGCGCCGTCCAGGGCGTGCCGGTCGAAGCCGAGGCGGACGGTGGCGGACGCGGGCAGGGTGCGGGGGACGACGGAGCGGGGGTCGATGCCCCGGGCCCGGTCGGAGGCGAGGCGTCCGGCCCTGCCGCCGAGGAGGCGTTGCACGGACTCGGGCGAGACGGCGGCGAGCAGACCGACGGTGCGGATGCCGTAGTCGTGGAGGGCGCCGGCCTGACGCGGGCCGATGCCGTGCAGGGCCTCGACCGGCAGCGGGGCCAGCCAGTCGGTCACGGCGTCGGGGGTGACGGTGAGGACTCCGCCCGGCGGCGTGACCTGGGCGGAGGCGGTGGCCGCGACCGTGATCGAGGGACCGATGCCGATCCGCACGTCGACGCCGAGCCGCGTGAGGGTCCGCACCCGCAGGATCTCGCCCAGGCGGTGTGCCTCGGCCCCGTGGTAGCGCAGTGCGCCCTTCAGCTCGACCAGGGCCGCGGTGGGCGGGGCGGCCTGCACCACGGGTGAGAGGTCCGCGAGCAGTTCCAGGACCTGCCGGTACGCCTCTTCCGGCAGGCGGTCGGGGCAGCGCACGTGCATCACCGTCGGTACCCGTCCCACCGTCGTGTCGGTGTCGTTCATGACCCTCACCTCCCCCACCACGTTATCGAACGCAAAATCGAACACGCGAGGCGATAGGGCCGGATCTTGGGCCTAGAATCAAAACTATGTTCGATGACTTGCCCCCGGACCTCGACCGGCTCCAGACACTGCGGATCTGGCACGCCATGTGGGTGCAGCGCATCGACAACAAGATCGCCGCCATCCGGCAGCGGCAGGCCGAGGAGGAACACGGGCGGCGCCACCGTCCCACGCCCGCCGACTGGATCGTCGAACTCGGCATCGGTGCCCGCCGCCCGCCGTTGCAGGTCCATGCCGGCGACTGCTCCATGGCGGGCAAGCGGCACCGCCCCGTCGACCGCGACGAGGCCCGGCGCCTTCTCGCCTCGGGCCTCACGGCCTGCGGTCACTGCCGGCCCGACGTCCACCTGCACATCATCGACTTATCCGCCGAGGGCGGGCGAGGCCGGCGATCGGGCCCCGGCGTCGTCCAAAGCCGTCAGGACGGCACGTGCCGCTCTTTCCCCGGCGGCGAGGGCGCCTTCGATGTGTCCCGCGAACGCGGTCGCCGTCTCGGTCGACGCCCAGTGCAGCCGGCCGTCCAGCGCCGGCCGCTGGTAGAAGGGGTGGCCGAAGAGCGTGTGGTCGCCCAGGCGCTGCACGGTGGAGGGCGCCGTCCACGGTTCGGCGCTCCAGTTCCGCACGTACAGGGCGTCGGGGGTGGCGGCGGCCGGGCCGAAGAGCCGGGCGAGCTGGGCGGTGACGGCGTGCTCGAATCCCGGCCGGACGGTGCGGGCGTGCGCGAAACCGAAGAGCGCGGCGGGCTCGCCGTCGGGACCGGACATGTCGTGGATCTCCTGGAGCGGTCCTGTCCTGCTGAAGGCCGCGCCGGCCAGCCCCTCCTCCCGCCAGAACGGGGCCGCGTAGTGGGCGACGACCTTGGCGACGGCTCCCATCCAGACGGGGGTGGACGCGGCGATGCGGAGGAGGCCCGCGGGGAGGGCGTCGCCGAAATCGATGCGCTCCAGGGCCAGGGCCGGTGGGACGGCCAGGACGACGTGCTCGGCGCGCAGGGTTCGGGCCGGGGTGTGCACGGCCAGACCACCCCGGCCGTCCTGCTCGATCGTGGTGACGGGGGCTTCGAGGCGCAGCGTGGCGGGGGGCAGCTCGGCGGCGAGGGCGGTGGCGACACTCTGGGATCCGGCGGTGAAGCGGCGGGAGGGGGTGTCGATCAGGTTGCCGGAGCGGCGGTGGGTGCCGGTGCCGTCCTGGAGGACGGTGTCGCCGGCGAGGTGCTGGTCGAAGGTGGCGATGCCGCTGCGTGCCGCCAGGCCCCGGACGCGGTCCTCGCCGTCCCAGAACCAGGTGGCTCCCAGGTCGAGGCCTCGCTCGGAGTGTGCGACGGGGACGGAGAGCAGGCGTCCGCCGACGCGGTCGCGGGCCTCCAGGCAGACGGTGTCGCGTCCGGCGGCGTGCAGGGCGGTGGCGGCGGCCAGCCCCGAGGCACCGGCGCCGATCACGATCACGTCGTGGCTGTCCTGCTGGGACATGTGTCGCTTCCTCTTGATCAGGACGGACCCGGCTGTGGCCGGGCGGTGTCTCGGCACGGGCTGCCCGGCCTTCGGCGGCAGGTGGCGGGTGGGGCTGTTCCCGCACCGTGGGCGCGGAGGCGGGGAGGCCCCGGTCAGTCGATGTCCGTGGTGTCGAGGACGATGCGGAAGCGCGCGGTCCCGGCGCGCAGCCGGGTGACGGCGTCGGCGGCCCGCTTCAGCGGCATCCGTTCGATCATGGGCCGTACGCCGTTGGTGACGGCGAACCTCATGGCCTCTTCCGTTTCGCGCGGGCTGCCGGTCAGGTGCCCGGTGAGGGTGTGGGCGTTCATAACGAGCCGGGCCGCCGGAACGGTCACGGATCCCGCGTCGACACCGACGAGGGTGAGCTGTCCGTGCACGTTGAGTCCGGTCAGCAGCTCCTCCACCGGGTCGGTGCAGGAGGCGGTGTGGACGATGAGGTCGGCGCCGCCGAGGTTCCTCAGGGCGGCTCCGGGCGCCTGGACGGCGCTGTCGATGTAGTGGTGGGCACCGAGGTCACCGGCGAGCTTCTCGCGGTCGCCGCCCCGGGCGACGGCGATCGTCTCGTAGCCGAGCTCGGCCGCGAACTGGACGGCGAGGTGCCCCAGGCCGCCGAGCCCGAACACCGCGACCCGGCCGCCCGCGCGGACGCCGGCCTTGCGGACGGCGTTGAAGGTGGTCACGCCCGCGCAACCGAACGGGGCCGCGTCGAACAGGCCGAGCGCGTCGGGGACGCGGGCGAGCGCGTCGGCCGGCACGGTGATGGTCTGAGCCCAGCCGCCCGGGTAGGACAGGCCGGGCACCTTGCGTCCGGGGCAGTGGACGACATCGCCCGACCGGCAGAGGGCGCAGTGCCCGCAGCTGCCGCCGAACCAGCCGACGACCACACGATCCCCGACCGCCCAGCCCTCGACGTCGTCCCCCAGCTCCGCGACGACACCGGCGGCCTCGTGCCCCGGGGTGACCGGGAAGGGGGTGCCCGCGCCGGTGGCCGCGGCCGTCGCGATGTCGGTGTGGCACACGCCGCTCGCCGCCACCGCCACACGCACCGACCGGCCCGACGGCGACGCCGTCTCGGCCACGGACGGCCGCAGAGGTCCCCGCGGCTCGGTCACGACCATGGTCACGGCGCTGTCCGACATACTGCGCTTCCTCCGGGATCGGAACGGTGGCTCATAGCTGCTGGTTATGCTGCATCAGCAGGTGCCCCACCGTAGACAGGACAACGTGTGCCGGGTAGGGGACCCCAGCGAATGGAGCGATAAGCCGTGGCTATGACCGATCGCCTGAACACGGAAGGACTCCGGTACGCGCGAGCCGTCGCCGAGACCAAGTCCTTCAGCGCCGCCGCACGCGCCTACGGCGTCACCCAGCCCGCCCTGTCCAACGGCATCGCCAAGCTGGAGGAGCGCCTGGGCGACAGGCTGTTCGACCGCTCGCCGCGCGGCGTGACCCAGACGGCGTTCGGTACCCGGATCCTGCCCCTGATCGACCGCGCCCTGGACGCGCTGGACGCCGTCGTGGCGGAGGCCGGGCGGCTGACCGAACCCGGCGAGCAGAAGATCCGGATGGGCGTCTCCCCGCTGATCGGTTCGCATCTGGTCGCCCGCGCCTTCAGCCTGGTCCAGGACCTTCCCGTGCCCCGCGACCTCGTGCTGCGCGAGGCGAACATGCAGGAGCTGCGCGCCGGCCTGCGGTCCGGCGGGCTCGACATCATCCTGATCCCGGCCGTGACCGCGATGCCGCGCTTCGAGCACCGCGTCATCGACGTCGAGCCGATCGTCGTCGTCAGCCCCGGCACCACGCGGGCGACGCCGGTCGAACTCGAGGACGCCGGTAAGGAGTGCTTCATCCTCGTGCCGGACACCTGCGGCCTGACCACGTTCACCACGCAGCTCTTCCGGGCCCACCACATGCCGCTGCGCACCTATCCGGGGGAAGCCGCCGGCTACCAGGTCCTGGAGGACTGGACGAGGCTGGGCCTGGGTTCGGCGATGGTCCCCCGCTCCAAGCTCACCTCGCCCGAGGTCCCCCACCGGCCGCTGCTGAACGGCGGCCGCGAGGTGCAGATCTCCTTCGAAGCGGTGTGGAGCGCCGGCTCACCGCTCGCCGCGGACCTCCTCCGCCTCGCCGACAGCCTCGCGGCAGCCCGCCGCTAGCCATACGCACGACTTATAGCCTGATTCAACGAGGTCCCCTACCGGATCTCCGACGCCATGCCTAACTTGGCGGTCACGGTGCGGAACCTTCCGCGCCGTGCCCTTCTGCCCGATCAAGTGAGGCATAACCATGGCATATCTTGAGATCACCCTTCGGGTGGCCCCGGCCGACCGCGTCGCGGCCGCCGGCGTCTACGAGAAGTACCAGCAGCCGTTCCTGGACGCCGTCCCCGGCGCCATCAGCAAGGAGCTCCTCGTCCGCGACGAGGACGTACAGGTCCTCCACGGCTTCCGGACCACCGCCGACGCCACGGCGTACCTGGCGAGCGACCTGTTCACCCGCGACGTGGCCGGTGACCTGTCCCCCTTCCTCCAGGCGGCACCCGAGGTGCGCGTCTACGACACCGTCTGAGCCCGGAAGGCGGCGTCATGCACGACATCAGCGCACTGCTCCGTGAGTACGACCGGGCCCGCGCCTACACCGACGAGCTGTGGAAGGACCTCACCCCGGACGAGGTGACCTGGCGTCCGCACGAGGAGTCCAGCGCCATCGGCTGGCACCTGGGCCACCAAGCCCACGTGGCCCACTTCATGGTCCGCAACCTCACCGCGGCCGAGCCCAGCCCCGACCCGGAACTGGACGGCCTCATGGACTCGGCCAACCCGGAGAAGTTCCGCGGCGCCCTGCCCACCGTCCAACGGCTCACCGTGTTCCGTGACACCGTCGCCGAACGCGTCCACGCCCGCATCGGTGCCATCACCGCAGGCAACGTCGGCGCCCCCGACCAGCTCACCGTCGTCGCCCACCACCTGCTGCTCTCACTCATCAACCACGAGTACCAGCACGACCGGTGGATCAGCGAGGTCCGTGCCGGCGACCTCGGCCACGCGCTCCCGCCCGACCCCTCCTCGGACCGGCTCAGCCGCATCGACGGCTACCTCGTCTGCGCCCCCTCCACCTGACCCCCACACCGGACACCCCTTCCCGTCCGGACACCGCACCGGAACCAGGAGCCCCACTTGTCCAGCACCCTCGACTTCACCGGCCGGAAGGTCGTCGTCATCGGCGGCACCAGCGGCATGGGCCTGGCCGTCGCCCGCCGCGTCCTCGACGCCGGCGGCACCGCCGTCGTCACCGGCCGCGGCCCGGCCAAGGCCGCCGAGGCCGCGGCCGCCCTCTCCACCCACGGCAGGACCGTCGGCCTGGCCGCCGACCTCAGCGACCCCGCGGCCGTCGACCGCCTGCGCACCGTCCTCACCGAGGAGCACGCCGACGCCACCCTCCTCGTCAACGCCGCCGGCGTCTTCTCCCCCAAGCCCTTCCTGGAGCACACCGCGGCGGACTACGACCGCTACCAGAGCCTCAACCGCGCGTTCTTCTTCCTCACCCAGACCGTCACCGCCAACATGATCGCCCGTGGCGCGAAGGGCGCCGTCGTCAACATCGGCTCCATGTGGGCCCACCAGGCCGTCGCCGCCACGCCCTCCTCGGCGTACTCCATGGCCAAGGCCGCCCTGCACTCCCTGACCCAGCACCTCGCGATGGAACTCGCCCCCCACGGCATCCGCGTCAACGCGGTCGCCCCGGCCGTCGTACGCACCCCGATCTACGAGGAGTTCATCCCCAGCGCGGACCTCGACTCCGCTCTCGACGGCTTCGGCCCCTTCCACCCCCTCGGCCGGACCGGCACCCCCGACGACGTCGCCGCCACCGTCGCCTTCCTGCTGTCGAACCAGACCGACTGGGTCACCGGTGCCGTCTGGGACATCGACGGCGGCGTCATGGCCGGCCGCAACTGAGCCGTCCCGCCGCCGTCGTCATGGCGCGGCCGCTCACCGTGGACCCGGACCTGTCCGGCATCACGGACACGGCACTGAGAGGGGCCGTACGGCACTGTCTGGCACGGGATCCGGCGCATCGGCCCCAACTGCAGGGTCCGGGAGGCGTCTTTGGCGGACCGGGATCCAGATGCCGAAGGGCGCCGCCGTGTCGGGCTCGGCACTCCACATCGCCGGTTTCGGTGCTGTGACCGTCCTGGACCGGAAGACCGGCGAGCGGCGCCGCAGCTACGAGTTCGAGAAGGACTGGCCCTCCGACGTCGTCCCGTCAGGACGCACGCTGTGCGTCACCGATCACCATGACGTGGTCGGTGTCGACACGGAAACGGGGCGCAAGCCCTGGCGGATCGACATGAGGAGCTTCCCCGATCTGTCAGCGGCGGGGGCGGACTGGTGGCCGCGGGCGACGGCGACCGGATCTGCCTGATCGAGACCGCGTCCGGCACCGTCCGCCGGCGTCTGAACCACGACGAGGGAGTGTCCGCCCCGGTCCTGACCGGCTCCACCGTCCACGTCGGCACGCACGACGACGGTCTCCTGGCCCTGGACACGGCCAGACCCGCCGAACCGGACAACTGACCGACGCAGACGCCTCGTCTCCGGTCCGTATCCCCGGTGCCCCCGCCGCCGGCCCCGCGCCGTACGGCCGCCATGGTGGATCCGGGCTGCCGGGGCTCGTTGTTCGGCGTGTTCTCGCCTCGGCAGAATGGACCTCATGGCCCCGGACCAGGACGCAGCCTTCACTCTGCCGCGAGGCGCCACCGGCTTCTTCCGGCCGGAGGACGGACCGCTGCCGGTGACCGACCTGCGGGCGTTCCGCGCGGCGCTGTACGCGGCCGCCCGGGCGGCCGAAGGACATGTGGGCGAGGTGGAGGAACAGACGCACCCCCGTACGTTCCACACCGCGACGGTCATCGCGGGCGCAGGCGAAACCGTCGTCCTGTGTCACGCCCACCACCCCTGGATCGCCTTCGCCCAGGAACGCCGGGACTGGTACACCGAGGAGTTCCTCGCGCCGCCACCGTGGGCCCATCCCTTCGCCGACCTGGGGTTCGTCGTACTCGGTCGAGCCGAGCTCACCCGGTCGCTCCCGGACGTCGACACCTCGGTGCTGAGCCGGGGCGAGTGGCGCCAGGTGCGGCTGTACGGCATCACCACGTTGGGCGGAGTGCTCTTCAACGCATGGGACTGACGTCCGGGCCGGCGGGGAGACGGCCCGCCGGGTTCGTCCAGCCGGGTGCCCCCCGTGGCTCCGGTAGCCTGCTGCCGACTGCCTGCCCGGGGGGAGCTGAGCGTGGAGAACATCCTGTCCGTGGCCATCGGGGCCGCCATCGGCGTCATGGGGGTCGTGTTCGGCTCCTGGTTCACGGCGCGCCGGCAGGACCGCATGTGGCTGCGCGAGCAGAAGCTGAGAGCCGGGGCCGCCTTCAGCACGGCCGTGACCGCGCTCATCGACTACCTCCGCGACACACGGCTGAGTGACGACGGCGCCGGGGGCAACGAGCTGGCGGGCCGGATGCAGGAGGCCCGGTCGGTCCTCTACCTGCTGTGTGCCGACGACACCGTCGACATCGCCGACGCCCTCGCACGCCGGGTCTGGAGCGCCCGGCCCAGCGAGGGCAGAGACGACCGCAGGGCCGAGCACAGGGAGACGCTGGATCTGCTGCGCCGCTTCACCCGTCAGCTCCGGCAAGAGATCGCCAGGACATAGCCCCGGCGGCTTCCGCCGAGCCGCCGAGCGAAGACGCCGCAGGGTGCGGACGGGTCCACGGGGATCTCAGGAGGCCGGCGGAACCGCCTCCCCGTAGCCGCCACCGCCGGGGGTGAGCAGCACGAACACGTCGTCCCTTCGCACCGCCACGGTGCCGCAGCCCGCCATGGGCAGGACGGCGCCCGCCCGTTCCACGTGCTGGCTCCCGAGGGCGCCCGGCTCCCCGCCGGCCATCCCGTAGGGAGGGACACGGCGGTGCCCCGACAGCACGCTGATCGTCATCGCCTCACGGAAGCGGATTTTGCGCACCACACCGTCGCCCCCGTGCCACCGGCCCCCTCCCCCACTGCCGCTCCGCACGGAGAACTCCTCGACCAGCACCGGCAGGCGCATCTCCAGAACCTCCGGGTCCGTCAGGTGGGAGTTGGTCATGTGTGTCTGGACCGCGGAGGCGCCGTGGAAGCCGGGGCCCGCGCCGGCGCCCGAGGCGACCGTCTCGTAGTACTGATGGTGTTCGTTGCCGAAGGTGACGTTGTTCATGGTGCCGCTGCCCTCCGCCTGGGCGCCCAGCGCGGCGTAGAGCGCCCCGGTGACCGCCTGCGAGGTCTCCACGTTGCCGGCCACGATGGCGGCGGGCGGCGCGGGGGCGAGCATCGATCCCGGCGGTACGACGATGCGCAGTGGCCGCAGGCAACCGTCGTTCAGCGGGATGTCCTGGGCGATGAGTGTGCGGAAGACGTACAGGACGGCAGCCGTGACCACCGAGGTCGGTGCGTTGAAGTTGGTGTCGAGCTGAGACGAGGTCCCGGTGAGGTCCACGGTCGCTTCGCGCCGGACGGGGTCCACGGTGACGCGTGCGGCGATCACCGCCCCGGAGTCGGTCTCGTACCGGTAGGCCCCGCCGCTGAGGGTGTCGAGAGCCTGCCGGACCGCCTCCTCGGCGTTGTCCTGGACGTGCCGCATGTACGCCTGCACCACGTCGAGACCGAAGTGCCGGATCATCCGGTCGACCTCGTCGACGCCCTTGGCGTTGGCGGCGACCTGCGCGCGCAGGTCGGCCAGGTTGGTCAGCGGATTGCGTGAGGGGTACGGCGCACCGGTGAGCAGGTCCAGGGTCTCCGCCTCCCGCAGACGGCCGTCCTGGACCAGCAGCCAGTTGTCGAAGAGAACGCCTTCCTCCTCGATGCTCCGGCTGTCGGCCGGCATCGAACCGGGCGTCAGTCCTCCGATCTCCGCATGGTGTCCGCGGGAGGCGACGTAGAACAGGACGAGGTCGGCGTGCGGAGTGCCGGCCTCCCCGAACACGGGCGTGACCACGGTGATGTCCGGCAGGTGGGTTCCCCCGTGGTACGGGTCGTTCACCGCGTAGGCGTCGCCCGGCCGCATGCTTCCGGCGCGGCGGCGGACGATTTCCCGGACGGCGGTGCCCATGGAACCGAGGTGGACCGGAATGTGCGGCGCGTTGGCGACGAGGTTGCCCTCGGGGTCGAAGAGGGCGCAGGAGAAGTCCAGGCGTTCCTTGATGTTGACGGACTGGGCCGTGGCCGCGAGCCGGGCGCCCATCTGCTCGGCGACGGACACGAAGTGGCTGTTGAAGATCTCGAGCATCACGGGATCGGCCGTGGTCTCGACCCGGTCGCTCTCCACGGTGGCCGTCCTGGTCAGGCGGAGGTGACCGAACTCGGTGACGGTGGCCCGCCAGCCGGGGTCGACGACGGTGGTCGCGTTGTCCTCGGCGATCACGGCGGGCCCCGGCACCACTGCTCCGGGCCGCAGCCGCTCGCGCTCCCGCAGCGGTACGGTCCGCCATTCGCCGGCGACGTGGAGGCGCGTCGTGGGCGCGTCCGCCTCCCCGTACGGCGTGCCCTCGCCGCCGAGCCTGCCGAGATCGGGCTGGGAGGTCAGACCCCGGGCCTCGACGGAGAGGGCCTCGACCACGACCGGCCTCTCCAGCAGGAACGAGTAGAGCGCGCGGTGGCGTTCGGCGAACGTCCGTGCCATGTCGTCGGCTTCGCCGAGCGGTACGGTGACGGCCGTGTCGGTCCCGTCGTAGCGCAGGCGCGCTGTCCGGGTGACGCGCACACGCTCGTCCGGAGTGCCCTGCTCGGCCAGCTCCGCCCGGGCGGTGGCTTCGAGCCGGTCCGCGGTCGTCCGGATCTCCTCCATGCGGGCGTCGTCCAGGACCAGTTCCGACGACTGCTCGTGCACGGTCGTGACGTCGGCGAGCCCGATGCCGAGGGCGGACAGCACGCCGGCGAGGGGCGGCACGAGGACCGTGCGGATGCCGAGCGCGTCGGCGACGGCGCACGCGTGCTGGCCGCCGGCCCCGCCGAAGGACGTCAGCGCGTAGTCGCGGACGTCGCGGCCCCGGTGCACGGAGATGCGCTTGACGGCGGCGGCCACGTTCGCGACCGCGACCCGGAGGAAGCCCTCGGCCACCTCCTCGGGGGTCCTGCGGTCACCGGTGGCCTCGCG
Source organism: Streptomyces sp. NPDC018947 (assembly GCF_044390505.1). NCBI lineage: Bacteria > Bacillati > Actinomycetota > Actinomycetes > Kitasatosporales > Streptomycetaceae > Streptomyces > Streptomyces sp. NPDC018947. Next base: position 221,257 of record NZ_JBIRZD010000002.1, read on the forward strand.
GATCCGGGCCGCGAGCCCGGTGAACCTCCGCCGTACGACGGTCTCGTCCAGCGGCTGGTCGCCGTCGGGGCCGAAGACGTGCGGGAAGTGGGCGGGCGGGATGCGTCCGAGCATCACGTTGGCGTCGGTCACCGTCAACGGGCCGCCCGCGCGGTAACAGGCCGGGCCCGGACGCGCCCCGGCGGAGTCCGGGCCCACTTGGTAGCGTCCGTGGTCGAAGCGCAGGACCGAGCCGCCGCCCGCGGCGACCGTGTGGATGTCCAGCATCGGTACCTGCAGACGGACCCCGGCGACGCGGGTGACGGGTACCCGGTCGAAGTCGCCCGCGAAGTGGGACACGTCCGTCGAGGTGCCGCCCATGTCGAAGCCGATGACACGGTCGTGTCCGGCCTGCCGCGACAGGCCGGCCATGCCGACGATGCCGCCGGCCGGACCGGAGAGCACCGCGTTGGTGCCGCGGAAGTGGTCGGCCGCCGCCAGACCGCCGTTCGACTGCATGAACATGAGCCGGACACCGGACAGCTCGCGGGAGACGTCGTCCACGTACCTGCGCAGCCCGGGTGAGAGGTAGGCGTCCACGACGGTGGTGTCACCGCGCAGCACGAGCCGGGTGAGCGGTCCGACGGAGGAGGAGAGCGAGACCTGGGCGAAGCCGATCGAGGTGGCCAGTCGGCCGACGGCACGCTCGTGCTCGGGGTGGAGCGCACTGTGCAGACAGACGACCGCGACCGCGCGGATGCCGTCGGCGTGCGCACGCCTGAGCTCGACCGCGAGAGCGTCCAGATCGGGCGGGCGCAGCACCTCTCCTTCGGCGGTGACGCGCTCGTCGACCTCGATGACGCGTTCGTAGAGGGGCTCCGGCAGCTCGATCTTCCTGGCGAAGAGGTGCGGGCGGTTCTGGTAGGCGATGCGCAGGGCGTCGCGGAACCCCCGCGTGATCACCAGTGCCGTGCGTTCCCCGGCACGTTCCAGCAGGGCGTTGGTCGCCACGGTCGTCCCCATGCGGACGCTGTGGATGTCGTCGCCGGGAACGGGCGCGCCCGGGGCCGGCCCGAGAAGGCGCCGGACGCCCTCGACGGCCGCGTCCCGATAGCGGCCGGGATCCTCGGACAGCAGCTTGAGCGCCCTGATCCGGCCGTCGGGCGCCTGGGCCACGACGTCGGTGAAGGTGCCGCCCCTGTCGATCCAGAACCGCCAGCCGGAAGGGGTGCCGCTGGGCATGCCCGCGCCCTCCTCCCGTGCCGTCGGTGACACTGCCGTCTCCTGCGTCCCAGCATGAACGATCCTCGTCGGGATGCGAGATGATCAGGCGCGGACCGGCCGAGCGGATTCCCTGCCGGAGCAGGACACACGCGCCGGGACGTGCCGACCGGTCCCGGCGGGAGGCGCCCCCGCTCTCCCCGGGACCGCCACTCGGGCTCTGACCGCCGGCCGTGGTCACGCCGCGGGTCGGGCCCCACGGACCCTGTCGGCGGTCACCAGGACCGGTGGGGATCGAGGATCAGGGACGACGAGGAGCGGCTCCGGGCCCATGCAGTGCGACTCGGGTCAACGCCACCGTGCGCCAGGCACACTCCTCGTAGCAACGGCCCAGGACCGCCGCGTCCACGGCATCACGCGTGGGGCAGTCCGGGCCGCCGGTCAGCAGCGCGTGGCTGAGGTGACGCTGGCGATCGGCGATGTCGGCCAGGCCCTGGTCCAGCAGGGACGGCGGACCGGGCGAGCGAAGGACATCGTGGGCTTGGGCCATGAGGGTCGGACAGGCCGCGGCCAGTTCTCGTACGTGCGCCGCGACGGGTTCGGCGAAGGGCCGCGCGCCCCGCCCCAGGGCGATGTCACCGACCTGCTCGATCAGGACGGCGATGCGCCCCATGTCGGCCCGGACGTACAGCGCGGTCAGGACGGAGCGGCGGTCCGCTTCGTCCGGTGCGCCCCCGAGGGCGCTGGAGGTGGCGTCCTCGGCCTCTCTCCGCAAGGACGTCAGGTTCCTGACGAACCGCGCCGGCGGGTCATCGGCCTCCGCTGCTCCTCGCGTCACGCCCAGGCGGGACGCCTCGCGCAGAGCGTCACGGGCCTTGAGCAGGAGAGCCGGCACGCGGCCCGCCGCCTGGCCCACGAGGGTGCCCGCCCGGTCGGGTGCTCGCTGATCCACCTTGCTCTCCTCGTCGGGACGCCCACGGCTGGACCGACCCCACCGAACGCCGGGCACCACCTTCGACTCCACACCGCTCGCCGACCAACATTCTTCCGCCGACCCGCCCGCCGCGCCTGCCGTGGCGCGGCGCCCGGACGGCCGGCGAGTGCCTACTCCCGCCCACTACCTTCCCGCTGCTGCGTCGTTGCTCAGGAAGTGAACGACTCCCTCCCGGCACCCGCGGGTGCCGTTCTGCGTCTGCGTGATGTGCGCAAGGCCTACGGTCGACGCCCGGTGCTGCGTGGCGTGAGCCTGGATGTGCCGCAGGGCTGCCTGCTGGGCATCGTCGGTGCGAACGGCGCGGGCAAGAGCACTCTGCTGCGCATCCTGGTGGGACAGGCGGCAGCCGACAGCGGCACGATCCAGTGCCGCGGGCGGATCGGCTACTGCCCGCAGAACACCGTGCTGCACCCGGCGCTGACGGTCCGGGAGCACGTGCGGTTCTTCCAGGCCGCCTACCGGCTCGACGACTGCCGCCGGGTGTGGGAACTGCTGGAGCGGTTGCGCTTCGACGAGAGTCCCCGCAGCCGCCTGCACACGCTCAGCGGCGGGACGCTGCAGAAGCTCAACCTGGCCGTGGGGCTGATGCACGACCCGGACGTGCTGCTGCTGGACGAGCCCTACCAGGGCTTCGACTGGGAGACGTACCTGTGCTTCTGGGAGATCGCCAGGGACTTGAGCGAACGTGGTCGTGCGGTCGTGGTGGTCTCCCACCTCGCCCATGACCGGGAGCGGCTGGACGTGCTGCACCGGCTGGAGGGCGGCGTCCTGGGCGTCGGCGGCGACGGCATCGTGGGGAGTGCCGCGTGAGGTGGTGGTGGCGATGTCTGGGCACGGCGGTGCGCCACGCCGTCCTGGAGCAGGCCCGTAACCGGCTGGCGCTGGCCCTGGTGGTCTTCTTCATTCCGCTGTGGCTCACGCTCGCCTACCGGGTCCTGCCCGACGAGCCGGTGCGGTTCTTCCTGCGCGCCGCCGACCGGCCGGTGGACCTCGATGCCAACACGGTGACGCAACTGTCGGGGGCGTTGCATTCGATCGCGTTGATCGTCGGCTTCATGATGTTCCTCGCCGCCCGCCGCTCGGCGGAGTTCGACCACCGGCTGGTGATCGCCGGACATCCGCGCCTGTGTCTGCTGCTGGCCCGCAGCACCGTGCTGCTGCTCACCTCGGCGCTGACGGCCGGCTACGCCACGGCGTGGGTGTGTGTCTTCTACCGGCCCGAGCGTCTCGACGTCATGGCCGGTGCGTTCCTGGTGGGGGCCCTGGCCTACGGGGGCGCGGGCATCCTGCTGGCGGCGATGCTGCGCAGTGAGCTGGCGGGGATGTTCGTCGTCATCATGGTCAGCCTGATCGACCTGACGCTGCAGAACCCCGTCGCCAATCCTGCCGCGGACAGCCCGCTGCTGAGGTGGCTGCCCGCCTACGGGGCGATGCAGGCGGCGGTGTCCGCGGTCGGCCTGACCGCCGTCCCGTGGCGTCAGCTCCTGCTGGGCCTGTGCTGGTCGGCCGGACTGACCGCGGCCGGAGTGGCGGCCTTCACGGCCCGTACGAGCCGGCGCACCCTCGTGCCGGCGCTGCCGCGCCCGCGCGTCCCCCGGCCCGCGGCCCGCCCGGTGGGCCTGCGCCTGCTGCACCCGGTGCGCGCGCGTGTCTACCGTTCGGCCGGCATCCACGACGCAACGGTCATCGCCGGTTACGAGATCTGCCACCGCCTGATGCGCCGCTCGGGTCCCGTGGAAGCCGCTCTTCCCAAGCTCTTCCCCGCTCGCCTCCGGCCTCTGCTGTGGGCCATGTACGGGTACGGCCGGTACCTCGACGACCTCTCCGACACCCGGCGGCTCGACCGGCGGGACAGGTCCGAGCGCGTCAGCCGGTTCAGCGAACTGCTCGAAGCCGATCTGCGGAGGGGGCACAGCGAGGATCCGCTGCGCGCGGCCGTCGTGCACGCCGTGTGGACCTGGGATCTGCCCACTGCCGGGATCGGGGCGACCGACGCCGTCTACCGCCGGGACGCCGGGGGCACCTCCGCCCTGGCCACCTGGGACGACTGGTCGGCCTACTGGCGCACGCTGACCTTTCCCTTCGGAGTGACGCGCCTGATGAGCCTGTTCAGCGCCCCCGGGCCGGCCTTCACCCCCGGCGACGCCGAGGCGGTGCGGGTGTGGACCGACGCCTTCAATCTCCTGGACGTACTGCGTGACCTGCGGGAAGACGCCGCGGAAGGCTTCGTGAAGCTGCCGGCCGCCGTGCTCGACGAGTACGACGTCAGCATCGAAGACCTCGCACGGGGCCGGGCGGGCGGCCGGTACGCCGACATGGTGCGCGCCATGACCGGCCTCGCCCGCCGGTGGCTGGAGCAGACCGCTGCCGCCGGCGCCCAGCACCCGCCCATGGCCGCGGCCCTGCGAACCGTCGTCGACCTGCACCGCCTCGAACTCGACCGCATCGACCACGACCCTCACGCCCTCCTGCGCGGCCCCTCCGAGGCCGGTCCGGTCCGCTTCCACCTCACGCTCGCGCGCGGCCGGCTCCGCGTGGCCAGAGCCTGGCGCGACCACGCCCGGTCCGCCGTCGGCACCGGCGTTCCTCCCGCCGTCCCGCTGCCTCGGCCCGCGGACGACGACTCTCCCTCGCTCGGCACGCCGCCCGTGCTGCCGCCGGCACCGCACCCCGGCGGCTGCCTCCCGCCCGCTGTGCCCGCTCACCTCCTGCCCCGGCACGCGGCGATCATCATGGACGGCAACGGACGATGGGCGACCCGCCGCGGCCGGCCCCGCACCGCCGGCCACGAGGCCGGTCGGTTCGCCGTGCGGGAAGCCGTGTACGGCGCCCTGGAGATCGGCCTGCCCTGCCTGAGCCTGTACTCCCTGTCCACGGAGAACTGGACACGCCCCGCCGCCGAGATCGAAGCGATCCTGCGCCTCTTCCGTGCCGGCCTCGACATGGAGACCGAGGAGGTCTGGCAGCGCGATGTCCGGCTGCGCTGGTCCGGCACGCCGGACGGGCTGCCACCGGACCTCGTGCGCTCCCTGCGCCGGACCGAGCACGCCACGCGCGACCGGACCGCCCTGACACTGAACATGTGCGTCAACTACGGCGGGCGCGACGAGATCACCCACGCCGCCCGCACGCTGGCCCGCCGAGCGGCTGACGGGGCCGTCGACCCCGACAGCCTCACCTCCCGCCACCTGGCCGCCCACCTGCACCAGCCCGACCTGCCGGACGTCGACCTGCTCATCCGCACCGGCGGCGAGATGCGCACCTCCAACTTCCTGCCCTGGCAGTCGGCCTACGCCGAACTCGTCTTCCTCGACACTCTCTGGCCGGACACGGACCGCACCCATCTGTGGCAGGCCGTCGACGCCTACACCCGTCGCGACCGCCGCTTCGGGGGCACCCAGTCATCGGCCGGGGCGTCGCGCGAACACGGACCCTAGGCATCCGCACCCCGCACCGGCTCAGGCCCCCGGGGCCCGTCGGTCAGGTGCGCGCGAAACCGCGCCCGTGGTCGGTGGCGTACGCGGCGAACACTTCCGTCGCCGGGCCACCGGTGTGGAGGAAACGCTGGTCGAGGACGGCGGCGAGATCTGCGAGCGCCCCGGTGAGCACGTCGCCCGCCAGGCGCGCTTCCGGCCGCTGGGCTGCCCGTCCTCGCTGGGCGAGGGTGGCGGCGTAGCCGATGGTGGCCGCGAGCGACGAGTGGTCCTCCCCGTCGTGGAAGTAGTACGCCTCGGCGTACTGGGTGAAGTCGATGCGCACGCGTACGACCTCCGTCGCCAGGCTGTCCAGCAACAGCGCACCGGCCGTGCAGTCGATCTGCCGCTGTGTCGGGTCGGAGTCGCGCAGCAGCGCCAGTCGGACGGCCAGGACCCTCCTGCGGGTCAGCGCCGGGTAGATCTCCAGTACCCAGGAGACGGTGGCCGTCAGAAGGGTGAAGCCGACGAGGGCTTCGAGCGGTGAGACCAGGCGCAGCCAGCCCGCGCCGGGCGCGATGTCTCCCAGCCCCAGGGTGGCCACCGTGACGAGCGACAGGTACACGGAGTCCAGCAACGCGGACTCCCGCGCCGCCCGGGAACCGGACGAGAAGGCGAACGCCCCGGGCATGTGCGGCCAGTAGACGATGGCCCAGCCGAGGACGATGGTGAGAGCCCACATGCCCACCACCGTGACCATGGCGAGCGGTCCGACGAGCCCCACCACCCTCCGACGCGCGCGAAAGCGCCGGGCCAGACGCCACAGCGCCGTCATGACGAGGCGGCTCAGACCACCGTGGCGGGTGGGGTGCCACAGGGTGTGGAAGAGATCGCGCAGGGTGAGCATGACGAGACCGGCGCCGGCCACCGAGACCAACCACTTCATCCATGTCTCCCACGGCACAGTCGCCTGAAGCGGAACACTGCCTTCGGACCCTATGTCCTGGCCGGCGGATCCTCCCGCAGCCGCACGTCGCGCGCCGGACGCGGCGGGGTGTCCGTTCCCGACCTCCGGCCGGCTCACGGACGGGGCCCTCGGCTCGGGTTGCACCGCGCCGATTTGCGACGATCGTGGAGTCATGCGTCCGGAGAGAAGACGGGGTCCCCTTCCTCGCCTCGCCGCCACGTCCGTCGCACGCGCGTGTCCGGCGGCCCTCACACGGAACATCGTCGAACGGTTCCCCTGACGAGGCGGAGCGAGGAGGATCGCGGTGCCTAAGACCCCCCACATCGTCAGCGACGTGATGACCCGGACGGTCGTGGCCGTCGGACGCGACGCGCCGTTCAAGGAGATCGTGCGGACCATGGAGCAGTGGAGGGTCAGCGCGATGCCGGTCCTGGAGGGAGAAGGACGCGTCGTCGGCGTCGTCTCGGAGGCCGACCTGCTGCCCAAGGAGGAGTTCCGCGACAGCGGACCGAGCCTCTTCGAGCAGCGTCGGCGGCTGTCCGACGTCGCCAAGGCCGGGGCGGTGACGGCGGAGGAGTTGATGAGCACCCCGGCGGTCACGGTCCATCCCGGCTCCACCCTGGCGCAGGCGGCCAGGATCATGGCCGTCCGGCGCGTCAAGCGGCTGCCCGTGGTCGACGACATCGGGGTGCTCCAGGGCATCGTCAGCCGCGCCGACCTGCTGAAGGTCTTCCTGCGGCCGGACGAGGAGATCGAGGAGGAGGTGCGCCGCACCGTGGTGTCCTACCTCTTCCCCGCCTTCAGCCACGCCGTCCACGTGAACGTCCACGAGGGGGTCGTCACCCTCCGCGGACACATCCACGACACCTCGCTCATCTCGGTCGCCGTGCGCCTCGTGCGCGCCGTGGAGGGCGTCGTGGACGTCGAGCCACAGCTCACCGGCGAACCGTCCGGCCCGGACGGGCCCGGACCCGATCGGTGACCGCCCGCTACGCCGGCCGCCGGACCTTCGGTGACGAGTGGCGCCGCCGAGGTGCGCTCCACGTCCTACCGCCGGTCACATGGACCATCCGGTGACCTGTTGAGTGCGGGGCCGCCGCACCCCCATGCCCTCGATGTCGCGCTCGGCGGTCTTCAGCAGCTCCTGGGCGAGGTTCTGCAGGGCCCGCCCCGCCGCCAGCTCGTCGCCGATCTCCGGCACGTTCGGGTCCGCGGGATGGCAGTGCGCGGTCCCCTGGCCGGCAAGCTCCGTGGTGTGGGTGTCCAGCACCACGTGCGCCTTCGTGGTTCCGTCGTCGTCCTGGACGAGCTGTAGCCGAACATTCCACTCTGCCGTGTGCGACATCGCTTTCCTCCTCACCTCGGTTCGGACCTGTGCGGTCCACGCGGCGGCGCACGCTCCCAGCCGCCCGGAGGCGTCGCCCGACGAGCGACCGGCGCTCGCATCCGCCCCGTCGGGCCCGGGCACCTCTTCCAGCTTCTTACAGGGGGGAGGGCGCCGCCAGGCATCGCCGGTGGCCGGTCGGAGCCACCGGGTTCCGCGGGGCGCGGCGCTGTGCCCTCGGCTTCCCCTGCGAGGCCGCCCGCCTCACCGGGCCTGACGGGCCACTCTTCCTGATCGGCGCGGCGGCGTCCGCACTCTTTCGGCCAGGAGCACCGGGCGACGGGCGAGCCGACCGGCTCGGAGCGGCGCAGGTGTCACTGGTTGCTCCGAGGCGCGCCGTACCAGCGCCAGTCCGAGCGCCGAGGCCGCTGCGGCGTGGCGATACGACCGGTGGCCCACAGCAAGGTCGACGAGGCGTCGTCGGTGACGGGCACGTCCGGGAACAGCCGGACCAGGGCCCGGCGGCTCAGGTCCTCCGGTGGTGTCCCGTCGCGCCGGAGCCCCTGGGCGATGTCGTACGTGTGGACGAGGGTTTCGACGACTCCCATGGCCGCGAAGCCCTCCGGGTCGGAGGCGCCGAAGACGTGCGGGGCCAGCACTGTGGGGGCGGTGCTGTCCACGACGGCCGCGAGCAGACCTCCGCACGCCTCGACCACCGTCAGCAACCCGTCAGGTCCTTCCGCCGTGTCACCGAAGATGACGTTCTCGGGCCCTTCGGCGCGGTCGCTGGACAGGCGCAGGGGCACCCGCCGGACGCCCATGGGACGCGCGAGCCCGAAGCGCAACGCGTAGGTGAGCAGATCGTCCGCGAGGTGCTCCAGCGTCTCCCAGCACGTCCAGTCCAGGTCCCCGGCAGGAGTGCTCCACCGCGAAGGGGGACCGTCGGAGAGCGTCCTGACGCAGTGCGCGACGGCCTCGCGCACATGCACCCCGCTCACCAGCGCGTCTGAGGTTCCACAACGTGACATTGCGGCAGGCTACTCGACGCCGTTCCGGGGCCGGGACGGCAGGACCCGCCGATCCGGCCCGGCACCCGCCGACCGCCCCGCCCAGGGGCCCTGGACAATGATCACATGGACATTCGATCCCTGCGTATGAACGAGCTGCCCGTGGTGCAGGACATCGAGCGGGCGGCCGGTCAGCGCTTCCACGACGTCGGCATGCCGGAGATCGCCGACGACGAGCCGCTCCCGCTCGACGAACTCGCCCGGTACCAGCGAAGCGGGTCGGCGTGGGTGGCGGTCGACGCGGACGACGTACCGGTCGCCTATCTGATCGCCGATCGTGTCGACGGCGGCATCCACGTCGAACAGGTCTCGGTGCACCCCGGCAGCGCGCGCCGCGGGGTCGGCCGGTCCCTTCTGAACCATCTGGCCGAACACGCCAGGAGTGAGCGCGTACCCGCCCTGACCCTCACCACGTTCACCGAGGTTCCGTGGAACGCCCCTTATTACGCACGCTGTGGCTTCCAGATCGTGCCGGACGGCATGCTCACGCCCGGCCTGCGGCGGATCCGCGAGCGTGAGGGAGCACACGGGCTGGACCGCTGGCCGCGCGTGTGCATGCGACGGCAGCTCTGACGCGACCGTCGTCCGCTGCGGGCCGCGCCCGTCTACCGGAGTGGGCCGGCTCCTGGCCCGAAGGGCGGTGAGCCGGCCCACCCGGGGTGTGTTCAGTCGCGCCAGACGTCGTTCGTCAGCAGGACCTTGCCGGAGGAGGGCACCGTCGCGGTGCGGTTGGCTCCGCTCTCCCAGGTGACGTTGCCGTTCGCGTCCTTGCGGAGGTACTTGTACTCGAACGAGGTTCCCGCGGGAAGGGCCACGTCGAGCTTCCAGACCGGGTACGTCGCCGGGTCGAGCTTCAGTGCGCTGCCGGTGTTCCAGTTGCCGAGAGCGGACTGGTTGCCGGTGACGTAGATGTTCTGGCCGAGCTGGGTGGTGGCATTGACGCCGAACGAGGCGCCGGTGGTGCCGGTGCCCGGGGTGCCGCCGCCCGTGCAGGTACGGGCGTTCGCCTGGAGAGCGACGGCGGTGTTCGCGCCGAGGGTCGCGGTGAACTGGCCGGAACCGTTGACCGTGACGCCCCTGCCGGACTGGATGTCGCAGTAGTCGCCGGCGGGCAGCGAGGTCTGGAACGTGCGGGTCAGCGAGGAGTTCTCGTGGTTGATGGCGACGTACGCCTTGGCGCCGCGCCCGAAGGCGATCTGGTTGCCGCCGTTGTCCCACCAGTCGGTGACGCCCTGGCCGCGGGCTGTGTTGCGGAAGCCGACCATGGAGGAGATCTCGCGCCAGGCGTGCTGGCACTTCCAGCCGTCGCTGTAACAGGCGTTCACCGCACCGCCGTTGGGCGGGCCGGCGTCCTTGTCGGACCACTCGTAACCGGAGTGGACGTCGGGCGAGCCGTACGGCCAGGCCAGCATGAAGACACTGGCCAGGGTGTAGTCGGCACCGTTCTTGTAGTTCAGTGTCTCGCCGTTGCGCTCGGTGTCGTGGTTGTCGACGAAGACGCCCGCCCTCGACGACGGCATGAAGCCCCAGCCCTCGCCGAAGTTCTTCAGGTCGGCGAGCCTTCCGCCGCCGAAGGCCTGTTTGAGGCTTCGGGCGTAGCGGAACTCCTGGACGTCACCGGTGCCGGCGTACTCGTCGGGCGAGACGGCTTCGCCCGCCCCGTGGATCGCCTCCTGCTTCCAGTAGACGTTCGGGTTGCTGAGCCGGGACTTGATGTTCGCCAGGTCGGCGGCGGGCATGTGCTTGGCGGCGTCGATACGGAAGCCGTCCACGCCGAGGGAGAGCAGGTCGTCGAGGTAGCCGGCGATCCGGCCGCGGACGTAGTCCTCGCCGGTGTCCAGGTCCGCGAGGCCGACGAGTTCGCAGTTCTGCACGTTGGCCCGGTCGCCGTAGTTGCTGCCGATCTCCCTGGTGCAGTCGTCCATGTCGGCGGCCGAGTACAGGCCGGGGTAGTCGTACTTGGTGTACGAGGAGCCGCCGGTACCGGTGCCCGACCCCGCCGACATGTGGTTGATGACGGAGTCGGCGACGACCTTGACGCCCGCGGAGTGGCAGGTGTTCACCATGTTCACGAAGGACGCGCGGTCGCCGAGCCGTCCGGCGATCCGGTAGCTGACGGGCTGGTACGAGGTCCACCACTGGCCGCCCTGGATGTGCTCCTGGGGCGGTGAGACCTGGACGTAGCCGTAGCCGGCCGGGCCGAGCGTGTCCGTGCAGGCCCTGGCGACGGAGTCGAACTTCCACTCGAAGAGAACGGCGGTGACGTCCTTGTCGCCCGGCGCGGACGCCTGGGCGGTGCCGGTGGGGGCCACGAGGGCGGCGGCGCCTGCCATCAGGGCGAGCGCCGCGGACAGTGGTCTGGCCATGTGTCCTCCTGCTGTGGGGGAAAGCGGGTGACGGTGCGGCCTCATGCGGCAACGCGCCCTGCCAAGGCCACTGAATTCTCTTGCTGCAAGGATTCAGTCCTTGTCGCGTCGCAGACCGTACGAGCCCGCTCCCCCGAGGTCAACCCTTTGGACACCGCCCGATCACTTCCAGGAGATCCAGCGGTTTTCTGGCCTGCAAGGGCTTACGCAAGAAATTGCAGTGCTGCTAGGTTCCTTCCAGCTCCGGTCCGGCCGGTCGAGGGTTCCGGCACGCGGGGACCCCACGCGCCGGCCGGCCGGGCCGGGCACGGACGGTAAACGGGATCGCCGGTCATCGGTGTCGGCCGCCCCGCCGTCGCCGCGGGGGTCGCGCCGGTCGTCGTCTCCGTACGGCTCGCGCCCGGGCCTTTCGTCCCGCTCGCCGGAGTCAGCCCTCACCGGCCCCGGCGACGGCTGTGCGCAGCAACGCGGCCATCGACCGGCCGGCCACCCGCAGTGGTTCGGGGTCACGAGCGGCTCGGCTGAGCATGAACGCCCCCTCCAACATCGTGATCATCGAGCAGGCGAGAGAGCGCGCCGCCTCCGGATCGGCCACCCAACGGCCGAACCACCGCGCCGCGGCGTCCACCCACTGCTCGAAGACCTCTGCCGTCGCGGCCCGGAGCGCCTCGTTGCTGCTGGCGACCTCCAGCGCCACCGTCCCGATCGGGCAGGCATCGGCGTAGTCGGCCGCGGCAAGATCGGCCGCGGCAGCCTCGAAGGCGTGCACGAGGGATTCGGCGGGGTCCGGCACGCTGTCCAGCAGAGCCAGCACCAAGCGGCCGTACTCGGGCCCGGACGTGCGGATCATGTCCTCGGCCAGTTGCTGCTTGCCCCCCGGGAAGAAGTGATAGATCGACCCGAACGGCGCTTCCGCCTCCGCCGCTATCCGCTTGAGGCCGGTGGCCGAGTAGCCGTGGCGGCGGAACAGCACCGTGGCGGCACCCTGGATCCTGGCTCGCGTGTCCGGTCGTCCCATTGCCCTCTGCTCCCCCCGCCCCCAAGATGGCAGTAGAACAATCTATCAAATGGGGGTCCGATGCCGAGGATCGAGTTGTCGTCCGGACCGATCGACTATCAGGACACCGGCGGTGACGGGCCGGTGCTGGTGTTCGGCCACGGCCTGCCGATGAACGAGACCCAGTGGCGCAAGGTGGTGCCCCTGCTGGACGGGTACCGCTGCGTCCTGCCCACGCTCCCGCTCGGCGGGCATCGTCAGCCCATGCACCCGGATGCCGACCTGTCCCAGCGCGGTGTCGCCCGGCTGCTGGGCGAGTTCATCGAACGGCTCGGCCTGGACCAGGTGACCCTCGTCCTCAACGACTGGGGCGGGGGCCAGTTCCTGATCTCGGAAGGGCGGGCCCAGCGGCTCGCGCGCATGGTGCTGGTGGCCTGCGAGGCCTTCGACAACTTTCCCCCCGGACCCGCCAAGGCGATGGCCAGGGTATGCAGGGTCCCCGGCGGCGTCCGGCTCCTGACCCGGCTCATGCGCATCCCCGCGTTCCGCCACAACCGGGCCGGATACGGGGGAATGAGCCTGCGCGGGATCCCCGACGACATCATGGACGACTGGTTCGCTCCCGCCACCCGGAGCAGGGACGTGCGCAGGGACTTCGCCAAGTTCGCCACCGGAGCACCCGACCGCGGGACACTGCTGGCCTGGAGCGAGCGGCTGCGTGAGTTCGACCGCCCGGTCCTGGTCGTCTGGGCGACCGAGGACCGACTGATGCCGCGTGAACACGGGCCCCGGCTCGCCGAGTTGTACCCGCAGGGCCGGCTGGTCGAGATCGCCGGCTCGTCCACCCTCGTCCCCGAGGACCAGCCCGAGAGGCTGGCCGAGGTGCTGACCGACTTTCTCGTCCGGACCGGAGCGGAGCCGGCCCGGCACGCCGGCTGAGCGCGCAAGCCGCGGTCGGGACGAGGTGTGCCGGCCCTCAGCGGAACAGTCCCCGGCCCCACCACCGGGCCTGCCGGGTCGGCAGCCCCCGCGGTACGGGGCCGGGACCTGTCCTCGACGGCGGTACGCGGAGCACAACCGCCCAGCGTCCGCCGCCGGGCCGACGCACCGCGATCACTGCTCATCGTCCGGGCCGTCGACCGGCACACAGCCACCGAGACCTGCCCCGCGCACACCGACCGCTGCCCCCGGAGGGCGGGCGCCGCTCGACCGTGAAGGTCTCGGGCCGCCGAAGGACCCGCCGGGGCACCGGACGGTGAGAGGCGCATGCCCGCCCGGTCGGCTCCCCTACCCCCGCGCGGGGGGTGCGGGAGGGCGGGCCGGGCTGCCGAGTTCGTTCAGGAGGGCCACCCTTCGCGCGTCCGCGATCCGGCGGTAGGACGCGTCGAGGAGTTCGGCCACCTCCTGCCAGTCCACGTCCTCGGGCGCCGTGGTGCCGCCGGCCGCGAGGTCGATGCCGATCCAGCCGGACGGGGCGAGGTAGGCGGGTGCGAAGAAGCGCTCGTCCTCGGCGAGGGCCGCGCGGTCGGCCTCGTCCGGCAGCACGATCAGGGCGCGGTCGTAGCGGACGCGGGTGTCCGCGGAGCCCTTGGTCGAACCGCCGTACCAGGCGAAGTACTTGCCGGCCCGGAATCCCGGCCGGCCGTGCGCGATCCGCTCCTCCGCGTCGGGGAACGCGAGTACCACCCGGCGCAGCCGCACCAGGTACGGGTCGTTGTCCTCGAACATCACGGGATGTGGCATGGCACCGGAAGCCGATCTCGACGCTGGCACGACCTTGCCCACTGTAGATCACCGCACCGGGATCCACGCGGTCACGCGTCCGGCCTCTTCGGGCCGGACCGCCGCCGGTGACGGCGGCCGTCGTCGGGCACGGCCGCCGTCACCGGCGCGGGCTTCCTCAGCTCGCGGGCTTGATGTTGACGTTGCGGTGGAAGAAGTTGTCCGGGTCGTACACCGCCTTGAGCCGCGTCAGGCGTTCGAAGTTCTTCCCGTAGGCCTCGGCGACCCGCTCGTCGGCGTCGGTGCCGAGGTGGTTGGCGTAGACACCCTCGACCGTGTACGGCTTCAGCTCGGCGTAGATCTCCTCCGTCCACGCCACGATCTCGTCGTCCCTCTCCGGCTCCGTCCACGAGGGCAGGAGGCTCGTCAGGTACCCGTCGCGGTGCGGGAACGGCGTCTCCTCCGGGCCGACGTCCAGCATCTTGCCGCCCATCTGGGCTCCGCCGACCAGGCTGCGCTGCGAGGGGGTGGTCACGAAGCCGTCGGCGAGGATGCGCATCGCCTCGGGGTGCAGCTCCGGCAGGAGGAAGGAGCGCGGGTAGTAGCGGTGCCCGGCGATGGTGTTCTCGTCCAGCAGTCGCTGCACGGCCACGTAGGGCATGACGCCGCAGTGGTCGAGGAGCAGGTTCGAGCCCATGCCGCGCATCTGCTCGATCAGGCCCTCCGTGCTGTCGTCGGGCGCCGCGTGGGCGAAGCCGATGCCGACGGCCGGCTCGCCGTTGGCGGCGACGAGGAACGCGAACGACGTGGTCAGCGCGTTGGGGGCGGTGCTGTTGAACTCGTCGATGAGGCGCGTCACCTGGGCCGTCTGGGCGATCGGGAAGCCCAGGATGCCGGCCGCGCACTCCCCCTGGGGGTAGAGCTTGAACTCGAACCGGGTGACGATGCCGTAGTTGCCGCCGCCGCCGCGGATCGCCCAGAACAGCTCCGCGTCGTCCTCCGCGCTGGCCCGTACGAGTTCGCCGTTGGCGAGGACGACGTCGGCCGAGATCAGGTTGTCGACCAGCAGTCCCCGGTAGCGGGCCAGCCAGCCCAGACCGCCGCCGAGCGCGACGCCGCCGACGCCGATGTACGACTCCTGGGAGCCGGTCACGGCGAGTCCGAAGCTCTGGGTCTCCGCATCGACGTCCCCCTGGAGCAGGCCGGGCTGGACCACCATGCGCCGGCGCTGCGGATCGACGTGGATGCCGCGCAGGTTGGAGGTGTCCAGCAGCAGGCCGCCCTCGGTCGTGCCGGAGCCGGCGAAGCAGTGCCCGCCGCCCTTGATCGCCAGCTCGACGTCGTTCTCGCGGGCGAAGTTCACGACCTTGACGACGTCCGACGCGCCGTCCACCCGCACGATGGCACCCGGGCTCTTCTGGAAGAACCCGTTCCATATCAGCTTGCGCTCGTCGTAGTGGGCGTCAGCCGGCCTGATGATCTCGCCGCGGATCGCGCCGCCCAGGCTCTCCAGCGCGGAGTCGGGGACGGCGTTTCCCGCTGAGTTGATGAGTGCCACGTGAATTCTCCTCCGTCTTTTTCGGGTGAAAGTAGCCCTGAATGGCCGGGCGCCGTGCGCTGCTGAAAGAGTGCCGACAGGCCGTCTTCCGGCAGTTCACACCGATGGTTCGCGGGTCAGCCCGGCGAGCCAGTCCACGACGGGGCGCCGGCCCGAGTCGCACAGGTAGAAGTGGCCGCCGCGGAAGCGTTCCATCGCGAACGGGCCCGTGGTGACCGGGCGCCACGCCTCCATGTCCTCGCGGTCGACCTCGGGGTCGCCGTCGCTGAAGCAGGCCGTGACCGGGATGTCCAGGTCGGTTGCGGGCACGGGCCGGTAGGTCTCGATCAGCCGGTAGTCGGCGCGGATCGCGGGCAGGGCGATGGCCCTGATCTCGGGCATGGCGAGCAGGCGGGAGTCGGTGCCGCCCAGGGCGCAGACGTCGGACCACAGCCGGTCGTCGTCCAGGTGCTTGTCGCCGGGGCGCTGGCGCGCCGGGCCCGGCCGGGACGAGACGATCAGATGGCGGGGCCGCGGACCGCCCCGGGCGGCGAGGCGGCGGGCCACCTCGTGGGCCACCGAGGCGCCCATGCTGTGCCCGAAGAACCAGACCGGCTTGCCGTCGAGGGGGATCAGCGCCTCGGCGAGGGTGTCCGCGAGCTCGTCCATGGTCCGGCAGGGCGTGTCCTGCGCCCGGTCCGCCCGGCCCGGGTACTGCACGATCACCGGCTCCACGTGCTCCGGAAGCTCCTGGGCCAGCGGCCGGTAGAAGCCGGCCGAGCCGCCGGCGTGGGGGAAGAACACCATGCTCAGCGCGGCGTCCGGGCGCGGCCAGAAGGTCCGCAGCCAGGAGTTGAGGACCACCGTCATGCCGTCCTCCCCGCGATGTCCTCGGCGCTGATCAGCTCGGGTGGGGCGGGATGGTGAAGGCGTACCGGTCCGCAGGCCTCGGCCACCTCCATGGCCATCCGGGTGAGCGCGAGGTGGCGCTGCACATGCGCGTCGCTCGCGGCTCCGGCCACGGCCTCCTGCCAGAGCGCGGTCATGGCGCGCGCGGTCGCCTGCGGCCACAGCGTCTCCAGGACCTCGCGGTACGACGCGCCGTCCGCGCGGCCGATCGTCTGCACGCTGGGCACCTCGAGGTGCGGCGCGGTGGAGTCGGAGAGCCGCACCAGGTCCTTCATGTCGTCGGGCATGTGCGGGCGCATGCTCCACTGCACCGGTCCGTGCGTGCCGGCCAGTGTCAGATGGCCGCCGTCGTATCCGATGGTGATCCGGTGCAGCAGGTGGCCGTGGTTGTCCGGGGCCGAGGGCACCAGTTCGTTCTGCAGCCGGAAGGTCAGCGGCACACCGGCGAAGCGTCCGCTCACGCTGCGGTACGGCGGCGGTGCGCCGCCCGCGTCGGGTTCCTCGATGACGCCGTGGACGCCGAGGGGCCTGATCGAGCCGAGCGCCTCGCCGAGGATGTCGAAGACGGTGTACAGGACCTGGAAGGCACAGGTGACGTCGACGAAGAGCGGCCGCTGCCGGGCGCCGGCCTCGCGGGCGCAGGCCAGGAACCGCCGTACGGGCTCCACATGGGGATAGTGGGTGTTCATCCGGAACACCACCTGGTGCTCGCGCGCCGTCTTCAGGCAGGCGACCAGCTCGTCGGGGTGGAGGGGGTGCTCCTGGAGGACGTGCAGGCCGCGGCGCATGAACTGGTGTGACAGCTCCGTCCCGCGGCCCCCGGTCATCGTCCCGCCCACGGCCACGCACGCCATGTCGACGTCCTCGGGCACCTGGCCGGGCGCCTCCCACAGGGGGACGCCGTAGTGTTCGGCGCAGGCCTTGCTGCGTGCGCTGCCGCGGGCCAGGATGCCGGCCAGTTCGAAGGGGAAGTCGGGCCGCTCGAAGGCGGCCAGGTAGGCGCGTCCGAAGCCGGTCCCGGCGACCACCACGCGCGGAGGACCGGCTGCGGTCCCGCGCGCGGCCAGGTCCTCGGCGCTCACAGCTCTCCCTCCTCCACCTGAAGGGGGCCCAGCACCGGCTGCGGGAGGAGTTCGAGCGTGGTGACCGCCGGAACGGTCCGCAGCGCCTCCAGCACGGAGCGGGCCTCGAGCACGTCGGAGGCGAAGTGGATGCCGGGCCCGATCCGCCCGGCCAGCACGTCGAGGGCGGCCAGCGCGCTGATCAGCCCGGTGAGGGCGTAGGTGTCGTGGCCGCGCAGGGCCAGGCTCCGGGTCGCGGGCTCGCCGTGGTGGCTTCCGGCGACCTCGAACAGCATGAGCTGGAAGGGCTGTTTGCCGAAGAGGTCGAGGGCGGCGGCCCGGGTCAGCTCGGCGGCGGCCCCGGCCAGGTCGGACTCGCCGCGCATGGCTCCCTGGAGCCGGCTCAGACAGGCCATCATGTGGGCCCCGCCCTCGAACACGTTGAACCAGTCGACCTCGGCGAGGCCCAGGTCGCGGGCCAGGGCCTCGGCCTCGAAGCTCAGGTACGGGTAGGCGTCGAGCCGCCGGCCCGCGTACGGGAGCTCGATGCCGCTGCGCGGCTCCAGCTCGCGTTCGACCCGGATGCCATTGCGGATGGCGGCCTGGGCCTCTCCGTAGGAGCCGCCCAGGCTGAGCAGGTAGTCCGCCGCTCCGGCCGGGGTCAGGCGGTCCATGGTCCCGACGTACGCGGTGAGGGTGCGCGGGTGCGACATCGACCGGGCCAGGTGCCGGGGCAGCAGCCCGGTGAGGCCGGGCTGCATGCCCGCGGTGAGGACCGCCGTGCCGGCGAACGTCCCCGGCCGGTGCAGGGCGTCGAAGACCGGTTCGTCCCCGCCCGGGTCGACGTAGGCGGCCCCGGCCGCCGTCGCGGCCCACGCCACCCGGTCCAGTACACGGTACGAGGGGCCGGCGCAGTTGAGGACCAGGCGTGCGCCGCGGCAGAACTCGGCGAGCGAGCGGCCGTCGTACAGGTCGGCCTGCCGGGCCTCGCCCTCGGTGCCGAGCTTGTCGAGCAGCCCCTGTGCCTGTGCCCTGCTGCGCCCGCCGATCCTGACGGTGGTGCCGGGGCGGCGCTCGGCGACGAACTGCAGGGCGGCCGCCCCCACCGCGCCGTAGCCGCCGAGGACCGCTACGTCGACCTCTGTCACGACGTCTCCTCGGGCAGGTCGATCCGGGCGCCGGTGAGGGTCTCGCAGCAGGTGAAGTGGGAGCCGGGGATCTCCTCGACCTTGAGGCCGCCGGCGCAGACGTCCTTCCAGTAGGCGCGGCTGTCGCTCGCCATCGTCGGCCAGATCGGGGACTCCTCGCTGTGCACGAGGAGCCGGACCTCGCCGGTGTAGATGTCCGGCCTGTGCGTGGCGTTCGCGTTGAACAGCGCGCGGGTGCCGCGCAGCAGGTCGGCGATGTCGTCCGCCGGGTAGCCGAACTTCTCGGCCATCGCGGCCACGCGGGCCTCGCCGGGGCGCGCGGCCAGCTCGGCGAAGACCCGGGCCGCGGCGCGCAGTTGGGGATCCTTGTGGACGGCGAGTCCGGTCAGCGCGGCCGTGGTGATCTCTCCCGACGGCACCAGTTCCGTGAGGACCCGGCCGAGTCCGGCCGCGTCGGGGTAGCCCAGGTCCGACGGGTCGGTGCCGGCGCCCATCAGGAACATGGCCTCGTAGAAGACGTCGTCGTGGATGGCGGCCTGCAGCGGATAGCTGCTGATCAGGGTCAGTCCGCAGACGGGGACCCCGAGTTCGGTGAGCTGCTGGGCGGTCGTCAGCGCCAGCAGGCCGGCGCCGCGGGCGCCGATGAGGTGGAAGGGGCCGGGGCTGAGCTTGCGGAGTTCCTCGACGACCCCGTGGGCGAGGTCGTCGACGCGCAGCGTGTCCCCGACCGCCAGCATGGGGACCTGGATGACGGGGTCGCGCTCGCCCAGGTCCGCGACGACCCGGTCGGCGCCCTCGCCGTACCCGTCGCTGAACAGGACGTGCACGGGGTTGCCGATCTGCTCGGTGGCCCCGCTCAGGACGTAGCCGGCCTGGTCCATCGTCTCCTCCTTGGCGGTCGGTGGAGTGTCGTCGAGGTACGTCGCGACCTCCTGGACGGACGCCCCGTTCAGCAGCTCTCGCAGCAACTCGTCGAAGAGGACGGTCGCGGCCTCGGGGACGGTCTCGCGGAGCTGGGTGACCACCTGGGCGGCCAGCAGCGAGTCGCCGCCGAGCGAGTAGAAGTTCGTCTCCGGGTCGACGTCGGGCTTGCGCAGTACCTCGGCGTAGCACGCGGCGATGGTCCGCTGGAGTTCGGAGGAGTCGGGCCGCTCCGCTGCGCCCGTCCGTTCGGACGCGGGGCCGCGCTGCTCGGCCCAGGCGGTGAGCGTGGCGCGGTCGACCTTGCCGTTGCCGGTCAGGGGCAGCGAGTCGAGCACGTGGAAGTCCGACGGGATCATCTCGGCCGGGAGGCGCGCGCCGAGCCGGCGGGCGAGGTCGTCGGTGTCGATCGCCACGCGGTCCTGCTTGAGCCGGGCGGCGAACACGTGCATGCCGATGCCGGCCAGTTCGTCCTCCGGTTCGGGCAGGCAGTAGACGAGTTCCGCCCCGGCCTCGGTGAGGAGGTCCTGCCACTGCCGGCGCCGGATGAAGGTCTGGTCCTTGCCGTGCCGTACGTCCTGGAAGTCGCCGGCGGTGGCGTCGAACAGGAACTCCATCGAGGTGAGGATCTGGTAGTTGTCCCGCGTGGTCTCGATGAAGACCAGCCAGCCGCCGGGCACCAGTGCCTCCCGCATCCGGCGCAGTACCTGGCGGGCGTCCTTGGCGTAGTGCATGACGTTGCCGCACAGGATCACGTCGACCGAGTTGGGCGGCACGCCCTGCTCGCGGAACGGCTCGTTGAAGTCGAACATCGCGTAGTCGACCCAGGGGTACGCGCAGTAGGCGTCGGCGGCCTTGTTGAGGAAGAACTGGGAGACGTCGGTGAAGGTGTACCGCACGTTCTCGCCGTCGAGCGCCGGGATGGTGTCGGCGCTGGTGCCGCCGACGCCGGCGCCGATCTCCAGGACCCGCAGCGGAGCGCCACCGCGGTGGCGGCGGGCGATGCCGAGCACCGTGCTGGTCGCCAGCCGGTTGAGGTAGCGCGACAGGAACCCCTCCATGTACGCGGCTTCCTGGATGCTCAGGTCGCCCTCGGGGAAGAGCAGCTGGACGGGGTCCTGCTCGTCGCGCAGGAGCTGCGGCAGATGCCGGGCGGCGGTCCTGAAGTACTCCACCAGCTCCGGGCGGTCGTGGGCCTCGGGCATCAGCCGCTCCACCTCGGCCCATGCCCGTGCCACGTCGTCTGGCGTGATCAGGCGCGGGCAGGTGTACGCGCCGCCGTCCTCGCGGAGGTAGCCGTGCTCGGTGCAGGCGGCCAGCCAGCGGCGTACCAGGCGCTCGTGCTTCTGCGCGACCTGGGCGATCCGCATGATGTCGGCGGTGGTGTGGCTCGCCTCGGCCGTCGGCCACAGGCCCGACCGGCGCAGCACGTCGACCATGCCCCGGAGCGCCGCGTCGTCGAGCACCCCGGCGAACTCGACCACCTTGCCGACGTCGACTCCGCTGCGGACCTCGTCGCCGGCCGCGACCACGTCGCCGACGAGGCCGGTGTCGTCCGGTGCGCGGTCGGGGGCGGCCTGTCCTTGGGCGCTCTCGACGAAGGCGACGAGCCTGCGTTCGTTGCGCAGGCCGCGGGTCGTCACGGCGACCGCGTTGACGTCCGGTTCGGCGGCCAGCGCGGCCTCGACCTCGGCGAGTTCGACGCGATGTCCGCGGATCTTGACCTGGCGGTCGTCGCGGCCGATGAACTCGATCGTCCCGTCGGGCAGATAGCGCCCCAGGTCGCCGGTGCGGTAGGCCCGCTCCCCGGTCGGCAGCTCGACGAAGGAGCGCGCGGTCTTCTGCGGATCGCCCAGGTACCCCTTCGCGAGACCGGCACCGGCGATGTACAGGTCGCCGACGACGAGGTCGGGCCGTGGCCGCATCGCGCCGTCGAGCACGTGGAAGCGCTGGTTCTCCAGCGGTGTCCCGTAGGGGATGCTCGGCCAGGCGGGGTCGACGCGGCCGATCGGGTGGACGATCGACCAGATGGCGGCCTCGGTGGCGCCGCCCAGGCCGGCCAGCTCGATCGACGGGATGCGGGAGCGGATGGCGTCGGGCAGGGAGACGGGTATCCAGTCGCCCGACATCATGGCGAGCCGCACGCCGGAGCAGTCAGTGTCGGATCCGCGCAGGTACTCCTCCAGCAGCATCATCTGCGCGGGCACGGTGTTGAGCACGGTGACCCGGTGACCGGCGACCAGTTCGGCCCAGTGGGACGGGTCGGTGCGCCGCCGGGCCTCGGGCAGGACCAGGGTCCCGCCGCGGCCGAGCACGCCGAAGATGTCGAAGACGGACAGGTCGAAGGCGAGGCTGGAGAGACCGAGTACCGCGTCGTCCGCGGTGACGGAGAAGCGCCGGCACACGTCGTCCAGGGTGTTGACGGCCGCCTCGTGGCTGATCTCGACGCCCTTGGGTTCGCCGGTGGAGCCGGAGGTGAAGATGACGTAGGCGGAGTCCTGCGCAGTGGCCCGCGGGCGGGCCGGGGGGTCCTCGGCGTCGGTGAGGGTGTCGACGTCGACGCGGGCGCACTCCTCGGGCACGGTCACCTCGTCAGCCCGGCGTGTGAGCACGGTGCGCACTCCCGCGGCGTCCAGGATCCGCCGTTGGCGTGCCTCCGGCTGGCTGGTCTCGACGGGCACGTAGGTCCCGTCGGCCAGCAGGACGCCGACCGCGGCGGCCACCTGGTGCCAGCTCTTGTCCATGACGACGCCGACGCGGTCGCCGCGTGCGTGACCGGCCGCGCGGAGTGCGGTCGCCACCGCGCCGGCCCGTGCCACGAGTTCCCGGTACGTGACCGTGGACCCGCCGTCCACCACGGCCACGGCGTCGGGACGAGTCAGCGCCTGCTCGACGAGAGCGTCGGACAGCAGGGCCGTACTCAGCGGGCGGGCCGTGTCGTTGGCCTCGGCGCGCCGGGCGAGCTGGGCCGCGGGCAGTGCCACCGGGTTCGCGCGGGACCAGGTGGCGTCGTCACCGGCCAGGCCGCGCAGGAGTGTTTCGAAGGCCGCGAACATGTCGTCCAGCACGGCCGGGGGGATCACGTCGTCCCGCGAGTCCCAGTTGATGAGGAGGCCGTCGCCGTCCTCCATGGCCTGGCAGTCGAGCCAGGCCTGGGGGGTCTGGCTGATGCCGTTCTCGATGCGGGTCCGCATGGGGCCCGACGGCGCCGACACGCCCGACAGCCCGATCGCGCTGGTGAAGACCACCGGCATGAGGGCGCCCTGCTGTCCGCGGCGGCGGCTCAGCTCGCGGATGACCTCGACCCCGGAGAAGAGGCGGTGGTCCAGGTCCTCGAAGAGCCGCTCGCTGAGTGCCTTCGCCCGGCCGAGGAAGTCGTCGGCGGCCGCGGTGTCGACGGCGAGCAGTTCCACGGAGGTGAAGTCGCCCACGATCGCGGTGACGTCCTGGTGCAGCGGCAGCCGGCTGAGGACCGTGAGGTCGAGCGTGAACCGGGGGTGGCGGCTCCACAGTCCGAGGACCTCGGCGTACGCGGCCATGACCACGTTGGACGCGGACAGGTTGTGGCTTCCGGCGCGCCGCCTCAGGGCGGCCCAGGTGCCGGCGTCCAGGTGCATCTCCCGCCGGGTGAACCGGGTGGCGCCGTACCGGCTCGGCTCGGCGACCATGGGCAGCTCGGGAGCGGCCGGGAGATCGTCGAGGCGCTCCAGCCAGTATTCCCGGTCACGCTCGTAGGCCGGTCCCTGGCGCACGTTCCGCTCGGCCCGCAGGTAGTCGCGGAAGCTGATGGCCGGGGCCGGCAGTTCCGCGCCGGGGTCCTCGTAGAACGCGCCGAACTCGTCGAGCAGCCGGTAGATGCTCACGTAGTCCGCGATCAGGAAGTCGATGGAGAAGTGCAGCACGGCACGGTCGGCCAGCTCGGTGACCGCGATGGTGTACAGCGGGCACTCGGTGACCTCCTTCGACTCGTGGGAGAGCCGCTCCCGGGTCCTGGCGAGCCGGTCCTCGCCCTCGG
Source organism: Streptomyces sp. NPDC018947 (assembly GCF_044390505.1). NCBI lineage: Bacteria > Bacillati > Actinomycetota > Actinomycetes > Kitasatosporales > Streptomycetaceae > Streptomyces > Streptomyces sp. NPDC018947. The sequence continues at coordinate 244,898 of NZ_JBIRZD010000002.1, forward strand.
CGGGGGGCAGGTGGCGGGCGTCGGTCCAGTCGATCGCGGGGGCCGGCGGGTCCTCCAGCACGCGCTGGAAGCCGTCGTAGTCGATGACCGTGCGCAGCATGTCGTGCCGGTCGACCACCGTCGACCAGGCCCGCTGGAGGCGTTCGCGGTCGAGGGAGTCGAAGAACAGCTCGCCGTAGGCGTGGCACGGCACGGATCCGTACTCGAACGCCTCGCGCCGGCCCAGCAGGTAGGCGGACTGCACGTCGGTCAGCGGGAAGGGCTCGAAGCGTGCCTCGGGCTCGGGCCGTACGGCCTGGCTGTCCCGGTCGCGCAGCTCGCGGAGGACCTCGTCGCGCCGGCCGGCGATCAGGGCTCGGCGCTCCGGCGTCATCGCCCCTTCGGGGCCGCGGAAGCGGAGCTTTCCGTCGTCCTCCCACAGGTGGATGCCGGCCAGTCCAAGCTCGGCGATGATGTCGCTTGCGGTCACAAGACACCTTCTTCCAGTCGGACGGGCGCGTCGAGGTCGTCGGTCACCCGGGTCAGTTCGTCGATGAGGGCTGCCAGCTCGGTGAGCGTGGGGTGGTCGAACATCTGCCGCAGCGTGAGTTCCACGCCGAAGCGCCGGCCGAGGCGCTGGGTGACGTGCATCGCGGTCAGGCTGTCTCCGCCGAGTTCGAAGAAGCCGGCGTCCCGTGAGGTCTCGGAGACCTGGAGCACCTCCTGCCAGATCTCGGCGACGGCGCATTCGGTGGTGCCCTGCGGAGGGTGATGGACGCGGGCCTGTCCGGCCGTCCCCGTCGAGGTGCGGGCCGAGTTCGCCTGGAGTGCCGCCCGGTCGATCTTGCCGTTGGGGGTCAGGGGCATGGCGTCCAGGAGCTGGATGTGCTCGGGCACCATGTAACCCGGCAGGGTGGCCGTCAGCCCGGCCCGCACCTCCCCCTCCTCCAAGCCCGTGCCGGCGACCGCCGCCACCAGACGCCGCACCGCCCCCGACACATCCACCCACGCCACCGCGTGCGAGACACCCGGCACCTCCCGCAACCGGGTCTCGATCTCACCCAGCTCGATCCGATGACCACGCACCTTGACCTGATGATCCCTGCGCCCCAGGAACTCCAGCGTCCCGTCCGGGTGATACCGCCCCAGATCCCCCGTCCGATACCAACGCCGGCCGTCCTCCGTCACCGGGAACGACACCGCCGTCCGCTCCGGATCACCCCGATACCCACGGGCCACACCCGCCCCGCCGATCCACAACTCCCCCGGCACCCAGTCCGGACGATCCCGCCCGAACGGATCCACCACCCGATAACACTGATTCGGCAACGGACGCCCATACGGAACCGACACCCACCCCGGCTCGATCCGCTCCACATCATGGACGTTCGACCAGATCGCCGCCTCCGTCGCACCCCCCATCGCCACCAGACGCGCCTGCGGAGCAACCCCACGCAACCGCCCCAGCAGATCCAGACCCACCCAGTCACCCGAGACCATCGCCACCGACAGACTCGGCAACCGACACCGGTCCTCCGCCGCCACCAACAACATGTCCAGCAACGTCGGCACCGTGTTCCACACCGTCACCTCATGCCGACGCACCAACCGCACCCACGCCGCCGCCTCACGACGCACATCCTCCGAGATCGTGACGACCTGACCCCCCACCGCCAGCAGGCCGAAAATGTCATACACCGACAGATCGAAGTCCAGCGCCGACACCGCCAGCACCCGGTCCTTCCCACCGATCCCATACCGCTCATTGAGCGCATCGATCGTGTTCGCCGCCGCCGCATGAGTGATCTCCACACCCTTCGGCTCACCCGTCGAACCCGACGTGAAGATCACATACGCCAACTCCTCCGGCGACACCTCCACCGGAGCACTCAACGGCACATGACCAACCGCCTCCGACACCCCCACCACCCGCACACCCGACGGCCACTGCCCACCGCCGTCCTCACCCACCAGCACCACACCCGCACCGGCCGACGCCACGATCCGACCCCGCCGCACAACCGGCTGATCCACCCCCACCGGCACATAACAACCACCCGCGGCCAGCACACCCAACACCGCCACGATCTGATCAGGACCCTTCGCCACCGACACCGCGACCGGATCCCCCACCCCCACACCCCGCGCCCGCAAACACCCCGCCACCGCCAACGCCCTCGACGCCAACTCCCCATAGGTGACCACCCGACCACTGCCACCCACCCGCACCGCCACCCGGTCCGGCACCCGCACCGCATGCCCGAACACCGGCGCATGCAACAACCGCCGCTCGACCACCACCCCCGTCGCATTCACCCGCTCCCGCACCACCGCCTGCCCCACCGGCAACGACACCGGCAACGGTGCTTCGTTCCAGTCGCGGCCGGCCAGTGACCGAAGGAGCGAGCGCATCGCGTCCAGGGCTGCTTCGACGACTCCGGGCGCGAACAGTCCCTCGACGTAGTCCCAGTTGACGTTGAGGCCACCGCCCTGCTCGATCACCTGGCAGTCCAGGGTGACCTGCGGGGTCTGCGACAGCCCTCGGGTCTGGGTGCCGAAGGAGAGTTCCAGGTCGGGGAAGGACCCGGCCACCCCCAGGGTCGAGGTGAAGACGACGGGCATGAGCATCTGCGACGCGCCCTGGCGCTGTGCGAGCTGCTGAAGCACCCAGGTCGCGGAGACGCTGTTGTGCTCCATGCCCTCCCAGACCTGGCCCTGTACGCGGCGGACGATCCGGGCCCACGGTTCGTCGGGGGTGCTCGTGTGGCCGAGCAGCATCAGGGAGGTGAAGTCACCGACGACGTCGTTGACTTCGGGGTGGAGGTTCTGCCGGTCGAAGACGGTCAGGGTCAGCGTCAGCGCCGGGTCGGCGCTCCAGGCGGCCAGCACTTCGGCGAACGCCGTGGCCACCACCGTCGACACGGTCAGTCCGTGCTCGACGGTGCGCCGGCGCAGTTCCTGCCACTGCTCCGGCTCGATCCGGAACTCGCGCCGGGCGAACCGCGGCGTCCCCACCTGTTCGGGCTCGATCCGCAGCGGCAGCACCGGCGGCGGGGGCAGCTCCTCGATCACCCGGAGCCAGTACTCCTCGTCGCGCCGGCGGACGGCGTCGTCGACACGGGTGGCTCGCAGGTAGTCCCGGTACGACAGTTCCAGCTCCGGCAGTTTGGTGTCCGGGTCGGCGTACCGGGCCGAGACCTCGCTGAGGACGGTGACGATGCTGAGCGCGTCGAGGACGATGTAGTCGAACCCGACGCCCATCACCGTGCGCCCGTCGTCGCACTGGACCGCGCGCACGTCGAACAGCGGCCAGGTGTGCACGTCCAGGATCTGGCTGTCCATGCGGCGCAGCTCGGCCACGGCTTCGTCGTGGTCGTCCCCGGTCGTGGTGCGTACCGAGATCCGGAACCGCGGGACGGTGGGCAGGATGCGCTGACTGCCGTTGTCGTCGAGGACGGCGCGCATCATCTCGTGCCGGGCGACGACCTCGTTCCAGGCGTCCTCCAGGCGTTCGAGGTCGACCCCGTCGGCTTCGAACTCCCAGTACCAGTAGGAGCCGACCCCGCCCAGGGTGAAGTCGGGGCGGCGGCCCAGCCAGTAGGCGCGCTGCACGTCGGTCAGCGGGAACGGGTCGTGCCGGTGCTCGAGGTCGGCCTCGATCGTCCGGGTGTCGTCGTCGGGGTCCTCCAGCGGGGTCAGCCGGCCGGCGAAGCCCGCCACGGTCGGGGAGCCGAAGAGGTCGCCCAGGCTGCCGGAGAGTCCCTCGCGGCGCAGCTCGGCGAGCATCCGGGTGGCCAGCAGGCTGTCGCCGCCGAGGTGGAAGAAGTTCGACTCGCCGGTGAGCGACGGTGTGTGGAGCAGCTCGGACCACACGGCGGCGAGGGTGGCCTGCACTCCGGTGAGCTCGCTGGCCGCGGTCGCGTCGCCCTCGGTGCGCGCGGCGAGCTGCGCGGTCAGGTTCTTCTGTACCGCCGCCCGGTCGATCTTGCCGTTGGGGGTCAGGGGCATGGCGTCCAGGAGCTGGATGTGCTCGGGCACCATGTAACCCGGCAGGGTGGCCGTCAGCCCGGCCCGCACCTCCCCCTCCTCCAAGCCCGTGCCGGCGACCGCCGCCACCAGACGCCGCACCGCCCCCGACACATCCACCCACGCCACCGCGTGCGAGACACCCGGCACCTCCCGCAACCGGGTCTCGATCTCACCCAGCTCGATCCGATGACCACGCACCTTGACCTGATGATCCCTGCGCCCCAGGAACTCCAGCGTCCCGTCCGGGTGATACCGCCCCAGATCCCCCGTCCGATACCAACGCCGGCCGTCCTCCGTCACCGGGAACGACACCGCCGTCCGCTCCGGATCACCCCGATACCCACGGGCCACACCCGCCCCGCCGATCCACAACTCCCCCGGCACCCAGTCCGGACGATCCCGCCCGAACGGATCCACCACCCGATAACACTGATTCGGCAACGGACGCCCATACGGAACCGACACCCACCCCGGCTCGATCCGCTCCACATCATGGACGTTCGACCAGATCGCCGCCTCCGTCGCACCCCCCATCGCCACCAGACGCGCCTGCGGAGCAACCCCACGCAACCGCCCCAGCAGATCCAGACCCACCCAGTCACCCGAGACCATCGCCACCGACAGACTCGGCAACCGACACCGGTCCTCCGCCGCCACCAACAACATGTCCAGCAACGTCGGCACCGTGTTCCACACCGTCACCTCATGCCGACGCACCAACCGCACCCACGCCGCCGCCTCACGACGCACATCCTCCGAGATCGTGACGACCTGACCCCCCACCGCCAGCAGGCCGAAAATGTCATACACCGACAGATCGAAGTCCAGCGCCGACACCGCCAGCACCCGGTCCTTCCCACCGATCCCATACCGCTCATTGAGCGCATCGATCGTGTTCGCCGCCGCCGCATGAGTGATCTCCACACCCTTCGGCTCACCCGTCGAACCCGACGTGAAGATCACATACGCCAACTCCTCCGGCGACACCTCCACCGGAGCACTCAACGGCACATGACCAACCGCCTCCGACACCCCCACCACCCGCACACCCGACGGCCACTGCCCACCGCCGTCCTCACCCACCAGCACCACACCCGCACCGGCCGACGCCACGATCCGACCCCGCCGCACAACCGGCTGATCCACCCCCACCGGCACATAACAACCACCCGCGGCCAGCACACCCAACACCGCCACGATCTGATCAGGACCCTTCGCCACCGACACCGCGACCGGATCCCCCACCCCCACACCCCGCGCCCGCAAACACCCCGCCACCGCCAACGCCCTCGACGCCAACTCCCCATAGGTGACCACCCGACCACTGCCACCCACCCGCACCGCCACCCGGTCCGGCACCCGCACCGCATGCCCGAACACCGGCGCATGCAACAACCGCCGCTCGACCACCACCCCCGTCGCATTCACCCGCTCCCGCACCACCGCCTGCCCCACCGGCAACGACACCGGCAACGACTGCGACCAGGCACCGGCATCCGAGGCGAGGTGCCGCACCCGGTCCACGAACGCCTCGAACATGGCGGCCGGCACTCCCGGGCTGAACAGGTTCTCGGCGGCCTCCCAGTTGATCAGCATGCCGCCGTCCCGCTCGACGAGCTGGACGTCGAGCCAGACACCCGGGGTCTGCGAGCTCATCCAGACCGGCTGGCCGAGCAGTTCACGGGCGGGCGCGTCGAACAGCTCTCCCAGGCTCAGCGCGCTGGTGAACACGACGCCGGAGCGGTTGCCGAGTCCGCCCGCGGTCCGGGCCAGGTCCCGCAGGACGGAGGTGCCGCCGTAGCTGGAGTGGGCGGCATCGCGCCGGTACTGTTCCTGGACCGCCCGGGCGCGGTCGGCGAACGGGCGGGTGGGGTCGGGCCGGACCTCCAGGAGCAGCAGGTCCGTGAAGTCGCCGACCACCTCGCCGACCTCCGGGTGGACCGGAAGCCGGTTCAGGACGGGGAGGTTGAGGAGGAACTCCGGGCTGTCGCTCCAGGCCGCGAGGACGTCGGCGTACACGGCGGCGAGGGTCATGGAGGTCGTGAGCCGGTGCCTGCGGGCCAGTTCGTTCAGTGCGGCGTAGGTCTCGGGCGGCAGCCACGCGTGCCGCCGTACCGACACGACCTCGTCGAGCTGCTCGGGAGCGGTGGCCAGCGGAAGCGAGGGCGCGCTGGGCAGGGACTCGGCCCGGCCGCGCCAGTAGGCGACGTCCCGGTCGCGGGTACGGCCCGACTGCTCGACCAGGCGCAGGTATGCGGGGTAGCTCAGGCCCAGTGGCCGCTTGTCGGCGGCGTCCTCGGTGTAGAGCCGCGCCAGGTCGCTCACCACGATGCCGAAGCTCCCGGCGTCGCAGACGATCATGTCGATGTCGAGGAACAGCCGGCACGACTCCTCGTCGACGAGGGCCAGCCGGGCGTCCACCCCCCGGCCGTCCTCGATGCTGAGGGTCTGGTGGGACATCCGCGCCCGGATCCGCTCCAGCCGCTCGGCCCGCGCGCCGTCGTCGAGGCCGCGGAGGTCCACCACCTCGTCCAGCCCCCAGGAGCCGGGCCGGATGTGCTGGGTGCCCTCCTCTCCGATGCGGGTCCGCAGCATCGGGTGGCGCTCGCGGAGCGCGCTGACCGACCGGTCGAGCCGGGCGACGTCGAGCGGGCCGGTGTCGAACTCGAAGTAGAAGTGCGAGCCGGTCCGCATCGGCATCCCGGGCCGGCGGCTGGACCAGTAGGCGTGCTGCATCGGCGCCAGGGCGAACGTCCCGTCCTCCACCGGTTCCTCAGCCGGTGCCGGTCCGGTGCCGCCGCCCCGGCCCAGGAGCCGTTCCCAGGCGGCGAGGGTGGGCTCCTCGATCAGGTCGCCGAAGGTGATGTCGGCGCCGTCCGCCTGCCAGGCCGTCGCGAGGGTCATGACGCCGAGGGAGTCCAGACCGAGGCCCACGAGATCCTCGTCCGCGCCGATCTCGTCCGCCGGGATCCCGAGCTTCGCCGCGACCTCGGCACGGATGCTGTCCGGCAGCGGCAGGCGGGAGCTTTCCTTCTGGCCGACTTCTTGCTCGATCATGCGGACCCTTCCTACTCAGGCCATGGCTCAGCGCGTCGAGGCCGTACAGATCTCGACGTATGCGGCGAGCAGCTCGCGGACGAACGCCGGGGAGAACCGGTCGGGGTTGAAGAAGAGGAGGATGCGGACCGTGTCGCCGGCCGGCACGGCCACGAGTTCCAGCTCGAAGCGCGTCGCGACGTCGTCCGGTACGAGGACCTCGATGTCCAGACCGCCGGCCCGGGTGCTGTAGACGGGGTCGGGCATCATCTGGAAGACCACGTCGTCCGGCCGGCGGCTCGTGTCCTTCAGGGTGAGCGGCAGCATCTGCAGCGGCAGCCCCTGATGGACGAACGCGTCCATGACGGTGGTGTGCGTGGCGCGCAGGTGCGCGGCGAAGTCCCCGCCGGGCTCCAGCCGGGTGCGCAGGAGCACCATGTTCGCCAGGAACCCGACGGTCTCGCGGTAGTCCGGCGCACGGTTGGCGAACAGTGTGGCCACCGCCAGGTCGTTGCTGCCGCTGACCTGGCGCAGGGCCCGGTAGTAGGCGGTGAGCAGGGCGACGAACAGTGTGCTGCGTTCGGTGCGCGCGACGGCGTCGAGCGCGGCCACGGTCTTCGCGTCGAGCGTGTGCTGCACGAGGTCGGTGTCGCGTGCGGCTCCGGGTGTGGCGGGCGACATCGGCAGCGGCGGGAGGACGAGGTCGCGCAGTTGCCCGGACCAGAACGCGGTCAGCCGTTTGCCCGCCTCGGACGCCAGGGCCCGCCGCTGGTCCGCGGCGAAGGCGGAGTAGGGCCGGGCCGCTTCGGGGGCCGGCCCGTCCTCGGGCCGCTCCAGGGCGGCGCACAGGTCCTGGAGGATCACCCGGCAGGACCAGGCGTCGGTGATCATGTGGTGCATGTTGAAGCAGAACACGTGATCGTCCGCGGCGAGCCGCCACAGGGTGAGCCGCACCCCGCTGTGCGTCGGGTCGATGCGGGTGCCGAGTTCGGCCGTGACGGCCTCGCGGACCGCCGCCTGCGGGTCCTTCGCACCGGACAGGTCGACCTCGTGCACCAGGGGGGACACGTCCTCGGCGACGAGCGCCCTGAGCCGGTGCCCGCCACCGGCGAACGTCGTGCGCAGCGCCTCGTGCCGCGTCATGACCTCGGCGACGGCGCGGTGCAGCCGCGCCGTGTCGAGCAGCCCGCGGATGCGGCACAGGGTCGGGCAATTGAGGGCGCCTTCCTCGCCGCGGTAGCGGTCGAGGAACCAGAGCAGGGACTGACCGACGGAGGGCTGGATTTGGACTGCCACGCCGGAAACGTAGCCACACGGACGTGCCGCCCAAGGATCCGTGAAAGAAAGGTGAGAGGAGTTGCCGGAGCCCGCCGCGCCGCCCCCTTCACGAACCTTTCGCGGGTCCGGCGCCGGCGTGGCCGGGGCGCCATCGTGGGGCTGAGTTTCGTCCAGGCGGGGCACGGAAGCGGGCTGCGGCGCCGCGAGATCTCGGAGGTCAGCGATGAGCCGGAACCTGTTCGAACGAGACGGGCAGAGCCACCTGGTCCTGTGCAACGGCCGCGGTCAGCGCTCGCTGTGGCCGGCGGGGCACCAGGTGCCCGCGGGCTGGTCCGTCGAGTTCGGGCCGGCCGGGCGGGACGAGGCGGACGCCTTCGTCGCGCGCGCGTGGCCCGACGTCCGGTGCGTGCGCGGGCCGGCCCCCGCTCTGCCGACGCTGCCGGAGCTGTTCGCCCGGGTCGCGGCCGATCATCCGGACGGTCCCGCGGTGGAGGCGGACGGGGAGGTCCTGTCGTACGCCGAGCTCGCCGAGCGGGTCAACCGGCTGGCCCGGGTGCTGGTCGCCCGCGGGCTGGGTCCCGGGGACACCGTCGGGCTCTCGATCGCCCGGGGCGCGTGGCTGCCGGTCGCGGCTCTCGCGGTCACCACCGCGGGGGCCGCGTACGTGCCGCTGGACCCGGGCTATCCGAGCGAGCGCATCGAGCACGCGGTGGCGGACGCGGCGCTGGGCTGCCTGCTGCACAGCGGCTCGCACGAGCCCGTCACCGACACGGTTCCGGTCCTGGACCTCGACGGCCCGCGGACCGGGAGCCTGCTGTCCGCCGCCGAGCCCCGCCCGCCGGCGCAGGAGGAGCGCACCCGCCCGCTGACGGCCGACGATCCGATGTACGTCATCTACACCTCCGGTTCGACAGGGGTGCCCAAGGGTGTGGTGGTACCGCACGCGGGCATGTCGGACCTGGTCGCGACCCAGCGTCGGTGGATCGGCGCCGGGCCCGGGGACCGGGTGCTGCAGTGGGCCTCGTTCAACTTCGACGCCGGGTTCTGGGACATGACCCTGGCGCTGCTCTCGGGCGCCACCCTCGTGGTCACCGACGAGCGCGACGTCCTGCCCGGCGACGACCTGCACCGCACGCTGCGGGACCGGCGCATCAGCCACGCGGTGCTGCCCCCGGTCGCCCTGAGCCTGACCGACAGCACCGGCGTGCTGGTCGGCGGAGTCCTGCTGTCCACGGGGGACGTCTGCACGCCGGCGCTGGTGCGCGCCTGGGCGCCCAACCGGCGCATGTACAACGGCTACGGGCCCACCGAGATGACCGTCGGCGTCACCATGGCGGGCCCGGTCGCTCCCGGTGATCCGGTGAGCATCGGACGGCCCTGGCCGGGCAACGAGGTGCGGGTGCTGGACGACGACCTGCGCCCCTGCGGGCCCGGCGAGGAGGGCGAGCTGTACCTGGCGGGCTCCGGTGAGGCGCTGGGCTACCTGAACCGGCCGGAGCTGACGGCGAGCCGGTTCGTCGCCGACCCCTTCGGCGGGCCCGGCGCACGGATGTACCGCTCCGGCGACCGCGGCCACCGGACGGCGGACGGCGAGCTGTTCTTCGCCGGCCGCGCGGACCACCAGGTCAAGCTGAACGGCTACCGCATCGAACTGGGCGAGGTCGAGGCGGCGCTGGACGCCTGCCCGGGTGTGACGCTCAGCGCGGTGGTGGTCAGCGGCACGCTCGACACGGCGCGGATGACGGCGTACGTCGTGACGCGGCCGGACAGCGCGGCGACACCGGAGGGCCTGCGGGAGCGGCTGGCGCACCGGTTGCCGGCCCACATGCTGCCGTCGCGCCTGGTGCTGCTGGACGCCCTGCCGATGACGACCAACGGCAAGGTCGACCGGCGCGCCCTGGAGGAACTCGACGCCCCGGCGTCCGGGACCGCGGGTGTGGTGCGGCCCGCCGGGACGGACGGCCGCCGGCGTCTCGACGCGCTGTGCGACCTGGCGGCGCAGGTGCTCAGTGTCGAGGAGATCGGGCCCGGCGAGAACTTCTTCGAGCGGGGCGGCCACTCGGTGCTCGCCGTCAAGCTGTCCCGCAGGGTGCGGGACGAGCTGGGGCTGTCCCTTCCGGTGCGTGCGGTCATCGAGAGCCGGACGATGGCCGACCTGTGCGAGAGCCTGCGGGACTGAGGGGGGCCGGGCGGGCCCTCAGCGGAGGGCGAGCCGGAGGTCGTTGTACCCGAACAGGAAGGTGCTGTAGACCCGGCTCGGTGCGGCCAGCACCTCGATGGTGCGCACCCGGCTCAGGAGCGAGGTCAGCACGGCGGTGAGCTCGAGCCGGCCGAGGAAGGCGCCCAGGCAGAAGTGGGGCCCCCGGCCGAGGGCCACGTGCGGGTTGGGGTCGCGCCCGACGTCGAAGGTACGGGGGCGGTCGAACACCTCCGGGTCGTTGTTGGCCGAGATGTTCCACATGCTCACGATGTCGCCGGCCCGGATCCGCTGCCCGCCGATGCGCAGGTCGCGGGTCGCGGTGCGGGCGAAGTGCATCGCGGGCGTGACCCAGCGGAGCACCTCCTCGACGGCCGTCTCCACGGCGGCGGAGCCGGTGGTGAGACGTCGCCACTGGTCGTCGTAGCGGCCCAGGGCGTCCAGCCCTCCGATCAGCGACATGCGGGTGGACTCGTCCCCGCCGATGATCAGGCTGTAGCAGTTCAGGGCGACGTCGTCGTCGGAGAGCGGCTCGCCCTCCACGGGCACGGTCGCGAGCATGCTGATGACGTCGTTGCCGGGCCGCCGCCGGCGCTCGCGGACCACGTCGCCGAAGTAGGCGAGGATCTCGCCGCGGGCCTCGAGCGCGTCCACGGGGTCGGCCTTCTCGTCGTGGGACGACAGGGCGCGCTTGTTCCAGGCGAGCAGGTCCGGGCGGTCGGAGGCGGGCAGTTCCAGGAGGTCGCAGATCGTGTTGATCGGCAGCACCTCGGCGACCTCGGCCGCGAAGTCGAAGGGGCCCGCTCCCACGACGCGGGCCACGAGGTCGTCGGCGCGGGTCGTGATCTGCTCCTCGACCTGCCGGATCAGCCGGGGCGAGAAGGCCCGCAGCAGCACGCTGCGCAGCTCGCGGTGGCGGGGGCGGTCCATGACGGCCAGCATCCGCCCGCCCGCGGAGTCCCCGCCCCGCAGGAGGACGTCGAGCACGGTGCCGCGGGCCGAGCTGAGGTGCGCCGCGTCCGTGTAGGCGGCGACGACGTCCGCGTGCCGGGCCAGCGACCAGAACCCGGTGCCCCACGGCGACTCGTGCCAGGCGACCGGCGCTTCCTCCCGCATCCGGTCCCAGTAGGCGTAGGGGTCGTTGTCCACGAGGACAGCGGGATCGGTCAGATCCAGCTCGGGCACCGGTCCGGCGGTCCTGGACATGACGCGGTCCTCCTTTTGCTGGGACGACGGGAGCTGTTCCTGCGCGAGCTCCCGCAGAGCGTGGCAAGAGCGGACGGTCCGGAGTAAGCGGGTTGAATGAAACCGGAAGGATTCGGCGGCGCGGTGCGGGACGTGTGCCAGGGTCGGATGCCATCGACCGATGGGAGGGCGGCATGGCAGCGCGCACCTGGGTGAGATCCCTGGAACCTCGCCGTGCCTCCGATCACCGGGGCCGCACCGTCCTGGTCTGCTGCCCCCACTCGGGCGGCTGGGCCGAGAGCTTCCTTCCCTGGGGCACGCACGTCCGCGACATCGCCGGCGGCGCGGGGCCCCAGGGCGTCGGCCTGCTGGCGGTCCAGTACCCGGGGCACGGCGACCGGGGCGCCGAACGGCCGGAGTCGGACGTGCGGGTGATGGCGGCGGCGATCGGCGCGGAACTGACCGCCCTCGCCCCGGCGCAGGTCCTGCTGTTCGGGCACAGCTTCGGCGCGATGGTGGCCTACGAGACGGCCCGGCAACTGGAGTCCGCCGGCGCACCGCCCGCGGCACTGGCGGTCAGCGGGGCACGGGCACCGGGCGACCCCGCGGCACCGAAGGGGCAGGCGGACCTGCCGGACGATCAGTTGTGGCGGCGTGTCCTGGAGCTCGGCGGAATCGACCCGCTGGTCGCCGGGGAACCCGACCTGCGCGAGCTGCTGCTGTCGGGCCTGCGCGCCGACATCGCCGCCCACGAGCGGTACGTGTCCGCACCGCCGGCCGACCCGGTGAGCGTCGACATCCGGTGCTACCTCGGCGCCGACGATCCCATGGCTCCCAAGGACGCCGGCCGGGGGTGGGCGGCCCGGACCACGGGGCGGGTGCGTACACGGGTGTTCGGCGGCGGGCACTTCCACCTCTTCGAGAGCCCTCGCGGCATCCTGGCCGATCTGCTGGCGGACCGGCCGGGCGAACGGGCCGGGACCGGGCCGGGACCGGCGGCGCGGCCGTGAGCGGCGGTTGGTCCGGACTCCGCGTCGTCGTCACGGGCGGCGGTTCGGGGATCGGGGAGGCCGTCGTGCGCAGGGCCGCCGGTCTCGGCGCCGCCGTGCTCGCGGTCGGCCGCGACGCGCGGCGCCTGGGGCGGGTGGCCGAGGAGGCGGGCCCGGACGTGCGCTTCCACGCCGCCGACGTGACCCGCCGGGGGGCTGCCGAGGCGATCGTGGCCGCCGCGCGGGAACGATTGGGCGGGGTCGACGCCGTGGTCAACAACGCGGGGCACGCGCGGTTCGCGCCGCTGGAGCGGGCCGACGCCCAGGAGTTCGAGCAGATGCTCGCGACCAACGTCGTCGCGGCCGCCGAGCTGACCCGGGCCGCCCTGCCGGAGCTGCGCGCCAACCGCGGCAGCGTCGTCAACGTGTCCTCGGTGGGCGGGGTGCTGGCGATGCCGGGGCGCGCGTACTACGGCGCGAGCAAGGCGGCGCTGAACAGCCTGACCCGGTCGCTGGCCGTGGAACTCGCCCCCGACGTACGGGTCAACGCGGTGCTGCCCGGCCCGGTGGACACCAGGCTGTGGGAGCAGGCCGTGCCGGGCGGCCCGGACGGTGTCGCCGAGCTCCGCGAGCGGATCATCGCGGGCACGCCGATGCGGCGGTTCGGCGAGCCCGGTGAAGTGGCCACCTGGGTGTGCCATCTGCTCGACCCCGGCGGTGCCGCCTGGGTCACCGGCTCTGTGATCGCCGTGGACGGTGGTCGCACAGCCTGACTGACATTCCATCGAGCTCAGGAGATCTCACGACCATGGCGCACAGCACTCCGCAGGCCCCGTTCTTCCCGGAGGCGTCCGCGATACCCACGTCCTGGCTGTACGAGGCGTTCAGGCGGGCCAACGAGCGGGAGCACCGGGCCGGTCCCCTGATCAAGCTGCATGTCGGCGAGCCCGCGTTCGGGCCGCCCGAGTCGGTGGGCAGGGCCCTGGCCGAGGCGGTGCTCGACGGCCGGACCCGTTACATCGACGTGCAGGGCCTGATGGAGCTGCGGGAGGCGATCAGCGAGAAGCTTGACACCGTCAACGGCATCGACGCCCCGGCGGACCGTCTCTTCGTCACTCCGGGGTCGTGTCAGGGCCTGTCGGCGCTGCTGCGGACCCTGGCCGAACCGGGTGCCGAGATCCTGATGCCGCAGATCCACTGGCCGGTGCATCTCCAGCAGGCCCTGCTGGCCGGTCTGCGGCCGGTGTTCTACGGCCTGGACGACACGCTCGCCCCCGACGTGGACTCGGTCCGTGCCGCGTCCGGTCCGAACACGCGGATCCTGCTGCTGAACTCGCCCTCCAACCCGACCGGTGCGCTGCTGTCGCGCGAGAGGCAGACCCGTCTGTACGAACTGGCCTCCGAGCGGGGGTGGCAGATCGTCAGCGACGAGGCGTACGAGGACTTCGTCTACGCGTCGGAGCATGTGTCGATCGCGTCCCTCGAACGCGGCCTGGACCCCTCCCGGCGCCTGGTCAACAGCGTCTTCACCTTCTCGAAGGGGCTGGCGATGACGGGCTACCGGCTCGGCTACGTCGCGGTCGCGCGCCCCCAGGTGTGCGACGCGATGCGGATGGTGCAGGAGTCGAGCATCATCGCGCCGTCCGCCCCGATCCAGTACGCCGGGATCAGCGCGCTGCACGCGCGCGAGTCGATCGCCGGGAACCACGCCTTCGTACGGGAAAACCGCGACCGGATGCTGCCGGCCCTGACCGAGGCCGGGCTGCTGCCGGCGCTTCCGGGCGGTGGCTGGTACGCGATGGCCGACATCTCGTCCAGCGGCATGACCGGCGAGCAGTTCGCCGCCGAGCTGCTGCACAAGGAGGGCGTGGCGGTCGTACCCGGCGGCGGCTTCTCCGCCTGCCCGGAGTTCGGCGCCGACGGGACGCTGCGCCCGCTGCGGCCGGGCGGGGTCGCCGACGGCCTGGTGCGGATCGCGTTCTGCGCCGACCGGGACCAGCTCGCCGCCGGGATCGAGCGGATCGTGGCGCTGGTCCAGCGGAAGCAGAAGGAGGCGCGCTGATGGGCACGGCGGAGTCCTACGAGAGTTATCTGTGTCTCGACGAGCTGCTGTCCCTGCAGCGTCCCTGCTGCTCGGGACAGGAGAGCGGGCAGACGGTGCTGTCGGAGCAGTTCTTCATCGTCTGCCACCAGACGTGCGAGCTGTGGCTGAAACAGATCCTGGACGACCTGACCGCGGTCGAGCAGGCGTTCTCCACGATGGGCCCGGCCTCCCTGGAGCGGGCGGTCGATCTGCTGCGCCGCGCCGACGGGCTGCTGAGGCTGCTGCACGAGCAACTGATCGTGCTGGAGCGGCTTCCCTTCGAGGACTTCGCGGCCTTCCGGCGCTTCCTCGGGACGGCCAGTGGCGCCCAGTCCCCCCAGTTCCACCGACTGGAACGGATGATCGGCAATGCCGTGCGCTGCGGCACGCTGTACACGGAGTTCGCCCGGGGCGCGGAGCGCGCCGGCAGCACCGTGGAGAAGATCGTCGAGGCCGGCCCGGCGGCGGGCATCGAGCACCGCGTCGTGGAGGGGCTGCTCGACCTGGCCCACGGCTACCTCCGGTGGAAGGTGGGTCATGTGGCGCTGACCAGCCGGATGCTGGGTGACAGCCCGGGCACCGGCGGGACCGCGGGCGTGGCGTACCTGATCGACCATGCGACGCTCCCGTTCGCCGAGTTGCGTCTGCTGCGGGGAAAGCTGCACCAGCGGATCGCGGACTCCAGCAGCGTGGCATCGGCCAATTGACCGAGGGGTGTTGCCTGCCGGGTCCCCGGTCCGGGGCCCGGCCGAGCGACGTCGGGGTATCGCGGAACGGGCGGGCGTCAGGAACGGGAGAGGCGCACAAGATTGTTTTCGGCATGCCCATCACACCGTTCAGGCGTCAACAGAATTCCGCACCGTTCTTCGCGAAATACCGGGCCCGAGAACGGCTCCGCAAACGGGCTTCGTCAATTGGCTCGATCCTCTTGCCTGCCCGCATCACCACCTCTAACGTGATGATCCCACCCGATAGGGCGAAGCGGCCGAATCAGAGAATTTGGCTGAAACGAGGGGACACGAAGGTGAATCTCAACTACCGCACACCTTGCGCCCGCACGACGACCGGGAAGCGGACGATCAGCTTCCTGTTACCGAAGCCCCTTCGGGCCAACCGGACAGCCGCTCGCTTCTCGTCGCCATCCGCATCACCTGATCACTCGCCCGCCGGCCGCACCCGGCGAGCGTGAGCTCAGAACTCCCAGCCACTGCAGGAAAGACAGCTCAGTCGCCCCACAGAAATCCGGCTGCGTTGCACTATGCCCGCAATGCGTGACGAGGGATGCCATGCAGAGAATTCGAGAAAACAGCAACCAAGCAGACTGTTGTCGCCCTCACCGTATCTTGCCGACGGGGGAGGAAGTACATTCGAGGGGCGCCGATGAGCGCCCGTGACGTGGTGTTCCTCCGATGGCCCGCACAGGCCGACGAGCGAACCCGACTGCGCGAGACCGGAGTGCCCTCACTGCTGGTGGTCGAGGGAAACGCTCCCCCACCGACCGACATCGGCCCCAACGAGGACTGGATACGCCCGCCCGTCGCACGCTGCGACGTCGAGGCCCGCGTATCGGTGCTGCGACAACGCACGGCCAGCGCCGTCCCCGTACTGGATCCCACGGGGGTCCTCTACTACGCCAACGAGTCGGTGCCCGTGTCGAAGGCCCAGGTGGCGATGATGCAGTGCTTTTTGGCCGACTTCCGGCAGGTCGTCTGCCGTGAAGAGCTGAAAGAGGCGTTGGCCAGCATCAATGCGGGGTTCTCCAACAACGCACTGGACCTGCACATACTGCGCCTGCGAAAACGTATATCCACCGTCAGCCTCGAACTGCGAACGGTGTGGGGACGCGGGTATCTCCTGGACTGGTCCCACTTGAACAACCTCGCGGAACAGACACCCTGACCCTCGGGCGACACGAAATCAGCCACCAGGTGAACGGGGTGAGTTTCCGGCCATTCTTCGGGAGTTCACGAGTGGACCGAGGAGTGGCCGGGCCCGCGGGAAGACCTGTCCGCGGCGGTCGGGCAGGTCTTCCCGCCGGCAGGCGCTCGGGTGAAGCGGTCCGCCGCGTCGGCGGCCCGCTCACGCGACCGCCGTGCGAGAACGACTGACAGCCGGTTCTGCAACGGGCGGGCCCGAAAGATCGTCCCGTCCGCGGTGACGCACGGCGGCGGCGGACGACGGGGCCTCGTCGGGGAATGACAGGACTCCAGCAGATTCATTCAGCATTCGGCCGCAGCACGGATCACGTGGTTAATATGGCGGCCATGGTGATGCTCCCCCGAATGATCGTGCCCGACCCGGACCGCGCGGCGAAGTTCTACCAGGACACTCTCGGCGCCGAGGAAGTGTTCCGCGCCCCAGGAGAGGACGGCCGTCCCACCGTCATCGATCACCGCCTCGCGGGCGGGACCTTCAGGGTCTCGCCGGCCGTCGAGGAGTGGGGATGGCTCTCTCCCGACGACCTGGGCGGCTCCCCCGTCCTCATCGAGATCGAGATCGACGACCCCGACGCCGCGGCCGAGCGTGTGGCCGCCCACGGCGGCGAGGTCGTCGTGCCGATCGAGAACCGTCCCTACGGCAAGCGCTCGGGCCGCGTCCGCGACCCGTTCGGCCACCTGTGGATCCTCACCGGCGAACTGCGCTGACCCCCCGTCCCTTGCCTCCGGTCAGGCGACCTGGCCGGCCGGGGGCAGGGGGTGCAGGCGATAGCCGTAGTCCTGCGCGTTGTCCTTGATCGCCTTCTTGACCGCGACCGGCATGACGAGGTCGCGCATCGTCCGCTGCCACCAGTGCCGCGGGGTCATGAGCGCGCCCATGCGCTCGGCCTGCTTGTTCATCTCCGCCACGCGGGCTCGGCGCAGGGCCTGGAACGCGCCGAAGGCCGCGGCGACATCGGGCTCCCGCCGCAGCGCGGCGATCAGCTCGTAGGCGTCCTCCACCGCGAGCGTCGCCCCGATCCCCAGGTGCGGCTGGATGGCGTGGGCCGCGTCGCCGATCACGATCCCCGAGCCCCGGTACCACTGCTCCAGTTGGGGGACCTCGTACACCGGCCAGCGCCACACGTAACCCGTGGAAGCACTGATCACTTCGCCGACCACGGGGGGATCCATGCGATGCCGGTCCACCAGGGAAGCCACCCAGTCGGCGTTCGGGATCTCGGCCAGCTCCGTGTAGGAGCGCTCCTCGTACTCGTGGTGGTTCTCGAACCACAGGATCCGTCCGGGGCTGATGACCTGGTAGCCGACGAATCCCCGCAGTCCGAAGGTCATGTGGAACAGCCCGTCGACCTTGAAGCGGTCCGAGACCTCCGCCATGCCCCCCGAGCCGACGACACCGGCGTACCTCGCCTTCGGCACCCGCGGCAGCAGGTGGCGGCGGACCTCGGAGTGCACGCCGTCGCAGCCGATCACGATGCCGGCCTCGGCCCGGGAGCCGTCGGCGAACGACAGCTCCCACCTGCCGTCGGGCAGCTCGGACAGGGAGGACAGCCGGCTCTCGAGCCGCACGGCCACGCCGGTGTCGATGGCCACCCCGCGGAGCGAAGCGCTCAGTTCACCGCGCATGATGTTGGTGCTGGACTCCGGGTTGTTCGCGAGCCAGCGCCCCTTGTGGTTCTGGAAGGACAGCCCGGAGCACAGTATTCCGGTCTCGAGCGCCCGGTCGGCTATCCCCAGCTCCTCCATGACGGTGCGGCCGAGCCGCGCCAGGTTGAAGAAGGAGCCCACGTCCTCGGGCCCCTTCTTGTAGGCCTCGTAGAGGGTCACGTCGTATCCCGATCGCGCGAGACCGATCGCGACCGTCGGACCCGCCACCCCACCTCCGACGACGGCTACGTCGCGGCCGCGCCTCGGTCCACTCATGTCGGATTCCTCTCCGCAGATTGACTGTGTCGCGTCTTCTTTCGCCCGCCGCGATGCCGCGTGACGCCGTCGCGCAGCTCAGCGCGCCTCGGCAGCGGCCTCCGGCTCCCCGTCGGTGGACAGTTCCTGCTTCTTGAGGCGCAGTCCGAACAGGATGAGGACCGCAACGCCGAGCAGCATGATGCCGACGACCAGGAAGGCCCGGGTGGCCCCCGCCGTGAACGCGATCTCGAAGAACGCGTCCTTCGCCTGCCCGCCGGCCTGTTCCGCGGCGGCCCCGGCGGCCAGCTCCGCCTGCTTGTCGAGCAGCTCGCGCACCCACACCGTCGACAGCACCGCGATGCCGAGGGCACCGCCCACCTGCTGCATGGAGTTGAGCACCGCCGAGGTGACCCCCTGCTCGCTGTGGCCGACGCCGTGCAGGGACGTCAGCGTCAGCGGAATGAACATCAGCGCGAAGCCGACCGCCGTGACCAGCATCGGCGGGAACACGTGCGCCCAGTACGACGAGTCGGCCTCCAGCAGCGAGTACCAGTACATGCCCGCGGCGGCCAGGAGGGCCCCCGCTCCCGCGATCCACCCCGGGTCGAACTTCGTGATCAGCGACGAGGACAACTGCGACGCGACCATCATGAAGACGGCGAACGGCAGGAACGCGATGCCCGTCTGCAGCGACGAGTAGTCCAGGACGTCCTGCGCGTACTGGCTCAGGAACATGAAGAACGAGAACATCGCCGCCGACACGATCAGCATCGCGACATAGCTGACCCCGCGCGTGCGGCTGCGCAGGATGCGCAGCGGCAGCAGCGGACCGGAGGAGCGCCGCTCGGCCAGCACGAAGGCGACCAGGAGCACCACGCCCACCCCGAGGGCGACCAGCGTCCCGGTCTCCGACCACCGGCTGCCTCCGCTGCTCGCGTCGCCGCCCGCCCGCGTGAAGCCGTAGACCAGCGCCGCCAGGCCGACCGTCGCGGTGAACGCGCCCATCAGGTCGAACGCCCCGCGCCTGGGCTGCGACTCGACGAGGAACTTCGCCGCCAGCAGCGCCACCGCGGCACCGATGGGCACGTTGATGAAGAAGGTCAGCCGCCACGACACCTCGGTCAGTACGCCGCCCAGCAGCAGGCCGACGACCGAGCCCAGCCCGGACATCGCCGCGTAGACGCCCATCGCGCGGTTGCGTTGCGGACCGGCCGGGAACGTCGTGGTGATGAGCGCGAGCGCGGCGGGTGACGCCATCGCCGCGCCGACGCCCTGCAGGGCCCTCGCCACGATCATCCACTCGGGGTTGTTGGCGACGCTGCCGAGCAGCGACGCCACGGCGAACACCGCCGCGCCGAGCGCGAAGACCCGCCGCCGGCCCAGCAGGTCACCCAGCCGCCCGCCGAGCAGCAGCAGTCCGCCGAAGGCCAGCGAGTACGACGTCAGCACCCAGGCCAGGTTCTCCGGCGAGAACCCGAGGCCGGTGCGCAGCTTCGGCAGCGCGATCGTGACGATCGTCGCGTCGAGCACGACCATGAGCTGCACCGTGCTGATGAGCGCGAGCGCCATGCCGAGGCCGCGGCCGCCGTTTCCGTCGGCGGCCGACTGATCTTCGTTCTCTTGCAACGGCTCGGCAGACACAGCGGCCTCCTGGGGGTGGGTCGTGTTCACGCTCTTTCGCGGGTGAACGTAGCTCCTCCCGGGCAAGTCACGGGCGCCGGGTGAAAGAGTGCCGACAGGCCCGTACGGGCGGGTGGGAGGCTGCGGTTAGCTGTCGGGACGGCGGACCGGTCCGATCTCTGGAGGCAGTGTTGTCAACCCCAGTCCCGTCCCGTCGCCCGCGTCCGCAGCCCGGCCGCACCCCGGTCACGCCGAGTGCCCAGGGATTCTCCGTGCGGTTCTTCGGAGCCGGACTGGCCGCGGCCGAGCTGATGACCTGTTACCTCGGGCTCGAGATCGGCGCGTACCAGGCGCTGGCCGACATCGGACCCGCCACGCCGGCCGAGGTCGCGGACCGCGCCGGGCTCGACGAACGCATGATCCGCGAGTGGCTGGAACAGCAGGCGGGCGCGGGTGTCCTGCGCGTCGAGGACGCCGGGAAGCCCGCGCGGCTGCGCCGCTTCGAACTGCCGCCCGAGCATGCCGAGGCCCTCCTCGACCCGGAGAGCCCGCACTGGATCGCCCCGCTGGTCGTGATGCCGATCGGCGGCATGGCGGCGATCCTCCCGGAGCTCGTGGCGGCCTACCGGAAGCGGACCGGGCTGAGCCCGTCCGTCTACGGCGAGGCGATGAGGTCCGGTCAGGCGGAGCTCAACCGCGGGGTCTTCGACCATCACCTGTCCGAGTGGATCGCCCGGCACCTGCCGGACATCGAGGCACGTCTGCACGTGCCGGGTGCCTCGATCACGGACGTCGCCTGCGGTTCGGGGCTGTCCACGGTGACGCTGGCCCGTCTGTACCCCGCCGCGCGGGTGCACGGCCTCGACATCGACTCCGAGTCCGTCGCGGCCGCCCGGCGCCGCCTGGCCGGCACCGGCTTCGGCGACCGGGTGTCCTTCGGCGTGCAGGACGCCGCCGAGGAGGGGCCGTCCGGTCACAGTCTGCTCGTGTGCGTGTTCGACGCCCTGCACGACATGCCGCGGCCGGTCGAGGTCCTGAGGCGCTGCCGGGAGATGCTCGCCCCGGGCGGCTCCGTGCTGCTGATGGAGCCCTCGGTCGCGGAGCACTTCAGCACCGAGCCGGCCGACAGCGAGCGCTTCCACTACGCCGTCAGCGTGCTGCACTGCCTTCCGATCGGCATGAGCGAGACACCCACGGCGGCGACCGGCACCGTGATGCGCCCCGCCACCGTGCGCTCCTACGCCCGCGCCGCGGGCCTGGAGACCGAGGTGATCGACGTCGGTCACCTCTTCTACCGGCTGTACCGGCTGCGGCCCGCGTCGGGCTGAGAAGCGGCGGGCCCCCCCCGGGCCGGGGGCGCCGGGGGGGCCGCCCCCGGGCGGCCGGGCGGGGGGGGCGGGCCGCGGCCCCCGCGGCGGTTCGGGGGGGGGCCCCCCGCCGGGCGCC
>NZ_JBIRZD010000002.1:266591-422492 GCF_044390505.1 Streptomyces sp. NPDC018947
ATCGGGTTGTTTGGGGCGTCGCCCCGACGGGGGCGGGGGGGGGGGGGGGGGGGGGCGGGGGGGGGGGGGCGGGGGGCGCCCCCGGGGGGGGGGGGGGGGGGGGGCCCCCCCCCGCCGGCGCGCCGTCGCGGGGGAGCGGTCAGGCGGCCTCGTCGTCGTTCCGGTTGCTGCCCCGCGGCTTGCCGACCTTGCCGGTCCGCAGGTACTCCCCCACCAGGTTGTTGACCTCGGTCGGCTTCTCCAGCAGGGACGCGTGGCCGCAGTTGCGGATCTCCGTGTACTCGGCCGTCGGGATCAGGCCGGCCAGTTCGCGGGCGAAGTGCCGCGGAGCGACGATGTCGTGCTCCATGCCGACGACGAGCAGCGGCACGCGCACCTTGCCGACCTCCTCCGGGGAGGGCCGGAACCGCCGGGCGGCCTCGGCGTGGCCGATCGCGCCGTGCCCGCCCGACTCCGCCCACCCCTGGAGTCCCTGCAGGAAGGGCCCGATGAACGCGTCGCGGTTCAGCGCCCGCGGTCCGAACAGGTACATCGCCCGGTAGGCGCCCTCCAGGAGCGCCGGGATCTTCTGGTCCGACTGGAGCCGTGTCACGGCCTCGGCCTGGATGGCCTCCTGCAGCTTGCTGGCCTTCCACGGAACGCCGATCAGGGCGGCACGCTCGATCAGGTCGGGCCGCTTCATGGCGAATTCGAGGAGGATCATCGCGCCCACGGAGTACCCGATGTAGGCGCAGGCGCCGAGGCCCAGCGCCTCGTTGAACGCCGCCAGGTCCTCGCCGAGCAGTTCGACGGTGTAGGGCGGCGGTGTCTCCTCCGACGGCGCCACGCCGCGCAGGTCGAAGGTCACCACCCGGTAGCCCGCCTTCGTCAGGTGCGGCACCTGCATGTCCTCGAACAAGGACGCCTGGTGCTGCCCGGGGACGAGGACGACGACCGGCCCGTCCTCGGGGCCGTAGATGTCGTAGCTCAGGGTGACGCCGGTCGGCAGTGCGATCTTCATGCAGTTTCCCTTCGTCGCTGGGCGGCCACCCGGATCAGGGCGTGACCAGCTCGTCCTGCTCCGCGAGCTGGCCGAGGACGTACTCCAGTACCTGCTCGGTCGTCTGGATGCCCCGGCCGGTCTCCTCGTCGATCGGCGGCAGGTCGAAGTCGTCCTCGATCGCGAAGGCCAGCTCGAGCAGGGCCAGCGAGTGGAAGCCGAGGTCATTGACCAGGTTCAGGTCCTTCGCCGAGTCGAACCGCTCCGGCTCGGGCGCGAGTTGCTGGATGATCCCGAGCACTGTCTCGCGGACCTCCTGCGGCTGAAAGGGCATCCGCCTTCTCCCGTCTCGTTTCCGCTACTGCGTTCTTGTGGCTCAGGCTGAGCCACAGCTCCCGGCGCCGGCTCTTGCCGCTCGACGTACGCGGGATGGTCCCGCGGGGAACGGGGACGACGTGGCGTTCGACGCCGGGGCACGTCGTGAGGAGCACCCGGTCGGCGACCTCGGCGCACGAGGCGTCGAGGTCCTCCAGGACGGCGTACGCGTGGGCCCGCGAGCCCAGCTCTCCGAGCACCACACAGGTGCGGTTGAGGTCCAGTCCCGCGCGGCCGAGCATCATCTCGACGTCCTCCGCGAACACGAACCGGGCGTTCACCTTGAGGCTGTCGCCCAGCCGGCCGAGCACGAACAGCTCGCCGTCGCGTTCGAAGGCCACGTCACGGGTGTAGAGCCGCCCGTCGCAGAACGCGGTCCCCGCCGCCGAGCCGTCCAGGTAGCCGTCCGCCAGGGAGGTGCCGGTCACGACGACCTCGCCGAGGTGGCCTTCCGGCAGGGGCTCGCCCTCCGGGCCGGCCAGCCAGACGTCCAGGCCCGCCAGCGGCCGCCCGCAGCTCATCACGTCGACGATCCCGTGCTCGTCCAGGCCGTCTACGTCGGTGCGCACGGCCGCGCCGACGGCCAGCTCCCGGCGGCGGACGCGCACGGTGGCGGCGCTCCGGTCGACGGGCACCCCGGTCACCGCGAGCGTGCTCTCGGCGAGGCCGTAGGCGGGTGTGAGGGCGCTCGGCGCGAGGCCGTACCCGGACAGCAGGCCGGTGAACGACTCCACGAGGGCCGGGTCGATCCGTTCGGCACCGACGATCAGGGCGCGCCAGTCGGCGAAGTCGAGGCCGTCGAGCTGTTCGGGGCCGACCCGGTCGACGATGCGCTGCAGCCCGAAGGCGGGGGTCGCGGTGATCGTGGCGCCGCCGCGGTCGAAGCGGCGCAGGTAGGCGAGCGGATGGCGGACGAACGTCTCGGGGGTGCACACCGCGAGGTCGTTGTTGCCTCCCGACACGGGGACGACCATGCAGCCGATCAGGCCCATGTCGTGGTGCATGGGCAGCCAGGAGCACCAGGCGTCGCGCTCGGTGGCGCGTTCCCAGTCGCGGATCGCCGCGACGTTGGCGGCCAGGGCGTCGTGGGAGACGCGCACGCCGCGCGGCCGGCCGGAGCTGCCCGAGGTGAACTGGACGAGGGCGAGGTCCGGGGCGGTACGACGACCGGGGCCGGCCGCGGCCAGCGCGTCGGTCGGAAGGAGCCGCACCCGCCTGCGGGAGGCGAACCCGGGCTCCTCGCGGACCACCTCCCGCGCGTAGGACTCGTGCGCCGCGTCGAGCACGAGGACGTCGGCGTCGAGTGCGTCGATCACCTGGCGGACGCGTTCACGGTGGGCGTCACCGGACACGCGGGTGGGCGGAGGAAGCACGGACACCGCGCAGCCGGCCGCCTGGATCCCGTAGAAGCCGGCGATCAGGTCCGGGCCGTTGCCGCACAGCAGCGGCACCACCGACCCGGCCGTGACGCCGTTCGCGATCAGGCCGCCGGCGACGGCGAGCGCGCGCTCCGCGACGGCCGTGTAGGGGGCGGTGACGCTCGACGCGGCGTCGAAGAACTCCACGGCCGTGTCGGTGCGCGGGTGTTCCAGCCACTCGAGCGGATGGATGCCGGTACTGGTCATGGACTGCCCCTCGGGTCGCCGAGCCGACGGCCGCCCGCATGTTCACGGCCAGTCACCAGGGACCGTATGAGACGGGAACGCGGCACCGGCCGTCTCTTTCACAGCTCTGTCGCGCCGCCGTGCCGATGCGGCGGACTCCCCCAAACTGACTCGCCGTAGGGGACCGTGGCACGCCGTGGGGAAGCCGAGGACGCCGATGACAGAGCAGCTCACTCCGACCGGCACGTTCACTCCGTGGCCCGAGGAGGACGCCGTCCGCTACCGGCGGGCGGGCCTGTGGCGGGGTGTCCCCCTCGGTGACGCCCTGACCGCGGCGGCCGATACGGATCCGGACGCGGTCGCCGCGGTCGACCGCCACCGGCGCGTCACGCACGGGCGCCTGCGCGCCGAGGCCGACGAGATCGCCCACGGTCTGCTCGCCCTCGGCATCCGGCCCGGCGACCGCGTGGTGGTGCAGTTCCCCAATGTCGTCGAGTTCCTCACCGTCACGGTCGGGATGCTGCGGGCCGGGATCATCCCCGTGCTCGCCCTGCCGGGTCACCGCCAGGTCGAGATCGACCACCTCGTGGCGGCCTCCGAGGCGGTCGGCTACGTGACGGTCGGCCGTTTCCAGGGCTTCGACCACCGCACCGTCGCCCGCCGCCTTCGGGAGACGTCACCGGACCTCGTCTGTGTGATCAGCGGCGACGCCCAGGAGTTCACCTCGCTGGAGACGGTCCGGGAGACCGGGGCGGCCTCGGCCGGTGCCCCGCTGCCCGCGGTGGACCCGGCGGGGGTGGCGCTGCTCCTGCTCTCCGGCGGCAGCACCGGCAGGCCGAAGCTGATCCCGCGTACGCACGACGACTACGCGTTCAACATCCGCGGTTGCGCCGCGGCCCTCGACTTCGGCCGCGACAGCGTGTACCTGGCCGCCAACCCGGCGGCCCACAACGCCGCCCTGGGCTGCCCCGGCGTGTGGGGCGCGCTGCTCGTGGGCGGCAAGGCCGTGCTCGCCGCCAGCCCCTCCCCCGACGAGGTCTTCGGGCTGATCGAGCGCGAGGGGGTCACCCACACCACGGTGGTGCCCGCCATCGCCGCGCTGTGGTCCGACGCCAGCGCTGTGCGGCGGGTCGACATGAGCAAGGTGCTCCTCCAGGTCGGCAGTTCGAAGTTCGACGCCGACGCCGCGGGCCGTACCCAGCGCGCGCTCGGCTGCCGCATCAGCAACTGGTTCGGCATCGGTGAAGGGCTGCTGACGTACACCCGTCTCGACGACCCCGAGGAGATCATCCACGGCACGGAGGGCCGGCCGCTGTCGGAGTACGACGAGATACGGATCGTCGACGAGGACCTGCGCGAGGTGCCGGCCGGGGAGGCGGGCGAACTCATCACCCGGGGCCCGTACACCATCCGGGGCTACTGGAACGCCCCCGAGGCGAACCGCACCGCGTTCACGCCCGACGGCTTCTTCCGCACGGGGGACCTCGCCCGGCTGACACCGGACGGCAACGTGATCATCGTCGGGCGCGTCAAGGACATCATCAACCGCGGTGGCGAGAAGGTGTCCGCCGAGGAGGTCGAGAGCCACCTGCGCAGCCACGAGGCGATCAGCGAGGCGGCGCTGGTGGGGCGGCCCGACCCCGCGCTCGGCGAAGCGTCCGTCGCCTTCGTCGTGCCGTCGGGCGGCGCGGAACCGACTCTGCTCGCTCTCAAGCGCCATCTGACGGCCCGGGGCCTGGCCGTCTTCAAGCTGCCCGACGAGCTGCGGCTGCTGCCCGCGCTGCCGCGCACCCCGGTCGGCAAGATCGACAAGACCGCGCTGCGGGCCGCGGCGGCCGATGCCGCCACCGGCTGAGGCCGGGTGTGATCGAGGAGCTGGTGCCCGCGGAGGTCGCCGCGCGTGACCTCTTCGGCGACGCGCGGACCCACCGGCTCTTCGACTCCGAGCGGGCGCTGGTGGCCGGCGCCGTCGCGGAGCGGGTCCGGGAGTTCACGACGGTCCGGTGGGCCGCCGCTCAGTGCGTGCGCCGCCTCGGGCACGCCCCGGCGCCCCTGCTGCCGGGGCGGCTGGGCGCACCGCGCTGGCCGCGGGGGCTGGTCGGCAGCCTCACGCACTGCGCCGGGTACCGGGCGGCCGTCGTCGCGCGTGCCTCGGTGGTGTCCGGCCTGGGCATCGACGCCGAGCCGGACGAGCCGCTGCCGGACCGCGTGACCGGGCGCGTCGCGTCGGCCGGGGAACTGCGCCATCTCGCCGCGCTGCACTCCGCCCACCCCGACGTCCGGTGGGACCGGCTGCTGTTCTGTGCCAAGGAGGCCTTCTACAAGCTGTGGTCGCCCGTGACGGGCAGGTGGCTGGGCTTCGACGGCGCCGAGGTCACCTTCGCCCCGTCGCCCGGGGACGCGCGGGGGCGCGGGTTCGTCGTGCGGCCCGCCGGCGCGGCGTCCGGGTTCCCGGCCGTGCGCGGGCGGTGGCTGGCGCGGCACGGCGTCCTGGTCGCCGCGATCGCGGTGGCCGCGGGCGAACTGCCCGCCGTCCGGCCGGCCGCGGACGGTCAGGAGGGCACGGCCGTGACGGGCATCTCCTCGTAGGCCCAGTACGGGAACCGGAAGCCGCCGCCGCTGGGGCTCCAGCGGGCCGGCCCGGCCGCTCCGATGTCCGAGAAGCGGGCCAGCAGACGCCGGAAGACGACCGCGCCCTCGACCCGCGCCAGGGCCGCTCCCAGGCAGAGGTGGACCCCTCCCCCGAAGCTGACGTGCGGGTTGGGCGAGCGGGTCAGGTCCAGCCGGTCGGGATCCTCGAACACCGACGCGTCGCGGTTCGCGGAGCCCAGCAGGAGGACGACGACGCGTCCCGCGCGGACGGTGCGGCCGGCGATCTCGACCGGTTCCAGGACCAGCCGCGAGGTGGCCTGGATCGGCGCGTCGTAGCGCATGAACTCCTCGAGGGCGGTGGCGACGATGTCCGGCTCGGCGCGCAGCCTGCGCTGCGCGTCGGGCTGGGTGAGGAGCACGCTGCCCCCCGTGGCGATCACGTTGGTGGTGGTCTCGAAGCCCGCGTAGTACACGAAGAGCGCGTTGTCGACGATCTCCTCGTCGGTCAGCGGCTCGGTGCCGTCCCGCACCGCCATGAGCATCCGCGACAGCAGGTCCTCGCCCGGCCGCCGGCGTCGTTCGCGCACGAGGCCGGTGAAGTACTCGCGCAGCCGGACGACCGCCTCGTGGGCCTCGCGCCGCTTCTCCTCCGGGATGAACACCGCGAACGCCGCCGCCAGTGAGGTGGACCACCGGGCGACCGTGTCACGGTCCGCCTCCGGGATGCCGAGCAGCTCGCTCATCACCAGCATCGGGACGGGGACGGCCAGGTCCGTCACCAGGTCCCAGGCCTCACGGTCGGCGAGCCGGTCGAGGAGCCCGTCGACGAGCGCGCCGATGGGCTCGGCGAGCGAGCGCACCATGGCGGGGGTGAGCGACTTGGTGAGCAGGCGCCGCAGCCGGACGTGGGCGCCGCCGTCGCGGTTGATGATGATCCGCTGGAGGTAGTCGTTGGCGGGGCCCTGCCCGATCGACATGGCCTGGTACTGCTCCGGGTACTCACGGCCCAGGCGGGGGTCGCGCAGCAGCGCGCTGACCTCGGCGTGCCGGGAGAACACCCACTGTCCGGGGCCGCCCCTGCACACCGGCCCGTACTCCCTCAGCCGCTGGTAGACCGGATACGGATCCTCCACGTTCTTGGCGTCGTCAAGTACGTACCGCGGCATGTCCGACAGCATGAGACACCTCCGAAATCGCGCTCAATGTAGCCGCGGCGCCGTGGCGCCCGGCCGGAGACCGAAGGTTGACCGACAGGTTCGGAGCCGATCCGCCGCGGCTCTGCCAGTCTCGGTGGCCGACCGGAACAGGCGAGGCGGAGGTGGCGGAGGCGCGATGCGACAGCTCCCGGCGAAGTTCGACTCCCGCGATCCGCGTGTGCTCGAAGACCCGTACCCGATGTACGCAGAGCTGCGGGCGGCCGGGCGGCTGGCACGCGGCTCGGCGGGGCAGTGGGTGGTCTCGCACCACGCGGACGTCGTACAGCTCCTCAAGGACCGCCGGCTCGGGCACGAGTACCCCCCGGAGTTCCACGAGTTCTCCAACGGCGCCGGCCCCGCCAACGACTTCCTCCAGCGCATCGTCCTCGACCAGGACCCCCCGACGCACACGCTCTGGCGGCGGATCATGCAGCACTCGTTCAGCCCCTCCCTGATGCGCCGCCTCTACGACTACGTGGCGGGACAGGTCGACGAGCTCATGTCCGCGGCCCTGGAGCGGGGGCACATGGACGTGGTCGACGACCTGGCCTTCCCGCTGCCGGTGACGGTGGTCTGCGAGCTGATCGGCATCCCGGACGTCGACCGCGAGGCCGTGCGGCCGCACGCCGTGCAACTCGCCAAGGCCTTCGCGCTCTACGTGCCGCCCGAGGAACGCGAGGGAGCGCACGCGGCGGTCACCTGGCTGCGCGACTACGTCAGGAACCTGGTCGACGAGCGCGCCCACCGCTCGTCCGACGACCTGATCGGCAATCTGCTGGCCGTGCAGCGGGAGACCCCGGACCTCGACCACGAGACCCTCATCGACAACATCGTGTTCCTGTTCTTCGCGGGTTTCGAGACGACGACGAACCTGATCTCGACGATCTGGTCGGCTCTGCTCACCCGTCCCGACCAGCTCCGACTGCTGCGCCGGCGCCCGGAGTTGGCCGCGAGCACCGTGGAGGAGATGCTGCGCTACGACGCCCCGATCCAGGCGACGGCCCGCTACGTGAAGGAGCCGGTGGACATCGACGGACGGACCGTCCGCCCCGGCCGGATCCTCGTCCTGCTGCTCGGCTCGGCGAACCACGACCCCGCGCGCTTCGACCGGCCGGAGGACATCGACATCACCCGCGACCCCAACCCGCACGTCAGCTTCGGCGGCGGTCCGCACCACTGTCTGGGCGCGGCCCTCGCACAGGTCGAGGGGCGCGCCGTCGCCGACTGGCTGGCGCACGCGGCCGGGCCCCCGCGTCTGACCGGCGAGATCGTCCGGCGCCCGAGCGTCACGTTCCGCGGCTACACGAGCATTCCGGTCGCGCTGGCTCCCCCCTCGTAGGGCGTGGCCGGGGACCGGAGGCGTGGCGTACGGCGGCGAGGGGCAGGGCGGGACCGCCGTACGCCCCGGAGTGCCTTCAGGACTCGGCGGCTTCCCTGCGCGGGCCCTCCCGCCGGGTGCCCTGCGCGATCGTCTCCTCCACCTCCGCCGTACGCTCCGCCTCCTCCTGTGCGAACCGCTCCGCGTCCAGCTTCTCGGCGAGCTCCTCGTCCTGCGTCATCAGGAGGTCGAGGTTCGAGTCGCCCAACTCGAAGACGCCCATGTCGGCATAGGCGCGCTGGAGCCGCTCGCCCCACAGCCCGATGTCCTTCACGCACGGCACGATCCGGCCGAACAGCAGCTTGCGGAACAGCTGGACGGCCCCGCTGCGCTCACTCAGCTCCGCCGCCTCCGCTGCCGGGACACCGAAGTTCTCCAGCACCTCCGTGCCGCGCAGCCGGTTGCGCATCAGATGGCAGCCCTCGATCACGAACTCCTCCCGCTCCCGGAGTTCGGCGTCACCGAGCTGGCGGTAGTAGTCCCGCAGCGCCATCCGCCCGAAGGCCACGTGCCGCGCCTCGTCCTGCATCACGTAGGTGAGGATCTGCTTGGGCAGCGGCTTGTCGGTGGTGTCGCGGAGCATCCCGAACGCCGCGAGCGCCAGCCCTTCGATGAGCACCTGCATGCCCAGGTACGGCATGTCCCAGCGCGCGTCCCGCAGCGTGTCGCCGAGCAGCGAGCGCAGATCGTCGTTGACCGGGTACAGCATCCCGATCTTCTCCCTGAGGAAGCGGCTGTAGATCTCCGCGTGCCGCGCCTCGTCCATGGTCTGGGTCGCCGAGTAGAACTTCGCGTCCAGGTCCGGCGCCGACTGCACGATCCGCGCCGCGCACACCATCGCGCCCTGCTCGCCGTGCAGGAACTGGCTGAACTGCCAGGAGCCGTAGTGCCTGCGCAGCTCCCCCTTGTCGCGGTCCGTCATCTTGTCCCAGTACCGCGTGCCGTACAGCGTCATCGCCTCGTCCGGGACGCCGAGCGGGTCGTACGGATCGACCTCCAGTCCCCAGTCGATGCGCCGCTCCGAGTCCCACTGCCTGTCCTTGCCCTTCTGATACAGGGACAGCAGCCGCTCCCGGCCGTCGTCGTACTCCCAGTCGAAGCGGGCCGGTCCCGCCGTGGGCACCTGCCAGACCATGTCGTCCGGGGCTCGCGTGTACAGCTCTTCCGTGGTCATCGGTGACTCCTCGGGTCGCGTCGCGGGCGGGCAGCCACTCGTGGGCGCGGAAGCCGCCGAGGGCTTCCGGCCCGGGGATCGGCGCACCCGGTGCCCCGGCCGCGGGCACGCGCGCCGCACGAGCGCCTCACCGGAAGCCGCCGCATCCGCGTCCGCCGTCCCTGCCGTCGCGCAGGCCGGTCGGCCATCGAGCCTGGCAAAACGGCGGCTCACCGGCGTCGAACCTGTCGCCCACCTGTCGCCGCCCGCGACGGGCCCGCGTGCGCGCGGCCGCACCGGCCGGCGGCGCGCACGACCGGGCCGCGGGACAGGCCCCGCGGCCCGGGGCCGGCGGCCCCGCTCAGTCGCCGAAGACGCGCTCCCCGCCGACGTACGTCGCCTCGACCCGCAGGGAAGCGAGTTCGGACGGGTCCGTCGAGGCCGGGTCTTGGTCGAGGACGATCAGGTCGGCGAGGTGCCCGGGACGCAGGACACCGGTGTCGTCGAGACCGTTCACGTAGGCGGAGCCCGACGTGTAGGCGGCGAGCACGGTCTCCAGGGCGAGGCGCTGTTCCGGCAGGAAGGCCGGCCGGCCGCCGCCGGGCAGGACGCGATTGACCGCGACGTGGATGCCTTCCAGCGGGTTCGCTGAGCTGACCGGCCAGTCGCTGCCCGCGGCGAGCCGGGCTCCGGCCCGGTGCAGGTCGCCGAAGGGGTACTGGCGGTCGGCCAGACCGTCACCGAGGAAGGGCGTGGTCAGCTCGTCCAGTTGGGGCTCGTGCGCCGCCCACAGCGGCTGCAGGTTGGCGGTCGCGCCCAGCCGCGCGAAGCGCGGGACGTCGGCGGGGTGGACGACCTGGAGGTGGGCGAGGTGGTGCCGGTTGCCGCGCGGTCCGTTGGCGCTCCACGCGGCTTCGACCGCGTCGAGCGCCTCGCGGACCGCCCGGTCCCCCAGCGCGTGGAAGTGGACCTGGAAGTCGAGGGCGTCGAGTTGTATGACGTATCCGCGCAGTTCGTCCGGGGCGACGAAGCTGATCCCGGTGTTGGACGTCGCGCAGCCGCACGCGTCCTTGTACGGGGCGGTCATGGCTCCGGTGCCGTTCTCGGCGATGCCGTCCTGCATGATCTTGACGGTGCCGGCGCGGAACCGGCCGTGCCGCAGGGCCTCGCGGCGCGCGACGAGTCCGGGGATCTGCTCGGCGCCCGCGTCCCGGTCCCACCACAGGGAGCCGTTGACCCGGGCGGTGAGCAGGCCCCGCTCGGCAGCCGACATGTAGGCGGCCGAGACGTCCGGGTGGCCGCCGTACACACCGAGCAGCGCGTCCTGCCAGGCGGTGATGCCGTACGAGTGGAGCAGCGCCTGCGCCCGCAGCAGTCCCTGGACGAGTTCCTCCTCGGTCGGCTCGGGAGCGAACCGGCCGACGAGCTGGGCGGCGCCTTCCTGGAGCATGCCGGACGGCGTGCCGTCCGGCTCGCGTTCGATCCGGCCGTCCACCGGGTCGGGGGTGGACGCGGTCACCCCGGCCAGTTCCAGCGCGCGGGTGTTGACCCAGGCGCCGTGGTGGTCGCGGTTGGACAGCAGGACGGGCCGGTCGGGCACGACCGCGTCGAGCGTGCGGCGGTCCGGCATACCGCCGGGGAAGCTCTCCATCGACCAGCCGCCACCCGTGATCCACGGCCGTTCGGGGTGCGCGGCCGCGTACGCCGCGATCCGGCGCAGGTACTCGTCGGGATCCGTCGTGCCGGTCAGGTCGCAGGTCCCCAGCTCCAGGCCGCCGAACACGGCGTGTACGTGGGCGTCCTGGAAGCCGGGCAGCAGAGCGCGTCCGGCGAGGTCGACCACCACCGTGTCCGGCCCGGCCAGGGCACGCACCTCGTCGTCACCTCCGACCGCCGTTATCCGTTCCCCGGTCACCGCCAGGGCCGACGCACGGGGGTGTCCGGGGTCCATGGTGTGCACGGAGCCGGCGACGAAGACGACATCTGCGAAGGGCATCAGGAGGAACTCCTCGAGGTTTCGGTGAACGGCGGGGCCGCGGCGGCGGGTTCGGGAACTACCGGGCGCGACGGAAGTAGGGGGCCTTGCGCACGTGCTTGGCCCACAGGGCGGCGGGCACGCCGGTCACGAGGATGACGACGGGCACGAGCGTGAGGAAGCGGCCGTTGTCGGCGGTGAAGGCGAGGGCGGGGGACGAGGACCACAGGCTGTGCACCATGTAGCAGCCGAGCCCCAGCAGGGCCAGTCCGCACAGCACGGGGACGGCCACCGTCACCAGGAACAGACGCGGGTCCCGTCGCGCCTCCCGGGCGAAGGTGAGCGCGCAGGCCAGCGCGGCGAAGGCGTAATACAGGGAGATCAGGATGCCGACCGAGGTCACCGCGCCGGTGATGATGTCCTGGAGGCTGCCCAGGCCCGACGAGAGCAGCGCGAGCACCGCCGAGAGCGCGGCGATCCTCAGGGTCGAGAGGTACGGGGTGCGCCGGCGGGAGTGCAGCGCGGCCCAGCCCGGGCCGAGGACACCGTCGCGGCTCATCGCCAGGGTCTGCCGGGCGGAGCCGATCAGCACGGACTGCACGCAGGCCACGATGGAGCACAGCAGCACGACGGTGGTCACCGCCCGACCGAAGCCCCCGGCCGCGATCTGTCCCAGGTAGGGCAGTCCCTGCTCGCCATGGGTGACGAGTTCCTCGGGGGTGAGGGCGCGCTGGAAGGCCACCGAGGCGAACAGGAACAGCCCGGCCACCGCCGCGAGCGACCACATGCCGGCCCGCGCGGACGTACGCGCGTCGGCGTTCTCCTCCGTCACCGAGAACGCGGTCTCCCAGCCCCAGTACATGAACACGGCCAGCAGGATGCCCGTCGCCATCACCGACGGCGAGGAGAAGACGGTCGGGGAGAACCAGGCCGGGTCGAAGGACGCCGCGTCACCGGCCGCCACGGCCCACAGGCACACCCCCAGCAGCACCACGAACTCGGTGACGATCAGGACGAGTTGGAAGCGGGCGGCCACGTCGATGCCCGACACCGCGAGCGCGGTCAGTCCGACGAGCAGGAGCAGTCCGGCGGTCATCGACACGGCGACCGGCGCGTCCGCCAGGGCCACTCCCGCGACCTCGTGCAGCCCCATGGCGTCGGCCGCGAGGAGCGTGTACTGCCCCATCAGCGGAACCGCGTAGGCCAGGAACAGCAGTTGGGTGACGACGGTGATCCAGCCGATCAGATACCCCGGCATGGGCCCGACCGCCCGGCCCACCCACACGTACGCGGTACCGCAGTTGGCCTCGCGCTGGTTCAGCTTCGCGTACGCGAGCGCGATGCCGAGGATCGGCAGCAGACCGAGCAGGAACGCGGCGGGGATGCCGACGCCGACGGACGCGCCGATGATGCCCAGGCCCACGCCGATGCTGAAGGTGGGGCTGATGTTGGACAGCGAGAGCACGACTCCGTCGCGTACGCCGAGCACCTTGGGCATCTCGCCGCCCCGGCCCTCGGGGGGGTCGGCGACCAGGGGGCGGGGCGTGGTCTCGGGACCGGGCATGGGTGTCTCCTTCGCGGCGCGCTGCGGGAGGGGGGTGGCGGCAGCGTCGCAGCACGGCGGAGCGTAGTCAACAGTGGTGACACCGGCGTTTACGAAAGGGGGCGCGGCAGCCGTGCCGCGCCGGTGGCGACGGCGGCACAATGGGGTCCGACCGGAACTGAGGGGAGTGCGAGGGTGACATCACGCGCGGGGAAGAAGACGGCGCCGCCGGCGCGGGGCGACACGGCCGACCAGAGCCGCCCCCGGCCCTCGCTCAGCCCGGAGCTGATCGTCGAGGCCTGCCTGGAGCTGCTGGAGGCCGAAGGCGCGGACGCGCTCACCTTCCGCCGGATCGGCACACGTCTGGGAGCCGACCACACCGCGCTCTACCGGCACTTCCGCAACAAGGACGACCTGCTCCTGGCCGTGGCGGACCGGCTCCTGGAGGAGAGCCTCGAAGGCTTCGAATCCGGCGCCGACTGGCGGGAGACGCTGCGCACGCTCCTCATCCGCGTCCGCATGGTCTACCTTTCGCACCCGCGCGCCGCCGTCCTGTCCACCGTGCGCATCACGCGCAGGCCGGCCGAGATGCGCGTGATCGAGACCATCCTGGCGGCGCTCGCCCAGGCGGGGTTCCCGCCCGGGCAAGCGGTGCCGCACTACCGCGCCCTGGTCGACTTCATGCTGTCCTGGTCCTGCATGGAGGCCACCTACTCCTCGCTCGACCCGGCCGCGCGGCAGGCCGACGAGTCCGCCTGGACCGGGACGTACACCGCCGTCCCCGCCACCACCCACCCGCACATCGCGGCGGCCGCGCCGTACCTCGCGGCGGTGGAGGACGAGGCCAATTTCCGCTTCGCGCTCGACCTGATGCTGACCGCGATCGCCGCCCACGCCCCTCAGGAGGGCGGCCGGACGTGAGAGAGTCCGGCCGCCCGCTCGGGCTCAGGGCACGAGGCCCTCGGCCGCCCGCAGCATCCGTGCCCGGTAGGCCGGGGTGTCGGCGGGCTCGCTCTCCCCGAAGATCGCGCGCATCCAGTGCCCGTCGGTGTTGTTGGGGAACAGGATGAAGTCGCGCCCGAAGCGCTCGGCGTCCTCGGCGGCCAGCTCCTTCCGCCGGCCGACCGACGTCACGTAGTAGCGGCGGCGGAAGTCGTTGAGATTGTCGCCGAGGTAGGCGATCACGTCGTACTCGGCCGCGACGGCCTGCTGGGCGGGCTCCTTGTCCGAGGACTCGCGCAGCATCGTCACATGCGCGCGGTCGGCGAAGGCCAGGCCGGCATGACGCAGGTTGGCGATGCCCAACTCCTCGGTGTCGGGCCCCTGATCACGGGAGGAGATGTAGAAGATCTCCACGCCCTTGCTCTCGGCGTAGCGGGTGAACGCGACGGCGCCCGGGGTCGGGGTCGGGCCGTTCTCGCGCACCCACGCGTCCCACATCTCGTCGTCGAAGGCCTGCTTGCCCGCGGACACCAGTCGCGCCCAGTAGGTGTCGGAGGACAGCACGGTGTCGTCGACGTCGGAGATCACCGCCAACGGCCTGTGCCCGCGGCGCCTCTGCCCCCTGCCCCGCAGTGCCTCGTCGATGCGGTCGCGCGCGATGTTGAAGGCCTGGTGGTACAGCATGTCGCGCTCCGCCGCGGTCTGCCGCCAGGCGCCCGCCGCACTCAGGATGTTCTGCACGGTGTCGTCCGCCGCCGCGGCCTGCCCGGTGCCGGCGAGCGCCACCACCGATCCGCCGGCGACTGTCGTGACGAGGGCGCGTCGGGACAGTGTCATTTCCTACTCCTCCGAGAGAGGCTCATCGGCCAGTTGGGTCCGTCTGCGCGGCACCGGCCTGATGAGCCGCCTCGCGCCGCCGTCGGGCTCGACGCCCGCGACGGAACTGCTGAGCTCGGGATCACCGCCGCTCACGGGCAGAGACACTACGGCGGCGGCACTCCCCCGGTAACGCGGATTCGTTGCGTGTGGCCGGTGAATCGTTGCGCGGTGATCAGCCGCCCGCTCGCGGATTCGGCGCTCCGGTGTGCGCGCACCGCCGGGTGCCGTCACGGCTGGGCCGCGCACGGCACACCCACCGAGCCGGCGAAACAGTGCCCGAGCGTCAGACGGTCGAGTCGACTCGCTCGATTCCTTCGTCATCACTCTTGAATCGAGCGAACGAATGAGGAATGGTGCTTGAAACCAGCACAGCACCTGCCGTTCACGCAGGGGAGAGAGGTGCCGCATGGACGAGACCGACCGGGCCATCCTGCGGGAGCTGCAGGTCGACGGCCGGATCCCCTACGCCGACCTGGGGCCGAAGGTGGGATTGTCGCCCTCGGCGGCGCGGCTTCGGCTGCAGCGGCTGATCGACACCAAGGCCGTCCAGGTCGTGGGAGTGACCGACCCGATGGTCATGGGCCAGCAGGCGATGGCGCTGCTGGGCCTGCGCATCGACGGCGATCCCCGGGCAGTGGCCGATGAACTGTCCCGGCACGACGAAGTCGTCTACACGGTCCTGACGGCCGGCGGCTTCGACCTGTTCGCGGAGGTGGTGTGCGGTCACCCCCGGGCGCTTCTGGACTTCATCAACGACGTCGTACGGCCCGTCGAGGGGGTCGAGTCGGTGGAGAACTTCCCCTACTTCGGGATCCACACGCACCGCTTCCTGTGGCACGTCGACTGAGACGTCCGCGCGTCCCAGCCCCGTATGCCCGTACCAGCCGAGGACCCGTATGCCGCACGACGCGCACCGCACGATCGACTTCTTCACCGAGGACGCCCTTCCCGTACCCCGCGTGGCACCGGCCGAGGCCGAACGCATCGCTGCCGAGCACCTCGGCCTCACCGCTCGCGCGCGGTCGCTGGGCAGCCAGCAGGATGCCAACTTCCTGCTGCACGACGGGGACGGGACGCCCGTGGCAGTACTGAAGGTCGCCAATCCCGCCTTCGGCGCCACGGAGATCGAGGCCCAGGACGCGGCGGCCGACCTGATCGCCTCGGCCTGCCCGGAACTGCGTATCGCCACCGTCCTGCGCCGGCCCGACGGTTCACCGCGGCGCACGACGGTCGACACCGGGAACGGGCCGGCCGTCACGCGCCTGCTGCGCCACCTGTCCGGCGGCACGCTGTCGGGACCACGGCACCTGGCCCCCGCCACCGTGGCGGCCATGGGCACGATCGCCGGAAGGGTCAGCACCGCCCTGCGCGACTTCCGGCACCCGGGCCTGGCGCGCGTGCTCCAGTGGGATCCGCGGCACGCCGATCGTGTCGTCGCCAGGCTGGCCCGGCACATCGACGAGCCGGACCGGCGCGCCGCCGTCGAGGCCGCGACCGCCGAGGCCTGGGCCCGTGTCCACGCGCTCGCCGCAGCGCTGCCGGAGCAGGCGGTGCACCTGGACCTCACCGACGACAATCTGATCCGCCGTCCCGGCACCCGTCCGCCGATGCCGGACGGGGTCATCGACTTCGGTGACCTGACCACGAGCTGGGCGGTCGGCGAGCTCGCCGTGTCGCTGTCCTCGATGCTCCACCACGACGGCGTCGAGCCTCACCACCTGCTGCCGGCCGTCCGCGCCTTCCACGCCGTCCGGCCGCTCACCGCCGAGGAGGCGGAGGCGTTGTGGCCGCTGGTGGTCCTGCGCGCCTGCGTCCTGGTGGCCAGCGGGCGCCAGCAGGCCGCCGTCGACGAGGACAACGCCTACGCCGAGGCCGCCCTCGACCGCGAATGGCGGATATTCGAGCAGGCCACCCGCCTGCCGCTCTCCGTGATGACCCACCTCGTCGAGGACTCGGTCCGCCCGGCCGACGCGCCCGTCGCGGCCGGCGTGCCGGAACGTCTCCTGCTGCGCGGCCTCGCCGCGGACCGCATCGCCGTGATCGACCTGTCCACGGGCGCGGACTCCATGGACGGCGGCGCCTGGCTCGACGCCGGCGCCGAGGAGGCACTCGCGGTCGCCGCGCTCGCGGACGGCGCGGCCGCGACGGCCACCCGGTACGCACAGGCACGGTTGAGCCGGGCCCCCGCACTGTCGGCGCTCTCCGGCGCGACGGTTCCCACCGGCGTCGACCTGGCGCTGGGCCGGTCCGTCGTGCTCCAGGCCCCCGGTCCGGGGGAGGTCCTCGCCGCGGGGCCGGGGGTCGTGGAGATGACGTACGGCCCGCTCGTGCTCACCGCGTCCTTCCCCGCCTCCCTCGGCCCCGTGGTCTCCGCCGGCGCCGCGGTATGGGCGGGCGACGACCTCCTCCGTCTCCCCGCCGGGAGCCGGGTCCACGTCGCGCTGCGGACGCCGGGCAGCCCCGCGGTCCCTCCCCTGGTACGTCCCGAGTACGCCGCCGGCTGGCTGCCGCTCACCGCCGACCCGGCACCGCTCCTCGGCCTCCCGCCCACCGGACCGGTGGAGGAGACGGGGCTGCTGGACCGGCGCGACGCCGTGTTCGCGACCGTGCAGGAGCACTACTACTCCGACCCTCCCCGCATCGAGCGCGGCTGGCGCCACCACCTCCTGTCCACCGAGGGCCGCTCCTACCTCGACGTCGTCAACAACGTCACCCCGCTGGGCCACGCCCACCCCCGCGTCGAGCGGGCGGTCTCCCGGCAACTGCGACGGCTCAACACCAACTCGCGTTTCCACTACGCCTCGGTCGTGGAGTTCACCGAACGCCTCGCCGGTCTCCTGCCCGACCCCCTGGACACCGTGTTCCTCGTCAACTCCGGTTCCGAGGCGGTGGACCTGGGCCTCCGCCTGGCCATCGGCGCCTCCGGCCGCCATGACGTCGTCGCGCTGCGCGAGGCGTACCACGGCTGGACCTACGCCTCCGACGCCGTCTCCACCTCGCTCCAGGACAACCCGAACGCCCTCGCCACCCGCCCGAGCTGGGTCCACACCGTGGACTCGCCCAACTCCTACCGCGGGCGCCACCGCGGGACGGATGCCGTGCGCTACGCACCCGAGGCCGTCGCCGTCATCGACGCCCTGGCCGCCGCCGGCCGCCCGCCCGGGGCGTTCATCGGCGAGACCTTCTACGGCAACGCCGGAGGAGTCCCCCTTCCCGACGGCTATCTCGCCCAGGTGTACGCGGCCGTCCGCCGTCACGGCGGACTGACCGTCGCCGACGAGGTCCAGGTCGGCTACGGCCGCCTCGGGCACTGGTTCTGGGGCTTCGAGCAGCAACAGGTCGTCCCCGACATCGTCTGCGTCGCCAAGGCCATGGGCAACGGACACCCGCTCGGCGCCGTCATCACCTCCAAGGAGGTCGCCGGCCGCTACCGCGAACAGGGCTACTTCTTCTCCTCCACCGGCGGCAGCCCGGTCTCCAGCATCGTCGGGCTCACCGTCCTCGACACCCTGCGCGACGAGGGCCTCCAGGCCAACGCGGTCCGCGTCGGCGGGCACCTGAGGCGCCGGCTCGAGGCGCTGGCCGGCCGCTACGGCGTCATCGGCGCCGTCCACGGCTCCGGCCTCTACCTCGGCCTCGAACTCGTCCGGGACCGCGGCACGCTGGAGCCCGCCACGGAAGAGACCACCGAACTGTGCGACCGCATGCTCGACCTCGGTGTCATCGTCCAGCCCACCGGAGACCACCTCAACATCCTGAAGATCAAGCCGCCCCTGTGCATCGACATCCACGCGGCCGACTTCTTCGCCGACATGCTCGACCTGGCCCTCACCCAGCTCGGCCACGGCCCCCGGTGACACCGGCGGCCGG
Organism: Streptomyces sp. NPDC018947; assembly: GCF_044390505.1. Taxonomy (NCBI): domain Bacteria; kingdom Bacillati; phylum Actinomycetota; class Actinomycetes; order Kitasatosporales; family Streptomycetaceae; genus Streptomyces; species Streptomyces sp. NPDC018947. The sequence continues at coordinate 285,078 of NZ_JBIRZD010000002.1, forward strand.
CGACGGCCCCTCGCGACGCGGCGCCGCGGTCCCCTTCGGCCTCGGCCGACCCGGTCCCGCCTTCCCCGGAGAAGAGAGAAAATGACGGACACGATCGTCGTCGGCGCGGGAATCGCCGGCATCACCGCAGCCCGGCTGCTGCGGGCCGCAGGGCACCGTGTGGTCGTGCTCGAGGCGCGGGACCGCGTCGGCGGACGGATCTGGACGGACCGCACGGCGGGGTTCTGCGTCGACCGGGGCGCCTCATGGATCCACGGCCTCACCGGCAACCCGCTCACGACACTCGTCAGCGCGCTCGGGATGGAGACCCGCGAGTTCACGGTGGGGAGCTTTCAGGCGGGCGGCCGATCGCCGACCACGACGCATCGCGGCGCCTGCTGGACGACGAAGCGACACGGCGGTGGACCACCGACGTCGGCACGGCGGACGACCTCCTCCGGGCCACCGTCGCGGCGTCGGGCGACGACGAGAGTTACGCCACCGCGGCCGAGCGCGCCCTTGCCGCGACCGGTTGGGAGCCCGAACGCGCCGCTCGCGTCCGGGTCTTCTACCGGCATCGCACGGAGGAGCAGTGCGGAGCGGAGATCGAGCGGGTCGCCGCCCACGCCCTCGACGAGGACGCCGTCGAAGGCGACGAAGTGATCTTCCCGGGCGGCTACGACGTGCTTCCCCGCACTCTCGCGGAGGGCCTGGACGTGCGGCCGGGAAAGACCGTGACCGCGGTCACCAGGTCGGCCGCGGGCGTGCGAGTCGACACGCGGGACGAGTCCTTCGAGGCCGCCCACGTGATCGTCACGGTGCCGTTGGGCGTGCTCAAGGCCGGCGCGATCGCGTTCACGCCCGCTCTGCCCGACACCGTCGCGGGGCCGATCGCCCGACTCGGGATGGGCGTGTTCAACAAGGTCTTCCTCCAGTTCCCCGACCGGTTCTGGCAGGACGGCGTCTACGCGATCCGGCAGCACGGCGAGGCCGGCGTCCCCTGGCATTCCTGGTACGACGTCTCGGTGGTGAGCGGCAGGCCGATGCTGCTGACCTTCGCCGGCGGGGCCTGGGGACGGGAGATCGAGCAGAAGACCGACGAAGAGGTGGTCTCCTCGGTCCTCGGGGCCCTGCGCGAGATCTACGGCGACTGCGTCCCCGATCCGGTGGCGCACTGGATCACACGCTGGGGCGTCGACCCCCTCGCCCTCGGCTCGTACTCGTACGTCGCCGTGGGCTCCTCGCACGACGACCACGACGCGATGGCAGGACCCGTGGACGGCGTCCTCCACTTCGCGGGAGAGGCGACCTGGGCGCGCGACCCGGCCACGGTGCACGGCGCGCTCCTCTCGGGGCACCGCGCCGCCGAACGGATCCTCGGTTCACCGATCCCCCTGGCCGGACTCGCCCGGGGCGTGGTCCGTTCCTGAAACCGTGGCCTGGAGGGCGTTCCCGACCATGTGCACCCCTCACATTGTGTGGTTCGCCCACATGCCCCGGCACCCGCCCGTCCACCTAGCGTGTGGCCACCCGGTGCCGGAAACACACACCGGAGGAACACGTCACGTACACACGAGCGGGAGGGGCCGGGACATGGCCGACAGACGGAGTCCGGGGCACCGGTGGCGGCTGCGGGCCGCCCGGGTCATGGCGGTGGTGGGGCTCGTCGCCGGGGCCGTGGTGACGTCACCCGCGGCCGCGAGCGGCACGGCCGCGGGCGCCGCCGCCGCGCCGCCCCCGTACCTCACCCTGGAGGCGAGCTACGGGGCCGGGACCGTCAGCAACGGCTGGGCGTCCGTCGAGCGTTACCTCGACACGACCAGCGGCTTCCGGACCGAGGGCTACCCGGCGGACGGCCGCGGTGACCAGGACGGCAAGCGGGTCACGTACTTCGGTGGCGTCTCGCGGCCCTCCTCGAACCGGTTCCTGCTCTACTCGGCGCCCGGCTGGAACACCGGAAGCCGCACCACACCCGTCCTCCTCGTGCACGGCGCCAACGACACCGCGGACCGGGCCTGGGCCAACCCCGGCGAGAGCGGCGGCTACGGCTGCGGGGCCCTGTCGTGCCCGTCCACCGGGCTGATGCAGTACCTCTCCGCGCGCGGCCACCGCGTCTTCGCCGTCGGCTTCGCGCACAAGCAGGGCGACAACCTCATGCAGGCGCAGATCGTCGGCGACGCGATCGCCGTCATCAAGGCCAAGCTGGGCGTCGACAAGGTCGACCTGGTCGGCTGGAGCAAGGGCGAGATGTCGACCCGCGCCTACGTGTCGTCGGTCAAGCCGAGTTGGGGGCGCGCGTACGGCGGGGACGTGCGGAAGCTGATCACTCTGGGCGGTCCGAACGGCGGCTACGACTACCCGTACGCCCACGGCTGGGCCCACGACTTCTCCATCTGGCCGGAGTGCGGAGGCAAGGTCAACGCACCCTCCCCGCACTCCCACATGACCTGCTACGGCCTGTACACCGCGCACCCGGAGTTCTCCATGACGCCCTCCGGCGGTCAGGACAACTACCCCGGCCAGCGGCAGATGCTGGCCCGCTGGGACGGGGTGTACGGAGTCGACGGCGCCGCCCAGGACTGGTACACGACGTACTACGGCGGCCAGGGCTTCTACACCGCGGGCGCCGGCATCCAGGCGGCCATCGACGCCGGATCGCTCATCGCCCCGCTGCACAAGGCCGGAGTGCCCGCCTCCGTCACCACCTACCTGCTGGCCGGCGGGTCGCCGGACGTCGTCGGCATCTTCAACGAGAACCGCGGCCCGAGTGACGGTGTCGTCTTCGTGTCCAGCGCGCTCGACACCACGGGCATCCCCACCGTCGGCGGCAGGACCACCATAGCGACCGCCAACCACCTCGAACTGGGGTGGCACAGCTCGGCCGCCGGCCAGGTCGCCACCTGGCTGTCCTGAGCGGCGCGAACGCGCAGAGGAACCGAGACGACCCGGGAAGGGCCCGTACATTGACCACGCTCCGCACCCGCCGCATCGCCGCCGGCGGACTGACCCAGCAGATCACCGACATCCGGGACGAGGGAGTCCCCGTCGTCCTCGTCCACGGCAACGTCTCCTCCTCGGCGTTCTGGCACCCCACCATGACCGCGCTGCCGGACCGCTACCGCCCCGTGGCCGTCGACCTCCGCGGCTTCGGCGGCACCGACCCGCTGCCCGTCGACGCCACACGCGGACTGCGGGACTACGCCGACGACCTCGCCGCCCTGCTCGCGGCCCTGGGCGTGGACCGGGCCCACCTGGTCGGCTGGTCCATGGGCGGCGGCGTGGTCATGCAGTACCTGCGCGACCACCCGGCCGCGGTGCGCTCGCTGACCCTGGTCAACCCGGTCTCCCCGTACGGCTTCGGCGGTACGCACGGAGTCGACGGGACCCTCAACTCCGCGGACGGGGCGGGCTCGGGCGGCGGCACGGCCAACCCCGAGTTCGTACGGTTGCTCGCCGAGGGCGACCGCGGCGAGGACTCACCGGTGTCGCCGCGCTCCGTCCTGGCGAGCTGCTACGTCAAGCCGCCGCTGCGCCCCGAGCACGAGGACGCGTACGTCGACTCCATGCTCACCACCCGTACCGGCGACGACCACTACCCGGGCGACAGCACGACGTCCACCGCCTGGCCCGGGATCGCGCCCGGCACCCGCGGCGTGCTCAACTGCATGGCCCCGACCCACTTCCGCATCGACGATCTGCATCTGATCGACCCCAAGCCGCCGGTGCTGTGGATCCGGGGCGAGGACGACGTCATCGTCTCGGACACCTCGATGTTCGACCTGGCGCACCTGGGCGCCCTGGGGGCCGTGCCGGAGTGGGACGGCACCCCGGCGCAGCCGATGGTGGCGCAGACGCGGCACGTCCTGGGCCGTTACGCGGCGGCGGGCGGCTCGGTACGGGAGGTCGTCGTGGCCGACGCCGGGCACGCGGTCCACCTCGAACGCCCCGAGGAGTTCGCCAAGGCCCTGTCGGAGGTCCTTTCGGCATGACGGTGCGCGACACACGGCAGGGTGCGGTCCGCGGCCGCACCTCTCCCGACGGGGTGGTGTCCTTCCTCGGCGTCCCGTACGCCGCCCCGCCCTTCGGTGCGCGACGGTTCCGGGAGCCGGCCCCGCCCGAGCCCTGGACGGGCGTGCGCGACGCCACGGCCCCCGGCCCGACGCCGCCGCACGCCCCCTACGCCCCGCCCTTCGACACCCTCATCCCGGACAACGCCATCGAGGGCGAGGACTGTCTGAACCTCAACATCTGGACCCCGGCCGCGGAGCCGGGCGCCGGGCTGCCCGTGATGGTGTGGCTGCACGGCGGGGCGTTCACCAACGGCTCGGGCTCGGTGCCCGCGTACGACGGAGCCGCCTTCGCCCGCGACGGCGTCGTGTGCGTCACGCTCAACTACCGCCTGGGGGCGGACGGTTTCCTGCACCTTCCCGGCCGGCCCGACAACCGGGGCCTGCTCGACCAGATCGCCGCCCTGCACTGGGTCCGGGACAACATCGCCTCCTTCGGCGGCGACCCGGACCTGGTGACGGTCTTCGGCGAGTCGGCCGGCGCCATGAGCATCGGCGCCCTCCTGACCACCGGATCGGCCCGGGGCCTGTTCCGCAGGGCGATCCTGCAGAGCGGCGCCTGCCACCACTTCCTGCGCCCGCCGTCCGCCGCGCTGACGGCGGCCCGGCTCGCGGAGAAACTGGGCATCGAGCCGACCGCGGAGGCCTTCTCGGCCGTCCCCCTGGCACGGCTCCTCCCCGCCCAGGCGGAACTGCGCGCGGAGGTGAACGCCCGCCCGGATCCGGGCCTGTGGGGCGAGGCGGCCCTCAACATGATGCCCTTCGAGCCGGTCCTGCCGGGCCTCGCCCTCCCCGGCCCGGAGTGCGGTGTCGACCTCCTGATCGGCAGCAATCGTGAGGAGTACCGCCTCTTCCTGGTCCCCACGGGCGTGCTGCGCGCCGTTCCGGAATCGAGGCTGCGCGCCGTGACCGCGGCCTACAGCCTCGATCCGGACGAGGCCCTCCCCGCCTACCGGGCCGGCCGCCCCGGCTCCGCGCCGGGGGAACTCCTCGCCGCGGTGGCGACCGACTGGTTCTACCGCGTCCCCGCCATCCGCCTGGCCGAGGCGGTCCCCGGCTCGTACCTGTACGAGTTCGCCTGGCGCTCGCCCCGGTTCGACGGGGACCTCGGTGCCTGCCACGCCCTGGAACTGCCTTTTGTCTTCGACCGCCTCGACGACCCGTCGTACGCGCCGATGCTCGGCGCCCACCCGCCCCAGGCCCTCGCGGACGCCGTGCACGGGGCGTGGGTCTCCTTCGCGAAGACGGGCGATCCCGGCTGGAAGCCGTACGACAGCACGGCCCGGACGACGATGGTCTTCTCCGCCGACCCGGTACCCGCCCCGGTCCGCGACCCCCGCGGGGAGGAACGGCTCCTGTGGGAAGGGGTGCGCTGAACGTCCTCCTCCCTCACCGGGCGCCGGGCGCATCGCCTCGCACACGAAGTGCTGGCCGGCGAGCCGGCGGACGGTGAAGTCCGGCAGCCGAGCCGCCCGTCCCCCCTATCAGCCACCCGGGCCGCCGGCCGGCCCCCTGACCGGGCTGTCCGCGCACCACCGAGACGGCCAGCGGTCGCCCCGGACGTGGATCTGCCGGAAACTGGGGGCCGGATCGGGTACGGGACGACTTGAGGACTGCGAGGGATGGAGCGGTACCAGTACGAGCACGTCTTCGGGAGGATCCGGTGGTCCCGGTTCCTGCCCGCCGCCGTGCTCCTCACCGTGGTCGTCATCGAAATCGCGTGGCCGGATATCAACACGTTCCCCCTGCTGACGGCCGTCCCCGTGATCGCGGCACCGCTGGTTTCCCTGGCCTGGACGATCACCAGTGGTGCGGCGTCCTGCCTGATCGGGGCGCTCCTGGCTCTTCGCGAGGGCCAGGTCTCCTTCACCCGTTCGGAATACACCGCGCTCGCCAGCATCGTGGTCCTGACGGTCGTCGCCGCGTTCCTCAACCGGATGTTCGCGCGTGAACGGAAACGACTGAAGACGACCCGCGAGGTCGCGGAGGCCGTCCAGCGCGCGGTGCTTCCGGCCGTGCCCGACCGCGTCCGGGGGCTGGCCGTCGCCGCCCGGTACCAGGCCGCCCAGGAGGAGGCCCTGATCGGCGGCGACCTCTACGCCATTCACGACACCCCGTACGGCGTGCGCATGGTGATCGGCGACGTCCGCGGCAAAGGCATGCAGGCGGTCACCATGGTCAACACCCTGCTGGGCACCTTCCACGCGGCGGCCCTTCAGTTGCCGGACCTGCCCGCCGTCGTCCGGGGCGTGGAAGTGCAGTTGCAGGACGTCAAGAGCCGCCCGGGCGAAACACCGGACGAAGCCTTCGTCACCGCGGTCGTCGTCGAGATCTCCCCCGACCGGTCCACGCTGCGCATGGCCAACCGGGGCCACCCGGCGCCGCTCATGGTGCACCGGGGCACGGTGACGCTCCTGGAGCCGCGGGAGCCGTCGCTGCCCCTGGGCCTGGGCGATCTGGCCGGCCCGGACGTCCCGGTGGACGAGTTCGCGTGGCCCCCCGGCGCCACGCTCGTGATGTTCACCGACGGCATCACCGAAGCCCGCGACCGGAACGGCGTCTTCTTCGACCCCGTGCCGGCGCTGACGGGCCCCCTCCCCCCGAAGCCCGGAGCCGTACTGGACGCCATGCTCGCCGCCCTGTTCCGGCACACCGGAGAACTGGACGACGACGCCGCGGCCCTCGTGGTCACACACGTCCCGGCCGCCGGCGCCGAACGGGACCTCTCCGCGGCTCCTCGGGTCGGCGGATCGTAGGAACGAGGGCGGCGGTGTGCCGGCGGGCGCGTGTCCCCACAGCCCCCACGTCCTGGGCAGGGCCGGACGGCCCCTCGGGCGGCCCTGCCGGCCCCTGGTCCCCGCGGTCGCGCACGCGGAGGCTGGGACTCGAAGCGGCTGACAGCGGCTGATCGCCGACGGCCTCGGAGAACGGAAGTGGGCAATGAGTGGTCCGGTGATCGTCGGAGTGGACGGATCCGACTCCAGCCTCGGGGCGGTCGATGCGGCGGCTCGGGAGGCGTCCCTTCGCGGGGCGCCCTTGCGGATCGTGCACGCCTTCGGCCGGGCGCCCGGACACCTGCCGGGCGGTGCGCCGCCGTGGAGCCCTGCCGATCACGGCCTGGAACCGATGGTGCACGGCGTGCTGGCGCGCGCCGAGGAACGGGCCCGGGCGGCGGCGCCGGACATCGAGATCACACGGTCGGTGGTGGCCGGCGGGCCTCTGGAGGTTCTGGAGGCCGAATCGCGTGAGGCGGCTCTGGCGGTGGTCGGCAGCCGGGGCCTCTCCGGCTTCGCCGGACTGCTTCTGGGCTCGACGGCAGTGCAGCTCGCCGCTCACGGCCGCTGCCCGCTGATGGTGGTGCGCGGCCGCCCCGATCCCGACGGGCCGGTGGTGCTGGCCACCGACGGCTCCGAGGCCGGGAAGGCGGCGGTGGAGTTCGCTTTCGTCGAGGCCGCGCTGCGCGGGGCGCCCCTGGTGGCACTGCACGTGTGGAACACCTGGAGCGAAAGTGCCTATGAGGGCCCCGGTGACCCCCTGACCGCCGTGGTGGCGGACGCCGAGCGTCTGCGTCAGGCGGAGCAGCAGCTGCTGGACGAGACAGTCGCTCCCCTCCAGGAGGCCTTTCCGCAGGTGGCGGTGGAGCGGCGCCTGCTGCGGTCCCGCATCCGACCCGCTCTCACCGAGGCGAGCCGGTCGGCCCGGTTGGTCGTGACCGGTGCGAGGGGCCGTGGCGGCTTCAGCGGCCTGCTGCTCGGCTCGGTCAGCCAGGCCCTGCTGCATCACGCCCATTGCCCCGTCACCGTCGTCCGCGGCGGGGAGTGACCGGCCCGGACGCCTCGCCGCCGTCTTGGTTTTGCACAGGTGACATGTCTTAGGGAAGGCGACCGGCCGTATCAGAAGTGGCGGCGGCACGACCCGCCGCCATCTCCGCGGGAGCCGCGACGTGTCGCGTTCAGTCAGTCCATGCGGGAGAGGCGCGCCGAGCCCACGGGCCGGGACGAGATCAGCGGGCTGTCCGCTTCCCTGCCGGGAGCGTTCCTTCCGCGGGCTTCCCCTGCTTCCGAGCCGCCCACAACGTCCGGACATGCGCGAGGTGATGACGCATGTGCTCCTCGGCCGCCGCCGCGTCACCGGCCAGCATGAGGTCGAGCAGCGCGGTGTGCTCCTGCGCGGAGGCCACCAGGGCCCCCGCTTCCGCGAGTTCGGTGAGACCGTAGAGCCGGGAGCGCTTGCGCAGGTCGGCCACGGTCTCGACGAGACGGGAGTTGCCGGCGAGGCCGAGCAGATCGAGATGGAAGCGGCGGTCCGATTCGAGGTAGCCGATGAGGTCGCCGGCGCGGGCGGCGGCCACGATCTCCTCGGCCACGGGCCGCAGTTTCTCCAGGTCTTCCCGGGAGGCCGAGCGGGCGACCTGACCGATGGTCGGGATCTCGATGAGGGCACGGATCTCGGTGAACTCGTCCAGGTCGCGCTCGGAGAGTTCGGTGACGCGGAACCCCTTGTTGCGCACCGCCTCGACGAGCCCTTCACGTGCCAGGTCCAGCATGGCCTCGCGCACGGGGGTCGCGGAGACGCCGTACTCGGCCGCGAGGGTGGGGGCGGAGTAGATCACCCCGGGCTTCAGGTCGCCCGCGATCAGTGCTGCGCGGAGGGCGTTGGCGACCTGATCACGCAGGTGCTCCTGTACCGAGATGAGTGTGCGGGGCTTCAACTCGCTCATGGATACCCTCCGAGGATTTGTTGCCCCACCATACAATGTCACGTTGCACGGCTTCCGTGCGCCCTCGACAGGCCCGGGCCGGCACTCCCAGCGGGTCCTTCTTCCGTTCGGGGGGCACGGTGAACTCGCCGCCTGTGGCCGGTGCGTTCACTCGCGTCGCCCTCGTGCCGAGCGGAGGAACGGGGTGGCCCTGCGGGGTCTCCCGCTCGGGGAGCGGCGGGAGACCCTAGGTCCAGGAGCGGTCGAGCGCCTTGGCCGGCTCGCTCGCCACGGCCGGGACCATGGGGACGGCGGGTCGCCGCATCCGTGTGCGGGGTGGGCCACCACACCGCTTGCCCTCGGTGTGGGTGTCCGCGCCGTGGGGCGGGCGCTAGTTCAGTGGGCAACCGGTGAGCAGTGTCGTGGCGTCCGCGCCGGCCGGGCGCCGGACGGTGTGGTCGGCCGGGGGCCGGGCCGTTCCGTCGAGCCACTTCTCCATGGCCTCGAAGGCGGAGCGGTGACAGGGGACGATGGGGCGGAGCTTGTCGGGGAAGGTGTCGACCAGCGAGTCGACGTGCGTGCCGTCCTCGATGCGGTAGTAGCGCATCAGTTCGCCGCGCCCGGCCCGCCGCACCATGCGGTCGTAGACGTCGGAGTCCTCGGCCATGGGGAGCAGTACGTCGAGCGTGCCGTGCAGGGTGATCAGCGGTTTGCCGATGCGGCCGGTCAGGGCGATCCGGTCGACGGCCCGGTGGACCGAGGCGGGGCGGGACGCGTAGTCGTAGTCGGCGTCGCAGGCCGGGGTGCCCGGGGCGCAGTAGGGGGTGCCCGCCTCGGTGGCTCCGTCGAAGCCGGGGTCGATCTCCTCGCGGTAGATGCGCTGGGTCAGGTCCCAGTAGACCTTGTGGTGGTAGGGCCACAGGAACTCCGAGCCCGCCGGGTAGCCGGCCTCGTGCATGGCCTTCCGGGCGTCTTCGGCTCCCGGGCCCCCGGCCGCGAAGGCCGGGTAGTGGCGCATGGCCGGGGGCAGGAAGGTGAGCAGGTTGGGGCCGTCGGTGCGCCAGAGGGCGCCCTCCCAGTCGACTCCGCCGTCGTACAGCTCGGGGTGGTTCTCCAGTTGCCAGCGCACCAGGTAGCCGCCGTTGGACAGGCCGGTGGCGAGGGTGCGGGCGGGTGGGCGGTGGTAGCGCTGGGCGACCACCGTCCTGGCGGCGCGCGTGAGCTGGGTGACGCGTTCGTTCCATTCGGCGATGGCGTCGCCGGGCCGGCGGCCGTCCCGGTAGAAGCCGAGTCCGGTGTTGCCCTTGTCGGTGGCGGCGTAGGCGTAGCCGCGGGACAGGACCCAGTCGGCGATGGCGCGGTCGTTGGCGTACTGCTCGCGGTTGGCCGGTGTCCCGGCGACCACGAGGCCGCCGTTCCAGTGGTCGGGCAGCCGTATGACGAACTGGGCGTCGTGGTTCCAGCCGTGGTTGGTGTTGGTGGACGACGTGTCGGGGAAGTAGCCGTCGATCTGGATCCCGGGTACGCCGGTGGGGGCGGGCAGGTCCTTGGGGGTGAGCCCGGCGAAGTCGGCCGGGTCGGTGTGGCCCGACGCGACGGTCCCCGCGGTGGTCAACTCCTGGAGGCAGGCGACCTGTTGGTGCTCCGCCCCGGGTACGTGGAGCCGGGCGCGGTTCGCGCAGTGGCCGCCGGGAGGGGCCGCGGCGCCGGCCGCGGGTGCCGTCGCCGCGGAGGCGACGACGAGTGAACAGGCTCCCGCGAGCGACAGGGCCGCGAGCATGGTCCGTCTGCGGGACGGGCGGGCGCCCGTACGGGACTTGAGCATGTGTTTCCTCCGCGTCGCAAGGTGTGAACGGGCCGGAGGCTAGAGGCACAGTCACCGCGCGGGATATGTGTGGGCCCGCCATGGCCACGGCGCCGACAAGGGCGCCGGACACCATGGCGGGCCGGCGGCGGGCCGGATCGAGGCTCATCGCCTGGAGTGCGCGCTGCCTCCCGAGGCCGCTGAGTGGCACGGCTTCGGGAACATGCGGCAAGCACGGGCACGACGTGGGAGCACAGCGGACGATGACCTCGCGGCTCTGACGCCCTCCGTGTGTTCTCGCACCACTCATCTCCTGTCGAGCATGGCGCCCAGCACCATGTCCCGGTGTACGTCCGCTGCCTACCGTGACGGCCATGAACAGCACCCGCATCACTGAGGGCGACGCCGGCCCCGTCGCCTCCCCCGCCCCCGCGGACCGGTTCCTCACCGGGCGGACCGCCCTGGTGACAGGCGCCGCGAGCGGCATCGGACGGGCCTGCGCCGTCGCCCTCGCGGACGCCGGGGCCCATGTGTACGTCGTCGACCTCGCCGGGGAGGCCGCGGAGCGGGTGGCCGAGGAGGTCGGTGGCGTCGCCCGCGTGGCCGACCTCTCGGACATGGAAGCGGTCGAGGCCCTGCCGGCCGACGTGGACATCGTGGTCAACAACGCCGGGCTCCAGCACGTCGCGCCGCTGCACGAGTTCCCGCCCGACCGCTTCGCCCTCATCCAGAGGCTCATGGTCGAGGCCCCGTTCCGCATCGTCCGGCGCGCCCTGCCCCACATGTACGCCCAGGGATGGGGCCGCATCGTGAACATCTCCTCCGTGCACGGTCTGCGGGCCTCGCCCTTCAAGGCCGCGTACGTGACCGCCAAGCACGCCGTGGAAGGGCTGAGCAAGGTCGCCGCCCTGGAGGGAGCGCCCCACGGCGTCACGTCGAACTGCGTGAATCCCGCCTACGTCCGCACCCCCCTGGTCGAAGCGCAGGTCGCCGACCAGGCCCGGTCGCACGGCATCGCCGAGTCGGAGGTCCTGGAGAAGATCATGCTGGAGCGCAGCGCCGTCAAGCGCCTGATCGAGCCGGGGGAAGTGGCCGCCGCGGTGCTGTGGCTCTGCTCCGAGAACGCCGGGTTCGTCACCGGTACCTCACTGCCGCTGGACGGCGGCTGGACCGCCCACTGACCCGCCCCATCCCGTCACCCGTGGGTGCGCGCGGCGACGCGCGCACCCGCCCTGCCCGAGGTCGTGCCATGTCCCGGACCACCCTTCGCCCCACCACCGCCCTCCGCCGCCTCATGGAGCTGCTGACCACGGACGCCTCCGCCGAGGAGTACACGGCGGTGGCCGCACGGGCCCGCGCCGACGGCATCGACGACTCCGACGTCGAGGAGATCGACAGGGCCGTGTCGGCCGCTCTCGGCGTCCGCAAGGTGCTCCGCCGCCAGCGCCGCCGCGAGGCCGAACTCACCGCCCTGTTCGACACCGCGAGCGACCTGGCCGCACTGCGCGACCTCGACGCCGTACTGCACTCGATCGTCCGCCGGGCCAGAACCCTCCTGGGCACGGACACCGCCTACCTGACCCTGGTGGACGAGGCCGCCCAGGACACCTTCATGCGTGTCACGGACGGCTCGGTCTCGGTCGCCTTCCAGGAACTCCGGCTCAAACTGGGTGAGGGCCTCGGCGGCCTCGTGGCCCAGACCATGCGCCCCTACGCGTCCCCGGACTACCGCACGGACGAACGGTTCCAGCACACCGAGACCATCGACCACGGAGTGCTGGACGAGGGCCTGGTCGCCATTCTCGGTGTGCCGCTCCAGCTCGGATCGGGGCCCGCGGGCAACCGCAGCGTCATCGGCGTGCTCTTCGCGGCCGACCGCGGCCCGCGCAGTTTCTCACCCGACGAGGTGGCCCTGCTCGGATCGCTCGCCGCGCACGCCGCCATCGCGATCGACACCGCCCGGGCACTCGACGACGCCCAGGCCGCCGCGGCGGAACTCACCGAGGCCAACACCGTCATCCAGGACCACGCGACCTCGATGCAGCGGGCCGCCGAGGCCCACGACCGGCTGACCGACCTGGTGCTGCGCGGCTCGGAGGTGTCCGAAGTCGCCGCGGCGGTGGCGGAGTTCCTCGGCGGCCGGCTGAGCATCTTCGACCCGCGGGGGGACGTCCTCGCCCGGGCGGGTGGCTCGAAGGGCTCCCGCGCGCCCGGCCCCGAGGTGCTTGCCGAGGCCGTCGCCCGGGCCCGCGCCGAGGGCCGCTCCGTACGGCACGGCGACCACTGGTACTGCGCCGTCCTGGCCGGGCAGGAACTCCTCGGCAGTCTCGCCTTCCACGGACGCCCGGACCTGGACGGCCCCGACCGCCGGCTGTTCGAGCGCACGGGGACCATCACCGCGCTGCTCCTGCTGCTGCGCCGCACCGTCGCCGAGACCGAGAACCGTGTGCGCGGCGAGCTGCTCACGGACCTGCTGGACGGTGCGGGCCGCGACCCCGCGCTGTTCACCGAGCGCGGGCACCGCCTCGGCGTGGATCTCACCCGGCCGCATCTGATGCTGGTCGCCGAGTGCGACACGGACGCGGAGGGCAGGCTGACGGCCGGGGCCCAGCAGTACCTCTTCGGCCGGGAGGGCCTGTGCTGCGAGTACGAGCAGCACGCCGTGATGCTCGTCCCGGACGACGGGACCGAGCCCGGCCGGGCCGCCCGCGCCGCCGCCGAACACCTCTCGCAAGGGCTCGGCAAGCCCGTGAGCGTGGTCGCGGCCGGGCCCTGCGAGGGACCCGCCACCCTGCCCGGCTTCTACGTGGAGGCCCGCCGCTGCCTGAGCGCCATGCGGGTCCTCGGCCTCACCGGTGACGGAGCCTGCGCGGCGGACCTGGGATTCCTCGGCGTGCTGCTGGGCAAGGAACAGGACACCGGCGGTTTCGTCGAGAGGATCCTCGGTCCCGTCCTGGAGTGGGACGAGCGCAGGGGAACAGAACTCGTCCGTACGCTCCAGGCGTACTTCGCCGTCAACGGCAGCCACATCCGCGCCAAGGACCTTCTCCACGTCCACGTCAACACCGTGGTGCAGCGCATCGAGCGGATCGGCGCGCTGCTGGGACGGGACTGGGAGACCCCCGAACGGGCCCTGGAGATCCAGTTGGCCCTGCGCATCCATCTCGTCTCCCAGTCGGGCCGCAGGCGGACGGGCGGCTAGAGGAGGCGGGCCGGGGGCGTGCGGGGCCGGAGTCCGCGGGACGGAGTGCGGTTCCGGCCCCGCACGCGGTCATCCGGCGGCGATCCCGGCCGGGACGCGCAGTTCCGGCACGGTGGCCGCCTGCACGTCGTCGGCGCTGACGCCCGGAGCGAGTTCGGCCAGGACGAGTCCTTCGTCCGTCACGTCGATGACGGCGAGGTCGGTGATGATGCGGTGGACCACGCCGCGTCCGGTGGCGGGCAGCGTGAGCTCGTCCACGATCTTCGGTGAGCCGTCCTTCGCGGTGTGCTCCATGACGACGATCAGGCGGCGGGCACCGTGGACCAGGTCCATGGCGCCGCCCATCCCCTTGACCATCTTGCCGGGGATCATCCAGTTCGCCAGGTCGCCCGCCGCCGAGACCTGCATGGCGCCCAGCACGGAGACGTCGATGCGTCCGGCGCGGATCATGCCGAAGGAGAACGCGGAGTCGAAGTAGGCGGCGCCCTGCCGCAGCGTGACGGTCTCCTTGCCCGCGTTGATCAGGTCCGGGTCCTCGGAGCCGTCCACCGGGTAGGGGCCGACACCCAGGATGCCGTTCTCGGAGTGGAGGACGACGTGGATGCCGTCGGGAAGGTGATTGGGGATCAGGGTGGGCAGCCCGATGCCCAGGTTGACGTACTGCCCGTCCCGCAGTTCTCGGGCGGCGCGGGCGGCGAGCTGGTCGCGGTCGAGTGCCATGGGTCAGGCCTCCTGGGCGGCGGGTCGTACGGTGCGGCGCTCGATGCGCTTGTCGGTGGGGTCGGCGGTGACGATCCGGTCGACGTAGACGCCCGGCAGGTGCACGGCATCGGGATCCAGCTCACCCGGCTCCACGATGCGTTCGGCCTCCACCAGGGTGGTGCGTCCGGCCATCGCGGCCAGCGGGTTGAAGTTGCGGGCGGCGCTGCGGAAGACGCAGTTGCCGTGCCGGTCCGCGACCTCCGCGCGCACCAGCGCGAAGTCCGCGGTGATGGACTCCTCCAGCAGGTACCGGCGGCCTCCGAACTCCCTGACCTCCTTCGGCGGGGAGGCCACGGCCACGACGCCGTCGGCGGCGTAACGCCACGGCAGCCCGCCCTCCTCCACCTGGGTTCCCACCCCGGCCGGGGTGAAGAACGCGGGGATCCCGCTCCCGCCGGCCCGCAACCGCTCGGCGAGCGTGCCCTGCGGGGTGAGCTCGACCTCCAGTTCGCCGGAGAGGTACTGCCGCGCGAACTCCTTGTTCTCGCCCACGTACGACGACGTCATCCGGGCGATGCGGCCGGCCCGCAGCAGCAGGCCGAGCCCCCAGTCGTCCACACCGCAGTTGTTGGACACCACCCGCAGCCCCGTCGCCCGGGTCCGGGCCAGCGCGGCGATCAGCGTCGACGGGATGCCGCACAGTCCGAAACCGCCGACGGCGAGCGTGGCCCCGTCCGGGATGTCGGCCACGGCGGCCGCGGCCGAATCCACCACCTTGTCCATGTTCTTCTCTCCGAATTCCTTGGCCCAGGATCCACCGGCCTCGTCCCGACTGACGGCCCGCGCGCCTGCCCTGGGGTCTGGTGCTCTCACCCTTCCCTGCGACACCGCCCCACGGGTATGTAGTCCGCAACCATGACCTCGTCGATTCGTGTGGTGGTCGGAGCTGTCACGATCGGCGCGCCATGCCTCGTGGCGTCTGCTGTGGGCCCTGGTCCCGCCCGGCAGCGCGCGACGCCGGCGGGCGGAGGATTCAGAGGCCGATACGGACGGGGCCGCCCGTGGGCGCGACGCCCTGGAGGACGGAGGAGGGGATGCGGAAGACTCGTCCGGGGGCGGCAGGCCAGGCGAGGGTGCGGCGGGTGAGGACGCGGCCGTCCTGGCGGACGGTGATCCTGGGGAAGCGGACGAACTCGTCCGTCCACAGCAGGAGGCGGTCCCGGGCCGGGGCGGGATCGCCGGGGCGCAGGATCTGCGGTGCGATCCAGCGGAAGGGGGCGTCCGCGATCAGCCGGACCCCGGTCGCCGGGGCCGGGATGCCGCGCAGGTGGTCGGCGACCTGCCGGGCGACGTGCTTGCCGTCGAGGGCGGCGACGTCGGCGGTGTCGACGGGGTGCAGCACGTTGCCGGCCGCGAAGACACCGGGGCGGCTGGTGCGCAGGGCGGTGTCGGTGAGGGGGCCGAGGGTGCCTTCGTCGAGAGTGATGCCGGCGGCGCGGGCGAGTTCGTGGTCGGGGATCCAGTCACCGGTGAAGACGACGGTGTCGCAGGCGACGGTGCGGCGCCGGCCGGTGGTGAGGTGCTCGATCTCGACGGCCTGGCAGCGGCCCTTGCCGATGATCCGGGTGACGCGGCTGCGGGTGGCGACGGGGACACCGAGGACGGTGCGGCCCGCCGCGTTGAAGGCGCCGTAGGACTCGGCCCTGGGGTACTGGCTGACCATGAGTGCGGGGGTGCAGCCCGCTTCGCGCAGGGTCATGACGGCCGACCAGCTCACGAGTTCTCCGCCGACGACGACGGCTCGCTCGCCGACGCTCTGGTGGTGGAGGTGGACGAGATTCTGCAACTGGCCGGTGGTGTAGACGCCGTGGGGACGGTCACCGGGGATGCGGCGGGCGGCGCGGGGCCGTTCGCGTGCGCCGGTGGCCAGGACGGTGGCCCGCGGGCGGATCCGGTAGCGGCCCTCCGGGCTGGTGACGTCGAGGGTGTGCTCGTCGGCCCAGCCGGTGATCATGGTGCGGGTGCGGATCTCGGCTCCGGCCCGCTCGGCGCGCCTCACGAGGTGGCGGGCGTAGGCGGGGCCGGTCATGACGCGGCGCAGGTCGCGCAGTCCGTATCCGGTGTGGTCGCTGTGGCGCGGGATGCCGCCGGCCTCGTGCTCGCGGTCGACGACGAGGACGTGGCCGGCCCCGCTCTCGGCGAGTTCGGCGGCAGCGGTGAGCCCGGCGGGCCCGCCCCCGACGAGGAGGACGTCGGGCTGGATCACGGTGGGCTGATCGGTCATCGGTTGTCCTTGTGCTGGTTGCTGCAGCCGTCGTGGGTGTGGTGCTGGGCGCGCAGTGCGGCGACGGCGGCGCCGCAGAAGAAGCCCTGGCAGCGGCCGTTCATGGCCCGGGTGCGCCGCCGCAGTCCCTCCAGGGAGCGGGCGGGGACCGGTGCATGGCACGCGTCGCGGATCTCCCCCTCGGTCACCCGTTCGCAGAAGCAGACGACGGTGCCGTAGGCGGGGTCCTCGGCGATGAGTTCGCCGTCCTGGTACGGGCGGGTGGTGGCTTCGCCGATGTTGGGCATGCGCGGGGCGTCGGGCAGGTCGCTGCGGCCGCGCAGGGTCAGGCCGGCTTCCTGCAGCAGGCCGCGGACGTGCTCGGCGATGGCGATGCCGGCGGTCAGGCCGGTGGAGCGGATGCCGCCCACGAGGAGGTAACGCTGCTCGGGGCCGGCCTCGATGAGGTAGTCGCCGTGGTCGATCGCGGCCCTCAGTCCGGCGTAGCTGGCCGTGACCTCCTCGGTGAGCAGGCTGGGCATGAGCCGCTGCCCCTTGGTGAGGAGGAACTCGTAGCCGTCCTCGGAGGTGGCGGTGTCGGTGCGGTCGGTGAGGTCCTCGGCGGTGGGGCCGAGCATGACGTTGCCGTAGATGGTGGGGGAGATCAGGACGCCCTTGCCCCGGGAGGAGGGGACGGGCAGGACGATCTTGTTGACCTTGGGGCGGGCCAGCTTGTCGAAGACGAACAGCTCGCCGCGGCGGGGAGTGACGGTGAACCGGTCGTGGCCGAAGAGGCGGTCGATGTGGTCCGCGCCCAGGCCGGCGGCGTTGACGGTCCAGCGGGTCCGGACGTCGCCCCCCTTGGTGTGCAGGGTCGTGGTGTCGTCGTCCTGCTCGATGCCGGTCACCGCGTGGTCGAGCAGGATGGTGGTGCCGCGCCGGCGGGCGTCCGTGGCCAGGGCGAGGTTGGTGGTCCAGGTGCAGATGATGGACTCGCCGGGGACGGTCAGACCGCCCAGGACGCCGTCGCCGAGGTCGGGAAGGACGCCGTAGACCTCGTCGGCGTCGACGATGCGGCAGTGCTCGTAGCCGTTCGCCTCGGCCTTCTCCCTGAGGCCGGGCAGGGCGTCGAGCTCTTCCTGGTTCCAGGCCACCAGGACGGCGCCGGTCTGCTCCACGGGGATGCCGGTGGCCTTGGCGTAGTCGCTGAGCAGGTGGTACCCGCGGGCGACGAGCCGGGATTCGAGGGTGCCGGGTTTGGCGTCGAAGCCGGTGTGCAGGATCGCGGTGTTGGCCTTGCTGGTGCCGTCGCCGACATCGTCGCGGGCCTCGACCAGGGCGACGGAGACGTCGAATCCGGACAGTTCACGCGCGATGGCCGCGCCGACGATCCCGCCGCCGATCACCGCGATGTCGAAGACATCGGGGAGCTGGGTGTGGGGCGTGGCGGTCATGAGTGATCTCCCTTGGCGGCCCGGGCCTGCGCGGCCCGCGCCCATACGGTGCGGAATTCCTGGGCCCGGTCGGCGGACCAGCGGGGTTCGTAGACGGTCGTGGGCCGCCAGTCTCCGACCGCCTCTTCGAGGCCGAGGGCCGGCTCCAGCGCACAGCGGGCGAGCGCGGCGGCCCCGAGGGGGGTGGCGTGTGCGTTGGGGTAGACGTCGACGGGGATCTGGGCGATGTCGGCCTGGGCCTGCATGAGGGCGGCGGAGTTCGTCAGGCCGCCGTCGACGCGCAGCCGGCCGAGGGGCCGGCCCAGATCGCGGCCGACCAGGGCGATCAGTTCGGTGACCTGCGCGGCGATGCCCTGGAGCACGGCGAGGACGAGGTGCTCGCGGCGGGTGGCCAGCGTCATGCCGGTGAGGGAGGCCGTGGCTTCGGAGGCCCACCAGGGTGCGGCGAGACCGGCGAAGGCCGGTACGCACAGGACGCCCTCGCTGTCTTCGGCGACCGACTGGTCGAGGTCGGTGGCGGACCGCAGGAGGCCGAGGTCCTTCAGCCAGCGCACCGCGGAGGCGACGGTGTAGACCTGGCCGTCCACGCAGTACAGGGTTTGCCCGGCCGCCTGCCAGGCGACCGATGTCGTCAGTCCCCCGCTGGAGCGCACCGGGTCGAGGCCGGAGTTCGCCAGGAGGAACGCGCCGGTGCCGTAGGTGCACTTGGCCGTGCCCTGTTCCAGGCAGGCTTCGGCGACGAGTGCGGCCTGCTGGTCGACGATCAGTCCGGCGACGGGGACCTCCTGGCCGAAGGCGCGCGTGGTGCCGACCACTTCGTCGCCGGCGACGATGCGCGGCAGGCGCTCCCCGCCCAGGGAGAACAGGTCGAGGAGGTGTCCGTCCCAGCTCGCGGAGTCCAGGTCGAGGACGAGGGAGCGGCTGGCGGTCGCGGCGTCGGTGACGAACTCGCCGGTCAGGTGGTGCACCAGCCACGTGTCGGTCGTGGTGACGACGCCCTCGCGGGTGAGGTTGCGGCGCAGCCAGGTCATCTTGGGCGCCGAGAAGTACGGGTCGAGGACCAGGCCGGTGCGCCGGGCGATGTCCTCGCGGTGCTCGGCCAGTTCGGCACAGACGCTCGCGGCTCGGCTGTCCTGCCAGACGATGGCCGGGGTCAGGGGCGTTCCGTCGGCCGGGTCCCAGGCCAGGACGGTCTCGCCCTGGTTGGCGAGCGCCACGGCCGCGACGGGGCGGCCGGCCATGGCCACGGCGCGGCGTCCGGCGGCGAGGACGGAGTCGAGGAGTTCGTGCGGGTTCTGTTCGACTCCGCCTCCGGGCAGGTAGGCGGGACGGACCGTCTCCTCGGCGATGGCGATGGTGGCGCCTTCCTCGTCGACGACGATGGCTTTGGTGCCCGAGGTGCCTTGGTCGATGGCGAGGATCGCGGTCATCACGAGGTCCTTTCGGTGCTCGCCCGCGCGGGGGCGCTGGTGGCGTTGTCCAGGGCGCGGTCGACGTCCGCCATGTCCGGCATGGTCAGGGCGGCGCGGCCGCGGCGGGCGATGAGGGTCACCAGGTAGACGGCGCCGATCCCGCACAGCACCAGGACGTAGGTCCAGGGACCCCGGAACGAAGCGTCCCGGAAGATGAGCAGTTCGTACACCAGCCACACGCCGGCCAGGACCAGGACCGGCACCTCCCACCGGCCCAGGGTGAAGCCGCGCGAGGGCGGCAGGGAGCGCCGCTTGACGGCGTACATCGCCACGGTGCCCGCGTAGATGACGGCGGGCAGCAGGGTGGCCGCGGAGAAGAGCTGGAACAGGGCGTCGGTGGAGCCGGAGAACACCGCCAGGACGACCTGGGCGATGAGCATCATGAACACGGTGGCGTTCAGCGGTGTGGCGGTCCGCGGGTGGATCCGCCCGAGCAGGCGCCAGCCCGGGAAGCGCTCGTCGCGGGACATCGCGTAGACCAGTCGGGTGCCGCTGAGGGTGATGACCAGGCCGCAGGAGAAGATCGAGACCACGACGAGCAGCAGGAGGATCTTCCCGACGACGGAGCCGAGGACGGCGGTGATGACCGTGGCCACCGGTGTGGCCGACGTGGCGGCGGCGTCGACGCGGCCGGCCGCCGCGGTGACGGCGATCAGGAAGAGGAAGCCGAGGACGCCGAGGGAGAGCACGGCCTGGACCATCGCCCTGGGGATGACGCGGGCCGGGTTCTTGGTCTCCTCGGCCAGGTTCGCCGCGGACTCGAAACCGACGATGGTGAAGGCGCCCAGGAGGAACGCCAGGGCGAAGGGGCCGGCGTGTGTGCCGCCGCCGAGTCCGTAGTAGCCGCTCTCGGGCACCGTGCCGGTGTCGAAGAGATGGGCGAAGTCGAGTTTGCCCGTGAAGAACCCGACGGCGAAGAGCAGGACGGTGAGGGCGATCATGCCGATCAACTGCGCCGTCACCGCCGTGCTGTTGACCTTGTGGGTGACGCGCGTCGAGGCGGCCACCAGCATGGCTTGCAGCAGCACCACGCCGGCCGTGATCACCCAGGCGTTCTGGGTGGTCCCGACGTACTGGAACAGCTCGGGCAGGATCGTGGAGGCGATCGTGTAGTCGACGGCGACGACGACCACGCCGAGGAACGCGAACGAGATCCAGCCCATGATCCAGCCCCAGACCGGGCCGACGATCCGTGACACCCACTGGTAGGAGTAGCCGCTGATCGGGATGCGGGCCGCCAGCGCACCGAAGACCAGGGCGATGGAGAGCTGGCCGACCACGGAGATGGGCCAGGCCCATATGCCGCGCGGGCCCGAGGTGGCCAGCACGGAGCCGTAGGTGGTGAAGATGCCGGTGGCGATCGAGACGAACCCGAACGCGACGGAGAACGAGGCGTACCACCCCAGTTCGCGTGCCATCTCCGGCTGCGGCCCGTCACCGGGCCGGCCGGCGGATCCCGGTCTGGTAGAGCCTGTCTGTGCCTGTTCCATTGGCGTGAGTCCCTGCTGTGAGTCTGCCCTCGCCGTCGCGGCGTGAGCCGATGGATGGGTGGTCGGGGACCGTGGGTGTCCGGCCCGTGGGCACGCCCCGCAGGGATGCGCTGGAGCCTGCGCGGCGCCGGTCACCAGCCGCAGGGCGACGGCCGGGGCTCCGCATGGACCCCGGCTGACCGATTCTGTGGATATCTGACCGGCGGCACCTGAAAGTGTGGACCTTTGCCCGGATGTCGTCAAGGGTTCGCCCGCCGGCAGCATCCGGCCCGCGCTTCGCCCACAGGACCCGACGCGGTGAGAACCGGGCGGCAGGGGCGCCATCGCAGGCGCCGCGGGGGGCGACCGGCCTCCCCGGCGGTCCGGGACACCGGGCACAGCGCCTAGACTTCGGTCATCGATCAACAGAAACGGTCACAGGGAGGCCGCGCATGCTCGCCGCGGAGCGTCACCGCAGAATCGTCGCCGAGATCTCCCGCCTCAAGTTCGTCACCACCGACGAACTGACCACGATGCTGGGCGTCTCGCCCGAGACGGTCCGCCGGGACCTGGTCCTGCTCGAACGCCGCGGTGAGCTCACCCGCGTGCACGGGGGCGCGACCGCCGCGGGTTCACCCGTCGGGGAGGAGGCCTCGTTCAGTGAACGCAGCGGCACCTTCGCCGAGGAGAAGCAGGCCATAGGCAGGGCGGCCGCGGCCCTCGTCGAACCCCACCAGACCATCGTGCTCGATGTCGGCACGACCAGCCTGGAGGTGGCACGCGCGCTGCCGATGGACCACACCGGGGTGATCGCCACCCCCTCCCTGCTGGTGGCCGCGGAAGTCGTCACGCGACCCCGCGTCGAGGTCCTGGTCAGCGGCGGCCGGCTGCGCGGAGGAGATCTGGCCTGCTCCAACGCCCAGGCCGTCGACTTCTTCAGCGACCTGCGCGCCGACGCCGTCTTCCTGGGCTCCGGGGGAATCGCCCCGTACGGCCTCACCGACTTCCACCTGGACGAGGTCGCCACCAAGCGCGCCATGCTGGCCAACGCCTCCCGGCGCTATGTCCTGGCCGACTCCAGCAAGTTCGGGCGCACCGCGGCGCACCGCGTCTGCGAGCTCAGCGGGTTCGACACGCTGATCACCGACAAGCCGTGCCCCTCCGAGTTGCAGACGGCGCTCGATCAGGCGGGCGGCAGCGTGATCGTCGCGTGACCGCCCGACCCACATGACCTCCGGGACCACAGCGTCGATCTTCGACCTCGACGGCGTGCTGACCAGACAAGACACCATGGCCTCCCTCGTCGGCACCCGGTTGAGGACCCACCCGCGGCGCATACCCGTCGTCCTCCTCCCCTTCGTCGCCGCGTCGCTCGCCCGCGTCGACGGCGCCCTGCGGCCCGCCATGCACCGCACCGTCGTGGCGCGAGCGCTGCGCGGCATGACAGCGGAGGAATACGAGGAACAAGCCCTCCTGACGGGCCGCGCCATGGCCGGCGGCGCGACCGTCGTCACCCAGGCCGTCGACCGATGCCGACGGGCCCTCGCCCAGGGCCCGACCGTCGTGGCGACCGCGTCGGAAAGCACGCTCGCCCGCGCCTTCCTCGACGGCGTCGGACTCCAGGGCGTCCCACTGGCCGCCTCGCACCTCACCTTCACTCCGCGAGGCCCCCTGCTGACCACACACAACATCGGCGCGGCGAAGATCGACGCCGTGCGCGCCCAGGGGATCTCCCCCGAACACGCCTCCTTCTACACGGACTCGGCCAGCGACACACCCCTCGCACGCGTCGCCCGGCAGACCATCGCGGTCAACGCCACACGCGGCTCCCTCAAGAGGCTGACGGCGGTCGCCCGCAGCATCACCGAAGTGCGCTGGAACTGAAGTCCACTCCGGCCCCGGGGCGGCCGGACGCCTGATTGAAAATGATTGTCATCATGCTAAGGTCACTGCTCGTTCGATCTTTGGCCGGCTCTTTACCCGGAGTGACCCCCGTGCGTGTCCTCGCCCTCCCCGCGGCCCTCGCCGCCTTCGCCCTGCTCACCGGCTGTTTCGCCTCCACGGAAGCCACCGGCGCCGACGCGGGCGAGCGCATCCGCGTCGCGATGATGCAGCCTCCGCGCTCGGCCCTGTCCCCGCTCTCCGACGACGCGTTCAAGCTGTCCCGCTGGTCCACGGCGGAGACACTCGTGAAGCTGGACGCGGCCGGCGACGCGAAGCCCGCGCTCGCCACCGAGTGGAAGCAGTCCGGCCGGAGCTGGACCTTCACCCTCCGCAAGGGCGTCACGTTCCACGACGGCACCGGGTTGACCGCCGAAGCCGTCGTCCGCTCCCTCTCCCGGGCCGCCGGCGCCTCCCCCAAGCCCCGCATCCTCGACGGCGTCGAGCTGACGGTGAGGGCCGGGGCCGACGGCACCGTGGTCGTCACCACCGCCGAGGAGGACCCCCTCGTCCCGCAGAGGCTCAGCTCCCCGCAGTTGTCGATCCTCGCGGCGAAGGCGTACCGGGGCGGGACGGTGAACCCGGTCGGCGCCGGCACCGGCCCCTTCGAGCTGGTCGAGGTCAACGGCACCTCCTCCGCCGCCCTCGACCGTTACGACGGCTACTGGGGCGGCACGGCCGAGGCTCCCGGCATCGACGTGACGTTCGTGCCCGACGGCACCGCGCGCGCCGCCGCCCTGCGCAGCGGTGAGGCGGACATCGTGGAGGCGGTGCCCGTATCGCAGGCCGCCCTCCTGGACGAGGACCTGATCACCGAGGTCCCGATGCCGCGCACCAACACCCTCTACCTCAACACGGAATCGGGCGCCTTCAAGGACCCCGCGCTGCGGGCGGCGGCCCGGGAGGCGATCGACGCGGAGTCGATCGTGGAGGGCGTGTACGAGGGCAGGGCCGACGTCGCCGAGGGGCTGCTCGGGCCCGCGCTGCCGTGGGCGGCCGGCCTGCGCGAGCCGGTGCGGCACGCGAAGGCGGGCGATCCGGCGGGGCGGGTCATCACCATCGGCACGTTCACCGACCGGGCCGAACTGCCCGAGGTGGCCGCCGCGCTCCAACAGCAGTTGCAGAAGGCGGGGTTCACGGTGAGGCTGGAGGTCCGCGAGTACGCCAACATCGAGTCCGACGCCCTGGCGGGCGCCTTCGACGCCTTCGTCCTCTCCCGGGCCACCGTCCTCGACTCCGGCGACCCGGCGGCGTACCTCTACAGCGACTTCGCCTCCGACGGGTCCTTCAACATCCCCCACCTCGCCGACCCGGCCGTCGACGAGGCGCTGCGGAAGGCCGGCGCGACGCCGACCGGTGACGCTCGCCGCCGGGCCGTCGTCGCCGCCGAGGCCGCCGTGCTCTCGACCGACGCGGCCGTGCCGATGCTCCACGAGCGCGTGATCCAGGGCGACGCCGCCGACGTGGTCGGCGCGGCCCACGACCCGCGCGAGCGGGAACTGGTCACGCTCCACACCCACGTCAAGTGAGGCCGTCCACCGCGGGCGCGACCCGCGCCGTCTCCCTGGCCGCCGTCCTGGCCGCCGTCGGCCTGCTGCCCTGGCTCTCCGGCCGTGACCCCGCCCTGACCGTGCTGCGTGCCCGGTCCGCCGAGCAGGAGCCGACCGCGGAGGCCCTGTCCGCCGTGCGCCGGGACCTCGGGCTGGACGCCGGACCGCTCCCCCTTCTCGGCGACTGGACCGCCGGGCTGGTGCGCGGTGACCTCGGCACGTCCTGGGTGTCGGGGACGGACGTCCTCCCGTCGGTCCTGTCCGGGCTCCAGGTCTCGCTGGGCCTGATGGCCGCCGCGCTCGCCGTGGCGGTGCTTCTGGCCGTGGCCCTGGCGGCGCCCGTCCTGGTGCGCGGGCGGGGATCGGCCGGCGCGTTCTCCGCGATGGCCGCCGCCGTTCCCGAGTTCCTCCTGGCCACCGTGGCGCTGCTGGTGTGCGGAGTGTGGCTGGGGTGGCTGCCGACGTCGGGCTGGCGGGGGCCGGAGTACATGGTCCTGCCCGCCCTCGCGCTCGGCGTCCCCGCCGGCGGTCTGCTCGGGCGGCTCGTCGCGGACGCGCTGCCCGCCGTACTGGACGAACGGTGGGTGGAACTGTGGCGGGCCGCGGGAGTGAGCCGCGCCCTGATCGCGGCCGCCGCGCTGCGCCGCGTACTGCCGCCGCTGGTCCCGCAGTTCGGGATGGTCGCCGTCGGACTGACGGGCGGCGCCGTCGCCGTGGAGACCGTGTTCGCCGTGCCCGGCATCGGACGCACCGCGCTGGGCGCCGCCAAGTCGCAGGACCTGCCGCTGCTCCAGGGCTCGGTCCTCGTCCTGCTCGCTCTGGGCCTGGTCACCGGTGCGTCGGCCGCCCTGGTACGGCGCCGCCTGCTGGGTCCCGCCCTGCGCGACGCCGGGCTCGCGCTGCCCCCGGCCCGCCCGGTCCGGGCGCACCCGGCGGTCCCGGCCGTCCTCGCCGCCGTGCTGTCGGCGGCGATCGGCTGGGGCCTGCTGCGCGACCCGTACGCGGTGGACACGGCCGCCCGGCTGGCCCCGCCCTCCTGGGCCCACCCGCTGGGCACCGACGGCCTCGGCCGCGACGTCCTGGCCCGGCTCGGGCACGGGGCCGCCTCGACCGTCGGCACCGCGGCGGCGGTCTGCCTGCTCGGCCTGGTGGCCGGGCTGGCCCTGGGCTTTCTGCCCGGCATCGCGGCGGGTGCGGCGGACATCGCCAACGCCCTGCCGCCCGTGATCGTCGGCATCCTGGTCGTGGCGGCTGCCGGTCCCGGCACCGGCGGCGCGGCCCTCGCCGTCGCGCTGATCTCCTGGCCGCCCCTGGCGGCGCACGCGGCCGCGCTGGTGCAGGAGGTGCGGGCGTCGGCGTTCCTGACCGCCCAACGCGCCATCGGCGCCCCGCCGCTGTGGATCCTCGGCCGGCACGTCCTGCCGTCCGTCGCCGCTCCCGTCGCCCGCCACGCCCTGCTCCGGCTGCCCGGCGTCGCCCTCGCCCTCGCCTCCCTGGGGTTCCTGGGCCTGGGCGCCCAGCCGCCCGCGCCCGAGTGGGGTCTGCTCCTCGACGAGTCCCGCGCCTACGTGGAACGCGCGCCGTGGGCCGCCCTCGCCCCGGCCGTCGCACTGGCCCTGCTGGCCGGGCTTGCCGTGTCGGGGGCGGCGTACGCGCGGGGCCGAAGCGCCCGTCGCACGACCGTCCGCACGCTACGGAAGGAGGCCGCCCATGCCGTCCGAGGCGCTGCTGTCGGTGCGTGACCTGCGGATCGCGTTCGGCCCCGTCGAGGCGGTCCGCGGACTGTCCTTCGACGTCCGGCCGCGCGAGGTGTTCGCCGTCGTCGGGGAGTCGGGCGCGGGCAAGTCCCTCACCGCCCGTGCGCTGCTCGGCATGGTGCCGCGCGGCGCGACCGCCGGCGGCAGCGTGCGGCTGCGGGGCTGCGTCGATGCCGCCGCCGAGCGCGGGCGCCGGATCACCCTCGTTCCCCAGGACGCCCTGTCCGCCCTGTCCCCCGTCCACCCGGTCGGCGACCAACTCGCCGCCGCCGTACGGTCGGTGCGGGGCCTGTCACGCGCTCGGGCGCGTGCCCGGGCCGTGGCGGCACTGGACCGGGTCGGCATCCCGGACGCCGCGCGTCGGGCGCGCGCCTACCCCCACGAGTACTCGGGCGGGATGCGGCAGCGCGCGGTGATCGCCATGGCGACGGTCAACGAGCCCGACGTCGTCGTCGCCGACGAGCCGACCACCGCGCTGGACGAGGACCGCCGTGAGCAGGTGCTGCGGGTCCTCGCCGAGCAGCGGGAGGCGGTCGGAGCCGCGCTGGTCCTCGTCACCCACGACCTCGACGTCGTCCGCACCCACGCGGACCGCATGCTGGTGATGTACGCGGGCCGGGCGGCCGAACTCGGCGCGGTGCCACGGGTACTGGGCCGTCCGCGCGCGCCGTACACGGCGGGTCTGCTGGCCTCGCTCCCCCAGGACGGCCCCCGGCGCCGCCGGCTGCCGGCGCTCCGCGGCACCCCTGCCTCGCCGGAGGCTCTCGGGCCGGGCTGCGCCTTCGCGCCGCGGTGTCCGGTGGCCGCGGACCCGTGCCGCGACCTCGAACCCGAACCGCGGAACGTGGACGGACGCCTGGTCGCCTGCCATCGGGCCGACGTCGTGCCCGATCCTCTCCAGGAGTTCGTGTGAACCCTCCTCTGCTGGACGTCCGCGAACTCGTCGTCCGCTACGGCCGGGTGACCGCCGTGGACCACCTCTCGTTCCGTCTGGACGCCGGTGAGACCCTCGCCCTCGACGGTCCCTCCGGCTGCGGCAAGTCCTCCACGGCCCTCGCGGTGCTCCAGTTGCGCCGGCCGGACGGCGGGGAGGTCCGCTTCGAGGGGCGTGAGCTGACGAAGCTGACCGAACGTGAACTGCGGCCGCTGCGCCCGCGCATGCAACCCGTCTTCCAGGATCCCTACGGCTCCCTCAGCCCCCGGCACCGCATCCGCGATGCGGTGGCCGAGCCGCTGAAGGTGCAGGGCCTGTGGGACCGGACCGACGGACCCGCCCGCGTGGCAGAACTGCTCGACCGGGTCGGCCTCGACCCGTCGTACGGGGACCGGCGTCCGCACGAACTTTCCGGCGGCCAGTGCCAGCGGGCCGGGATCGCCCGGGCCCTCGCCTCCCGGCCGCGGCTGCTCGTCCTCGACGAACCGGTGTCGGCGCTCGACGCCTCGGTACGGGCCGGCGTGCTGAACCTGCTCTGCGACCTCCAGGACGAACTGGGCCTCGGCTACCTCTTCATCTGCCACGACCGGGCCGTTGTACGGCACTTCGCGGACCGGGTGATCGACATGCGGGACGGACGCGCCGTCCCCGCGGACGCACCCGATCGATGCCACGCCGCACCGACTCCGTCGCGGGTCCGGGACGGTTGACCCGTTGCGGGCCGTGATCCGAGGGGAGACCCGGGAGCGCTGCCCACCGAAAGACCCGGGATCGCCTCCCGCCACGGCGTGCTCGGCGTCACGGCCTTCCCCCCGGGACGCCGTGACGCCGCAGCGCGCCGTGGCGGGCAGTGGCCCCCTCGGGCCTGCGCTCCGCACCGCGGTCAGTCGCCGCCTGGGTGGGTGCGCACCACGTACACCTTGCGCAGCGTCGAGTGTATGTGCCACGCGCCGCGCCAGCCGGCCGGCATCGCCAGGGTGGAACCGGGGTGCAGCTCGACGGTGTCGCCGCCCTCGGTGCGCACGGTGGCGGTGCCGGTCAGGACCTGGCAGACCTCGTCGTAGCCGTCGCGGGTCGCGGTGAAGTGGCCGGGGTCGCACTCCCACACGCCGACCTCCACCAGCCCGTCCGGCGAGCGCCACAGGGGGTGGGTGGTCTCCTGCTGGCCGGTGGTGCTGGTGGGTTTGGGGCGGACGGCGGGCAGGTCGGCGCCCGGCGCGTCGGCGAGGAAGGCGACGGCGGGTACGGTCGGGGCATCCATGGCGGACGATCTCCTTTCAGCGGCCGCTGATGACGTCGGCCAGGCGAGCGATGACGGATGTGCGCCCGAGGCCGGTGTTCTCGTGGCGGTCGGCGGCGCGGTAGGCGACGTAGAGGCTGCGCACGCCCAGCCAGCGCAGCGGCTCCGGCTCCCAGCCGCGTACCGTCCGGTCGACCCAGGGCAGCCGGGTGAGGTCGGTCTCCTGGCGCAGGACGAGGTCTCGCAGGGTGCGTCCGGCGAGGTTGGTGGTGGTCACGCCGTGCCCGACGTAGCCGCCGGCCCAGCCCAGTCCCGTCTTCTCGTCCAGGTGGACGGTGGCGCACCAGTCGCGCGGCACGCCGAGCACGCCGGACCAGGTGTGGTCGATGGCGAGGCCCTCGGTGCTGGGGAAGAGCTGCCGGAGGACGGCTTGCAACTGCACCTGGGTGGCGGCCCTGGTCTCGCCGCGCTGGTCGACGTGGGAGCCGAACATGTAGGGGATGCCGCGGCCGCCGATGGCGATGCGGCCGTCCGCGGTGCGCTGGACGTAGCAGTAGGAGTGCGCCTCGTCGCCGAGCAGTTCGGCGCCGCGCCAGCCGATCTCCTCCCGGACGTGGGTGGGCAGGTGTTCCGTGACGATCATGCTGCTGTTCATGGGCAGCCAGACCCGTCGGTGGCCGCGCAGGGAGGCGGTGAACCCCTCCAGCGCCCGGATCACGTACGTCGCCCGGACGGTGCCGTGGACGGTGACCGCCTGGTGCGGACGGATCTCGGTGACCTCCGTGCCCTCGTAGACGGCGACGCCCATGCGCTCGACCACGTCGGCCAGGCCCCGTACGAGCTTGGCGGGCTGGATGCGGGCGCAGTGGGGGCTCCAGTGGGCGCCGCGGGCGCCGGCGACGCGCACCCGTTCGGCGAGCTGGTCGCGGTCGAGTTCGACCAGGTCGTTCTCGCTCCAGCCCTCGGCGCGCAGCGACGGCAGCCGTTCGCGCAGTCGTCGTTGCTGCGCGGCGTTGGTGGCCACGTGCAGCAGACCGTCCTTCTGGATGTCGGCGTCGATGCCCTCCTCGCCGGCGACCCGGATGACCTCGTCGACGGAGGAGAACATCTCACGCTGCAGGGCCACGGCCGAAGCCGGGCCGTGTGCCTTGGCGTAGCGGCGCATCTGCCCGGGCGGCTCGGCGCTGAGCCAGCCGCCGTTGCGGCCGGAGGCGCCGAACCCGGCGAACTCCTTCTCCAGCACGGCGATCCGCAGGTCCGGCTGCGCCTTCTTGAGGTAGTAGGCGGTCCACAAGGAGGTGTAGCCGCCGCCGACTAGGGCGACGTCCACGTCCAGGTCGCCGGGCAGGGCCGGGCGGCGGGCGGGGATCCCGCTCTCGCGGTACCAGAAGGAGACGTCTCCGTTGACGAGGGCGGGGCTGATGGCAGGGGTCGTTTCGCTCATCGTTCGCTCTTCTCCGCGGCGACCGGGCTTCGGTCACCGTCCGTGGGTGGGTGGGTGGAGCCGGAGGAGTCGTCGAGCAGGACGCCGCGCTCGACGTCCCAGACCACGGTGACGTCGTCGCCGCAGCGGACGCCGGACAGCCGGTCGGCCTGTTCCCGGGCGACCAGCTCGGTGCCGTCGCGCAGGACGAGACCGAGCTTGCGTCCGGAACCGAGGTAGATCTCCTGAACGACCCGCGCCGGCAGCGCGTTGACTCCGGGGTCGACGGACTGAGCGGCCGGCTGGACCCGCAGGTGCTCGGGGCGGACCACGACGGCGGCCGCGCTGCCCCGGGCCAGCCGGCCCCTGGCGCGCACCGTGTGCTCGCCGACGCTCAGGCGGGAGCCGTCCCCGTCCGGCTCGACGCGTCCCCGCACGGTGGAGGACTCGCCGAGGAACCCGGCCACGAAGAGGCTGCGCGGCCTTTCGTAGAGTTCACTCGCGGTGCCGACCTGCTGGATGCCTCCGTGGTCGAAGACGGCGATCCGGTCGGAGAGGACCAGCGCCTCCTCCTGGTCGTGGGTGACGAAGACGAAGGTGGAACCGACCTCGCGGTGCACACGCTTGATCTCGAGCTGGAGGGATTCGCGCAGCTTCCTGTCGAGCGCGCCGAGCGGCTCGTCCATCAGCAGCACACTCGGTTCGTACACCACGGCCCGTGCCAGGGCGACCCTCTGCTGCTGCCCGCCGGACAGTTCGCGCGGCCGGCGGTGACCGTGGCCGCCGAGCCGCACGGTTTCCAGGGCGGCTTCGACCATCTCGGCGCGGCGGGCCCTGGGCACCTTGCGCTGCTTGAGCGGGAAGGCGACGTTCTCCGCGACGGTCATGTGCGGGAACAGGGCGTAGTGCTGGAAGACCATGCCGATGTCGCGCCGGTGCGGCGGCAGGTGCTGCACCTGCGTACCGCCGATGGTCAACGTGCCCGACGTGGCGGGCGTGAACCCCGCGATGATGTTGAGAGTCGTGGTCTTGCCGGAACCGCTGGGGCCCAACAGGGTCATGAACTCGCCCGGCTCGACGACCAGGGAGACGTCGTCGACGGCGACGGAGTCCGCGAAGCGCTTGCGCACCTGGGCCAGTTCGATACGGGCTCCGCGTGCCTTGATCAGGCCGGTCTCAGCGGACACGGTTCCTCCTGGCGGTGACGAAGGTCGCGGTCAGCACGAGCACCGTGGTGAGGACGATGATCAGGGTGGCGGCCGCGGCGATGGTGGGGTCGGTGTCCCGGGTGATGCTGGCGAACATCTTGACCGGCAGGGTCTGCAGGTAGGGGCTCTGGATGAAGAGCGAGACAACGACCTCGTCGAAGCTGGTGACGAAGGCGAACAGAGCACCGGAGACCATGCCGGGGGCGATCCGCGGCAGTGTCACCTGCCGGATGGCACCCCACCGGGTGGAACCGCAGATCAGTGCGGCGTCCTCCAGCCTGCGGTCGAAGCCGCGCAGGCTCGCCGTCACCGGGATGATGACGAACGGCAGGGCCAGCACGGTGTGGGCGGTGACGAAGCCCAGCGGGGTGCCCAGCAGGTTGTACCGGAGGAAGAGGGCGTAGACGCCGATGGCGACGACCACGGTCGGCACGATCATGGGTGCCAGCAGCAGCGCGTAGGACGCCTTGACCCAGCGCGAGCCCGACCGGGTGAGCGCGAGGGCCGCGGCGGTGCCGAGGACCGTGGCCAGCACTCCGACCAGGGCACCCACCTGAAGCGAGGAGAGCAGCGCGTCGATCCACCGGGGGTCGGTGAAGAAGTTGGCGTACCAGCGGGTGGACCAGCCGCTCGGCGGGAACACCAGGGAGGCCTTGTCGGTGAAGCTGAGGGGGATCACCACCAGCGTGGGGGCGATGAGCCAGCAGCCCACCAGTGCGCTGAACGCCCAGAGCAGGATCCGTGCGGGTCCGGTTCTCATCGGGCGCCTCCCCGGGCCCGGGTGACGCGAAGGACGGCGCCGACCAGGCCCAGCAGGACCAGCGTCACCGCCAGCAGCACCACGCCCATCGCTCCGCCCCGGCCCCACGCCAGCAGTCCGTTGACTTGCGTGAACACCTGCTGGGACATCAACGCCTGGTCGGGCGAACCCAGCAGCGCCGGCGTCACGTAGAAGCCGAGTGAGGTGATGAACACGGTCAGCGCGCCGGCGCCGACACCGGGCAGGGACAACGGCACGAAGACCCGCAGGAACGCGGTGGCCGGGCGGGCGCCCATGCCCTGCGCGGCCTGGAAGAGCCGGCGGTCGATGCCGCTCATCACGGCGTACAGCGGCAGCACCATGAAGGGCATCAGCACCTGCGTCATCCCGATCACCACCCCGGCGGGGGTGCGGATGAGCTGCAGCGGGCCGAGGCCCACGGTGCCGAGAAGCTGGTTGACCACCCCGTTGTCCTGGAGCAGCACCACCCAGGCGAAGGTGCGCACCATCAGGCTGGTCCAGAAGGGCAGCAGCACCAGCAGGGTGAGCCCGATGCGTGCGCGGACCCCGACCACGGTCATCAGGTAGGCGTACGGGTAGGAGAGCAGCAGGGTCACCAGGGTGACGACGGCGCCGACGGTCAGGGTGCGGACCAGGGTGGCGAGGGCGACGTCGTTGGTGAAGAACCAGGAGTAGTTGCCCGCGCCGGGGGTCGGCTCGGTCACGCTGCGCCAGGTCATCAGTCCCAGCGGCACCAGGAAGAGCACGGCGAGGAGGACCACGGCCGGCAGCAGCAGCCAGCCCCATCGGCCGCCGGATCCCTTCCGGGGGCGGCCGCCGGCGGCCGGGGGCGCGAAGTCGATGAGGGCGGTCACGGGTTACCGCGCCAGCCAGTCGGACCACTTCTGGATGAGCTGTTCCTGGTTCTCGGCCCACCAGGCGTTGTCGATCCTCAGGGCCTGGGCCTGCCGCTCGGAGGTGGTGGTCAGGTACTGGGATCCCAGCTCGTCGAGCTTGGGGGCGGCATCGGAGTTCACCGGCGAGTAGGAGGTCAGCTCGGTGAGCCTGGTCTGCTGGGCGGCACCCAGGTAGTAGTTGATCAGCGCCATCGACGCCTTGGGGTTCCTGGCGCCGACCGGGACGGCGAGGGAGTCGGAGACCGGCATGAACTGGTTCCACTGCGGGGCGAAGTGGGCGCCGTTCTTGACGGCCGAGTAGGCCCGGCCGGACCACACCATGGCCATGGACACCTCACCGGACTCCAGCAACTGCTGGGAACGGGCGCCCGTGTCCCAGAAGACGAGGGAGGAGCGGACGCTCGTGAGCTTCTTCAGGGCCCGGTCGACGTCCAGCGGGAACAACTGGTCGGGAGGGACCCCGTCAGCGAGCAGTGCCGCCTCCAGCGCCCCCGGGGACAGGTCCGAGGCGATTCCGGGTATCGCGCGCTTGCCCGGGTACTTGGCCGTGTCGAGGAAGTCGGCCCAGCCCTTCGGCGGGTTGTCACCGAACTTCTTCTCGTCGTACATCAGGACCACGCCGTAGCTCATCGCCGGCACCGAGCACTTGCCCGCCATGCCCTCGGGCAGCCTGGAGGTGTCGACGATCTCCGTGTCGAGCGGCATCAGGAGCTTGCCGCACTGGCGCTCGGCCCAGAGGGTGTCGGTGTCCACCACGTCCCAGGTGACGTTCTTGGCGTCGACCTGGGCCTTGATCTTGGTGTAGTCGGTGGGGCCGTCGGAGAGCACCTCGGCGCCCGCCTCGGCCATGAACGGCTCGACGGCGGCCGCCTCTTGGCCCTCCTGGTAGATGCCGCCGTAGGAGGCGAAGGTGAGGGCGACGCCGTCGAGCGCACCCTTCTTGACCGCGCCCGCCCGGGCGGGGCCCGGGCCGAGGTCGACGTCGGCCGCGGTGGGGGTGGTGCCGACGCAGCCGGTGAGGGTGAGCAGCACGGCGCTGACGGCGCATCCGATGATCGTGCGTGATGTTCCGGGCATTACTGTCTCCAAGAAGGGACGGCAAAGAACCATGGGGACGCGAAGGGCTGGAGCGCTCGGCCCAGGGAGCCGGCGCTCTGCGGGAAGCGCGTGGAGAGGTACCGCGGAAGGGGCAGGGTGACCGTACGGGGACCGGGTCAGTCCGGGGTCGGCGGGCTGATGATCCAGAGGATCTCGGCGGGTGCCTCATGGCTGTTGACCACACGGTGCGGCACCGAGGAACGGTATTCGATGCTGTCACCCGCCTCCAACCGGTGGGCGCGCCCGTCGAGTTCGATGCGCACCGCACCACTGAGCACCAGGAGGATCTCCTGCGAGTCGCCGTGGGTGTAGGCGTCGTCGCCCGTGGAGGCTCCCGGGTCGAACTCGCCGGCGTAGACCTCCAGATGACTGAGCGGACGCTGCGAGATGAGGAACTTCCGGCTGCCCGGGGCGGTGTGCAGTGTCGGCCGGTCGGCCCGTCGCACCACCCTCGGACCGGGCGCGCTGTCCTGGTCGAACAGATCGGCCACGGTCAGGCCGAGCGCCGCGGCGATCCGCCGGAGCATGCCGATGGAGGCGTTGACCTGCCCGCGTTCCAACTGGCTGAGGAATCCCGGGCTGGCCGGTACCGCTTCGGCCATGGCACGCAGTGACATCCGCCGCATCATCCGGTACTCCCGGATCCGGGCCCCGAGAGCCGCGTCCGCGGCGTCCGCGGTCGACTCGTCCGAGGGATCCCGCCTCGAGTGATCAGTCATGGGCGAACACCTGACGCCTCCTCAGCGAACACTTTGTTCGCTGACGTGATACGGACCGTATGTTGAGGTGACCTGCCGCACAAGCCCCTGCTCCCGCCGTCACCGGAACGTGACCTTCCTCGCACGGGTGCGGCCGACCGCCCACGGCGTCGGCCGGACAGGTCACGCCCCCGTGTCGGACGGGGGGAGGTCGATTACCTCGCGAGTAATCGATAACTCCGGGCGTCGGCAGGCAGGGTGGCTCCACCGACACAGTGATCGAGGCGAGGAGCCGGTATGTCGACAGGTCAGCAGGTGCGGCACGGGAACAGGAGGACGGCGGTGCTCGGGCGGAGCGGACTGCTGGTGGCGGCACTCGCCACGATGACGGCCTTCACCACGGTGACGAGCGAACCGGCGGTGCCGGCCGCCGCGAGTCCCAGGGGACCGGCCACCGGCGCGGTGGCGCGGGGAAGCGAGTGCGCCGAGGTGCGGGAGAAGGTCGAGAGGCTCGAGGGCCTGATCACCCCGAACGCGTGCGCCTTCGTCAAGCGGCAGATCGCCTTCGGTGAGACGCCGACCGGAAGGCCGCCGGAGCCGGGTGAGCTCAGCCACCCGAGAGTGCGGTCCTATCTGGACATCTTCGACGAGGAGGCGACCCTCTGGGAAGCGGGCGGTGTGCCGCAGCGGGGGCACACCACGATCGGCAACTCGATCACCGGGTCACTGCGGCTCGTTCCCGACCTGCGGTACACGGGGACCGAGGTGGTGGCCGACGGTGCGGTGGTGATGTTCGGTCAGTGGAACGAGGTCACCGTCAAGGGGCGGAAGGTGGCCTATCCCCAGATCGCGAGGAACGTGCTGTCCGACGACGGCAAGTCCGTCCAGGCGCGGCGCTACTACGACCGGTACGCCGTCTTCGGGTCGGCCGCTCCGGAGCTGCGGAACCTGTTCGAGGGGGTCGCCGACGCGGGTGGTGCGCGCGGCGGGGCGCCGCAGCGGTTCCAGACCGACGAGATCACGGCGCGGCTCGCGGCGTGGAACGACGAGGACGTCTCCACGCTGGCCGGCCGGATGGGCGGCGCCCGGCTCACCGCGCCGGGGCTCTCCCGGCCGCTGGTCACCACCGCGGGGAAGATCGCCTACCTCCAAAGGCTCTTCGACCACGCCGATCTGGAACTGAAGGCGGGTCAGGTCGCGTTCGGCGAGACCACCACCTATGTGGAATGGCACGGCAGGGTGACCAGTGAGAAGGGGGCGGACGTCCCGTTCGGCATCGTCGAGCGGTTCGGGCCCGGGGCGGAGTGGGAACTGTCCTTCGACACGCTCCCCCTGATCGCCGACGACGCCGAGATCGCCGCGCTCTTCCAGAAGCTCACCCGGCCCTGAGAGAGTGCCCGTCGACGGTACTTCCCCGGTGCGCGATCAGTCGGATTCGTTCCGGGGAGGTGCCTCATGGAGGTGGCGTGTCTGGGTGTCGTAGTCGCTCAGTACGTGTCTGAGCTGCTCCAGCGACTCCTCGGGGATGTCCGGCGGAGCGGACTCGGCCACGTAGCGGGCGGCTGCCACCAGCGCCGCGAACTCGAAGGCGTGCGCGGTCGCCCGCAGAACGCCCGGCCGGGCCCACTCCAGGTGCATGATCAGCCCTTCGACGCCATGTATTCCTTGATCTGGCCGAGCTCCTTCTCGAAGTCGTCGTAGTCCTCACGCATGCCGTTGAGGTACCCGCTCCAGCCGAGGCTGTTCTTCGCGTAGTGGACGGCTTCCTGGATCTCCTCGTCGGTGGCCCCGAACAGCTTCGCCGCCTCGGTGTGGAAGAGCGTGCAGTAACGGCACTTCGTCTCCGAGTGCAGGGCGATCCCGATCAGTTCCTTGTACTTGTTCGGGATCAGCGTCTCGCCGAGTTCGAGCCTCTTGAAGATCTCCCACTCGTAGTCCAGCAGATCATCAGGGATCCGGGCCAGGAAGTGGGGTACGAGTCCCAGGGTTTCCTTGATCTCCGCCTCCACCTCGCTCCGGCTGCGTCCCGCCATGGCGACCACTCCTTCCAGCCGAGCGGAACCGTTCCCCCTCCTTCCACGCTAGGCCTCGCCGAGGGCCCCTGCGACTCCTGCCGGCACCCGCCGGGGCCTCGTCCTCGGTCGGGGCGGAAGCGGCGACAAGGGGGCCTCGTGATCAGTCCTGCGGCGTGCGCAGCCGCTCCTCCAGGTCCCGCAGGTCCTTGGCCAGGGAGGACCGCACCCTGCGGCCCATGAGCGGCGCGGCGAGACCGTACAGGCCGGACGCGTCGCCCCGTACGCGGATCCGGGCGAGCGTGCCGCCACCCGGTTCCGGGTCGAAGGTGTACGTCACGTGCATGGGCATCGGGCCCGCGACCGACACCATGTCCAGCAGCCGTGGCGGATCGTGGGCGGCGACGCGCAGCACGTAGTCGATCCGCCTGCCCAGGAAGTACGCGGTACGGGTCACCTCGGCCCCGACCCCGAAGCCGCCCGAGTCCGCCTGGCGCGTCAGCTCCGCCGTACGGATGCCCTGGGTCCACTCGGCGTCGTGGCGCCAGTCCATCGCGTAGGCGGCCACTCGCTCGGGGCGCAGCGGGATCGCCCGCTCCACGGTCACGTCGATGCCCATCACCGCCCCGCCTCCTCTTCCCGGTCGGGCGCCCGTCTCCATGAACCCACCCTGGTCGTGCGCCGGCAACCGGGCCCGGGTCGGGGATCCGCCGGCACCGGGTTTCACTCGCCTTCTCGGCCTCCGGTCGCCGAGCCCTGCGCGTACCCGCTCAGGGCGAGTGCCGCGGCCTCGCCCCGTGAGCTGACGTCGAGCTTCTTGAGTACTCCGGTGACGTGGAACTTGACCGTGCTCTCGGTGACCCCGAGCGCGTCCGCGATGGCCTTGTTCCGCTTGCCCTGCGCGAGAAGCCGCAGGACCGCCCGTTCCCGCGGGTTGAGACTCTCCAGTCTCGTCTCGCCGGTCCGCGGGGCCGGCGGGTCGAGAGGAAGGGTGATGCCGGCCCGGCTGCCCCAGCCCGGTACGGCGTCGAGGTCGACCGTGGCACCGAGCGCGCGTGCGCGGCCCTCGAGTTGGCGGGACAGCGTGTGCGTGTCCATGCTCCCGGATTCCTGCTCCCGCACGTCGATCCGCAGCGACGTGCCGTCACAGGTCCAGGCGATGCGCAGGCGCGACGGGGCGGGCTGCGTGGTCAGGGCCAGCACTGCCGCCCGGGTCATCGCGCGAGCGGCGTAGGCGACTTCTCCGGGCAACGGCCGCGTCCCCTTGGCCGGCGGCACGAATTCGACGCGGGCCCGGTGGTGCTTGAGCACCTGCCGGACGTCCCTGCGCAGTTTCGTGAACGCGGCCGGGGCCGCTTCGTCGGTCAGGGCGAGGTCGGACTTCTGAGCGGAGCGCAGTGCCACCAGTGCGGCGGAGGCGGTCTCCGTCGCGGCCAGACGGGCCCGGCGGTCGTCGAGTGCGGCGGCGCGCAGTGTGTTCAGGACGGCGACCAGTGCGCTCTCGTGCGCCGCCGCCATCTCGGTGATGGTGCGGGCCCGCTCGCTGGACGCCGCGCGTGACTCGGCGAGGTAGTCCGGGCTGGCCTGGGCGACCTGCTGTCTGATCGACGTCGCGACGATCCCGAAGAGGGCCGACAGGGCCATGGGGTGAGGGAACTGCTTGCGGGAGGCGCGCGGCACGAGGACGAGCAGCGTGCCGACCGGGTCGCGGACGGCCCACACGGTGCGTGTGGCCCCGCCGATCGCCGCCGTGGTGCTTCGGGGCCGATCGGGCTCGACGAGGGCCTTGAGCTGCTCCAGCTCGTCGATCGTGACCTTGTTGACCATGTCGGCCGCGCCGGCGACCTTCCGGGGCCTCCCGGTGCACTCCCTGGTGAAGATGACGAGTGCGGTGTGCGGCCACCGGTCCGACAGGAAGCGGGAGAACCTGCGCGCGATCCCGTGCAGTGGCCCCTCGATGACCTCGCGCAGCGCCAGGAGATCCGCCTCCGGCAGTGTCGTGGTGTCGAGCATTCCCGTGACCATAGCCGGTCCGGCGGCCGGCCGGAAGTCGAGGTTTTACTAGTCGGCCGGACAGGTCGCCCGTACCCGGCCCGGAGCTAACGTCGCGGAGTGTGTGCGCCGGTGCGCACACGTTGTCACCGACTGATGAGGGATACAGGTCAGATGCCACAGCAGGTCCGCGGAGTGATTGCCCGTTCCAAGGGGGCTCCGGTCGAGCTCACCGACATCGTGATTCCCGACCCGGGACCCGGTGAGGTCGTCGTCGCGATCGCCGCGTGCGGCGTGTGCCACACCGATCTGACCTACCGCGAAGGCGGGATCGACGACGCGTTCCCGTTCCTCCTCGGTCACGAGGCCGCCGGCACCGTGGAGAGTGTCGGCGAAGGTGTCGAATCGGTGCAGCCCGGCGACTTCGTCGTCCTGAACTGGCGTGCCGTGTGCGGGCGGTGCCGGGCGTGCAGGCGCGGCCGTCCCCAGTACTGCTTCGACACGTTCAACGCCCGCCAGAGGATGACCCTGACCGACGGGACGGAACTCACCCCGGCCCTCGGCATCGGCGCCTTCGCCGACAAGACCCTGGTCCATGCCGGGCAGTGCACCAAGGTGGACCCGTCCGCGGACCCCGCCGTCGCGGGTCTGCTCGGCTGCGGTGTCATGGCCGGTCTGGGCGCCGCCGTCAACACCGGCGGGGTGGGCCGCGGGGACTCGGTCGCGGTCATCGGCTGCGGCGGCGTGGGCGACGCGGCCGTCGTCGGGGCCCGGCTGGCGGGCGCCTCGAAGATCATCGCGGTGGACCGGGACGAGAAGAAGCTGGCCTGGGCCCTCGACCTGGGCGCCACGCACGCGGTCGACGCCGGCACGTCCGACGTCGTCTCCGCGATCGCCGAGCTGACGGGTGGCTTCGGCGCCGACGTCGTCATCGACGCGGTCGGCCGGCCCGAGACGTGGAAGCAGGCGTTCTACGCGCGGGATCTCGCGGGCACCGTCGTGCTGGTGGGCGTTCCCACGCCGGACATGGAGCTGGAGATGCCTCTGCTCGACTTCTTCTCCCGCGGTGGTGCGCTGAAGTCGTCCTGGTACGGCGACTGCCTGCCGGAACGCGACTTCCCGATGCTCGTCGACCTGTACCTCCAGGGCAGGTTGCCCCTGGAGAGGTTCGTCTCGGAGCGCATCGCGCTCGAAGACGTCGAGAAGGCCTTTCACACCATGCACGCCGGTGAGGTGCTGCGTTCGGTGGTGGTCCTGTGAGCGGCCTGCGTGTCGAGCGCGTGGCCACCTCCGGTGTCTTCGCCCTCGACGGCGGCACCTGGGAGGTCGACAACAACGTCTGGCTCGTGGGTGACGACCACGAGGTCGTGATCATCGACGCGGCACACGACGAGCGGAGGATCATCGACGCGGTGGGGGACCGCGACGTGGTGGCCGTCGTGTGCACGCACGGCCACAACGACCACGTCACCGTCGCGCCGCGGTTGTCGCTTGAAGTCCAGGCGCCGGTCCTGCTGCATCCCGGCGACCGGGAGCTGTGGGAGATGACCCACCCCGGCCAGGCCTTCGGGCACGTGAGCGACAGGCAGCGCGTCGACGTGGCCGGCACGGCGCTCGAGGTGATCCACACTCCGGGACACTCCCCCGGGTCCGTCTGCCTGCACCTGCCCGAGGCCAAGGTGCTGTTCACCGGGGACACCCTGTTCTCGGGCGGCCCGGGGGCCACCGGACGCTCGTTCTCGGACTTCCCCACCATCATCGGGTCGATCCGCGACAGGCTGTTCACGCTGCCCGAGGACACCCGCGTCCACACCGGGCACGGGGACGGCACCACGATCGGCACGGAGGCACCGCACCTCGCCGAATGGATCGCACGCGGTCACTGAGCCGCTTCCGGGGCCGGCGAAGGGGCGAACAGCGCGTCCGCCCGCTTCCCCGGCCCGCAGGGCGGCATCGTCCGCCGCACGGTCCCGGTCCCTCGGCCGTACGGTCACCGGCCGGAGATCTTGTGACGGAACGGGGAGGCTAGGGTGTCGGCATGTTACGACGAACCACCTCCATATCCGCCCTGACCGGGCCCGGTTACCCCTTCTCCCGGACTGCCTCCTCCCCGAACGTCGACGGAGGCCGCCGGTGAACAAGCCGCTGAGGGCTGTGGCGATCTTCTGCGGGTTGCTGATGCTCGGGCTGCTGCTGCGCGCGAACTGGCTCCAGCACGTTCGGGCTCCCGAACTCGCCGCCGACACGAAGAACCGTCGGGTGCAGATCGAGCAGTTCTCCGCCCCGCGCGGGGACATCGTCGTCGGGGGCAAGGCCGTCACCGGCTCCGCCGAGGTGGAGGGCACCGACCTCAAGTACAAGCGCACCTACGCCGACGGACCGATGTACGCGCCGGTGACGGGATACGCGTCCCAGGCGCAGGGCATGACACTGCTGGAGAAGACGTACGACGGCATCCTGACCGGCAAGGACGACCGTCTGGCGTTCCAGCGGTTCGCCGATGTGATCGGCGGCAAGGGCCGGCGGGCCGGCTCGGTGGTCACCACCATCGACCCGAAGGCACAGAAGGCCGCCTACGAGGGGCTGACCGAACTGAAGGGCGCGCGGGGAGCCGTGGTCGCGCTGGAGCCCCGCACGGGCAAGGTGCTGGCTCTCGTCTCGGCGCCCTCCTACGACCCGTCGCAGTTCGCGGGCGGCACGTTCAAGGAGTCCGACCGTTTCGTGGCGCTCGACAAGGACAAGCGCAAGCCGCTGGCCAACCGCGCGCTGCGGGAGACCTATCCGCCGGGCTCCACCTTCAAGATCCTCACCGCGGCGGCCGCCCTGGAGCACGGGATCGTCACCGACATCGACGCCCCCACGGGCGCCGTCTCCCCGTACCCCCTGCCGCAGTCCACCAACAGGATCGGCAGTGAGGCGGGCGACGCGGTGTGCGGCAAGGCGTCGCTGAAGACCGCGATGCAGCACTCGTGCAACAACGTCTTCCTGGACGCCGCGTCCCGACTGGGGCAGGACAAACTGCGGGAGACGGCCGAGAAGTTCGGCTTCAACGAGGACGTCTACTCCGACGACTTCGGTGACCTGCTCGCCACCAAGAGCCTCTACCCCGAGGACCTCGACGCGCCCGGTACGGCGCTCACCGGTATGGGACAGGGCAGCCTCACCAGTACGCCGATGCAGATGGCGATGGTCACCGCGGCGCTGGCCAACGACGGCAAGCTGATGCAGCCCTACATCGTCGACGAGGTCCGCGGCCCGGACCTCAGCACCCTGGAGAAGACGCAGCCCGCGGTGATGAGCGAGGCGGTCTCCGCGGAGACCGCGCAGAAGGTGCAGCAGATGATGGAGTTCACCGCGAAGGAGGGCAGCGCCCGCCGCGCCCGGATCGACGGGATCACGGTCGGGGGCAAGACCGGTACCGCCCAGCGCGGTGTGAACGTGGCCGACGAGGTGCCGTACGGCTGGTTCGTCTCCTACGGCGAGAAGGAGGACGGCTCGTCGGTCGCGGTGGCCGTCTTCATCGACCCGACCGACATGGACATCTCGCGTGCGGACATCTCCGGCGGCCGTCTCGGAGCGCCCATCGCACGCAGTGTCATGAAGGCGGTCCTCCAGCCCTAGCGCCGGGCTGCCCCGCGACGCGGCGCGGCCGACCGCCGGGAGTGGTTCCCCTCCCGGCGGTCAGGCGGGCAGGCGGGGCACGCTGTCGATCAGGCGGCGGGTGTACGGGTGGGCGGGGTCGCCGAGGACACGCGCGGTGTCGCCCTGTTCCACGACCCGGCCGCCCTCCAGAACGGCGGTGCGTTCGCACAGGGTCGCCACGACCGACAGGTCGTGGGAGACCATCACCAGCGTCAGGCCGCGTTCCCGTTTCAGCTCGGCCAGCAGCTCGACGACCTTCACGCGGGTGGTGACGTCGAGGGCGCTGACGGGCTCGTCGGCGAGCAGGACCCGGGGCTCGCACACCGTGGCGCGGGCGATGGCGATGCGCTGGCGCTGGCCGCCGGAGAACTCGTGCGGATACCGCTCGGCGGCGTCGGCCGGCAGCCCCACCGCCTCCAGCGCGGCGGCCACCTTCGAAGCGGCGCCCGCCCGGGTGTCCAGGCCGAGG
Source organism: Streptomyces sp. NPDC018947 (assembly GCF_044390505.1). Taxonomy (NCBI): domain Bacteria; kingdom Bacillati; phylum Actinomycetota; class Actinomycetes; order Kitasatosporales; family Streptomycetaceae; genus Streptomyces; species Streptomyces sp. NPDC018947. The sequence continues at coordinate 327,830 of NZ_JBIRZD010000002.1, forward strand.
GAGCGCAGGGGTTCGGCGACGATCGAGCCGACCCGGCGGCGCGGGTCGAGGGAGGAGTAGGGGTCCTGGAAGACGCACTGGACGCCGCGGCGGAAGCTCCGCATCTGCTGCCTGTCTCGCAGGGCGAGGGGCGCGCCGTCGAAGCGGACCGTGCCGGCGGTGGGGCGGGCGAGGCCGAGGAGCAGGCGCAGCAGCGTGGTCTTGCCCGCGCCGGACTCGCCGACGAGGGCCAGGCTCTCCCCCGGGCGAACGGCGAGGGACACGCCGGAGACCACGTCGGCGCTGGCCCCGCGGTAGCGGGCGGACACGTCGGCGAGTTCCAGCACGGGGGTCACGGCGCGCTCCTCAGGTTCAGGGCGGATTCCAGCGCGCGGGCGCTGGCGACCAGGTCCCGGGTGTACTCCTGGCGGGGGGCGCCCACGATGTCGCGTACCGCGCCCTCCTCGACGGCCCGCCCCTCCTTCATGACCAGGACCCGGTCGGTGACCTTGGCGACGACGGCGAGGTCGTGGCTGACGAACAGCACGGCCATCTCCCGTTCCCGGACGAGGGTGTCGATCAGGCCGAGCATCTCCGCCTGTACCGACACGTCGAGGGCGGTGGTCGGTTCGTCGGCGATGAGCAGCGCCGGCTCGCACGCGAGGGCGGCGGCGAGGGCGACACGCTGACGCTGGCCGCCGGAGATCTCGTGCGGGAAGGCGCGGGCGATGCGCTCGGGTTCGGGCAGCCGCACCTGGGCGAGGGCGTCGAGGGTGGCGGCGCGCAGTCTGCCGCCCTTCAGACCGGTGCGCCTGGCCAGGGGGCCGGCGATCTGCCGGCCGACCCGCATCAGGGGGTCGAGGGCGGTCAGCGGCTCCTGGAAGACGACGGCGGCGTCCCGGCCGCGGACGGCGGTCAGTTCCTTCTCCCGGGCGCCCAGGATCTGCGTGCCGGCGAGGACGACGCTGCCGGTGGCGGTCATACCCTCGGGGAGCAGGCCCAGCACCGCGAGGGTGGTCAGGGACTTGCCGGAGCCGGATTCGCCGATCAGGCCGAGGCGTTCGCCGCCCGCGAGGGTGAGGGACAGGTCACTGACGAGGGGCCGCCCGTCGGCGGTGCGGACGGTCAGGTGTCGGACGTCGAGCAGGGTCATGTCCGCCTCCCGCGGCCGGCCGGGTCGAGGACGTCGCGCAGTCCGTCGGCGATCAGGTTGACGCCGATCACGAGGAGCACGAGGAGGATGCCGGGGGCGAGGGCGCCGGCCGGGGCGGTGGTGAAGGTGGCCTGGGCCTCCTGGAGCAGGCGCCCCCAGGAGGCGTTGGGCGGCGGGGCGCCCAGTCCCAGGTAGGACAGGCCGGCCTCGGCGAGGACGGCGAGGCCGAACTGGAGGGCCAGGTTGACGACCAGGGTGGGCCAGATGTTCGGCAGGACGTGGCCCGCGACGGTGCGGGGCCAGGAGGTGCCGGAGGTACGGGCCGCGGTGATGTAGTCCTGCGTGAGGACCCGCTTGACCAGGATGCGGACGAGGCGGGCCACGACCGCGCTCTGCGCGAGGCCGATGGCGAGGACCGCCGAGCCGAGGGTGGCCGAGCGGGCGGCGACGACGAGCATCGCCAGCAGCAGCGTCGGGAAGGCGATGAGGATGTCGAGGAACGCGGAGAGCGTGTCGTCGAGCCAGCCCTGGGCGAAGGCCGCGAGCACGCCGAGGGTGACACCGATGAGCGCGGCGACGGTGACGGAGCCGAGGCCCGCGCCGAAGGCGATGCGCGCGCCGGTCATGAGCTGGGTGAACAGGTCCCTGCCCAGCTTGTCGGTGCCGAGCAGGTGTCCCCCGCCCGGTCCGGCGAGGCGTCCGCCCGAGGTGTCGTCGGGGCTGTAGGGCAGCCACACGAACGACACGACGGCGAGCAGCGCGACCAGGCCGGTCAGGACGCAGCCCACGACGAGGGTGACGGAGCGCCGGCGGGAGCGCCGGCCCGTGACCGTTCCGGCCGGGCGGACCAGGAGGTCCGTGGGGGTCATCGTGTGCCTCCCGAGAGCCGTCCGCGCAGCCGCGGGTCGACGATCCGCTGGACGAGGTCGGCCAGGAAGCCGATGAGCAGCACCGCGAGGGTGGAAACGAACAGCACGCCCTGGATCACCGGGTAGTCGTGCTGGGTGATGCCGGTGGCCAGCAGCGAGCCGAGGCCGGGCAGCGCGTACACGGACTCCACGACGACGGCCCCCAGCAGGGTCGAGGCGAGTTCGATGCCGAGGACGGAGATGACCGGGACCGAGGCGTTGCGCAGGCCGTGCCTGCGCATGGCGGTACCGAAGCTCTCGCCGAGGGCGCGGGCGGTGCGCAGGTAGTCGCTGCCGAGGACGTCGAGGGTGGCGGAGCGGACGTACCGGATGAGGGAGGCGCTCATCACCAGGGCGATGGTGACGACTGGCAGGACCAGGGAGCGGATGGCGTCGGCGGGTGCCGCCCAGCCGTCCTGCGGGAAGCCGCCGGAGGGCAGCCAGCCCGCGTTCAGCGCGAACACGGCGATGAGGATCATGCCGAGCCAGAAGACGGGCACGGCGATGCCGAGCTGGGAAACGCCGCTGAGCAGTGCCCCGTACCAGGTGCGGCGCTTGTACGCGGCGACGAACCCGGCGGGGACGGCGATGAGGACCGCCAGGACGAACGCGGCCAGGGTGAGCGGCACGGTGACGTTCAGGCGGGCGGTGACCTCGGGGCCGACGGGCAGCGAGCTGACGAAGGAGGTGCCGAGGTCGCCGGTCGCCAGTTGCCCGAGCCAGTGGACGAACTGCTCGGGCAGCGGCCGGTCGGAGCCGATGGAGCGGCGGGCCGCGGCGATCTGCTCGGGGCTGGCGCCGACCGACGTCAGGGCGTTGGCCGGGTCCCCGGGGAGCATGCGCAGCAGGACGAACAGCACCACGCTCGCCAGGACCAGCGACACGGCCAGGAAGGCGAGCCGGCGCAGCAGGTAGCGGCCCATCAGCCCTTCTTCTGGATGTCGTAGGCGTAGAACTGGGAGTTCAGGCCGTTGAGCGGGTAGCCGGAGAGCTTGCTGTTGGCCACCACGATCTGCGGGTACAGGTACAGCCAGTCGCTGGCCGCGTCCTCGGCGGTCTTGCGGTTGGCCTTCTTCAGCAGTTCGGTCTGCTCCGCGGTGGTGGAGGCCTTCTCGGCCTGGTCGATCCACGCGGTGACCTGCTTGTTGTCGTATCCCCAGTAGAAGTCGGGGTTGCCGTACCAGACGAGGTCGCGGTCGTTGACGTGCTCCTGGAGCGTCGCCGTGAAGTCGTGGTTCTGGTAGACCTTCGTGTACCACTCGTCGGGCGTGATCGTGTTGATCTTGACGGTGATGCCGACCTTGGCGAGTTCCGACTTGATGAACGTCGCGGCCGTCGGGTGCGGGTCGTAGTTGGGGGTGTCGAGGGTGAAGGTGAAGCCGTCCTCGTAACCGGCCTCGGCGAGCAGCTTCTTGGCCTTGTCCACGTCGTGGGCGTTGACGTCGGTGAGGTCCTCGTACCACGGGTCGGTGGGCGGGACCATCGATCCGATGAGCCGGCCGTAGTCGCCCCAGACGGACTGGAGCAGCTTCTTGTCGTCGATGGCGGCGGAGACCGCCTGCCGGACCTTGACGTCGTCGAAGGGCTTGGCCCGGTCGTTGAAGGCGAGCAGCAGCTTGGTGGTGGATTCGCCGTCGTTGACCTTGTAGTTCTGGTTGTTCTTGAACTGCTCCAGGGCGTCGGGCGACTGCTCGCTGGTGACCACGTCGACGGCGTTGGTCAGCAGCGCGTTGTTCAGGGCCGTGGCGTCCTTGTAGTAGTGGAAGACCACTTCCTTGTTGGCGGCGGCCTCGCCCCAGTAGCCCGCGAACCGCTGGAGGCCGAGGGCCGAGCCGCGGGTCCACTTGGCGAGGGTGTAGGGGCCGGTGCCGTCCTCGGTGGTCTTGAGGTTCTTCGCCTCGGAGTTGATGATCCAGACGTAGGACAGGTTGTAGACGAAGGAGATCGACTTCTGCGACAGCGTGACCTTCACGGTCTTCGTGTCGGGGGTGGCGATGTCCTTGACGACTTCCAGGTTGCTCTTGCGGGCGGACTGGGAGTCCTCGGCGAGGACCTTCTGCAGGCTGTACTTGACGTCGGCGCTGGTGAGTTCCTTGCCGCTGTGGAACTTCACGCCGTCGCGGAGGGTGAAGGTGTACGTCAGGCCGTCGTCGCCGACCTTGTAGTCCGCGACGAGGAGCTTCTCCACGTCGCCGTCGTCGGTGAGCCTGAACAGGCCTTCGTAGACGTTGCCGTTGAGGGCCTCGGTGACGCCCTGGCCGCCGCCCGCGGTGTTGTCGAGGTTCTGCGGTTCGTACAGGGAACCGATGTTGACCGTGGCGTCCTTGTCCCAGGTGCCGCCGGAGGAGGCGGACCCGGTGGATCCGCCGCAGGCGGTGAGGGCCAGGGAGAGGGCCGCGGCGGTGGTGACGGCGTACAGGGACGTCTTCTTGAGGCTCATGGCGTGCGGGCGCTTTCGTGCGGTGGGGCGGGAGGAAGGAGGACCGTCAGTGCTGTCCGGTGAAGCCGTCGCGGAAGACGGGGAGCTTCTCGCCGGCCTCGACGGGCAGGTGGAAGCGGTTCTGCCGCGGCGGCATCGGACAGTTGTACTGATCCGAGAACCCGCAGGGCGGTACGAAGGCCCGGTTGAAGTCGAGGACCACGCGCTGTTCGTCGTCGGTGCGCTCGACGAAGAGGAAGCGCCCGGCGCCGTAGGTGGTGTCGCCGTTGGTGGGGTCGCCGAAGACGAGAAGCAGGGTGCCGTCGTCGTCGAAGGCGCTCAGCGTGTAGTCGCGGCCGTCCACGGTGAGGGAGATGTCGCCGGGGACGACGAGGTCGCGGGTGCCGCCGTTGTCGCGGATGTGCTCGAAGGCGACGCGGCGGGCGCCGGGGACCGGGGTGTAGGCGGCCTCCAGGACCCAGGCGGGGTCGTAGTCGAAGACGTCCACACGGTCGAAGGCGGTCAGGGCCGGTGCCGCGGCGTCCCAGAAGCGCAGGCCGTGCTCGGGCTCGCCGGTGACCATGTCGGTGCGGCTGAGGGTGGTGACGGTGACGGTGTCCGGGGTGCCCGCCCGGGCCGCTTCGGCGTCGGGGCGCTCCCCCGCCGGCAGCCAGCGGGTCTCGACGAGGGCGAGGTTGCCCGTGGGGGCGGTCAGGGCCGCGCGGCGCCCGGCACACCAGTCCTTCCAGCGGTCCTCGGGGTCGGCGGGGGTCGCTGCGGGGGCGGGCTGGTGCACGGCATGCTCATTCGGCTAGGAGGACGGCCGGTCAACGACACTGCGTTAATACATGGCCAAAGCAAGTTCTTTATCCTCCATAAGGTCATCTAATGTCAAACGCGCGTTTCACCTGTTGAGACCGCTGATGGACGCGCCAGGCGCCCGGCCCCGCGGCAGCGGGCGGGGCGCCTGGCGTTTCGGAGCACGAGGCGTGTGACCCCGTCGCCGGACCATGGGTACATCACCTGGATGACGCCTCACCGCCGGGAAGTGACCGGGACGACGAACGCGGACGCGCGCACCACGAGGGTCCGCGAGGTGCGCCGCCGGCTCACGGAGGAAGGACCGCCGCGCACGCGGGAACGGCAGGGGGACTTCGAGACCGTTTCCGTGCCGCAGCGGCACTGCGACCGGCTCCGCGATCTGATGGTCGCCGAGCGGGCCGGGAAGGTCGTCGAGGTCGGTCTCGCCTACGCCGGCTCCGCACTGGCCATCGGCGAGGCGCTGATCACCGCCGGCCGTCCGTTCCCCCGGCACGTCGTCATCGACCCGTTCCAGGAGAGCGAGTACCGCAACGCGGGCTGGGACCTGCTGCGCGCCGCCGGGCTGGACTCGATCGCCACGCTCATGCCCGTCCCGTCGTCGGTCGCGCTCCCGCGGCTCCTCACCGAGGGTTTCGTGGCCGACGCGGCCTTCGTGGACGGCAGTCACCGGTTCCACGAGGTCTTCGTCGACCTCTACTTCCTGCGCGGGATCGTCCGCCCCGGGGGCCTGATCGTGATCGACGACGACTGGTGGCCGTCCGTGCACACGGCCGCGCGGTACTACGAACGGAACCTCGGGTGGACGGAGATCCCCGACGCCTTTCCCGGCGAGGCGACCGGCGCCGGACCTCGGGACGGAGACGGGGTGCGGTGCAGGGCCTATCGCTTGCCCGACCCCTCGTTCGAGCCGTCCTTCGATGACTTCCGCGCGTTCTGAGCCGGGCGGTGGCGTGGCGTCGTCACCTGCCCCGCTCTCAGTCGGGCCCCGCCCAGTCGAACGGGAAGTACTTGCTCGACTTTCCCGAGCGTTCCCAGGAGAAGCCGAACGCGTCGGCGCGGTCGGTGGTGGCCCGGCCCCAGGTGGCGACCTGCCCGGGTCCGACCTCGGCGCCCGGAGCGTTGTGGACCTGGACGCGGGCGCCCTCCGGCGTCGTCGGACCGGTGAGCGCCTCGGCGGTGGCCGTGACCCGTTCGGGGATCTCGGCGCGCCAGGTGGCCAGGTCCTCGTCGATCTCCACGCGGATCGGCGCGATGTCCATGCCGCGCATCTCGGGCCGGAGCATCTCCCCGAACCGCGCCGGCCAGCCGCCCGCCTCACCTCCGAAAACGGTCCCGAGCGCGGCGCGCTGCCGGTCGTCGGCACGTTCGTCGAGGAAGACCGCCGCGTACGCGTCGCTGTGCTCGCCGCCCCAGACGTTGCCGGTGAAGGCGCCCAGCATCAGGACGTTGAGATCGTCGAGGCGTACGTCGCCGTAGTTGCCCTCACGGATGTGCCAGACCAGTACGCCTTCGCAGTCGCCGTAGGTCGGGGGCTGCGCGAACGTGCAGGGGCACGGTATGGCGCATTTACACACGTCGAACCAGTCGCCGGCCAGATGCCAGCTCGTCCCGGTGGTGACCTGTTCCGTCATCTCGCTTCCCTCCCGTCGAGTCCGGGGGACTCACTCGGAGTGGCGAGACCGCGCTTCCCGAGCCCGCACGCGGATCCGCGAGGCGGCCTCTCTCTTCCAGCTTGCCGCACGTGCTCACATGCCGTCCATCGAGGGAGACGATTCCTGCAATCCCGGCAACAGCCAGTCCTGGAACGGCGCGAGCACGGCGAGGACGAGGAGGACGACTCCCACCGAGCGGGCGAGCAGCGGCCCCCGCGACCACAGCTTCTCCACGAAGATCACCACTGCCAGCCCGGCCATCGCCGCCACGTTCATCATCCCGAGCGGCACGAGGACGACCATCAGTCCGGCGCAGCAGCCGACGCAGTAGGTGCCGTGGTGGACGCCCACCCGCAGATCGCGCGCCGGCTGCCGGAACCCGGCGTAGCGCACCAACTGGCTCATGGGGTCGCGGCAGTGCCGCAGACAGACGTTCTTGAGGGGCCCGAGCTGGTAGAGGCCCGCCAGCAGGAAGGCGACGGCGCCGATCCAGCGCCCCGCCGCCGGGTGATCGTCCACCAGGTCCCCGGTGAGGGCCAGTGCCGCGTAGGCCAGCAGCCCGAAGGCCGTCCACACCAGCAGGTACCCGCCCACGAACTCCAGCGTGCGGCCCGCCCGCCTCCACCCGGACGACCGCCGCCCGATCCCCCGCACCCAGGTGAGGGCCACCGGCGCCATGGACGGCAGCATCATGGCCGCCGTCATCGTCACCCAGAGCACCAGGAACAGCGGGATCGCCATGCCCATCGTGCCGGGCCCGACCCCCATGTCCCGGGCCTGCCCGACGGTGAGGATCCAGGCGGGCACGGCGATCAGGACGATCAGCGACCACGCGACGGCGAGTTCCTTCGCCGGCAGCAGACCCCCGCCCGCCGCGGTCGGCGCGGGGGACCGGGCGGAGACGGGGACGGAAGTCCGGAGATGCCGCATCATTGCACTCCCCTGCCTACACCCCCAGGACAGCACGCCCTCCGCCCCGCCGCGACTCCGCTCCGGTGGGTGGTGCGGCCGGCGAGGCGGGCCCTCCGCAGCCTCGGGGGGCCGCGCGAGCGGCGGGTCGGCGACGCGCTGTCCACGAGGGCCGTCCGACGCCCCGAAGCCCGCAGGGCGCCGCGTTGCCGGGATCCGGCACCCGGGCCGGGGTCTGCGCTGCCGCTCCGGTGTCTGACGGGGTGAGCGGCGAACTCGTCATGCTGCGGCCATGGTCGCCTTCCGCCACACCGTGCTCGTCGACGCCCTGCCCCGCCCCTGGTGCGCGGACGCCGTCGGTGTCCTCCTCGACCTGGCGGGGGCGAGCCGCGCCGAAGCCGGGCGGCTCCTGCTGCCGGACGGGAGCGCGGTACCCGGGACGCGGCTGGCCGAAGGGCGGCATCTGCGGCCCGGCGCCGTGTACACCACCGAGGACGACGCCGGAACGGTCCGCGTCCGTATCCGGGAGTGGAACCGGCACAGCCGCCTGCGGGCAGCGGTCGACGTACGGACCCCGGAGGGACACCTCGCCCTCCAGGTGGCGCTGCACGGCGCCGACCGGCTGCGGCTGCTGGAGCTGAGCGGCCGTGCGCAAGGCGCGGGCGGGCGGCCGGCGTCGACGGCGTTTTGGGGCTCGGCGGTCCTGCGGGGCGACGCCTGGTGGGCCGCGGCGGACCAGGGGCGCGCCGCCCGCACACCGCCCCTCCACGGCCGGCTGGACCACCGACTGTTCCGGGCCGGGATACAGGCGGTGCCGCGACCGGCCGACCTCGGCCGCTGGGAGGTCGGCGTCACCGTGACCGTACGCGGCCGGCATCTGCTGCGCCCGGTGGCGGCTGTGGTGCTGCGGGTGGCCCGGCGACGGCTGCACCGGTCCCTGGCACGGGAGCTGGGCGGTATGGCCGCGCGGTGGAACGCGGCCCTGCCGGGCCTGCTGCGGCACGACCGGGACGGCCTGCGGGCGGCGGTCCTCGCCGAACTCCGGCCGTAGCACTCACGGTTCACGCCGGGGCCGAGCCCGGCGAAGGGCCCCGGTCACCGCGGTCCGGAACAGGTGACGAGGCGTCGCATCGGCCGGGCGGGCGCCCACCTCACCGGCCTCACGTGCCCTTGCGCTCGTCCGCGTTGCGGCGCTGGGTGGTCTTCCGCGCCGGGCGGCGGATGATGTCGTCGTCCTGCGGCTCCCGGGGTACGTAGAAGAAGCCCTCGGCCGTGTCCGGGTCGTAGTGGACGACCGCGTCCTCCTCCTCCAGCATCGCCCTCCAGGACGCCAGCCGGTTGAGCCGGTCCTCGTCCAGCTCCATGCCGGCGCGACGCCGCCCCTCGACCCGTAGCATCGCGACCGGGTAGAGCTGCCGGTGCTCGGGCTTCACGGCCCAGGGGATCAGGTCGTCGTTGCGTGCGATCCGCCTGGTCAGGCCCTTGCGGTAGCGGAAGTTCCCCCACATCGAAGAGACGGTCTCTATGCCGTACTTCCTCTTGTACTCATCCATCATCTGCTGGTAGGTCCACCCCTGCTCGAACCAGCGGATGACTTCTCCCTCATCGACGATCTTGCGCTTCGCCATGCTGCCCTCTCCCTTCGTCAGGGGCGCCTCAAGCCCGTGCAATATTCACACGAACCTCATCCCGCCCACGAAGGCCCACGTGCACGCGGCTAGGCTCACGACCGCGTGAGAGGCATGCACAGGGAGCACCATGAAGATCCAGGTCGTCGCGTGCGACAACGACGAGCGAACCCCCGCCAGGACCTACGAGATCAGGGCGGACGACGGCCGTTCGGTGGAGAGGGACCTCTGCGGGAGCTGCGCGGCACCGCTGGAGGCCCTGCTGGGCCACGCCGGCGCGAGCGAGTCGGCGCCCGCGCGCGCCTCCGCGGGGGATCTGCCCCCTGCCGTGCCCGCCGCGCGGTTCGACGCGTCCACCCCGCGCAGGCCGGCCGCCGGTGCCCCGGCGCACGAGAAGCCGGCCGGGCGAACCACCCGCAGGCGCACGCGCATAACGACCCTCGAGGAGATCGAGGCGATGAAGAAGGCGGCCGCCGAGGAGGCCCGGCAACGGGCCGCCCGCGGGTCCGGCGCCTGAGCACTCTTCGCCCACCGCGGAGGAACCCAGGCCTGCCAGGGGCCGCCCCCTGACTCCCGGTCGGTCGGCTTCGACTCCGTCGGCATGTCCCCCTGCCCCCGGAGCCACCTCGTTCAGGCTTCGTCAGCCCTCGTCGAATCCTCGGTGGGTGATGCTGGCCGCCACGCCCGCCACCTTCACGTCCACCACGACGTCGCCCCTCGTCCATTTCGTCGTCTTGCCGTCGGGCGCGCCCAGGGTCGTCAGGGCGGCCACCGGCAGCCGCTCGCGGTCCTCCGGCTCCGGGTAGAAGACCACGAGGTAGAGCCGGCCACGGTCGTTGAAGCCGTACTGCGTGTCCATCACGATCCCGCAGAACGACTCCGGGCCACGGCCGGTGACCCACCACTCCCCGTTCTGCTGCGCGGCGCCGGGGAACCGCGCACGGAACTGCTGGACCGTCGCCCCCCAGGGCAGGCCGTTCCAGCCGTGCTCCACCGTGGCGGGGTTCGTGACCGTCGGTGGTGCCTCGGCCCTGTCGCGCCGACGCGCCGGGAGGAAGCGCGACAGGCCACGGCGCCTCTCACGGGGCCGTGGCGTCCCGGCGTCACCGGTCTCGGCCTCGCCGTTCTCGTCGTCGAACTCGACGTCTCCGAACCGGACGTCTCCGAGCTCGGCTTCGCACTCGACGTCAGTGATCATGGTGGTGACGGGCTGCGGCAGCCAGTCGTCGCTCGCGTCCGCTCCGGTGAACGCGTCCAGTACCTCGGTCGTCGCCGGCCGGGCGGCGGGGTCCTTGGCCAGGCAGGCCGCGACCAGTCCGCGCAGTTCGTTGTCGACGAGCGACAGGTCGGGCTCCTCCTGAACGATCCGGTACAGCACGGAGGCGGGGTGCCCGTCGCCGAACGGCGAGGCACCGGTGGCGGCGAACGCCAGCACGGATCCGAGGGAGAACACGTCGCTGGCGGGAGTGATCTCGGCGTCGCCGCGCGCCTGTTCGGGCGACATGAAGGCGGGAGTACCCGCGATGACGCCGGTCACCGTCTGCGAGGTGGCCTCCAGAGCCCGGGCGATACCGAAGTCGATGACCCGTGGCCCGTCCGCGGCGAGGATGACATTGCCCGGCTTCAGATCGCGATGCACCAGTGCGCACTTGTGGATGGCGTCCAGGCCCTCGGCCAGCCCCGCCGCCAGTACCCGCAGGGTCCTGGCCGGGAGCGCACCGTGCTCGGCGACCGCCCGCTGCAACGACGGTCCCGGCACGTAGGCGCTGACGAGCCAGGGGCGTTCCGTGTCCGGATCGGCGTCGACGATCTGCGCGGTGAAGAACCCGCCCACCCGCCTCGCCGCCTCCACCTCCCGGGCGAAGCTCCGCCGGAACGCCGGGTCGGCTCCGTACTCCGGACGGATCAGCTTCACGGCCACCGGCCGGCCGCCGGCGGAACGACCGAGGAAGACCTGCCCCATGCCACCGGCGCCCAGCCGGCCCACCAGCCTGAAAGCGCCCACCCGGTCCGGATCTCCTGGCTGCAGAGCCTCCATGGACTGTCCCTTCGTCTGCCGACGTCCCCCGTGGGAATGAATCCTTCCAGAGGAGAACGGGCCGTGGGTGGAATCGACGACAATCCCAACACCCCTACAGAGAGGGCGAGTTGTGCAGTCGGCCGGGCCCGCCACTCCGAGTCGGGCGGGTGGAGGGAGAACACCCGGACTCCCCGGGGCGCAGGCGATCGCGGTGACCGGCGTCGCCACGAGCCCGACCACGTGCGGGACCGCCCGAGTGCTGGCCTCCGAACCGGAGGGTGACCCGATCGAGTGATTGAGGCAGGTGGGCCCTTGTCACTCGGTTGGCCCCGTGCGTCACTGGAACATGTGAACCGGCGGGCTGCCCATCCCCGGCCTGGGGGAACCATCAGACAGGCAGCCGTTGCCGGTTTTCTCTTTGCCTCCGAGGCGGGCCGGATGCTGTGGGTGTGACCGCCGCCGTTCGTGGTGCTGACCGCATGGCGTCACTGTCCCCGTGACGCTCACGGTGGCCGGCCTGCTGGGGGCTGCTGGTTCCTCGTCATGTCCCTGAGAGCGAGCGAGGAGTACCGTCATGCCCATTTCTCCGAACCAGGGTTCCACCGGTGGTGGCACGCTGGTGACCATCACGGGTACGAACCTCTCCGACACCAGCCAGGTGCTGTTCGGCAACAAGCCGGCCACCGGGATCACTCAGGTCTCCCCGACCCAGGTCACCGCCGTCTCCCCGTCCGGCACGGGCAGCGTCGGGGTCACGGTGAAGACGCCGGGCGGGACCAGCAACCCGGTGCCGTTCTTCTACGTCGGCGCCCCGTTCAAGTCCGCCCTGGGCACCAGCTCCGGTCCGCTGGCCGGCGGCAACACCATCACCGTCAGCGGCACCGGCCTGTCCACGGCCACCAGCGTGTCGTTCGGAGGCGTCACCGCCACCCCGACCGTGAACTCCGACAGTTCGCTCAGCGTCGTCGTGCCGGCGGGTACGGCGGCCGGACCCGTGAGCGTGAGCGTCACGACCGCGGGCGGCACCAACAACGGCCTCTCCTACACCTACGTCGACAGCCCGACGGTCGCAACCGTCGCCCCGGCCTCGGGTCCGGCCTCGGGCGGGACGGCGGTGACGATCACCGGAACCAACCTGGACACCACGGACTCGGTCACCTTCGGCGGTACCCCGGCGCCGTTCTCGGTGATCAACGCCACCACGCTGTCGGCTGTCACCCCGCCCGGCACCGCGGGGGCGGTGGACGTGGTGGTGACCAACCCGGCGGGATCGGACACGGCGACCGGCGCCTTCACGTACGTCGCCGGCCCCGGCATCTGATCCGCCCCCACCTCGGCGGGGCGCCGCGCCGTCGGCCCTGGCACGGCGCTCCGTCACCTGCCCGCCCACGAGACCCGACCGGCCTCATGGGCCGGGCACGCCCGGCGAGGGCCGTCCCGAGGAGAGGGAGCTGCCATGTCCGTCGATCTGTTTCCGGGCGCGCGTGCCGTCGCTGCCGCGCTTCCCGCCGTTCCGATTGCTGTCATTCCGGTGGGCGACAGCCCGGCCGGTGTCGCGCTGGGCCGTTTCGGTCGTTTCGGGTACGTGACGAACTTCGGCTCGGACTCGGTCACCGCCCTGGATCCCGTGACCCGTACCGCCGTCGCCACCGTCCCTGTGGGTACGGGCCCGTGGGGCGTCGCCGTGGACCCGGCCGGGGCGGAGGCGTACGTGGGCAACTCCGGTTCCGGGACGGTCAGTGTGATCGCCACCGCCACGAACACCGTCACGGCGACGATCGGCGGCATCTCCTGGCCGGCCGGCATCCGGTTCTCCCTCGACGGCAGCCGCGCCTACGTGGTCGACCGGGACACCGGCCGCCTCGTCGTGCTCGACACCGCCACGCGCACCGCCGTGACGAGCGTGCCGGTGGGCAGCACCCCGTACGAGGTGGCCCTCTCCCCGGACGACCCGTACGCGTACGTCAGCGCTTCCGGCGACGGCACCGTCACGGTCGTCGACACCGGCTCGAACACGGCGGTGGCCACGATCGACGGCTTCACCCAGCCGCGCGGGCTGGCCGTCACCCCGGACGGCCAGCGCCTGTACGTCGCCGACCAGGGGGCGGGCACGGTGAGCGTGGTGGACACCACCACGTACGCCGTCGCCACCGTGATCGGTGGATTCGACGCCCCCGTCTCGCTGGCCATGGGTCCCCGCGGCGTCCTGGCCTTCGTCGCCGAGAGCGGCTCCGGCTCGCTCACCGCGATCAACCTGGCCACCGACGACCGTGCCGCCACGGTCACCGGGCTCGGCGCGCGGGGCGGACTCGCCGTCACCCGCGACAGCCGCCACGTCTACGTGGCCGACGCCGGCACCGACACGGTCGCCGTGCTGAGGATCCCGGTGCCCGTCTCCCCCGACCAGGGGCCCACCGGCGGCGGCAGTCCGGTCATCCTCTCCGGACGAGGCTTCCTCGGCGCCACCCGGGTCCTGTTCGGAGACCGCTCGGCCGCCTCCTTCCTCGTGGTGGACGACACCACCATCACCGCCGTCGCCCCCGCCGGCACCGGCGCCGTCCCGGTCACCGTCACCGCCGCCGGCGTCACCCGCACGCTCGGCAGCTTCTTCTACCTGGAGGCCCCGCGGATCCGGGCCGTATCGCCCGCCACGGGCCACACGGCCGGAGGCAACACCCTCACGATCACCGGCATCGGCCTGTACACCACGCAGGAAGTACGCCTGGGCACCACCAGCGTGTATCCGACCGTCGTCTCCGACGGCCGGCTGACCCTCACCGTGCCGCCCGCTCCCCCGCTCCTCCCGGCACGGTCACCAAAGTCCCCGTGGTGGTGACCACACTGGGCGGCATCGCCGACGACCGCTCCTACACCTACGCCGACCCGCCGACGACGACCGCACTGACGTCCTCAGCCGCACAGTCCGTCGTCGGTGAGCTGGTCACCTTCACCGCGGCCGTCGCGCCAGCCGTCCCCGGGACGGGCACCCCCACGGGCACGGTCTGGTTCGACTTCGGGGACGGAGCCGTCCCCGTCACCGCCGTGGTGACGGACGGGGTGGCGACGGCGACGCACACCTACCTCGACACGGGTGGCAGCCCGTACACGGTCACCGCCGCCTACAGCGGGGACACCGACTTCGCGCCCTCGTCCGACTCCGCCGAACAGACGGTGGCATCCGCGCCGACCTCGACGACCGTCCTCTCCAGCCCCGAGCCGTCGGATCCGGTCGACTCGGCGTCCGTCACGGCGCGGGTCATCGTGGCGACCGCCAGCACCGGGCGGCCCACCGGCTCGGTGACGATCGATTTCGGCGACGGCACACCGGCCGTCGCGCAGCCACTCTCGGACGGCGTGGTCACAGCCACCCACACCTATCCGGCGGTCGACAACACGTACACGCTCACCGCCGCCTACAGCGGGGACACGTCCTACGCTCCCTCCAGCGACGTCGGCACCCACCGGGTGAGGGCCGGCGTCGTGGCCACCACCACGACGGTGACCTCCGCCCCGGACCCGTCGACCGTCTGGCAGCCGGTGACCTTCACCGCCACCGTCACATCCGCCGACCCGGAAGCGGGCACCCCCACCGGAACCGTCAGCTTCGACTTCGGCGACGGCACCCCTCCCACGACCGCCACGCCGACAGCGGGCACCGCCACCGCCGACCACACCTACACCTCCGGCTCTGGCAGCCCGTTCCCGGTCGTCGCCCTCTACACCAGCGACAACGCCCAGTTGAGCTCTTCCGCCGGGCACGACGGCCAGACGGTGAACCCGGCCTCCACGACCACCTCGGTCAGCTCCTCGCCCGAGCCGTCCGTGGCCGGGCAGCCGGTCACCTTCACCGCGACCGTCACGCCGGACGCCGCGGCCGCCGAGGCGCCGACGGGCCCGGTCGTCTTCGGCTTCGGCGACGGTACGGCACCGGCCGCCGCCCCGGTCGTGGACGGCACAGCGGTGATCACTCACGTCTACGCCTCCGCCGGCGGCAGCCCCTACACGGTCACGGCCGCCTACGACGACGAGCCGGACTTCGCCGGGTCCACCGGCACGGACACGCAGACCGTGGTCCAGGCGTCGACGCGCGTCTCTCTGGCGTCCGTGCCGAACCCCACGGTGGTCGGCGAGACGGTCGCCTTCACCGCCACCGTCGTGCCCGTGGCCCCGGGAGCAGGCACGCCCACCGGCACGGTCACGCTCGACTTCGGCGACGGGACCGCCCCGGTGTCCCTGCCTCTCACCGAGGCGGTGGCCACGACCCACCACACCTTCACGAGCGCCGCGAACAGCCCGTACACGATCACCCTCGCCTACGACGGCGACGCGGACTTCGCCGGCTCCACCGGAACGGACACCCACAGTGTGCGCCGGGCGCTGACCACGGTCGCCGTGACCTCGGCGCCGGATCCCTCGGTGGTCGGCGAGACGGTCACCTTCACCGCCACCATCGCGCCCGTCGCCCCCGGGGAAGGCACGCCGACCGGCACCGTCACGTTCGACTTCGGCGACGCGACCACCCCCGCCACCGCCACTCTGGCAGGCGGCACCGCCACCGTGAGCCACTCCTACACCAGCCGGTCCGGCGTCCCCTACCCGGTCGTCGTCACGTACAGCGGGAACCTCGACTTCGTCTCCTCCGCAGGCGCCGCACCGCACACCGTGAACCGGGGGTCCACCACGACCTCGGTGACGGTGACGCCGGAACCGTCGGTCGTGGGCCAGCCGGTCACCCTCACCGCCACCGTCACGCCCGTCAGCCCCGGCGCGGGCACCCCCACCGGCACCGTCACCTTCAACTTCGGCGACGGCACCACCCCCGCCACCGCCACTCTGACCGGCGGCACCGCCACCCTCACCCGCCCCTACACGAGCCGGTCCGGCGGCCTCATCACGGTGACCGCCACCTACGGCGGTGACACGGACTTCGCCGGCTCCAGTGACAGCCGCTCGCACACTCTGAACCGGGCGTCGACCACGACTTCCGTGACATCGGCGCCGGACCCCTCGGTCGTGGGCCAGCCGGTCGCCTACACCGCCACCGTCGCGCCCGTCAGCCCCGGCGCGGGCACCCCCACCGGCACCGTCACCTTCAACTTCGGCGACGGCACCACGCCGGTCACCGCCACTCTGGCCGGCGGCACCGCCACCGTGAGCCACTCCCACACCACCAGGAGCGGCAGCCCCTACACGGTCACGGCCACCTACAACGAGAGCACCGCGTTCGCCGGTTCCAGCGGGACGGACACCCAGACCGTCGACCGGGCGCCGACCACGACCTCGGTGACGGCGACGCCGGAACCGTCGGTCGTGGGCCAGCCGGTCACCGTGACGGCCACCGTCGCGCCCGTCAGCCCCGGCGCGGGCACCCCCACCGGCACCGTCACCCTCGACTTCGGCGACGGCACCACCCCCGTCACCACATCCCTGACCAACGGCACCGCCACCGTCACCCGCCCCTACACGGTCAGGTCCGCCAGCCCCTACACACTCACCGCCACCTACAACGGGAGCCCCGACTTCACCGGCTCCAGCGGCACCGTCCCGCACACCGTCAACCGGGCGTCGACCACCACGACCACGGCCTCCGCGCCCGATCCGTCGGTGGTGGGCCAGCCGGTGACGTTCACCGCCACCGTCGCGCCCGTCGCCCCCGGGGCCGGCACCCCCACCGGCACCGTCGCCTTCAACTTCGGCGACGGCAGCAGCCTCGCCCCCGTTCCCCTGACCGCAGGCTCCGCCCGTGTCACCCGCCCCTACACGAGCCGGGGCAGCGGCCTCTACACGGTCACGGCCACCTACATCGGCAGCACCGAATTCACCGGCTCCAGCGGCACCGACCCGCACACCGTCAACCGGGCGCTGACGACCACCACCCTGGTCTCCTCGCCGGACCCGTCGCTGCCGAACCAGACCGTGACCCTCACGGCGACCGTCGCACCCGTCACGCCCGGAGCCGGGACCCCCACCGGCAGCGTCGCCTTCTCCATCGGCAACCGGTCGCCCGTCAGCTCCCCCCTCGTCAACGGCAGCGCCTCCCTCACCGTCAACGTCCCCCTGAGCATCGGCGTCCACCCCGTGACCGCCGCCTACGGGGGCAGCGCCGACTTCTCGGGCTCCACGGGCACGGACACGCACACCGTCATTCCCTGACCCTCCCGCGGTACGCGCCGAAGGGGCGCACACGACGCCGTGGCCGGCCCGGAGAGACCCGGGCCGGCCACCGGCTCGCCGTCCTGCCGACCGGCTACTTCTCGAGCACGGTCGTCCGCGTCAGCGGCAGGTGCAGCGTCTCCCGGAAGGAGAACAGCACCACCAGGGCCGACACGGCCGCCAGGCTCATCAGGTAGAAGCCGGGCGCGAGCGGGGTGCCCGCCAGGGAGACGAGGCCGGTCGCCACGAAGGGCGCGGTCCCGCCGAACAGGACGTACGCGGCGGTGTAGCCGATGGCGGACCCGCTCGCCCGCAACTGGCCCGGGAACATCTCCACCATCGCCGGCACATTGGACGTACCGATCACGGAGACCAGCACGGCGAGCACCATCGTGCCGGCGATCGCTCCCGGCAGTCCGGTGCCTATCAGCCAGAAGGCGGGCAGCGTGGCCACGGCGAAACCGCCGCACGCCACGAGCAGCATCGGCTTGCGTCCGAACCGGTCGCTCGCGGCCGCCATCAGCGGGCAGGCAGCGCTGTAGGCGAGCATCGCCAGCACACTCGTCAGCATGGCCTGCGACTTCGAGTAGCCGACCTCCTCCGACATGTACGCGATCATGTAGCTGCTCATCAGGTAGTACCCGACGGCGTTCGTGATGCTGTAGCCGAACAGAGTCAGCACCTGCCTGCGGCAGACCTTCCACGCCTCGCGCAGCGGCGCTTCCTGGACCGCCTCGCGCTTCTCCATCGCCCGGAAGACCGGGGTGTCGTCGATCCGGCTGCGCAGGTACAGGCCGATGAGGCCGAGCGGCCCGGCCAGCAGGAACGGCACCCGCCAGCCCCAGCTCTCCAGCGCCGTCTCGCTGAGCGACGACGTGATCGCCAGGCCGGTCAGCGCGCCGGCGACGGACGCCAGCCCGACGGTGAGCGGGACCACGCTCGCATAGCGGGCGCGCCGGCCCGCCGGGGCGTACTCCATGATGAACGCCGAGGCGCCCGTGTACTCGCCTCCCGTGGAGAAGCCCTGCACGGCACGGAGGAGGAAGAGCAGGACCGGCGCGGCGATGCCGAGTGTGGCGTAGCTCGGCAGCAGACCGATCAGGAGCGTCGAGCCGCTCATGCACAGCACGCTCAGTGCCAGCATCCGGTTGCGGCCGATGCGGTCGCCGTAGCGGCCGAAGAACGCGGCACCGACCGGCCTGGCGACGAAGCCGCCGGCGAACACGGCCCAGGTGGCCAGCAGGGCCGCGGTCTTGTCGTACTGCGGGAAGAACAGTCCGGCGATGGTGGCGGACATGATGGCGTACGCCCCGGAGTCGAACCACTCCACGAAGTTGCCGATGGCGGTCGCCGTGGCGACCTTGCGGCGCACCGCCGGCGCGTCGGGGGCCTCCTCGGCCGGGACGGCGGGCGACTGGGGGGTGCGGCTGTCGGTCGTCATGTCCGTGCGTCCTTCCGGGATGGCGTCACGGCCGCGGGGCCGGCGGGGCCGAGGTCTCGGGCGCGCAGCGCGGCCCGCTGGATCTTGCCGGTGGCCGACCTGGGCAGTGCGTCGACGAATTCGACCAGCCGCGGGTAGGCGAACCTGGAGTGCGTCTCACGGGCGAAGCGGGAGATGTCCCGGGCCAGGCCCTCGTCCGGCTCGTAGCCGGGGTTCAGCTCGATCCAGGCCTTGACCGCCTGGCCGCGCACCGGGTCCGGGACGCCCACGACACCGGCGTCGGCGACGGCGGGGTGGCCTCGCAGCACTGCCTCCACTTCGTACGGTCCGACACGGTAGCCGGACGTCTTGATGACGTCGTCGGTGCGGCCGAGGAACCAGAAGTACCCGTCCTCGTCCCTCACGGCCTGGTCCTTGGTGCGGTACCAGGTGCCGCCGAACGACTCCGCGGACGCCTCGGGGCGGTTCCAGTAGCCCAGCGGGAACTGGGGGTTGGAGCCCGCCCGCAGGCAGATCTCCCCGGGCTGCCCGACCGGGACCTCCCGGCCCTCGGCGTCCAGCAGCGCGACGTCCCAGCCGGGCAGCGGGCGGCCCATGGAGCCGGGCTTGACCGGCACGCCGGGGAAGTTGCCGAGCAGCGGGTACGACTCGGTGGACCCGTAGTAGTCCAGCGGCGTGACGCCGAACTCGGCCCTGAACCACTCGATGAGATCCGGGGTGAGCGGCTCGTTCGAGCAGCACACCACCCGCAGTGACTGGGGGTGACGGCTGCCCGCATCCGGGACATCCTGCATCATCTTACGCAGGAAGGTCGGGTTGACCAGGGCCGTGGTGACCTTGTTGCGGGACATGCTCGCCAGCAGCCCCGCCGGGTCGAAACCGCCGGCCGGCCGGTACACGAGGTGCACGGCGCCGGCCCGCAGCGGACCCATCAGCTTGGCCATCGACCAGGCCCAGTCCCCCGCGCCGTAGAACACGTCCCCGGGGCGCAGATCGTGGCAGTAGCGGAACTCGTTGTGCCCGAGCAGGGTGCGGTGGGCGTGCACGATGCCCTTGGCCGTCCCCGTCGTGCCCGACGTGTAGAAGATGAGCGCCGGGTCGTCCGCGGCGGTGTCGGCGGTCTCGTACACCGGGGGCAGCGCGCCGATCTCCGGGTCGTCGACGTTCACCACGACGCCGTCGAACCCGCCGGTGCGGTCGAGTGCCGCGGTCTCGGTGACCAGCACGGTGGTGCCGGAGTCGGCCAGCCGGTAGCGGATGGGGTCGTCGGCCCACAGCAGCGACATCGTCACCAGCACGGCGCCCGTGCGCAGCACGCCGAGGTAGGTGGCCGGGGTGTCGGGGCGCTGCGGCAGCAGGACCGCGACCCGGTCGCCCTTGCGCACGCCGAGTGCGTGGAGGTGGGCGGCGATCTGCCGCGAGCGGTCCTGGATCTGCTGCCAGCGGACCTCCTCCCGGTGGCCGGTGTGGTCCTCGAAGACGAGTGCGAGCCGGTCGCCGGGGTGGCGGTCGGCGACGTCCGCCGCCATGTTGTACCGGTCCGGGACCTGCCACTGGTGGTCCTCGACGAGGCGGCGGTAGGCGCGCTCGCCGTCGGAGGCCGCATCGGTGTGCGGCGTGACGCTGGTGGTCATGGAGGGTCCTCTCGTGCGAATGGGGGTGGGGAGGGGTGCGGCGGGCCCCCGTACTCGGGACGCGGAGCGACGCGCCGGCGGGCGGGGCGGGGGTGCGGGGCGTGCGGTACGGGGCCGGCGGGAGCGGTGGCCGGGTTCTGTGGGGGCGCCCGGCTCAGCGGCGGCGTCCCGCGAGGAAGCGGGCCATCTCCTGCTGGGGCTCGCCGGTGGCGTAGGCGGCGGTGTGCACCTTCTTGGCGGCCTCGATCGCCTCGTCCAGTCCGGCGTCGTCGAGTTCGCGCAGCCGGCCCTTGGTGAGGGCGACGGCACCCGGCGGGAGCGCGGCGAGGCGGGCCGCCTCGGCCAGCGCCTCGGCCTTGACCCGGTCCTCGTCGACGAGGCGGGACAGCAGTCCGAGCCGCTGGGCCTCCACCCCGTCGACGAGGCGTCCGGTGAGCGCGAACTCGGCGGTCTTCGCGCGGCCGAGGATGCCGCGCATGGCCCAGATGCCGGTGATGCTGGGAATGCCGGAAAGCACCTCCGGCTGTCCCATCCGGACGCCCGCGTGTCCGATGCGCAGGTCGGCGAGGAGCGCGAACTGGAAGCCGGAGCCGGCGGCGACACCGTTGACGGCGGCGACGACGGGCTTGTCCAGGGCGCGGACGGCACGGAAGAGACGGCCGAAGTCGTCGATCCACGCCTCGGCGGCCGCGTGGTCGTCGGGGTCGATGGCCGCGGTCTCCGCGAGGTCCTGACCGGCGCAGAAGGCGCGCCCGGCCCCGGTGAGCACGACTCCGCGGCAGGTGTCGTCGGCGGCGGCGCCCTCCAGGGCGGCGACCAGGAGGCCGCGCATCTCGCCGGTCCACGCGTTGAGCTTCTCGGGGCGGTTGAGCGTGACTTCGGCGACGTGGGCGTCGGCGGACAGGCCGTCCACCGGATGGCGGGTGACGACGACGGTGCTGTGTGCGGTCATGAGGACATGCCTTTCTGCGGCGTGCGGGGGCCACGGCGCGGGTGGCGGAAGGGGGGCGGTGACGGGACGGTGTCCGTGCGGGGACGTCCCGTGAGCAGTCATGCAAACAGGCACCGATGTGATCCGGCCAACACCAATGAGGACTGACGGTGATATCGGATCGATATGACCGCACGGTTAGGGTCGGGTCATGGAGCTACGTCATCTGCGCTACTTCGCCGTGCTCGCCGACGAGCTGCACTTCGGCCGGGCCGCGGAGCGGCTGCACATGGCCCAGCCCCCGCTGTCGCAGCGCATCCGCGACCTGGAGCGGGAGCTCGGAGTACGGCTGTTCGACCGCACCCGGCACCGGGTCCAGCTCACCGAGGCGGGAGCGCTGCTGCTGGAGCACGTGCGGCCGGTGCTCGCCGGCGTCGACACGGCGCGCGAGGCGATGCGCAGGATCCGGCCGGGCGAGGCGGGCGCGCTGCGCGTCGGCGTGCCCCCGGACACCGGCGCCCTGGCGCTGCGCACCCTGACCGCCGGTTTCGCCCGGCGGGCCCCCGATGTGCTCATCGATCTGCACGAACTCACCACGGACGAGCAGCTCGCCCGGCTGCGGGAGGGCGAGCTGGACGCCGGCGTCGTCCGTCATCCCGCGGACACGGTGGGGCTCGAATCGGGTCCGGTGGCCCGGCGTGAGCTGGGGGTGGTGCTGCGCGCGGACCACCCGGCCGCGGCCGGCGGGGGTGCGGTGCGGCTGCGGGACCTGGACGGGACCCCGCTGGTGATCTTCCCGCGGGCCATGGCCCCTCGCCTGTACGACCACATGCTGACCCTCTGCCGCGACGAGGGTTTCCTGCCCGGCTCCATCCGGCACGCACGCAACCCGAACTTCGTCCACGGGCTGGTGCTCGCGGGCCGGGGCATCCACCTCAACGAGGCGCCGGCCACTCCACTCACCGAGGGCCTCGTGTGGCGGCCGCTGGAGACCGGGGCCCTGGCGTGGCAGACCTCCGTGGTGTGGGTTCCGAGCCGTCACAACGAGGCGATCGCCGCGTTCACCGAGGCGGTCTCGGAGGGCCTCGCCGAGGCCGGGCACCTCGTCGCCGAGGCGGGCACGGCCGAGTGAACGCAGCGGCCGGTGGGCCCGCCCGGGGCAGCGGGTCCTGCGGCTATTCCTCGCGGAGCGGCCGGATGACGCGGCCGGTCACCTCGTGCGGGCGGACCCTGACCCACAGGTCGCGCCTGCCCCCGGCCCACGGCTTCGACCCGTGCCGCCGTGCGAGGGCTTCGAGCGCCTCGGGATCGGCGGGGTGTTCGGCGGTGCCCCTCAGCAGAACGCTCCATCCCAGACCGGTCGCCTCGTCGAGGTGATCGGTCTCGAAGGCGACCGGGGCTCCGGCGCGGACCGCGGCCACGCCGGACGGGTCGGTGCGGTAGACGACGCTCCGCCCGTCCACCAGGAAGTTGACCGGCACCACCACGGGAGCCTCACCGGCCGTGCCGGACGGTGAGGAGAGACGGCCGATGCCGTGCGTGCCCAGGCGCTGCCAGCACTCCTGCTCGGACAGCCGCATCAGAACGGGATGTGCCGCCGGCCCGCCCCGGCCCGGCGGCGTGTCGCGGCGGCCCCTCGTCAGCTCCTCGTACGACATGTCCAGCACGGCGGCGAGCCGCCTGAGCGCCCCCGGGTCGAAGCCGGTCGCCAGCTCCTCGACCTGGCGCAGATAGGCCGTCGACATCCCGGCCCGCGTTGCCAGTTCCTCGCGGGACATGCCCATCAGCTCCCGCCGCGACGCGAGGCGGCCGGCAACGCTGTCGTCCCCGGAGGAGGGGCCTTTGGCGGCCCCGGACCGGTCCCGATCGCCTCGCACGGCGGTTCACCCCACTTCGTCCGGCTCCCTTTCAGGGGAGCAGACGGTCCGCCGATCCGCCAGCGCAGAGGCGCCTGCCGGGACGGGAGCCGCGAGGCCCGCCCCGCCCGGCGTCGGCGCGCTCACGCCTCGTCCTCGCGGCGGTCCGGGTCACCGGACCCTGGGCCGTGCCGCGAGGACGAGGAGGTTCACCGGGTGCGAACCGGGGTCAGAACTGCAGGGCCCAGGCGTCGATCCGCCCGGTGTCGTACGTCGCGTTGTCGGAGACGCGCAGCTTCCACGTACCGTTCGCGGTCTCCGAGGAGGCGTTCACGGTGTACGTGGTGTCGATGTTGTCCGCGCTGCCGCCGGTCCCGTACGACTTCAGCGTGTAAGCCGAGCCGTCGGGGGCGATCAACTGGACCTGGAGGTCACCGATGTAGCTGTGGACGATGTGCACCTCGACGGCCAGGGACGAGGGCGCGTTGCCCGCGACGCCGGAGACGGTCACCGGGGACTCGACGGTGGCCCTGTCGTTGATGGTGTAGTCGCTCGTGTTCTCGAAGCGGGCGCCGGGCGGGGTCGTCGTGCCGCCGCCGACGTACAGCAGCCGGTTGGGCGAGCCGGTGCCCGGGTTCGAGACGACGCCGCTGGTCGCGGCGGTGGTCAGCGCGGACGAGACCTGGGCGGGAGTGGCCGTGGGGTTGTCGGCCAGGTACAGCGCGGCGGCGCCGGCGACGTGCGGGCTCGCCATGGACGTGCCGGAGATGGTGTTCGTGGCCGAGTCGCCGGTGTTCCACGCCGAGGTGATGGAGGAGCCGGGCGCGAACAGGTCCAGGACGGAACCGTAGTTGGAGTAGCTCGCGCGGGCGTCGCTCGACGTCGTGGCGCCGACCGTGATCGCCTCGGTCACCCGGGCGGGGGACTTGGTGGAGGCGTCGGTCGACTCGTTGCCGGCCGCGACGGCGAAGGTGACGCCGGAGGCGATGGCGTTGCGGACGGCCGTGTCGAGGACGGAGTCGGCGCCGCCGCCGAGCGACATGTTGGCGACGGCCGGCTTCACCGCGTTGCGGGCGACCCAGTCGATGCCGGCGACGACCTGGGCGGTGGTCCCGGAGCCGGAGTTGTTGAGCACCCGGACGCCGACGATCTTCGCCTTCTTCGCCACGCCGTGCGCGGTCCCGGCGACCGTGCCGGCGACGTGGGTGCCGTGGCCGTGGCCGTCCTGGGCGGTGTTGTCGTTGTCGATGGCGTCGTAGCCGTAGGAGGCACGGCCGCCGAAGTCGCTGTGGGTGATGCGGACGCCGGTGTCGATGACGTACGCCGTCACCCCCTGGCCCGCGGAGTCCGGGTAGGTGTACGAGCTGTTCAGCGGCAGGTTCTTCTGGTCGATGCGGTCCAGGCCCCAGGAGGGCGGGCTGGGCTGGGTCGCGGTGATGTGGAAGGTGCGGTTCTGCACGACGGAGGCGACGGCCGGGTCGGCTGCGAGACGCTTCGCCTCGGTCTCGGAGGCCTCGATCGCGTAGCCGTTGAGGGCCTTGGTGTACGTGCGCTCGATGTCGGCGCCGTAACGTTCGGCGAGGGCGCGGCCCTTGGCGGTGCCGGCCTTCGCCTCGTCCGCCTTGAGGGTCACGATGTAGCTGCCGGGGACGGCGTTCGCCGCGTCCTCGTACTGGATGCGGCCTTCGGCGGCCGAGGCGGGCAGGGCGGAGACGAGACTCGCGGCGAGTACCGCGGAGGCCGCCGCGCCGATGGCGGCCAGTCTTCGCCGGGTGGTGCCGTGGGGGTGGTGACGCAGCGCTGCCATGTGAGGGGTCCTCCTCAGTCGGTGGTGCGTGGTGGGGGTCGTGCACGCCGAGCAGACCGCCCATAGACATGGTCATGTCAACCTTGGGCGGCATTGGTGCGTCAGCCGAAAGATTGAGGCCTCCAGAGGAATTGCACAAGGGTCCTGCACGCCTGCGCAGGACCCTTGTCCGTATGAGCGCGTTCGTTTTCGGCCTCGGTCGGCCGAAGCCGGTGGCCGGGTGCGCTTCTTCCCGGCCTCGATCTCCGCGGGTATCCGGCCGAGGTGGCCGAGAACCGCCGCCCGCCGTTCGGCGGCCAGGTGGGTCAGGACCGGATGAGGGGCGTGTCCACCAAGTGCTCGGCCAGGAACCAGGACTGGAGCTCGCCGGTCCTGATCACTTGCGAGACGAAGAGGTCGTTGGTGCCGTCGTCGCCCAGGGCGGCGGTACGTGCGGCGGCGTCGTGGGCGTCGACGAGAATGGCCTCGTGCGCTTCCAGCAGCCGCGACAGCATCGCGGGGACCTCCTCCACACCGTCCGGGGGCCGCGGGACGGACGTGATCTCCGCGACGTGCCGGGGGTCTCCCACCGCGACTCCGCCGAGTGACTGGACGCGTTCGGCGAGGGTGTCGACCAGTTCCAACTGCTCGCCCGCGTGCTTGTCCAGCACCAGGTGAAGCTGGTAGAAGGTCGCGCCGCGCATCAGCCAGTGGTGCTTCTTGTAGAGGCCGTACAGGATCTGGGTGTCCGCCAGGACCTTGTTCAGGCGCTGGCACGAGTACATCCGGGCCTCGTACGAGAGGCCGAGCGGGAACTGCTTGACGGTCCCGAAGTCCTGGATCACCTCGCCCTTCTGATGCAGCCACGGCTGGCTGCCGCTCACGTGGTGGGAGCTGGTGGTCATGATCCGCCTCCTGCGGTGCCGTGCTGTGCGTACCCCGGCGACGCTAGGCGGCACCGCGCCGGCCGCTTGCCCGGCAGCGCATGCGCCGGTGCCCCTCCGTGCACGGCACGGCTCCGGGAGCACCCGTTCGCTGTCGTGCAAGCATCCGTGCACCGGCGGACTCCCGCGGCCCTCCCGGACTCCTAGCCTCTGCGGGCAACCGCGCCCGGCAGACGGGCCGAAGAGGAACGGCAGTGAGCATGAACAACCGCACGTACCCCGCCCTCCACCGGACGGTCGGGACAGCCCAGGGAGCCCCCCGCTGAACCGCACGAGAACCCGCCGGCCGGTCCCCTCCGAACGCCGGCGGCACACGATGACCGGGCGCGACCCCGGGCAGGCCCACCGGTCCGCCACCCCGCTGGAACTCTTCGTCGACCTGTGCTTCGTCGTCGCCGTGGCCCAGGCGTCGGAGAGTCTGCACGAGGCACTCGCCCACGGGCACCACGCCTCGGGCGTCCTGCGCTTCGCGCTGGTCTTCTTCACCGTCTGGTGGGCCTGGATGAACTTCACCTGGTTCGCCTCCGCCTACGACCCGGACGACACTCCCTACCGGCTGACGGTACTGGTGCAGATCACGGGCTCCCTCGTCCTCGCCGCCGGCGTCGGCCGCGCCTTCGACCACGGGGACCTGCTCGTCATCACCCTCGGGTACGTGGTGCTGCGCACGGCACTGGCGGCGCTGTGGCTCCGGGCGGGGCTCGCCGACCCCGCCCGGCGCAGGACCACGGTCCGGTTCGCGGCGGGGGTGACGGTCTGCCAGCTCGGCTGGGTCGGACTGCTGTTCCTTCCGGCGCAGGCGCGGCTGCCCGGGATCGCCGTGATGATCCTCGCGGAGGTCACGGTCCCGGTGTGGGCGCAGTCCGCGGGGATGACCCCCTGGCATCCGCGCCACATCGCCGAGCGCTACGAGCTGTTCACCCTGATCGTGCTCGGCGAGTCCGTCGCGGCCGCCACGGTGGCCGTCCGGGGAGCGTTCGACCGGCATCAGGGCACCGGCGCCCTGTACGCGCTGGCCGGCGGTGGCCTGCTGATGGCCTTCGGCATGTGGTGGCTGTACTTCGCCCGGCCCGCGCACACGCTGCTCGCCACCACGCACCGGGCGCACGGCAGGCGTTTCACCTGGGCCTACGGCCACTACCTGGTCTTCGCCTCGGCCACGGCCGAGGGAGCGGGCCTGGCCGCCTACGCCGATCACCTCACGCGCCCCACCGGCACGTCGCCCGTGGGTGCCGCGATGGCGGTCACCGTCCCCGCCGCCGTCTTCGTGACCACGGTGTGGGCGGTGCACCTGCGGCCGCACCAGAGACGGACCGCCGAGTGCGTCCCGTTCGCCGCCGCCGTCGCCGGGATACTGCTCGCGGCATGGTCCCCGGCGCCCGCGCTCGTCGCCGGGGTGTCGCTGAGCGGGCTGGTCGCGGTGGTCACCGTGCGGCAGAGGACGTGAGACGACCACGCGCGAAGGCCGCGCGGCCCCTCGGGGGGGGATCCGCGCGGCCTTCGCGCCGGCCGCCGGTCACGGCGGCACCAGGGGGTGGCGCGCCCCTCGTCAGCGGCTGTGCAGCGCGCCGCGGAGGACGGTGACGGCCTGGTTGATGGCCGCGTCGGCGCCGTGGGTCTCGCGCAGGGCGTTGAGCATGACGAAGTCGTGGATGACGCCCTGGTAGCGGACGGCGGTGACGGGGACTCCGGCCTGGCGGAGCTTGCCCGCGTAGGCTTCGCCCTCGTCCCGCAGGACGTCGGCCTCGGCGGTGACGACCAGGGCCGGGGGGAGGCCGGTGAGCTGTTCGGTGGTGGCGCGCAGCGGGGAGGCGGTGATCTCGGCGCGCTGCGTCTCGTCCGTCGTGTACTGGTCCCAGAACCACTGCATGCCGTCGCGGCGCAGGAAGTACCCGGTGGCGAACTGGTGGTAGGAGCCGGTGTCGAAAGCGGCGTCGGTGACGGGGTAGAACAGGACCTGGTGGACCAGTGGGACGTCACCGCGTTCCTTGGCCATGAGGGTCAGTGCGGCGGCCATGTTGCCGCCGACCGAGTCGCCGGCCACCGCCAGCCGTGCGCCGTCCAGGCCCTTGGTGGCGCCCTGCTGGACGATCCACCGGGCGACGGCGTAGTTCTGCTCGATGGCGACGGGGTAGCGGGCCTCGGGCGAGAGGTCGTACTCGGGGAACACGACGGCTGCTCCGGCGCCGACGGCGAGTTCCCGCACGAGGCGGTCGTGGGTGTGGGCGTTGCCGAAGACCCAGCCGGCGCCGTGGATGTAGAGGATCACGGGCAGGGGGCCCTCGGTCCCGGCGGGCCTGACGACGCGGGCGCGCACGCTGCCCGTCGGGCCGCCGGAAACGGTGATCCACTCCTCGTCGACGACGGGCTTGTCGATCTCGCCGGACTGCACCTCGTCGACGGCCTTGCGGCCCTCGGCCGGCGGCAGGTCGAACAGGTAGGGCGGGTTGGCGGTGGCCTCGGCGAAGGCGGCGGCCGCGGGCTCCAGCACCGGCTCGACCGGCTCAAAGGTGTGGGACATCTGCACTCCTGGGATTCATGTTCGTGCCAGTGGTTCCGGCGCGGCGGCCGTCGGCGGAGGGGGGATCCGCCGGGCCGTCCACAGCCACGTTAGGAGCGGGGGACGGCGGTCCTTGCACACCTGCGCACCGGCTCTGACCCCAGCGTGCACGGCGGGCCGCCCAGTGCGCTGACGGGCAAGTTCCCGTGCGCCGATCAGAAACGGGGCCAGGACCGTCCGGCGTAGCGTGACCGGCGAAGCAGCCGCGGCACGCCCTTCGTGCACCTCGCCGATGTCCCCTCCGGCTCGAGCGCGCGGCCCTGACGCAGATCCCATGCTGTACGCCCCGCAGGAGGTTGTCGAAAGGTGTCCACGATGCCGGTCGGCGGGCTGATTCCCCGCGCCACCGACGACGCGGCGGACCTGATTGTCCGCAACGCCAAGATTTATACCGGTGATCCCCGCCTCCCGCAGGCCGAGGCGATCGCCGTCCGCGACGGCGTCATCACCACGGTCGGCGGTGACAAGGACGTGGCCGACCAGGTCGGTCCCGCCACGCGCGTGGTCGACGCGCTCGGCCGCAGGATGATCCCCGGCCTCAACGACGCGCATCTGCACGTGATCCGCGGCGGCCTCAACTACGTACTGGAGCTGCGCTGGGACGGCGTCCGCAGCCTGCGCCAGGCCCTGGCCATGCTGCGGGAGCAGGCGGCCCGCACGCCCAAGGGCCAGTGGGTGCGGGTGGTCGGCGGCTGGTCGGCCGAGCAGTTCGCCGAGCGGCGGCTGCCCAACGTCGCCGAACTGAACGCCGCCGCACCGGACACCCCGGTGTTCGTGCTGCACCTGTACCAGTCCGCGATCCTCAACCGCGCGGCGCTCAAGGCGGCGGGCTACGGCAAGGACACCCCCGACCCGCGCGGCGGTCAGATCATGCGGGGACGTGACGGCGAACCCACGGGCATGCTGCTGGCGGCCCCGAGCGCCCTGATCCTCTACTCGACCCTGGCCAAGGCGCCGGTGCTGGACGAGGAGCACCGGAAGACGTCCACCCGTCACTTCCTGCGGGAGCTGAACCGGTTCGGGCTCACCTCGGCGATCGACGCGGCGGGCGGCTTCCAGAACTTCCCCGACAACTACGAGACGGTCACGGAACTGGCCAGGGAGGGCGAGCTGTCCCTGCGCATCGCCTACCACCTGTTCCCGCAGACCGCGGGCCAGGAGATCGACGACCTCACCCGCTGGATCGGCATGGTCCGCCCCGAGGACGGAGACTCATGGCTGCGCCTCAACGGCGCCGGCGAGAACCTCACCTGGGCGGCGGCGGACTTCGAGAACTTCGCCGAGCCGCGCCCCGAACACACGCCCGACTACGAGGTGGAGTTCGAGAAGGCGGTACGCCTCCTCATGGAGAACGGCTGGGGCTTCCGCCTGCACGCCACCTATGACGAGACCATCCGCCGCGACCTGGCCGTGTTCGAGAAACTCGCCGCGGAGGGACTCTTCCCCGGCGGGAACCGATGGCTGTTCGACCACGCGGAGACCGTGTCCGCCGACAGCCTCGACCGCATCGTCGCCCTCGGCGGGGCCATGTCGGTGCAGAACCGGCTGTCCTTCCAGGGCGAGGCGTTCGTACGCCGCTACGGGATCGGAGCCGCCGCCGACGCCCCGCCCATCCGGGCGATGCTGGGCCGGGGCCTGACCGTGGGCGCCGGCACCGACGCCACCCGGGTCTCCTCGTACAACCCGTGGATCGCGCTGCACTGGCTGGTCACCGGCCGTACGGTCGGCGACCTGACCCTCCACCCGCCGCACAACCGGGTCGACCGGGAAACAGCACTGGGGATGTTCACCGCGGCCGGTGCCGCGCTCACCGGTGAGCAGGACCTCAAGGGCGTCCTGCGCCCGGGCTTCCTCGCGGACCTCACCGTGCTGTCGGAGGACTACTTCACGGTTCCCGACCCGGAGATCGCGCACATCGAGGCCCTGCTGACGGTCGTCGGCGGCCGGATCGTCTACGCCGCCGGCGAGTACGAGGGCATCGACGAGCTGCTGCCTCCGGTGACCCCGGAGTGGAGCCCGGTGGCACACTTCGGCGGCTACCAGGCGAACCCGGTGCAGGGCAGGTCGGGAGTCCGCCAGGCCGAGCTCCTCGGCGAGGCCGCCGCCGAGTCGGAACAGCACCGCCGGTGGCGCGCCCGCCGGGGCCTCGTTCCCGAGACCGCCGGCCCGGTCTTCGATCCCTGCTTCTCCCTCTGAGCCAGGCACACCACCACCCGGCCCCAACACCTTCTCTCCCGGTCGCGGACGACCGTCCGCGACCGACAACCCTCGATGGAAAGGCATTCTCATGGTCAACATCTCCGAGGTCACCGCTGCCCCCGGCCCCGACCTGCTGACGCCCGACAACTGCGCGGTGCTGTTCGTGGACCACCAGCCGCAGATGTTCTTCGGCACCGGCAGCGGCGACCGCACCGCGATCATCAACGCGACGGTGGGCCTCGCGAAGGCCGCCAAGGTCTTCGACGTTCCCACGGTCCTGAGCACCGTGGCCGCCGAGTCCTTCTCCGGTCCGCTCATGCCGCAGCTCGCGGACGTCTTCCCCGGCCAAAAGATCATCGACCGCACCACGATGAACGCCTGGGAGGACGAGGCCTTCGTCGAGGCCGTCAAGGCGACCGGCCGCGAGAAGCTGGTCATCGCCGGCCTGTGGACCGAGGTCTGCGTCGTCCTGCCCGCGCTGTCCGCGCTCGCCCAGGGCTACGAGGTCTACGTCGTCACCGACGCGTCCGGCGGTGTCAGCCCCCAGGCCCACGAGCACGCCGTCCAGCGGATGGTCCAGGCCGGTGTGGTGCCGGTGACCTGGGTGCAGGTGCTCCTCGAGCTCCAGCGCGACTGGGCGCGTACGGAGACGTACCTGCCGGTCATGGACGTCGTGAAGGAGAACTCCGGCACCTACGGTCTCGGCGTCGTCTACGCCCAGGCCTTCATCGGCGAGCACGCCGCCGGCTGACCGGCTCCTCACGATCGACGACGGACGTCAGGAACAGGCAGACGAACGCGATGGACAACGGATTGTTGGTGCTCCGGCTGGTGGTGGGACTCCTCGTCGCCGGGCACGGAGTGCAGAAGGTCAGTTTCCGGCTGGGGGGTGACGGGCTGGCCGGCGGGGCGGAGGAGTTCCGCCGTGACGGCTTCCGCGGTGGGAGACTGACCGCCGTCGCCGCCGGGGCCGGCCAGATCGGTTCCGGCCTGTTCCTGGCGGCCGGCCTGCTCACTCCGCTGGCGGCGACGGCCGCCATGGGAGTGATGACGGTGGCCGGCACCGTCAAGTGGCACAAGGGGCTCTGGGTCCAGAACGACGGCTACGAGTACCCGCTGGTCCTCGTCGCCGTCGCCGCTGCCCTCGCCCTCACCGGACCGGGCCGTTGGTCGCTCGACCACGTCCTCGGGACGGTGCCCTGGCCGCTGTGGGTCTCGCTCGCGGCGGTCGTTCTCGGCCCGGCCAGTGGACTGGTCACCCGCACGGTGCTGCGGCGCCCCGCCGCCGGTGACACGACGAAAGGAAGGACGCGGCATGCGCACGCTGCTGACTGACGCCGCCCGGACCCTCGTCCCGCCGAAGGACGACCGGCACGGGCCGCTGCCGCCGCTGATGCTGGTGCTCACGGTGGTGACGGGCCTCATCGATGCCGTGAGCTACCTGGCGCTCGGGCGGGTCTTCGTCGCCAACATGACCGGCAACGTGGTCTTCCTGGGCTTCGCCCTGGCGGGCGCGCCCGGTCTGTCCGCGCCCGCGTCCCTCGTGTCGATGGTGTCGTTCCTCGTCGGGGCACTGGCGGGAGGACGGTTCGGCACCCGGTTCGCGGCACACCGCGGCCGGCTGCTGGCCACGGCGACCGCCGTCCAGGCCCTGCTCGTCACCGGGACGGTGATCGCGGTGGCGGTCGCGCACGGCGAGGTGACCGGCCCGGTGCGCTACCTCCTGATCGTGCTGCTCGGCATCGCGATGGGGATCCAGAACGCGGTGGCGCGACGTCTCGGGGTCCCGGACCTGACCACGACGGTGCTGACGCTGACCCTGACGGGACTGGCCGCGGACTCGTCCCCGGCCGGCGGGGCGGCTCCCCGGCCCGGCCGGCGCGTCCTCTCCGTCCTCGCCATGTTCCTCGGGGCCCTCGCGGGCGCCCTGCTCCTGGGACACGCCGAGCTGCTGTTCGTTCTGGGTCTGTCGCTGCTGCTGCTGGTGGTGACGTCGGCGGCCGCCCACCGCCTGTCGGCCTCCGACCCCGCCTGGATCAGGCCGGGTTCGTGAGACCGGACGCAGGCGGCCGGCGGCGCCCGGGCGGACGGCTCAGCGCGTGCCGGTCCAGGTGTGCTCGGCCCAGTCGGCGAAGCGGGTCCACGCGATCTCCGGGTGCGCCTCGTGCAGCGCGGGGATGTCGACGCGGTAGCCGGGGCCGTTGAGGAACGTCCACATCGCGTGCATGTCGGGATTGCCGATCGCCGCCAGTGGGGCTTGCGCGTGGCGGACTTCCCGTCCCAGCGCCCTGCTCAGCGACGCCGCCATCTGCGCCGGAGTGGGAGCGTCGCCGGCCAGCTCGATGCGCTGCCCGATGTAGTCGGCGGGGTCGAGCATCACTTCCGCCGCGAACGCTCCGAGGTCGGCGCGGGCGAGCTGCTGCAACGGCCGGTCGGGGGGCAGCGGCAGGTCGAGGAAGCCGCCGAGGACGCGGTCGCGTCCGCCCAGCGCGTTGTCGAAGAAGTACGTCGGCCCGAGGATCGTGTACGGCACGTCGCCGGAGGCCAGGTCGGCCTCGATGCGGGCCTTGCTCTCGAAGTGGGGCACTCCGCTGTCCTGGTCGGCTCCCGCCACGGAGCTGAACACGAGGTGCGGGACGCGCTCCCGCGTGGCGGCGGACAGGATCGCCCGCCCCTGGCCCACTTCCGCCTCCAGCCCCGCCTCGAAGGGGGTGGTGAACGCGAAGACGCTCGCCACCCCCCTCATGGCCGTGGCGAGGGAGCCGTCGTCGCTCAGCGAGCCCGCCACCACCTCCGCTCCCCGGTCCGCCAGTTCGCGCGCGTCTTTGCGGTCGGGGTCACGGACCAGCACCCGGATCCGGGCGCGGCGTCGCAGCAGCGCCTCCGTCACGGCTCTGCCCTGGCCGCCGGTGGCCGCGAGTACCAGTACGGGTGCGTCGGACATCGAAGTCTCCTCTTCTCCAGTGGTGCATTGATCATCACAGGCCCACAGCGTGCTGTGGGCCTGTGATGCGGCGTCACTTCTTCAGGAAGGTGAGCAGCGCGGCGTTGACCTCCTCCGCGTGGGTCCACAGCAGCCCGTGCGGGGCGCCCTCGACCTCGACGTAGTCGGCGGACGGGAGGGCCTTGCGGAAGAGCCTCGCGGTTCCCTCGACCGGCAGGATCCTGTCGGCCGTGCCGTGCAGGATGAGGGCCGGTACGTCGATGGCGGGGATGTCGGCCCTGAAGTCCGTGGGCCAGGTCGACGGCGCGGCGGCGGCGGCGAAGAAGCCGCCGCCCGCGGCGACGTTCCAGCTCTTGCGGACGGCCTCCTCACTGATCCTGGTGCCCAGGTTCTCGTCCAGGTTGTAGAAGTCCTCGTAGAAGGCGGTGTAGTACGCGTAGCGGTCCGCCTTCACGGCCGCCGCCACGCCGTCGAAGAACTCCCGCGGGGCGACCCCGTCGGGGTTGTCCTCGCTCTTGAGCAGGCAGGGTTCCAGCGAGGCGAGGAAGGCGGCCTTGGCCACCCGGGCGGAGCCGTGGGCCGAGAGGTACCGGGCGACCTCACCGGTGCCCATGGAGAACCCGACCAGGACGGCGTCGTGCAGGTCGAGGGTCTCCATGACGGTGTTCAGGTCGGCCGCGAAGGTGTCGTAGTCGTACCCGGTCGTCGGCCGGCTGGACCTGCCGAAACCGCGGCGGTCGTAGGTGATCACGCGGTGGCCGGCGTCGAGCAGGGCGGCGGTCTGCCGCTCCCAGGAGCCGCCGTCCAGCGGGAAGCCGTGGATGAGGACGACGGGCTGTCCGGATCCGTGGTCCTCGTAGTAGAGGTCGATGGTGGTGGAGTTCTCCTGGCCCACGGTGATGTACGGCAAGGTCTTTTCCTTCGTCTCGAACGGTCGGTGCCGCACCACGCTAGGACGCGATGTTCCGCCCTGTTTGTCCACGAACGTACCGCTCCTTGCCCGCACGTGCCCGAGGTCGAGCCGGGCGCGGGCGGCGGAAGTTTCTGCCTGCGGTTCTGCCTGGGATCACCGGCCGTCCGCTGCTTGGCTGTTCTCGCGGGCGGCAACCGGACCTCGCCGAAGACACGGCGGTCCGTTCCGTTTCCGTCCCACGCAGCCTTCGGACATTCCCCTGAGCGGAGAGCAACTTGAGCCTGGTGCTGACGACCGCTTCCGTACCCGACCAGGACAAGGTCGCGTACTGGAACGAGGTGGTGAGCAGGACGCTGGTACCGATGACGGTCGCCCCGCGCGACGACGGTCCCTTCGACGGCCGGATCACCGCCCACCGCCTCGCGTATCTCCAGGTGTCCACCCTGGAGGCCGACGCGGAACGCGTCAGCCGCACTCCGGCGCTGATCTCCCGGTCCTCCGAGGCGCTGATGGCGGTCGGGGTCCAGATATCCGGCACGGCCACCTTCGTCCAGGACGGCCGGCGGACTCAGGTGCACGAGGGAGACCTCGTCGTGTACGACACGACACGGCCCTACTCCTTCGACTATCCGGGGCGTTTCGCCGCGCACGTCTTCCAACTGCCGCGCCGCGCGCTGGGCGTGTCGGACGCCGACATCCGCCGGGTGACGGGGGATGCCATCGGCACGGGGGACGGCTTCGGCGCGATGCTGCTCCCCTTCCTGGCCACCCTCGCCTCCTCGGCCGACAGCTACCCCGCGGGCGTCGCCAACCGGCTGGCCGGCAACGTCGTGGACCTGTTCGCCACTCTGATCGCCGAGCGGGCCCACCCCGGCGGCGACGCCCCGGACACCGCGCGCAGCCACCTGCTGCTCCGGGTCCGCGAGCACATCGACCGGAACCTGGGCGACCCGGGTCTGTCGCCGGAGAGCATCGCCCGGACGTTCCGGATCTCGGTCCGGTATCTGCACCGGCTGTTCGAGGGCGAGCACGTCACCGTGGCCCGGCTCATCCAGCGACGGCGTCTTGAGGAGTGCAGCCGGGAACTGGCCCGCCGTGCCGGGACGGCGCCCACTGTCTCCTCGGTGGCCCAGCGGTGGGGTTTCGTCAGTCCCGCCCACTTCAGCCGTGCCTTCCGCGCCGCCTACGGCGTCTCCCCCCGTGAGTGGCGGAGCCTGCGCACCGCCCAGGACCGGGGCGGGCGGCTCCCGGCCGATCCGTCCGTGCGGTCGTCGGCGGTGACCGAGAGGTACCCGGTGTCCCGCACCGCCGTCCCGCTCCGTACCGCCCTGCCTTCCCGGCTGGAGACGGTGTGAGCGAGTTTGTCCCCGAGCCCGGCCCCCGTACGGTCCTGAACGAGTCCACGCGAGCGTTCGTGGACAGGTACTCCTGCCCGCGGTCGGCGCACGCCCCGGACCCGCGACAGGCCAGGCTGGAGCTGGCCCGCCTCCAGGTGGGGAGCGGCGCCGGCCCTCTCGACGAGGAAGCCACCTCCGCACAGTGGTTCACCCTGCCGGGCGGGCCGACCGGTCACGTACGGGTGCAGGTGGTCAGGCCCGCCGACAGCGCCGGCAGGATCCCTGTCGTGCTCTTCCTGCACGGGCTGGGCTGGGTCCTGGGCGATGCCGGCACGCACGAGCGCCTGGTGCGCGCGTTCGCCCTCGGCGCGGACGCGGCCGTCGTCTTCGTCGAGTACCAGCGTGCCCCGGAGGCGCGGTACCCGGTCGCCGTCGAGCAGTGCTACGCGGCGGCGAGATGGATCTGCGAGCGAGGAGGGGAGATCGGTCTGGACGGCAGCCGGATGGCCGCCGTGGGCGACTCGGCCGGCGGCAACCTGGTCGCGGCGCTCACCTTGCTCGCCAAGGAGCGCGGCGGCGTGCGGCTGCTGCACCAGGTGCTGCTCTGCCCGGTCACCGACGCCGACTTCGACACCCCTTCGTACCGTGAGTTCGCCGAGGGGTATTTCGTCGGCCGCGAGGCCATGCGCTGGTTCTGGGACCAGTACCTGCCCGATGTGCGGCAGCGGAGCACGGCCACCGCGTCACCGCTGCGGGCGACGGTGGAGCAGCTCACCGGGCTCCCCCCGGCGCTGGTGGTGACCAGCGAGGCCGACGTGGTGCGCGACGAGGGCGAGGCCTATGCCGCGAAGCTCCGCGCGGCCGGCGTCGCCGTGGTCTCCATGCGGTACCACGGGACCATCCACGACTTCATGGTGCTCGACCCGCTGTGCGACACGGCTGCCGCCCGGGCGGCGCTCGTCCAGGCCCTGGACACCGTCCACGTCGCGCTCCACCGGCATCCCCGGTGACCCTCGCCCGCGGCCCGCGCCGCCTCCCCGCCGGGGGGGCGTTCCTCACTCGGCCGGGAGCGAGTCCAGGAGCTTCTGCGCCTTCGTCAGGACCACGCCGTCGGCCGCGTCGCCGAGGTCGAGGGCCTGACGGAAGCAGGACCGGGCTTCCGCGCCCGCTCCCAGCTCGCTCAGGGCCTCGCCCAGGCCCACGAGCGCGCCCCCCTCCATGTGGGGCATGCCGAGGCGGCGGAACTGGGCCACGGCATCGCGGTGGTGGCCGGCGGCCTCGGTCCACCGTTCGAGGGCGATGTGGTCGAGACCGAGTGCGTAGGTCGTGTGCGCGCGGGTCATGTCGGCGACGTGTGCGCTGACCGGGCGGTCCGGCGCGTCGAGAAAGGCGATGATGCGCCTGTGCTGGACCTGCGCCTCGTCGGCGCTGCCGAGGAAGCGCAGGGAGGAACCGTAGGTGACCATGGCCCCCAGCCAGCCCTCGCAGTCGTCGGCCTCCTCGTACAGGTCGACGGCGGCCCGGGCCTTGTCGACGGCCGCCTGTGCCTCACCGAGTTTGCGGTGCGCGACCGCCGCGTGCGACAGGGCCGAGGCCTGCTGGGGGACGTTGCCGGCCAGGCGGGCGCACCGCAGGCCTTCGTCGGCCCGTTCGACGGCCTCCCGGTATCTGTGGTCGCACTCGATCAGGGCCCAGGAGTGCATGTTGAGGTGGAAGGCCCGCAGGCCGGGGTCGTCGAGCGCGGCAGCGGCCCGACTGGAGAGGTCGTAGACCTCGGACCAGTGCCCCCAGAAGACCCACAGGTCGCAGAACCACTCCATGGCGTCCGCGGTCTCGACGACCCGTGTGTGCTCCCCCTTGTCTGCGGCGCTGAGCAGTGCCGCGCGCCAGGCGGGGGCCTCGCTCTGCAGCCAGGACCGGGCCTGCTCCGCGTCGTCCAGGGCGACCAGGCCCCGCCAGGAGGGCGGCGGCGCCCCGTACCGGGGCTTGTACCAGCGGCCGGCGATCACGGCCGTGTCCAGCAGCCAGGCACGCAGTCGGTCCTCTGCCGCTTCCCGCGGGCCCGGTTCCTCCTCCTGGGAGAGCCGCGCGCGGGCGAACAGCCGCAGCAGGTCGTGCAGTTGGTAACGGCCGGTGAAGGCGGCCTGCAGGAGTCCGGCCTCGACCAGTTCCTCCATGACGTCCTCGGCCTCGAAGACCCCGGTCCCGGTCAGCGCGGCGCCGTACGCGGCGGTCATGTCCGGCCCCGGGACCAGGCTCAGCAGCCGCAGCATCCGTGCGGCCTGGCCGCTCAGCTCCCGGTAGGACAGCTCGAACGCCGCCTCCACCCGCACATCGCCCGCGGCCAGGGCGCCCAGACGGCGCTCCTCGTCGGCCAGGCGCCGGACCAGGTGGTCGACACGCCATCCGGACCGCACCGTCAGCCAGTTCCCCGCCACGCGCAGGGCCAGCGGCAGACGTCCGCACAGTTCCGCCACCCGGGCGACCGCTTCCGGTTCCGCGTCCGCCCGGTCCGTGCCCAGGATGCGGCGCAGCAGTTCGACCGCCTCGTCCTGCGCCAGCTCCGACAGCGTCAGCCGGTCGACGTCCTCCAGGCCCGTCAACGGCCTCCGGCTGGTGACCAGCACCAGGCTCCGCGCGCCCGCGGGCAGCAACGGACGTACCTGGCGCTCGTCGCGCGCGTTGTCCAGCACCACCAGGCACCGTCGCTCGCCCAGCAGCGCCCTCAGCAGCCCCGCGCGCCCGGCCGCGTCCTCCTGCGCCAGCCGGCGGTCCGTCACCCCCAGGGCCTTCAGCAGCTTCAGCAGCGGTTCGGCCGTGTCCACGGGGCCGTCGACTCCGTGCAGGTCCACGACGAAGCACCCGTCGGGGAACATCTCCGCCAGATCCGCCGCCGCCTTCAGCGCCAGCGTCGTCTTCCCGCACCCCGGGGGGCCCGAGACGACCGAGACCCGCATGCCCCCGCCGGCGTCCGCCGCTTCCGCCGCTTCCCGCAGGCGGGCGAGTTCGGGGCCGCGCCCCGTGAAGTCGCCCACCGACCGCGGCGGCACCGCGGTCCCGGCGACCGCCGCGGCACGCGTCGGACGCCCGGACCGTGCGGCGGCGAGCAGCGCCTCCCGTTCCGGCTCCGCGAGTTTCAGCCCCTCCGCCAGCGCCACGACCGTACGGCGCTGCGGTACCCGGCTGCGTCCCCGCTCCATGTCGCCGATGGCACGGACGCTGACACCCGACGCGTCGGCCAGCTCCTCCATGGTCAAGCGACCCTGCTGCCGCAGACCACGCAAAACGGCCCCGAACGGCTTCTGCCCTGACATGTACTCCCCTGTTCTCCCCGCACCGAAGAGTATCCGCCTCCTTCACGGTCACCGGTCATTCACATCGACTTGTCGACTTTCCGGGCGTCGGGGCG
This sequence comes from Streptomyces sp. NPDC018947, assembly GCF_044390505.1. Taxonomy (NCBI): domain Bacteria; kingdom Bacillati; phylum Actinomycetota; class Actinomycetes; order Kitasatosporales; family Streptomycetaceae; genus Streptomyces; species Streptomyces sp. NPDC018947. The sequence continues at coordinate 367,427 of NZ_JBIRZD010000002.1, forward strand.
GTGCTCGGTGATCCAGCGGGCGGCGAGGAGTCCGGAGGCCGCGGTGAGGACGGCGGCGGCGAGGACGGTGGCGTTGAGGCCCAGCGCGTCGGCGAGGATGCCGGCCAGCAGGGCGCCGGCCGCGTAGCCGATGTCCCGCCAGAACCGGTAGGTCCCGAGCGCGTTGGCCCGCCAGGCCGGGTGGGCGTGGTCGGAGATGGACGCGATGAGCGCCGGGTAGACCATGGCCGTGCCCAGGCCGAGGGCGACGGCGGACAGGATCCCGGCGAGCAGCGGCCGGTCCAGCAGGACGAGGGCGAGCGCGAAGCCCGCGGCCTGGACGAGCATGCCGTGGACGATGAGCGGCTTGCGGCCGATGCGGTCGGCGAGATGGCCGGTGGGTATCTGGCCCAGGCCCCAGAGGATCGGGTAGAGGCCCTTGATCAGGCCGACAGCGGCCAGGCCGAGGCCGTGGTCGGTGAACAGCAGGGGGAAGACGCCCCAGGTGAGACCGTCGTTGAGGTTGTTGATCAGTCCGGCCTGGCTGGCGCCGCGCAGGGAGCGGTCGCGCCACGAGGTCCGTGTGAAGGTGGCCTTCAGGCCGGTGTCCTCGCCGGTGGGCACCGGCACGCCGTGACGGGCGAGTTCGAGGGCGACGTGGGCGGCGGTGTCACGGACCACCAGGGCCAGGGCGAGGCCGGCGGCGACGAAGACGGCGCCGATGAGTTCGGGGACGGGGCGCAGACCGTAATGGGTGGCAAGGTAACCGGTGAGCAGGGCGGTGACGCCGACCGCGGTGTATCCGGCGGCCTCGTTCAGGCCGGTGGCCAGACCGCGGCGGGAGGGGCCGACGAGGTCGATCTTCATGTTGACGGTCATCGACCAGGTCAGGCCCTGATTCAGGCCGAGCAGCACGTTGGCGGCGACGATCCAGCCCCAGGAAGGTGCCCAGGCGAGCGCGAAGGGGACGGGGACGCCGAGCAGCCAGCCCGCCACCAGCAACTGCTTGCGGCGGAACCGGGAGGTGAGCGCTCCGGCCGCGAGGTTGGTCAGGGCCTTGGCGAGGCCGAAGGCGATGATGAAGGAGAAGACGGCCAGGTCGCTCGTCAGGCCGAACGACTCGGAGCCGATGAGCGGGACGGTGGTGCGTTCCAGGCCGACCAGGCCGCCGACGCAGACGTTGACGACGACCAGCAGCGTGAACTGCGGCCAGTTCTCCCGCAGACCGAGCCGCACCGGCCGTCCGACGGCACCGGTCGCCGTGGCGGCGGCAGGGGTGGGGTTCACGCGGTGCCCTCCGTGCCCCGCACGAGCCGCAGCCCTCGCGCGGCGGCGTAGTCGTCGGGCCCGCCGCGGAGGACGGCGACGTCGGTGCGGCCGGCGCGTTCCAGGAGGCTGGCGGCGGTCATGGCGCGCTCGCCGTGTCCGCAGGCCACGACCGCGCCGGGTGGAGCGTCGGCGGCAGCGGCGGCGAGTCCGCCGAGTTCCAGGTGCCGGGCGCCCGGGACGTGGCCGGCGGCGAACTCCGCCTCCTGCCTCACGTCGAGGTAGGGGCGGCCCGCGGCACGGTCGGCGGTGAGGAACGCGGTGGCGGCCTGGGGGTTGCCGTCGGCGCGCCAGGCGTCCATGCCGCCGTCGAGACGGCCTGCGAGGCGCTCGTACCCGATCTTGTAGGCCTGCCAGACGATCTCGCTCGGGTCCTGGTCCTCACCCGTGACGAAGGCCACGGGGGCGGTGTCGGGCAGGAGCCAGCCGAGCCACGTGGCGAACTGGTCGCGCAGCGGGATGGACAGGGAGCCGGGGATGTGACCGGCGGCGTAGTCGGCCGCCGGCCGGACGTCGACGACGTGGCCGCCGTCGGCGATCAGGCCCCGGACCCGCCGCGGGGGCAGGGCGGGCAGCACCGGGTCCCGGGTCAGCACCGCGGGTCCGCGCCTGTTGAGCTCGCCGAGGCGGTCGAAGTAGGCGGGGTGGCTGCCGAGGCCGGCCGTCAGACGGGAGACGAAGGTGTCCTCGTCGGGCACGGCCAGCAGCGGGTTGGCCCGCTTCTGGGCGCGGATGGTGGTGGTCCGCTCGGTACCGGGAGGGGCGGTGCAGAAGGAACCGGCACCGTGGGTGGGCCACACCGCGGTGGTGTCGGGCAGTTCGGCCAGCCGGCGCAGGGACCGGTACTGGGCCCGGGCGAGTTCCTCGGCGCGGCCGGCGCCGAGGAGGTCGGTGCGGGCGGCGGAGTTCACGATCAGCGATCCGCCGGTGAACACCCCCAGCTCCTGGCCGCCGTCCAGCAGCAGGAACGACAGGTGCTCGTCCGTGTGCCCGGGGGTGGCGAGCGCCCGCAGCGTCAGCCCGCCCAGGTCGACGTCGTCGCCGTCCACCAGGCCCCGGTGCGGGAAGGCGCGCCGTCCGGCCGCGGAGGCGAGGATCACCGCTCCGGTGTCGTGGCCGAGCTGGACGGCGCCGGAGAGGAAGTCGGCGTGCAGATGCGTGTCCGCGGCGAACGCGACGCGCAGTCCGCGCCGCAGCGCCGCAGCGTTCAGGGCGCGCAGGTCCCGGCCGGCGTCCACGGCCAGGGCGCGCCCGTCGCCGAGATCGAGCAGGTAGGCGCTGTTGCCCAGCCCCTCGTCGACGAGCGGGATGAGGTGATCGTCCGCGAAGCCCACGACGGCCTCCAGGATCTCGGGAGTGAAGGGGTGGGTCACAGCCCCCGACTCCTCTACACTAATCCATGGATTTATGGAGGATGCCTTGTCGGAGAGCACGAAGAGCGGGACGAAGGCGCGGCTGTACGACGCGTTCGCGGCCAGCGGCAAGGCCCTGGCCAGCGGAAAGCGTCTGGAGCTGCTTGATCTGCTGGCCCAGGGCGAGCGCACCGTCGACGCGCTCGCGAAGGCGGCCGGGCTGAATCTGACCACCGCGTCGGCGCATCTGCAGACCCTCAAGCGGGCCGGCTTCGTCGCCACCCGCCGTGACGGCGTGCGCATCCACTACCGGCTCGCCGGCGAGGACGTCGCCCGGCTCTTCGCGCTGCTGCGCAAGGTCGCCGAGAGTCACCAGGACGCGGTCCCGACCGCCCGCGACGCCTACCTCGGGGAGGACGCCGGCACGGAAGTCACCCGCGAGGAGCTGCGCCGTCGCGTGGAGGCCGGCGACGTCGTCGTCCTCGACGTGCGGCCGGTGGAGGAGTACGAGGCCGGACACATCCCCGGAGCGATCTCCATCCCGGTCGAGGAGCTCGCCGAGCGCATCGACGAGCTGTCCGAGGGCGTGGAGATCGTCGTCTACTGCCGCGGCGCGTACTGCGTTCTGGCCTACGACGCCGTGCGGCTGCTGACCGACCGCGGGCGGCGGGCGGTCCGTCTCAACGACGGCATGCTGGAGTGGCGCCTGTCGGAACTGCCCGTCGACGCCTCGGACGTGACGTGACGGGCCCGGCCGGCGCTCTGCCGCCACCCCCGGGGCCGGCCGGCGGACCGGTCACCACCATCGGCCCGCGCACGGCCGGTACGACGGGGTCGTACCCGCCCGGGCGCGGCATCGGCGACGGCACGTCCTGCCTCTCCACCGGCCGTGAAGACGCCGACGACCTGATCGCCGACCCCTCCCGGGCCGCCGACGCCGACTGACTCATCACCCGCGCGCACCGGCCGACGTCCGGCCGAGCCGTGCCCGGACCCGTACGCCACCACGCCCTGTCCCCCTGCTCCGGAAGGCACCATGACCAGCACCGCACCGGCCGGCACGACGGCCCGCATATCCGACCCCGAGCAGGCACAGCGCCGCATCCTGCGCGTCCTGGTCGCCTCCCAGGTCCTCAGCGGAGCGGGGCTCGCGGCGGGCGTCACCGTCGGCGCCCTCCTCGCCCAGGACATGCTCGGCACCACCAGCCTCGCCGGGCTGCCCAGTGCCCTGTTCACCGCCGGGTCCGCGCTCGCCGCCGTCGCGGTCGGCCGCATCTCCCAGAGCCGCGGCCGCCGCCCCGGTCTCGCGGCCGGCTACCTCACCGGCGCCGTCGGCTCGGCCGGCGTCATCGTCGCCGCCGTCCTGGACAACCCCGTTCTGCTGTTCGTCGCCCTGTTCGTCTACGGCGCGGGCACCGCCACCAACCTCCAGGCCCGCTACGCCGGAGCCGACCTCGCCGCACCCGGCCACCGCGCGCGGGCCGTCTCCACCGTCCTGGTCGCCACCACCCTCGGCGGCGTCGCCGGCCCCAACCTCGCCGCCCCCACCGGCACCTTCGCCGAACACCTCGGCATCCCCGACCTCGCCGGGCCCTTCATCCTCTCCGGTGCCGCCTACGCCCTGGCCGCACTCGTCCTCGCCCTGTGGCTGCGCCCCGACCCGCTGCTCCTGGCCCGTACCCTCGCGCGGGCCGAGGAAGCCGCCGCCACCGGCCCGGCCGCCGAGAGCGTCGACACGGGCGAGGGCCGCGGCGGCGTCGTGCTCGGTGCGCTGGTCATGGTCCTCACCCAGCTCGTGATGGTCGCCGTCATGACGATGACGCCGGTCCACATGCACGACCACGGCCACGGCACCGCCGCCTCCGGCCTCGTCATCGCGATCCACATCGGCGCCATGTATCTGCCCTCCCCGCTCACGGGCTGGCTCGTCGACCGCCACGGCCGCATGAAGGTGGCCGCCGCATCCGGCATCACCCTGCTCGCCGCCGGCGTCCTCGCGGCCGCGGCTCCCGGCGACTCCGTCGCCCTTCTCGCGCTCGCCCTCGCGCTGCTGGGACTGGGCTGGAACTTCGGCCTCGTCTCCGGTACGGCGATCATCACCGACACCGTCCCGCTGGCCACCCGCGCCAAGACCCAGGGCACGGTCGACGTCTCCATCGCCCTCGCCGGCGCCACCGGCGGCATGGCCTCCGGCATCATGGTCGCCGCCACCAGCTACCCCGTCCTCGCCCTCACCGGCGGCGTGCTCTCCCTCGCCCTGCTGCCCGCCGTCGCCGCCACCGCCCACCGCCGATGAAGCCGACGGCCTCCGAGACTCACGCCCCCGGCATCACCGTCGACGGCACCGGCCTGCTCTGCGTCACCCTCCTGCTGCGCCTGCGCGACGAGATCGGCGGTGCCGCCCCGGGCACCGTCGTCCACGTCGTCGCCACCGACCCGGCCGCCCCGCTCGACCTGCCCGCCTGGTGCCACATGACCGGCCACCACTTCCTGGGCCCCGTGGCGGGCGCCGCGGACGCGCCCGTGTACGCACTGCGGATCGCCGCCGACGCCCGCCCCACCCGGGCCGGGGCACCCTGGCACGCGGTGGACCCCGAACACTGACCAAGTCTCGGCGAAGAGAAAGGAGTTCTCCGGCACCACCGACCCCGTGAACCCGGAGTTCCTCACGTCCCGGCGCCCGGCCCGCAGGCCGGGGCCCTCCCGCGGCGGGCAACGCGTACAGTGTTCGACGGGCGCGGTGAGATCACGAGGAGTCTGAGTTGACCGCGGTCAGCCTTGAGCACGCCACCGTCCCCGCCGACACCGGCGAGGTGACCCTTCTGATAGCCCGCCGGGTGGACCCCGGCCACGAAGCGTCCTTCGAGCGGTGGGCGAAGGGCATCCTCGAAACCGCGGCGACCTTCCCGGGTCACCTCGGATACGGGCTCTTCCGTTCCTCCGGCGGCGACGCCCCGTGGTTCCTCGTCCACCGCTTCCGGGACGCGGAGGCCTGCCGGGCCTGGCAGGAGTCGCCCGAGCGCGCGGCCTGGTTCGCCCACTGCGACGGACACCACCACACCGAGATCGCCCGGCGGAAGCTGACGGGCATGGAGACCTGGTTCGCCAAGCCGGGCTCCACCCGGCCCGCGCCGCCCCGGTGGAAGATGGCGATCAGCGCGACCGTGGCGATCTACCCCATCTCCGTCCTCGGCGGCATCTTCCTGGTGCCCCGCCTGACCGCGCTCCCCCTCCTGCTCAGCAGCGCGGTCGTGGCCTGCGTCTTCAACGTGCTCATGACGTACGTGTCGATGCCCGCCGTGAGCAGGCTCCTGCGCCGCTGGCTCACCTCGTAGAGGGCCCGCCGGTGACGAGGACCGGTTCCGGGCAGGGCGCCGCGTGCCTACGTCGGTCCGCCTCGCAGAACGCGGTCGAGCGCCGCACGGCCGGCGGGCCCCCACGCCGGCTTGCCCCCGGGAAGGCCCTCGTCGCCGTTGCGGCCCATCAGCATGAGGAACAGGCTCTTCAGGACGGCCAGCCCGCGGGCGCGCCGGATCGTCGCCTCGTCCGCATGCTCGTAGACGTCGAAGAACCGTGGCGCGGCGCCCTCGGGAAGGACCACCCAGGCGGCGGCGAGGTCCCATGCCGGATCGCCGGCGAACAGGTCACCGAAGTCGATCACGCCGGACAGTGTGCCGTCCGAGACGACGACGTTCGCGGGGTGGAGGTCGCCGTGCACCCACAGCGGCGGCCCCTCCCACCCGGGGGCCGCGACGGCGTCGTCCCACACGGCCCGCAGTCCGTCGGCGATGCCGACGGGCGCGACGGTGCGGAAGAGGTGGTCGAAGCCGTCGGCGTACGTGCCGGGACGAGCGCCGCGGTCCGAACCGGCCGGCGCGTCGTCCGGCGCCACCGCATGAAGCGCGTTGAGGAAGCCGGCCAGGGCATCGGCCGCGTGGTCGCCGCGGCTGATCGAGGTGTGGTCCAGTGGCTCGCCGGGGACCCAGGTCATGACGGTCCAGGGCTTGGGGAAGCGTGCGGACGGTTCACCGGTCCGTACGGGGGTCGGGACGGGGAGCGGCAGGCGCGGGGCCAGGACGGGAAGCCATCGGCACTCCTTGCGCTGGAGATCGGGCGCACGTTCCGTACGCGGCATGCGCACGGCCAACTCCTCCCCCAGCCGCCACTGTTGGTTGTCCCACCCGCCCGCCACCTCGCGGACGGCCAGACCTGCGAGGTCCGGATGCTGCTCCCGCAACAGCTCGCGGACCAGATCCGCGGTGATCTCGATGTCGGAGTCGGTCATACGCGGCCACGGTACCGGGTCCGGCGAAGCCGCTCGCCTCCGAGCCGTCTCGCCGGAGGGAGTCATGTCGTTCGACGACCCCGTCGCACCCGGCCCGCCGTGGGAGCCGGGCGCGCCGTCCGCAGTGGGGAGAGGGGGACGGGCAGGGAGCTCAGCGTCATGCCGGCCGCGCCGACCCACAGGGTGCCCGTCGCTCCGAAGGATGAGCCCAGGGCCCCGCCGAGGAGCCCGCCGAGGGGAATGCCCGTCCTGGCGATGAAACGGGCTGTCGCGTTCATCCGGCCCAGCAACCCGTCCGGGGTGAGGGACTGCTGGTAGCTCGACTGAGCGACCACGCGGACGACTGCGCCCAGGGAGAGAGCCGCCAGTCCCACGGCGGCCGCCCACACGGGCCACCCCGGTCGAGCGAGCGGCATCAGGGCCGACGCAGGACAAGTGACCAGCGGCGCGAGCCAGATGACCCGGCCCTGCCCGACCCGCTGCGCGACGGTGGTGGCCATCAGCGCACCGCACAAGACACCGCAGCCCATCCCCGACAGCACCAGGCCGATCCCGAAGGGCTCCAGTCCGGGCCGTTCCAGGAAGACGAGCAGTGCGTCTTGATCACCGCCGAGCCCGCTGGTTGGCTGACCTGCATGACCGATCTCGGACCCGTCGTCTGGCCACCCGCCCCGATCAGGACCGAGAGGCTGGTACTCCGCGAACCCGAGGCCCGGGATCGCGCGGCGACCGTCGAGTTGCTGGCCTCTCCGGAGGTGGGCGCCTACCTCGGAGGCGCCCGGCCGCGGGACGAACTCGAACGCGCGATGCCCGGGGCGCCCGGCCGGCGCCCCGGCCTGTTCGTCGTCGATCTCGACGGAGCGATGATCGGCCGGATCACGCTCACCAAGGGAACCGGGCACCTGCGTCAGGCCGCCGGGAGGGCCGAGCTCGGCTATCTGTTCCTGCCGCGGGCGTGGGGACACGGGTATGCCGCCGAGGCGTGCGGGGCGGCACTCGACTGGTTCGCCGGCGCCCTTCCCGGCGAACCAGTCGTACTCGCCACTCAGACGGCCAACGTCCGCTCGATGCGCCTCGCGGCGAAGCTGGGTTTCCTCGAGGTGGAGCGCTTCGAGGCCTACGGCGCCGAGCAGTGGTTCGGCGAGTGGTCCCCCGTCGCACCCTCCGCCTGAGCCTGTGCCGGGCAGTTCCCTTGAACCGCGCGGTCGGCGGGCGGTTGCCCCCGCCCCCGCGTCATGGTGGTGACTGGGGCCCAGAAGTGAACCCCGGTCGCCCATGTCACGTCCTACGTCCTGTCCCTGATTCGCCGGCTCCCCTGAGGGAGTTGCCCGGACCTTCTCGAGGATGGGCGTTCGTGACAGTGCCGAGAAGGGGGAGGCACTGAGCGAACTCACCGGCGCCCTGCCCAAGTGCGTCGGCCGGGCGGCCAGGTCCGTCCCCGACCGTGTCATCGACCTCACGGCGAGACGCTGGCTCGTCGGGCGCATCCCGCCTTACGGTGACGCCATGAGCGATCACTCGGAAGCGCCTGTCGCGCCCGTCGGGGCGTATGAACCCCCCTACTACGTGGCTGTGTTCACTACGGTGCGTACCCCGGACCAGAGCGGCTACAGCGAGACCAACGCACGCATGGAAGAGCTGGTGAAAGACGTCCCCGGGTTCCTGGGGATGGACCACGCGCAGACTCCTGGCGGGCTCGGCATCACCGTCGGGTACTTCCGTGACGCCGAGGCCCTCGCGGAGTGGCGGAGCAACACCGAGCACCGGGCGGCGCAGAAGCGCGGGCGCGCGGAGTGGTACGAGAGCTACACGCTGCACGTGGCGAAAGTGGAGCGGAGCCACGGGTTCACGCGCACGCGCGTCCCGCGGAGCCCGACGGCGGGCTGACCTCTGGGCTGGAGCCACACCTGGTAGGTGCCGTTCCCGGCCGTGGCACCTGTCCCGCTCCGCGACGTGCGCGCCACCCGGACCGGCCGTATCGACGTCCTGAGCGTGGTGCCGGCCGCCGCGGGCATCCTGTCCCGGCCGGGGCCGGACGGCGTCCGGCCCCGTCGGGCGGGGCCGCTCACGCAGGCACACCCGTGTCGCGACGGACCTCACTCCGCCGACGTCGCCCGTGCGAGGGCCACGCCCGCGATGATGAGGGCCAGGGCGGCGATGCGGCCGACACCGACCGGGTCCTTGTGGACGACGACGCCCAGCACGATCGCACCCGCCGCGCCGATCCCGGTGAACACCGCGTACGCCGTGCCCACCGGCAGGTCCCGCATCGCCAGGGACAGCAGGTACACCGCCAGTGCGGCGAGAAGGAAGCAGACCAGGGTCGGCAGCGGCCGGGTGAAGCCCATGGTGGGCTTGATGCTCTGCGACCAGGCCACCTCGACCCCGCCCGCGGCCAGGAGCAGCAGCCAGCTCACGGCTCGCCCCCGAGCTTGCGGGCGGCGGCCCGGGCGGCGGCCCGGGACTCGTCGTGCTGGGCGCGCCGGTCGGCCAGGGCCGGGTCGACGAGGGAGTTCACCAGCTCGGTACCGAGGAAGGTGACGTCCTCGACGGCGTAGTGCCCGAGGAAGAAGTCCCGCAGATAGCGCTCCTGGTGGTCGTACGGGTGGCGCGGCGTGCCGGGGCCGTACGCGCCGCCGCGGGCCTGGGCCACGACGAAGCGCCGCGGGGCCAGGTTCATCTTCGGGAAGGTCACCTGGTCGATCCAGGCCTTGAGGGACGCGGGTATCGAGAAGTTGTACATGGGCGCGGCGATCAGGACGACGTCCGCGGCGAGGAGTTCGGACAGCAGGGGTTCGATCACGGCCCAGGCCGCGGACTGTTCCGGGGTGCGCACCGCCTCCCGGTAGCGGTAGGGGTCGGTGAGCCCGTGCTCCAGCACGTGGTCGCACAGCTCCGTCCACGCCTGGCCGATGAAGGGGACGGGGTCGAGCGCGAGGTCGCGGTGGAGGTAGGTGCCGTCCGGATGGGCCTCCCGCCAGGCGCCGGCGACGGTGTCGCCGAGTTCGCGGCTGAAGGAGGTGCGGCGGGCGCTGGCGTCGAGGTGGAGCAGGGTCGTGTGCATGAGCGGTGCCTCCCGGCGGTTAAGTGGACGCTGCGTCCACTTATAGCATTCGAAGCCGGTCAACCGGACGCGCCGTCCACTTATTCCGGTGGAAGCCCTAGAGTGGTGACGTGACCAAGGAACGTGCCGACGCCGCCCGGAACCGCGAGAAGGTGCTCGCCGCCGCGGCCGAGCTGTTCGCCGCGAAGGACCCGCGGGGCGTCACCATGGAGGACGTCGCCCGGGCCGCCGGCGTCGGCCGCGGAACGCTGTACCGGCGCTACCCGGATGTCGCCTCCATCGCCACCGCGCTGCTGGACGAGCACGAGAAGGCCCTCCAGCACGAACTGCTCCGGGGCGCAGCGCCCCTCGGCCCCGGGGCCCCGCCCCGCGAGCGGCTGGCCGCCTTCTTCGCCGCCATGATCGAGCTGCTCGACCGCCACGCCCATCTGGCCCTCGCCGCCGAGACCGGCGCCGGACGGTACGCCACCGGCGCCTACGGCTTCTGGCGCGCGCACGTCCTGGTGCTCCTGCGTCAGGCCGGCGCGGCCGACCCCGAGGCCATGGCGGACGTCGTGCTGGCCCCTCTCGCCCCCGACGTCTTCACCCACCAGCGACGGCAGGGCATTTCCACGGCCCGGATGACGGCCGCGCTCACCGGCCTCGCCGACGTCGTCACCCGGCCCGGGGAATGAGCCGATGAAGCCCGGCGTGTTTCGTTCTCGTGAACACCCGGGCGAAAGACGTGTCCCAGGGCCCGCCCGGCGGGGACGGGGAAGCATGATCGGTGTGTGAGGGGACGGCAGGCCCGTGCGGGCACCGGTCGGCGGGAGTCGGGTGGAGATGGGCGACAGGGCGCTGAAGAGGCTCGGATTCCTCACGATCGGGCTGTTCGACGAGGACGATCCGGGCCGCGGGCACGAGGACACGCTGCGCATGCTGGAGCTGGGCGAACGGCTCGGCTACGACAGCGCCTGGGTGCGTCACCGCCACCTCCAGTACGGGATCGCCTCACCGGTGGCGGTGCTCGCGGCCGCCACCCAGCGCACCGGCCGCATCGAACTGGGCACCGCCGTCACGCCGCTCGGATGGGAGAACCCGCTGCGCCTCGCCGAGGACTGGGCGACCGTGGACATCCTGTCCGGCGGCCGCCTCAACCCCGGTGTGAGCACCGGACCGCCGATGCACTACGAACGGGTGAGGGGCGCGCTGTACCCGGACACCGCCGACGCCGAGGAGTTCGGCTACGCGCGGGTGCGGCGCCTGCTCGACCACGTCGCCGGTGAGCCGGTCACGGACTTCCGCGGCACGGAGGGCATCGAGACCTACTCCGACCGCGTGCAGCCCCACTCCCCCGGCCTGCGGCAGCGGATGTGGTACGGGGGCGGCAGCCTGCGCTCGGCCCGCTGGGCCGGGGAGAACGCGATGAACCTCCTCACCAGCAGCGTGGTCAAGGCCGAGGGGCCCGAAGAGAACGCCGGCGCCGAGGACTTCGCCGCGATCCAGCTCTCCCACATCCGGGCCTTCCGCGCGGCGCACCCCCACGGGGAGGCCGCGCGGGTCTCCCAGGGGCTCGTGGTGATCCCCACCGATTCCGCCGACGCCGCGCAGCGCGCCAGGTACGAGGAGTACGCCGCGCAGCGTCTGCCCCGTACCTGGCGCCCGCAGGGTCCGGCCCGCCTGCTCTTCGCCCCGGACCTCGTGGGCCCCTCCGAGCAGATCGCGGAGCGCCTGGCCGCGCACGCGGCGTTCCGGGAGGTGGACGAGGTGGCCTTCGCCCTGCCGTTCACCTTCGCCCCGGAGGACTACGAGCAGATCCTGACCGACATCGCCGGCCGGCTCGGCCCGGCGCTGGGCTGGAGGCGGGCGAACTGACGGCACCGGGCCGGAAGTGACGTGCCTTCGAGTCTCCTCCGGCGGTGTCCGGGCCGGCCGGGAAGGGGGCCGGCCCCGTCGCCCGGGGCGGTGGACGGTGACGCGGTGACGGCCCGCGCACTGACGTCGCCCTCCCGCCGGCCGGCGGGCGCCGCACGGCACTTCGCGACGGCCCGCCGCCGCGCGACCGCGGCCGTCCCCTCCGTGGCGGGTACCGGACACGGCGCAAACCCGCCTCACCACATCGCCCCCGCCGCACCTGTCCCTCTGTCAGGGTGCTGCCACCGCAGGCACCTTGATTCTTGGGAGACCGATGCGCGCGATAGTGCGGAGTGCCCTGGGCACGGCCATAGCCGTGACCCTGGCCGCGACCGCGGCCGTGCCGTCCGTGGCGCAACCACGGACGGCCGAGCCGGAGAACAGACCACTGGTGGGAAGCGAGGCCGCCGCCGCGAAGGGGCGGCCCTCGACCGTCACCCTGGTCACCGGGGACCGCGTCCTGGTGACCACCGAACCGTCCGGCCGCAGCACGGCCGTGGCGCTGCCCCGCGAGGACGGCTGGGTGCCCGTCCTCCAGACCAGGCAGGCGGGCGACGACCTGTACGTCTACCCCGAGGCGGCCGTCGAGGCGCTGGCCTCGGGCCGGGTCGACGAGGAGCTCTTCAACGTCACCGGCCTGATCCGCCAGGGCTACGACGACGCCCGCACCGGGTCGCTGCCGCTGATCGCGGTGTACGACACGTCGGTGGACGTGGCCCGCACCGCCCCCGCCGCTCCGTTCGGCGCACAGCGCGGTCCGGTCCTCGACGCCGTCGACGGTGTCGCCCTGAAGGCCGACAAGAAGAAGGCGGCCGGTTTCTGGGCCGAGGTCTCCGGCGCCGAGTCCCGTTCCTCCAAGAACCTGCGGAAGCTGTGGCTGGACCGGAAGGTCGAGGCGCAGCTCGACAGGTCGACGCGGCAGGTGCACGCCCCCGAGGCCTGGGCCGCCGGATACGACGGCAAGGGCAGCAAGGTCGCCGTGCTCGACACCGGTGCGGACGCCGCGCACCCGGACCTCCAGGGCCGTATCACCGCGCAGAAGAACTTCACCGACTCCGACTCCACCGGCGACCGCCAGGGACACGGCACCCATGTGCTGTCCACGGTGGGCGGCAGCGGCGCCGCGAGCGACGGGAAGAAGAAGGGCGTCGCACCCGGCGCGGAGCTGCTGAACGGCAAGGTCCTCAACGACTTCGGCTCCGGGGCCGCGTCCTGGATCATCGCCGGCATGGAGTGGGCGGTCGAGCAGGACGCCGACGTCGTCTCCATGAGTCTCGGCAGCCAGGAACCCACCGACTGCACCGACCCGATGAGTGTCGCGGCGCAGCGGCTCGCCGAGACGTCGAACGCGCTGTTCGTCGTGGCCGCCGGGAACTCGGGGCCGTCCCTGGGCACCGTCTCCTCGCCGGGCTGCGCTCCCGGTGTGCTCACGGTCGGCGCCGTCGACCGTGACGACTCCACCGCCTGGTTCTCCAGCCGCGGTCCCGCCCCCTTCACCCACACCCTGAAGCCCGAGATCACCGCGCCCGGCGTGGACATCTCCGCGGCGGCGGCCGGCGGCCGGGGCGTGTACGCGTACCGGTCGATGTCGGGGACGTCGATGGCCACCCCGCACGTGGCGGGAGCCGCCGCCGTCCTCAGGCAGCGGCACCCGGACTGGACCGCGCGACAGCTCAAGGCGGCCCTGGTGTCCTCCGCCGACAGCGACATCCCCGGCGACGTGCGCGAGACCGGCGGCGGCCTGCTCGACGTGAAGGCGGCGACCGACGTCACCGTCCTCGGCGCCCCGGCGGTGCAGGGCGGCAGCTTCGACTGGCCGCAGACCGCCGGTGACCGCACCACCGTCGACGTGCCCTACACCAACACGGGCGACAAGGCGGTGCGGCTCGCCCTCGGCGTCGAAGGAGTCACCGGCAACGACGGCTCGCGCGTCCGCTCCTCCGTGGCCAGGCTCGACGACCGCTCGGTCACCGTTCCCGCGGGCGCCACGGTGAAGGTCCCGCTGCGCCTCGACCCCACCGCCCGCCTCGCGGACAGCCAGTACGGAGACATCACCGGCCGGGTCGTCGCCGAGGCGGACGGGGTGGCGGTCTCGACGCCGTTCTCCCTCTACGTCCAGCCGGAGACCGTCTCCCTGCGGGTCAAGCTCGTCGACCGCGCGGGCAAGCCCGCCGACGGCGCCTCGTCCCTCGACGTGATCGGCACCGACGACGCCACCGGTGAGCGGCGCTTCAACGACGGCGCCACCGACCAGACGTACCGGCTGCGTCCCGGCAGCTACTTCCTGTCGAGTTTCGTCGACACACCGGACGCGGGCGAGAGCCCGGCCCTGACCGACTCGGTCACCTACCTCGGCCGTCCGCAACTGAAGCTGACCGAGGACACCACGGTGGTCCTCGACGCGCGCAAGGCGCACCGGCTGAAGGTCACCACCGACCGGCCGGCCGAGACCCGGGCCGCCACGCTCTCCTTCTCCCGCTCCTGGGACGAGATGTGGCAGCACTCCGGAACCGTCACGGCCCAGGGCACCGTCCGCGGCTTCTACGCCTCGGTCGAGGGCCGCGCCCAGGACGGCGATTTCACCTTCGGCAGCCACTGGCGGCAGTACGCGCCCCTCATCTCCGAGCTGAGCACCACGGACGGCCTCGCACTGCACCCCGTCCCGTCCGGCAAGGGCAGCACCAACCTCGACGGCACCGGTCAGGCGGAACTCGTCGACGCGGGCAGGGGCTCGCCCGACGAACTCGCGGCCGCGGACGTCAAGGGCAGGATCGCGCTCGTCCACGTGCCGGACGGCGGGTCCGTCAGCACCCTGGCCGCGGGCGCGAAGGCCGCGGGCGCCACGGCGCTCGTGGTGCACCGCACCGCCCCCGGCCGCTGGCAGCCGCTGGCCGGCCTGACCGGCGCGGTGCTGCCCACCCTCGCCGTACCGGCGGACGAGGCCCGCGCGCTGCTCGACAGGCTCGCCGCCGGCGAGGTGACGCTGCGCTGGAAGGCCACCGCCAAGAGCCCGTACGTCTACAACCTGTCGTTCCCCGAGGACGCGCCGCTCCGCGCCGACCGCACCTACCGGGTGCGCGACGACCGGCTCGGCAAGGTGACCTCGACGTACCACGCGATGGGCGTGGCGGGCGACTACTTCGACAGCACGGGCGCGTACGCGCCCGACGGGACCGCGGCCTTCCCGGGGTTCAGCGAACCCGTCGCGGTGCCGGGCAGGCGCACCGAGTTCTACTCGGCGGGCGACGTCGCGTGGGACCACTTCGTCTCCAGCAGCTTCCCCTGGGGCGAGACCATGGTCGACCGGCGGCGCACCCACCGGGCCGGCAGCGAGCGTTCCGAGTCCTGGTACGACGGTGTGGTGGCCCCCACCGCCCCGCGCGACACCGACGGCGCCCCGCTGCTCGCCGCCGAACGGCAGGGCAACCTGATCGGCTTCTCGGCGGCGATGTGGGGCGACGGCACGCACTACGCCCAGGCGGGTTCGTTCGGCGACGTCGGCAACCTGGTCCTGCGCAAGGACGGTGAGGAACTCGACCGCAGCGCCTACCCGTTCGGCGTGTTCGACGTGCCGGCCGAGGAAGCCGCCTACGAACTCGAGCAGAACACCGCCAAGTTCGGCTCGCCCGCGCGGGTGTGGGGACGGTCGCAGCAGGTCCAGACCGTCTGGAGCTTCCGCTCCCGGCTCGACGAGAGTCAGTACTCGCAGGGGCTCGGCATCCTCTTCCCGCGCTACGAACTGCCCGAGGACGGCCTCAAGACGGTGGCGGCGCGGGACGGTCTGCGGATCGGGCTGGGCGTCACCGGTCACGCCGGATACACCCCGGGCGAGCTGAAGTCCGCGAAGCTGTCCTACTCCTACGACGAGGGCAGGACGTGGACCGAGGCGGACGTCACCGTCACGGGCGGCAGTGCCGTGGCCACGGTGGACCACGCCGGTGCCGCGGGCAGCCAGGTCTGGCTCCGCTCCGAACTCACGGACGCCGCCGGCAACTCCGTGCGCCAGACGGTGTCCCGCGCCTACGACGTACGCCGGTAGCGCCCTCGCAGCACGACGACCGGTCCGCCGGGCGGCTCACCTCCTGGAGGTGGACCGCCCGGCGGTTCCGTGTGAAGAGGACGGTGCCGCGCCAACTACAGGATGTTCACTGAGAGTCCACGCCGCACCCACCCCGTACGGTGCCACAGTCCGGCGAGGAGGACACGGTCCGGGCACCGCCGGGACAGCCGTCCCGGACGCGAGCCCCTAGGCCTCCGCGAGAAGAGGGTCGTACGGGGTGCCCGTGCGGCGGGCGGACATGAAGGAGAGGAAGTCGCTCACGAAGGCGCTCCGCCCGTAGGAACCGCCGGTGGCGGCGAGGTCACGGTGGAAGGCGGTGCGGAAGAGGGCCCGGTACTCGTCGGCGTCGATGGTGCCGTTGCCGTCCTTGTCGGTGGCGTCGAAGAGGACCTCGGCGACGCGGATGAGGGCAGGGCCCGCCAGGGAGGGGACGGCGGCGGCGTACTCGGCGAGGGACACGCGCCCGTCGCCGTCCGTGTCGAGGTCGGCCTGGAGCTCGCGCCACCACGCGGCGAAGGCGTCGTAGAGCCGGTTCTCCTCGGGTTCGTCCAGGTCGAGGCGGGTGGAGAGTTCGCGTGCCATGGCCGCGAGGTCCGGCCAGTCGAGGTGGCCGTCACCGGTCTGGTCCAGCACCTGGCGGAAGAACTCCTCCGCCGGGCGCCGCCCCTCCCCCGGCCCGGTCGCGGTCCCCGGTGCCGGGCCGGGGCCGTCGCTCAGCGGGGTGACGAGGCGGAGCAGGGCCGATGCCCGCTTCACGCGGTCGCGCAGGGCGGCCGCCGTCCGGGCGCGGGGGTCGTCGCTCCCGGGCGGGAGGGAGACGAGTTCGATGACGCTCTCGGCGTCGAGCCAGCCGTCGGGCAGGAAGCGGGCCAGTCCCGCGGCGAGGTAGGCGCCCCGCATCAGGGACTGGGCGCCGGGCGTCTCCGGCAGGCCGGCGCGCCTGCGGAACGGCTCGGGAAGCGAGGCGACGGTGATCGCCCCGAGGAGGGGGCCGACGACGGCCCGGCCCGCCGCCCACAGTGCGGGCGCGCCGTCGAACAGCGCCGGAGCGGGCAGGTGGTCGAACAGCCGGAAGAGGATGACGCGGGCCGCCTCGGTGTTCTCCAGTTCGTTCTCGACGACGCCGTCGAAGTACGGCCAGAAGTCGTGCAGGTCTTCGGGGAGTTCTCCCGCGTCGCCGTCGAGCGCGGCGAGGAAGGCCCGGTACTCGGCGTAGATGCGCTCCATCGTGTCCTGGCCGAGGGGCTGACCGCTCAGCCGGCACATCGTGACGGCGCTCTCGAAGAGGGTGGCGACCACCCAGGCACGCGTCGCGCGGTCCATCGCGTCGTAGGCCCGGCCACGGGAGTCGGAGCCGCTCATGCGGGCGTGCAGCCGGTTGAGGCGGGCGGCCTCCCGCTCGCGCACCGCGGGGTCGTCGCTGAACATGCGCCGCATGCTCAGGAACGTGTTGCGCAGCCGGCGCCAGGGACGGGCGACGAAGGTGGAGTTGTCGGCGAGGGCCGCGCCGATCTGCGGGTGGGCCGCCTCCAGCACGGTCGCCCGGATGATGGCGAGCGCCCAGCGCGGGTCGTCGAAGAAGGCGCGGAACTGCGCATCCGCCCCGAACAGCGGCTGTCCGTCCTCGGGGCGCGCGGTGCCCGACGCTCCGCCCGTGCCGGTCCTACCGGTCCTCATCATGGTCTCCGTTCGTCGGGGCCGGCAGGCGGCCGAAGCGGCGGTCGCGGTGCCGGTAGGCACGCAGGCAGTCGAGAAAGTGGGAGGCCCGGAAGTCCGGCCAGAGCACGTCGGGGAAGGCCCACTCCGCGTAGGCGACCTTCCAGAGCATGAAGTTGGAGATGCGCTGCTCCCCGGACGTGCGGATGACCAGGTCCACGTCGGGGGTGTCGGGGAACGGCAGGTGCGCGGCGAAGAGCCCTTCGGTCACCTCGTCGGCGGGCACCCCTGCGCGGATCAGTGACCGGGCGGCCTCGACGATGTCCCGGCGCCCGCCGTGGTCGAAGGCCACGGTCAGTGTCATCGCCCGGTTGCCGTGGGTCAGTGTCGTCAGGTCGGCGAAGTCCGCGGCCAGCCCGCTGGGGATGCGCGAGTCGGACGCGCCGAGGAAGCGGCACCGGATGCCGCGGGCGAGCAGCAGCGGCGCGTGCTTGCGCACGACCCTGCGGACCAGCCGCATCAAGTAGTCCACCTCGGCGCCGGGGCGGCCCCAGTTCTCGGTGGAGAAGGCATACAGGCTCAGCCACTCGACACCGGCGGACCGGGCCGCCTCGATGACGTCGATGACGGCCGTCTCGGCGGCCCGGTGCCCTGCCGTGCGCGGCAGTGACCGCCGTTGCGCCCAGCGGCCGTTGCCGTCCATCACGCAGGCCACGTGCCGGGGTACCGCCACCGCGTCGACCCGCCGTGGCCCGCCCGGGACGACACGGCCCCGCGTACCGCGCTCGGTCACATCCACCCCGCGTCACCCCCCGCCCGCCCCGTCCCGCTCCCACCGGCGCATGTCTGCCGGATTCTGACAGCGTCAAGGAGTCGCGGGGGGCCCGATCGGGAGACCGTCACCCTTGGCTCATACGCCCGAATCCCCCGGCCGTGCGCCGCACTTGGCCGGACTTCGGTCCCTCACGTGCGTCATCTCCGTGCCAGCGGGTAGACGGCGCCTCGACGGAGTGCGGCCGAGCAGGTAAGGATCACCACAGTGGACGGATCATCGGTACGGGCGGTGGGCTGGGCGCGGTCCCTGCCGATGAGCAGCAACGTGAAGGCGGCCCGGGACTGGGCACGCGAGCGCCTGGACGCGCTCGGCTGGACCACGGGCGCCCCGGAGACGGCGGACGCCGTGCTGCTGACCGTCTCGGAGCTGGTGACCAACGCCCACGTCCATGCCCGCAGCAACGCCCAACTGGTGATGACGTGGGACACGCGTTGCCTGCACGTCGCCGTCCACGACTCCTCCTCCGACCTGCCGGCGCCCCGCTCGCCCGACACGGAGCGCGTCGGCGGGCGGGGCATGCTCCTCGTCGACGCCCTCGCCGACAGCTGGGAGGCCCGGCCCTGCCCCTACGGCAAGACCGTCATCGCCTGTTTCCGGCCGTTCACCGAGGACCAGGACGGCACCGCGGGGCACAGCCCTCTCTCACCCGCCTAGGACGGCGCGACCGGCCGGGCGGTGAGGCCCCGAGGCACCCGCCCGCCCGATCAGGTCTCCGGAGCGGTGACGGCGCGGTCCGTGCCGCCGCCCGTTCGCGCCGGTGTGCGCAGCGCGAGGAGGGCGACGTCGTCCAGGCCCGGCGGCTGCACACGGCGCAGGAGCTGGTCGGCGAGGGACGGCAGGGGCCGGTGCGCGAGAGCCGCGGCGTGCTGGCGCAGCCGCTGCATGCCCTCGTCGAGGGTGCGGCCGGGCGCTTCGATGAGGCCGTCGGTGTACAGCAGGAGGGTGCTGCCCGGCGGGAGCGGGAGTGTCGCGTCGGGACGGGACGTGCTGAGGCCGGTGCCGAGCAGGAGGCTGTGCCCGTCGGTGAGGTAGTCGGTCAGGCCGTCACGCGTGACGAGCAGGGGCGGCGGATGCCCCGCGTTGGTCCAGGACAGCTCCCAGGACCCGTCGTCCGTCTTGATGACGCGGGCGAACACGAGCGTGGCCATGGAGACGTCGGTGATCGGCATGATCGCCTCGTCGAGGCGCTCCACGATGCGGCTGGGGGGCGCCTGCTGCGACCAGGCGTACGCGCGGAGCATGTTGCGCAACTGGGCCATTCCGGCCGCGGCCTCCAGGTCGTGGCCGACGACGTCCCCGACGGCCAGCGCGGTCGCGCCGTCCGACAGGGTGAAGGCGTCGTACCAGTCCCCGCCGACCTGGGACGCGTCGGGGGCGGGCAGGTAGCGGACGGCCATCTGCAGCCCGGGCACGCGCGGCATCTGCGGCAGCAGGTGGTTCTGCATGGTCTCGGCGACCGCGCGCTGACGCTGGTAGAGGCGCGCGTTGTCCAGCGCGAGGCTGGCACGGCGGGCGATGTCCTCGATGAGCGGCAGGTCGGAGGCGGAGAACTCACCCGGCTTGTCGGCCCGGCCCAGGGTGAGGGCGCCCAGCACCTCCCGGGTGCCGCGCAGGGGGACGATGACGGCGGAGCGGATGCCGGTGACCTCGAACAGGTGGCGCTGCTCGACGGCGATGCCGGAGTCCGGGGTGCGCTGATAGGTGTCGGGGGCGACCAGGGCGGAGGCGACGCCGCGCAGGGCCCGGGACAGGGGCATCGGTGATTCCTCGGGCACGGGCGGCATCGGCCCTTCGAGGTCCTCACGGTGCACCAGACGGCCCCCGTCGACGTGGACGACGGAGGTCCGCCACACCTCTTCGTGTTCGGTGATCAGGTCGATGACGGCCCAGTCCGCGAGCCGGGGCAGGACCAGCGCCACCAGCCGGCGCAGCGTCTCGTCGACGTTGAGGGTGGAGGTCACCTGCGTGGTGGTCTCGGCCAGCAGGGCCAGTCGTTCGAGTTCGCTCATGGGCTCCGCGGACCGCTCCGGCGCCGGCTCGGCACAGGGCGCCTGCTCCCGCGGATGGAAGATGACGAGCGTGTGCGCCTCGCGGCCGGTCCCGGCGTACGGGGTGATGAACCAGGAGATGGGCAGCACGGAGCCGTCGGCGCGGGCGAAGTAGTCCTCTTCGGCGTGTGCCGGGTGCCTGGCGTGGAACGCCTGCCGCATGCCGCACCGGGTGGCCGGCATCTGCTGGCCCTGGGGCCCCCGGTGCAGCAGCTCGTGGGCGTCCTGACCGGCCATGTCCTCGGCCCGGCGGCCCAGCAGCTCCGCGGCGCTGCTGTTGACGGCGAGGATGTGGCCCTGCTCGTCGACCAGGTACGCCCCGGCCCCGATGAGTTCCAGTGCCTCGGCGACCTGTCGGCCGGGCGCCGGCCCGTTCTGCTCGTGACCGGTCCCCGTGTCCTTCGCGCCTGCCATGTCCCGGCCTCCTCGTGACCGTACGCCTCGGTCCCGGCGCTGCTCGTGGTTGTTCCGGGGTGCCTGCTGGTCTGCTCATCTCTATGCCCCGTCGCGGCGGGGATCCTCACATCCCCCGTCGGCGGCCGGTGCGGCGGCGATCCTAACGGAATCCCGGCCGCGCTACTTGATCAGTGCGTCCGCGGCGATGACGAGGAGCCCGATCAGCATGTCCGCGAACCCGGCGCGGCAGGAGGCCGGCCAGCCGAGCCCCGCGCTGCGGGCCGCCGAGACGCCGAGGCCGAACAGGGCGACGGTGTTGAGCAGCAGGGCCACGTCCACCGCCGTGTTCTCCGTCCACCACTTCGGCACCGCGCCGAGCAGGAGCAGCACCGTGGGCAGCACGGCGACGACCAGCGGCCATTCGTCGAGCACGGCCCGCAGTCTGCTGTGCCCGGCCGCTCCCTCGGCGGACGCGCGCCGGGCGATGACGTGCGCGTACCCGTGGGCGGCACCGGCCGCAAGCGCGGTGAGCAGCACCCACAGCGCGTCCTGACCGGGATTGGCCTCATTGCCCGGGACGTCCAGGGCGGCCGTCATGGCGCTGGCCAGCACCAGACCGTAGATCCCTCGGAACATCCGGCGCTCCGCCGACGGGGACCGCAGGCTTCCCCACGGTGCGGTGACCTCGGGGTGGACGGGGTTGGCGTCAGGCATCGCATCGCCTCGGTGCGGAGGGGGACTGGGTCCCCCTATGCTCACCCGCGCCTCGTCACGGGACGCGGCGCCACGCGGGCCTGGACGCCCACCGGCACCCCCGGTCGTGCCGTCCCCGTGGGTCTCGACGGAGCGCCGCGACGACTTTCGGGCCCGGGACCGGTCATAACGGGTACGCACGCCCAACGGAGAAGGGACCGTTCCCATGGCCGGCCTCATGGTGGACTTCATCATCTCGCTCGACGGGTACGCGGCCGCGGACGGCTGGCCCGGGCTCTGGGGCCTGGAAGGGCCCGAGTATCTCGCCTGGCTCGGCACCGAGGCCGAGAAGCGGCACACCAGCCTCATGGGCGCCACGACGTACCGGCTGATGTCCCGGTTCGCCGAGGAGATGCCCGACGATCCCGGCTTCGCCGGACTGACGGCGATGCCCAAGGTGGTGTTCTCGTCGACTCTGGAGGCGCCGCTGTCCTGGGGCAACACCGAACTGGTGCGGGAGGACGCCGTACGGGCCGTCCGCGACATGAAGGGGCGGGGCACGGACCCCCTGCGCACCCTCGGCAGCCTCACTCTCTGCCGGTCGCTGCTCACCGCCGGTCTGGTCGACCGTTTCCGGGTGGTCGTCTTCCCGGTCATCACGGGCGCCACCGGCAGGGAGCGGATCTTCGACGAGTATCCGGACGTCGCTCTCGACCTGGTCGAGAGCCGCACCTTCGACGGCCGGCTCCAACTGATGGAGTACGTGCCCACCGTCCTCGACGGGCCGCCCGGGGCCGACACCTGACAGCGGCCGGCGAGGGCCCGGCCGGAGCCGTCGGCTTCGGCCGGCCGGTCGCTACCCCCCGTGCCGCTCCCTCCGCGCCTGCTGGAAGGCGTCGGAGAGGGTCTCGGCAGCTCCGGACAACAGGCCCTTGGTCGCTCCCTGGGCCCCCGACTCCTTGACGCGTCCCGGCAGTTCGGCCAGGCCGGCCGGCTTGCGAGGACCGGCCTCCAGGTCGAGACGGTTGCAGGCCTCGGCGAAACGCAGATACGTGTCGACGCTGGCCACCACGATGCGTACGTCGATCTTGAGTATCTCGATCCCGACGAGGGAGACCCGTACGAAGGCGTCGATCACCAGGCCCCGGTCGAGGATCAGTTCCAGCACGTCGTAGAGACCGCTGGACCCTCCGCCTCCGCCCTGCCGTGCCACTGCGGTCACCGCGACCAGTCCCTTCCCCAAGATGGTGTGGACCGTTTCCGGCTGCCCGGCGAGCAGCTTCCCTGATGCGGATGTCCACTGACCGTTCGGCCAAACGGGCCCGGGCACCAGGACGCCGGGGGCGCGGCCGCTCGGGGTCCTCGTTCCCGGAAAACCGGGTTTGTCCCGGGACGGCAGGCGTTACAGTCGGCGGGCAGTGGTCTTCCGCCGACGGGGCGGTGGCCCTTTCCGGGGGCCGGGAGCAGTCCCGTCGGGCACCGTCGTGTTCCGTGAGCCGTCGTAGAGGTGGTAGCCCATGAGCATCGTCGACCTGGCCGCACTCGGTGACTCCTTCACGCGCGACCCGTACCCCGTGTACGCCCGCTTACGGGCGCGGGGGCCCGTGCACCGCATCCGGATGCCGGAGGGGAACGCGGAGGCCTGGCTGGTCGTCGGTCACCGGGCGGGGCGTGCCGCGCTCACGGAACCGACGCTCACGAAGGACTGGAGCAAGGCGTCGCCCTCGCTCCCGCTCGGCGCCGTCTCCTCCGGGCCTCACATGCTCAGGTCCGACCCGCCGGACCACACCCGGCTGCGCCGGCTGGTCGCGCGGGAGTTCACCCCGCGCCGGGTCGAGGCGCTTGCCCCGCGCGTACAGAAGATCACCGACGCGCTCCTGGACCGGATGCTCGCGTCCGCCGACGGACGCGCCGACCTCGTCGAGGCCCTGTCCTTCCCGCTGCCCATCTCGGTCATCTGCGAGCTCCTCGGTGTTCCGGACCTCGACCGCGACTCCTTCCGGGCGTGGTCCGGCGACGCCCTCGGCGCCACCGATCCCGAGGTCCGCACGGCGGCCGCGGCCTCCATGGCCCGGTACCTGGAGGAACTGCTCGCGGACAAGCGGCAGCGGCCGGGCGACGACCTCATGAGCGCCCTGATCCACAGCGCCGACGGCGACGGCGACCGGCTGTCCCCGGACGAACTCCGGGGGATGGCCTGGCTGCTGCTCGTGGCGGGTCACGAGACGACCGTGAACCTCATCTCCAACGGCGTCCTCGCCCTGCTCACCCACCCCGGGCAACTGGCCGCGCTGCGTGCCGATCCCACCCTGGTCGACTCCGCGGTCGAGGAGGTGCTCCGCTACGACGGGCCCGTGGAGACCCCCACGTACCGGTTCACCACCGAGCCGCTGACCATCGGCGACACGGTGATCCCCGGGGGAGGCGAACTCGTCCTCGTGGCCCTGGCCGACGCCGACCGCGACCCGGCGCGCTTCCCCGACCCCGATCGCTTCGACATCACCCGTGACGCCCGAGGCCACGTGGCGTTCGGCCACGGCATTCACTACTGCCTCGGGGCACCGCTGGCCCGCCTGGAGGCGCGCATCGCCTTCAGAACCCTGCTGGAGCGCTGCGAGAACCTGGCCCTGGACATCCACCCGGCTGCCATCGCC
Source organism: Streptomyces sp. NPDC018947 (assembly GCF_044390505.1). Classification (NCBI taxonomy): domain Bacteria; kingdom Bacillati; phylum Actinomycetota; class Actinomycetes; order Kitasatosporales; family Streptomycetaceae; genus Streptomyces; species Streptomyces sp. NPDC018947. The sequence goes on from NZ_JBIRZD010000002.1 coordinate 391,668, forward strand.
TGGCGCCCGGGCCTGATGATCCGCGGTCCGCAGAGGCTGCCCGTCCGGTTCACCTCCTAGACGAACGCTCCGCCGGACGTGCTCCTGGAGCATGCTGAGTGCCCGCATCGCTTCGCGCTCGATCCGCGAGAGATCACGGAGGACGGAGCCGGCCCGCACGAGGTTCTCCGCGTCGCCGGATGCGCCCGCTGCCGCGATGAGAGCGGCCACCTGTGACCAGAGGGTGGCGGCCTCGGCGTACAGGCTGTGGCCGGTGCGCAGGTGACTGCTGTCGATCAGTTGGGCACACTCGGCGAGGAAGTCCCGGTACAGGTTGCGGAACAGGGCGCCGCCGGTGCCGGCCCTCTCCATGAGGACGGCGGCCCGCGACAGGTGCTCCCGCGGATTCTCGCCGCGCTCCAGCCATTTCGGCACGTGCTTGGCGGTCTTCTCGATGCCCCGGTACCCCAGGTTCGCGATGGGCGGGTTAAGGAAGGCCTCGGCACAGGCCTTGATCGCGGGGACGATCCGGTCCTCCGGTGGCATCGGGCCGCCGGGCGCCGCGACGGTGAACGAGCGGTGCCGGGCGGTCATGGGGCCGCGCTCGGCTCTCGCCCTGGCCAGGGCGGCGAGGCCGGTCGACACGGCTCCGCCCTGCGCGTCGGTGTCCACCAGGTAGGCCTCCTGATCGTCGTAGCCGTACATGGCCACGACGTGCCCGCCGAAATGCACCTTGGTGCGGAAGTAGTCGAGGTGGTGGCTGTCGAGCTGAAGGCCGACCGGCCGGCCGGCGTCGATGTGCGCCGCCACGTTCTGCCACGCCTTGCGCGGGGAGGTCGTCTCCTCGACCAGGAGCTCGAGTCCGAGCGCGGTGGCCAGGTTCCTGGTGAGCTCGAACGGTTTGACCCGGCCTCCGAGGAAGGGAAAGCCCATGGCCTTGCTGTCCCAGTGGACGAAGGACAGTCCGGAGCCGAGACCGAACAGCATGGGTTCGGACATGTCGATTCCCTCATGCCTCAGCAGCACGCCCAGCGCCGTCGTCTCACAGTGCCGCATACCGCGGGCATCGACGCCCTTCACCATGGCCATGCCGCTCATTCTCCACCGTGGCCCGGCGTGAGCGTCTTCCAGAAGGCGTAGTGGTGGTCGGCCGCGAAGTCGGTGCGGCCGATGCGGCCGGACGCGAGCCTCTGCACGTAGGGGTCGCGGTCCGTGAACCGCTTCCACGAGGGCACGTCCGGTCCGTTCGTCCGCCCGGTGGCCGCGAACCGGCTCCAGTAGGCGAGCACGGTGTCCGCCAGGGAGGTCTGCCGGGCGTCGAGCGGTTCGAAGAGGTCGTTGTCGAAGAGGTAGGCCAGGTCGGTCATGTGGCCGGTGCCGAGCGAGAAGCTCGCCGGCCGCGGCACGTTCGTGAAACCGGGGGCCTCGGTCTCGGCGAAGTCGTACGCGTGGACGGGGGTGTGGCGGGCCAGCGCCCGCTGGGTGTCTAGTGCCGCGGCCGACCACTCGGAGTCGGTCAGCACGGCCGACAGAGCCGCTCCGGGCGCCGGGTGGCGCGCGGCCGGATACTCGTCCAGGACCGCGGAGGCGTCCTTCCCGAACCGCTCGGTGACCTTCTCGGCGTAGCCCTCGGCGGTCAGCGGCCGCCCGGTCGACGTCTCCTCGAGCCCTGCCAGGCCGCTCATCTCGTCGTGCGTGGAACCGTGCAGCACCGGCACCCGGGCGAACCTCCCGGCGGCGATCGCGCGTGACGGGGCCTCGGGCAGCACCGTGCCGTCCACCACGGGCCGGTAGCCGTCGTGCCCGGACGCGGACGCCGCGATGAGCTCGGCCGTGGACCTGCCCCGCAGGCAGGAGTCGACGGTGCGCGGATCCTCGCAGTGCGCGGCCGCGGCGACGGCGCGCCCGCCCTCCTCCGCCCGCTCACGGGTGAACGAGCCGTCCGGTCCGACGCAGCCCGCGCTCTGCACGATCGCCTTGTCGAAGAGCCCGCGGGCACCGGGCGAGACCATCTGCGCGCAGACGCTGTAGCCGCCGCCCGACTGCCCCATGAGCGTGACGTTGTCCGGGTCGCCGCCGAAGGCTGCGGCGTTGCGCTCGACCCATCTCAGCGCGGCCTGCTGGTCGAGGAGGCCGAGGTTCGCCGGGGCGCGCAGGCCGGGGACGGTGAGGAAACCGAAGGCGCCGAGCCGGTAGTTGATCGTCACGACCGTCGCGCCCTGCCCCGCGGCGGCGAGCCGGGCCGCGCGGTAGGTGGCGCCGTCGCCGTAGGTGAAGCTGCCGCCGTGGATCCAGACGATGACCGGCAGCCGTCCCGTCGGCCGCCCGGCCGGAGTCGTGACGTTGAGGTAGAGGCAGTCCTCCCCGCCGCCGCCCTCGATCGAGACGGGCTGGTCGGTCGGCTGTGCGCAGGCTCCCTTCGGCGCGCCGGCGTTCAGCGTCGACGACCACGGGCGCACCGGCTGCGGCTCCTTCCACCTGCGCTCCCCGGTCGGCTCGGCCGCGTAGGGGATGCCCTGGAACGTGCGCACCCCACCGGCGACCGTGCCCCGCACGGGGCCCTCGGCGGTCGTCACCCGAGCGGGGTCGGCCGGTGCGCCGGGGCGGGAGGAGGCGGGGACGGCCGTGATCGCGGCGGCGGCGAATGCCGCGCAGACGGTGAGGGCGGCTAGGGCTGTGAGTCGGGATTTCCTGGTGCTCATCCGGGCTCCTGGTCTCGGCGTGGTCCTGGGAGCCCGGAACGGTAGCCAGGATTTGGGCAGATGCGCAAGACGTTTGCCCAATGCGTTCGCATGAGGCGTTCGTCTAAGGCGTTCGTCTGGCGCACACGCACAGGTCGTTGTTAGGGTCTGCGCCATGGGAAACCGGGAGAAGCTGCTGGAGGCCGCCAGACAGTGCCTCTTCGCCAAGGGCTACGAGCGCACGACGGTCCGCGACCTCGCCTCCGCGGCGGGCGTCAGCATGGCGGCGATCGGCTATCACTTCGGCTCGAAGGAAGCGCTGCTCAACCAGGCACTCTTCGAGGCGCTCGACTCGGGGGGCCGGGCCTTCGGCCCGTCGGCGGACGACACCGACCTCGCCGGGCTGTGGCGCCGTCTGATCGAGGCGTTCTCGGCCGACAGGACCTTCTGGATCGCCAATCTGGAGACCGTTCTGCGCGCGCAGCGGGATCCGGAGCTGCGTGAGCAGATGGCCGCCGGGCTGCGGCAGGGACGCAGCGGCATGGCGCGGGAGGTCACCGGCACCGCCGAGGCCGAGCTCTCCGAGGAGACGATCCGCAGCATCGGCTCGGTACAACTGGCCCTCGTCAGCGGCCTGATGATGCAGCACCTCACCGACCCGGAGTCCGCGCCCACCGCCGAGGAGGTGCTCGAGGGCCTGCGGGCACTCGCCGCCCACCTGCCCGAGGAGGCGTGAGGCTTCGGACCCGCCGCGACGCGAACTCACGGGCATCGGCTGGGAGTGCGGGGTCCGGACAACGGGAATCGTGGTCCGGGGCGGCGGGAACAACGGTGTCACGCACGGGAGTTGGCAGGTAGGGCGGGACGAAGAACGCCGCAGCTCGGTCTTGAGCGGGAGTCGGACGACGGGGGTTGTCCGCGGACACGCAAGGGGGAGAGTGTGGGCAGAGCGGGGCGACCCCAGGGTGATCCGAGAGGGGCGACGGCAGAGGCCAACGCGCTGGCGGGGTTCCTCCGGGAACTGACCGAGGGCGTGGGGGTGCGGGAACTGGCGCAGCGGTACGAAGGCGTCGGCAAGACGTTGTGGGGCGAGTACCGCTCCGGCGCGCGGATCATCCCGTTGAGCCGGCTCAACGCGGTGGTCAAGGACCGCTACCGCGACGCCCGCGGCCGGCAGGTGATGCTGGCCAGGGCCCGGGAGCTGTACGAGGCGGCCCTGCGGGCCGAGACGCCGGGCGGGCCCGCAGGTGTCGGGGCGGGCCCATCGGCCGAGGGGCGGCGGACCGGCGGGGAAGGCGCCGTCGCAAAGGGGCCGACACAGGAGCCGGATGCCTCCCCGGCGGGCGTGCCGTCGGCCGGGCCGGACGGGCTTGGCTCGCACGGTTCTTCGTCACCGGTCGCCGCCGGCCCCTCCGACGCGGCGCGGGCGGCACCGCTGCCAGGACCGCCCGACGCATCCGCCCGGAAGGGCTCCGCCCCGGTGCGGCCGACCCGGGTGACCGCGTCGGAGCACCCCCCGCCGACGGACGGCCCGCCGTCGGCGGAACCGGGCTCCCCGCACGCAACCCCGTCCAGCCGTCGCCCGGCGCGGGTGACCTTCGCCGCCGCGGCGCTGCTGGTGCTCGTCGCCACCGCGACGGCGGGCGGCATGTACATCGCCGGCACGCAGAACGACACCGCGGGCCGGCGCGGCGGACCGGAGATGTCCCTGAACCCGCCGTCCACGTCCGCCGTACCCGGCGACGACCACGGCCCGCCGCCGACCGCTTCCCCGGGTGAGCCGGGCGGCGGCGCGCTCTCCCCGCGGCCCACGACGCGGCAGCCCTCCGCCACGGCGTCCTCGCCGGGGAGAGCCCCTGCCGCCGTGAGCGAGGTCCCCGGTACGGCCTACGCGGTCAGCCCCGACCGCACCGAGGTCCTGAAGTGGACCCACACGCAGGGCTGGACGCAGGTCGGCGGCATCGCGGACCACGTCTACGCCGGAGCCGCGGGTGTGTTCGCCACCAACCCGCACACCAGGGACATCTACGCCTACCACGCCGCCAGCCAGTCGTGGCAGTGGATCGGCTCGCCCGGCGCCCGGTTCGTCGTCCAGGGCCGTTCTCTGTACGCGCTCACCCCGAGCAAGCACGCGGTCATGCGCTGGACCGGTACGGGCGGGGAGTGGGAACCGGTGGGCGGCCCCGCGGACGAGCTGTACGCCGGCGCGGCGGGTCTGTACGCCACCGGCCCGGACGGCGGTGACCTGTTCCGCTACGCGGGTGCACACGCCGGCTGGCGGCGTGCGGGCAGCCCCGGCGCGGAGTTCGCCGTCGGCGACGACTACGTCGCGGCCCTTGCTCCGGACCGCGGCGAGATCTGGATGGCGGACGCCGAAGGCCGCGGCCGGCACCGCGTCGGCGGCCCGGCCGGACACATCTACGCCGGTGGCGCCGGCCTCTTCGCCACCGACCCCGCGGGCAGGCAGCTTTTCAAGTACGGCGGCTCGCCGGGCACGTGGATCCGGATCGGCGAGGCCGGTACCGCCCACGCCGTCGACGACCGCTCGGTCTACCGCATCGCCAAGGGGACCTCCGCGGTGGAACGCTGGACCGGCGGCACCACGTGGAAGCCGCTGGGCGCCGACGCCGGAGTGATCACCGCCGGGTGACACGGCCGGGCACGGCGGAGGGGGTGCGCCGGAGATCACTGATCTCCGGCGCACCCCCTCGGGGCGGACGCCCGGCCTCAGCCCAGGGTGACGACGCTCGCGTGATACCGCTCCGCGAACTGCTCGCAGACTGCCACCATCGGCCGCGGCCGGGCCTGGACGTGCACGCCGGAGCCGATCGGACGGTTGCACTCCTTGCGCAGATCCTGGAGGAAGACGGCGTCCACCCGCGCCTTGGGGCTTTCGGGGCCGATCCCGGTCAACCCCGCGACCCCGTTGCGGAAGCCGTCCTCGCCCAGCAGGTCACGGTAGTTGCGGTACCCGAAGTCGTGACGGATGCACGCTCCCGTGAAGTCGAAGCCGGCCGGCTGGTCCGGGCTCTTGCTGCACCCGTCGTGGTCCCACCGCAGTCCGTACGGGTCGGGCCGCTTGTCCACGAGGCGCGCGCCCCGCGCCCTCGCCCAGGCGTTGAACGACTCCTGCCCCGGCTGGAAGAAACTGCTGACGAGGTCGACGGCCTGCCGCTGGGTGATGGACGACGACTCCACCGTCCCGGCCGTCCGGACCCAGGCGCCGTCCTTCGAGGTGTAGCGGAGGACGGCCGACCGGTCCGGCGACACCCCGAGCACGGTGGTGTTCCCCTGCGGGTCGCTCTCCAGGCTCAGGAACGCCGCACCGGGACCGCCGATCATCCGCCACTCGGCCGGCGCGGACCCGGCCCGGGTCCGTACGAAGGCGTTGCCGTTGCCGGGATCGGTCGTCACCAGGCCCTCGGGGCCGCCGTAGAGGTGCTGCGCCGGGCCGCCGATCGTGCGCCAGCCCGTCTCCTTCGTCCACTCGCTGACGGACGAGCGGTCGGGCGCCAGTGCGTAGAGCCGGTCGCCGCCCACGACGAACTCGGCCCCCGGGCCGCCGATCCTGGTCCACCGGTCCGTGTCGGAGTCGACGCCCGCCGCCGCGTCGCCCACCGACGTCGTCGGGCTGCCGTCGTACCGGTAGACGTCTCCCGCCGGGGAGGTGGCGAACAGGCCGGCACCGCCCGCGTAGATGTCCTGCGCCGGCCCGCCGATCGTCCTCCACCCCGACGAGGGGTCCCACGCGCTCACCGACGACCTGTCGCCGGCCAGGGCGTACAGCTTGTCGTGACCGACGGCGAACGCGGCCGCGGGTCCGCCCACGGGCGTCCACGTGCCGTCGGCCTCCCCCGGCGCGGGCGGCTGGTACCGCAGGACGCTTCCGTCGGCCACAGACGTGGCGAACAGCCCGGCACCCCCGCCGTACAGCGCCGCCGCCCCGCCGCCGATCCTCTTCCACGTGTCCCGGTCGGTGGCTCGGTAGACCGCGGACCCGTCTGCCGCCAGGGCGTAGACCTGCCTGCCCACCGCCGCCAGCGACGCCACCCCGTCCGCGGAGCCCGAAGCGCTGACCCGGGACACCGTGTCCGCGGCCGGCGCCCCGGGGCGGCTCTCTGGATCCGGGGCCCCGGCGGCCCACGCGAGCCCGCCCATTCCCAGCACCGTCACCAGGGACACGCACAGCATGCGCGCTCCCCGCATTCTCCCGGCGCTCCTCCTGCGGGCACCGACGGCGGAATCCTCCGCGTGCCCCCTCGACGACCACACCATTTCCGTTACCTCCCGGTCGGATCGGACGACGTGGAGGCAACGCTGAACGCCGCCGCGAATGTCCGCTGTCCGCGACCGGCAAAGCCGCAGGTCAGTAGGTGGACAACCCCCTTTGTCCGCGGACGGGACACCGGCGTGCGGGCAATCCGGGACGCGTACGTGCACAGTCCTCGGCGCTGGGCGGCGGGCGGATCCCCCTCAGGGGCGCCCCGCCGGCCCGGTCGGACGATCCGCCGTGACCAGCCAGGACGTGCTGCGCAGCCGTACCGTGCCGTCCGCCGCCAGGTGGTCGCGCAGATGGTCCGTCAGAGTGCGGCGGGCGCGGTCGCGCGCGGTCGCGTCGGCCTGTTCCAGCAGATGGCGGCCGGGGCCCGTGCCCAGCAGGAACTGCGCCGCGTCCTCGGCTCCGTGCCCCCATGTCCCCCATGCCTCGGCCCGGTCGACGGTGATGTCCGTGAATCCGGCCGCGGCGAGGACGTCGCGGATGCGGTCCGGGGCGGCCAGGGAGAACATGCCGGGCAGTCCCGGCTTCCCGAAGTCGCCGACCGGCAGGAAGTCGCGCAGCGACTCCACCGCTGTCACCCAGCCGTTGAGCCGGGCATCGGCCGGGCAGACGAACGCCAGGCGCCCGCCGGGCCGCAGGGCCCGGCCGACGTTGCCGAAGGCCGCCACGGGGTCGGCGAAGAACATCACCCCGTAGCGGCTGATCGCCACGTCGGACACCCCCGCCCCGAAGGGATGCACCTGCGCGTCGCCCTGGGTGAAGGAGGCGTTGGTGACACCCTCCCGTGCCGCGCGGGACCGTGCCTCGGCCAGCATCGGAGCGGAGAGGTCGAGGCCCAGCGCGTGCCCTTTCGGTGCCCGCCGGGCGGCGAGCCGCGTGGTCTGCCCGGCGCCGCAGCCCAGGTCGAGGATCCGGTGGTCCGGCGCGATCTCGGCGGCGTCGAGCAGCGGCTCGTCGAACCCCTCGTTCACCGCGTTCCAGCGGTCCTGGTTGCGGGCCCAGTGGGCGCCTTCGGGGCCGTTCCATGCCTTTTCCTGATCGGTGTTGACGACGTCCGGCACGGGTGCCTCCTGTGGTGGAAGACGGAGAATGGGCGTGCGCCCAAAACAGTATGGGCACGCGCCCGTACTGGCAATCCCCGTTATGATCCGTGGAGTTACGGCCCCTGAGGCGGATCGGGAGAGCGACAGATGTCACCGCGCGGAGTGGCGACGCCGGACATACGGGAGCGGCTGTTCTCGGCCGCCGAGCGCGTCGTGGAAAGGGACGGGCCCGGCGCGTTGACCAGCCGCTCGGTCACCGCGGAAGCGGACTGCGCCAAGGGGCTGCTGCACGCGCACTTCGCGGGATTCGACGCGTTCGTGGCCGAGCTCTGCCTCGACCGGTTCGCCCGCACGGCGGCGAGGGCGCAGGCCCTGTCCGGTCTCGCCGGCGAGGGCACGGTGGCGGGAAATCTGGACGCCGTCGTCCTCGCGTTGTTCGACTCCAGCGGCGCCGCCCTGTCCGGCCTGGCCCTGAGCCGCGCGGCGGCCACCCAGCGCATCCGCACGGCGCTGGAGGGCGGAGCGCCCGGTTTCACCGCGATACAGGAGGCCGTGACCGGCTATCTGGAGGACGAGCAGAAGCTCGGCCGGGTGGCGGAGACGGTCGACCCGGACACCGTGGCGCTCGCCGTCGTCGGCACCGCCCACCATCTCCTGATGACCGGTGGGCCGGGCGCACCGGACCCACGGCCCGTCATGAGGCGGGTGGTGGCGGCCCTGGTGGAGCGGTAGGGGCTCCCCGGCACAGGCTCACGGCCCTCGGCGGGCGGTCCCCGGCGCCGTCGTGCCGGTGAGGTTGTGGGGCCACCCCTCGGGAGGGGTCAGGGGTGGCCGTGGTGCGACGTCCGACCCGTGTTCCGGCGTCAGGCGCGCGTGTTGACGCTCACCGGCCAGGATCCGGTCGGAGGGGTCCAGCCCTGGAGGGTGGCGGGGATGCCCACCCGGGTGTTGCAGTCGATGACCTGGAAGTGCAGGTGGGGGCCGCTGGCGGCGCCGGTCGAGCCCGACCAGCCGATGATCCGCCCCTGCGGCACCCAGTCACCGGTGTTGTAGAGGGCGCGGTTGAGGTGGGCGTAGTGGGTGCAGCGCCCGTTGGAGTGCCGGATGATCACCTCGATGCCGTTCTGCCAGTACGGCGACCAGTCCGAGACCAGGACGGTACCGCCCTGGGCCGCGGAGACCTCGTAGTTCGCCGGGAGTCCGAAGTCCCAGGCGTACTCGTTGTAGGGGCCGGTGTGCGAGTACGTTCCCTCGGGTCCCTGAGTGACCTGGTAGGCCTCTCCCGCCGGGTAGGGCAGTTCGTAGTAGTAGTCGGCCGCCGCCGCCGGTGAGGCGGCGGCGAGGCCGAGTCCCGCCACGGTCAGGGCCGCGCTCGCGACGGCGGTCAGTCTGCGCATGGTCTTGCCGGCACGACGGTTCACTGCGTCTCCCTCTTCTGCGTCCGGGTACTCTGTGCCGGCCCTGTTCGGACCGGAGCGACAACGTTGGGGCTCGACTCCGTCGCCGGGCAATGGAGTTGCAGTTAGATGCCACGGGAGAACACGGTGACCCGACGCCTCCGGTCAGGGCGCCATGGCCGGCCGGGTGAGCCTGCCGTCGTGGACTTCGGCGATCCGGTCGGCGGCGGCGAGGTGGGTGCGGTCGTGGGTGACCAGCACGGTGGCGGTGGCCCGCTGGTGGGTGAGGCGGGTGATCAGGTCGATGACGGCGGTGCCGCGTTCGTGGTCGAGGGCGCTGGTGGGTTCGTCGACCAGCAGGACGGTGGGGTCGTTCATCAGGGCGCGGGCGATGTTGACGCGCTGGCGCTGGCCGCCGGAGAGCTGGTGGGGGCGGCGGCCGGCCTGGTCCGCGAGACCGACCGCGTCGAGGAGTTCCAGGGCCCGGCCCCGGGCGGTGCGGGGCCTGCGGCCGTCGATCTGCGCCATGACCTGGAGCTGTTCGACGGCGGTGAGGGAGGACAGCAGATTGGGCTGCTGGAAGACGATGCCGATCTTGTGGCGTCGCAGGTCGGTCAGTTCACCGCGGCTCAGGCCGGTGGTGGGGGTGCCGTCGATGGTGACGGTGCCGGAGTCCGGGGTGATGAGGGTGGCGGCCACGGCCAGGAGGCTGGACTTGCCGGAGCCGGAGGGGCCGACCACGGCGGTCAGGCTGCCCTTGGGGACGTCCAGGCCGACCCGGTCGAGAGCGGTCAGACGGGAGTCCCCGTCGGGGTAGGTGAGGGTGACGTCGGTCAGGGTCAGGCTCATCGGGCGCTCCCCAGGGCGGTCAGCGGGTCGACGGAGGTGATGCGGCGGATGGACAGGGCCGCTCCGAGGGCTCCGAGCAGGATCGTCACGGCGGCCGGGAACAGGACGGTGGCGGGCGTGAGGAGGAAGGGCACGGCGGAGCGGGACACGAGTGCGCCCAGGGCGGCTGCGATGCCGGTGCCGAGCAGGGTGCCGCCGACGAGCAGGACGACCGCCTGGCCGAGGGCGTCCTTCAGAAGGCCCGCCGTGGAGGCGCCGAGTGCCTTGAGGACGGCGACGTCGCCGCTGCGCTGGATCGTCCACACGGTGAAGAAGGCCCCGATGACGAGGGCGGAGATGGCGAACAGGAAGCCGCGCATGAGCTGCAGGGAGCCGTTCTCGGAGGTGTAGGAGCCTATCGCGGCCAGCGAGTCCTCGACGGACACCGTCCGGGTGCCGGCCCGCCGGTCGACGGCCGCGACATCGGCCCCGGAGGCTGTGTCCAGGGCGATGACGGTGGCGGTCGGGCCCTCACGGGTGCCGGTGGGCGGGGCGATCTTCCGCCAGACGTCCAGGCCGGTCCAGACGACCGGCGTGTGGCTGAAGTAGGCGTCGCCCTTCACGGCGGCCACCTCCACCCGCTGACCGGCCAGGGCGAGCGTGTCGCCCGGGCGCAGGCCGAGGTCGTCGGCGGCCGCGGTCGACAGCACGACAGCACTGCCGCTGATCCTTCCGCCCTCGGGGGCGAGGCCGGAGCCGGGCCGGACCCCGAAGGCGGAGACCCCCGTGCTCCGGTCCCCGGCGGTGGCCTTGGTCGTGGTGATCCCCAGCGGTTCGGCGCTCTCGACACCGGGCGCCGCGGACCACTGCCTCCACTGCCGCTCCGTGACGGTGGAGTCGGCGTAGGACAGCTCCCCTCCGCCACCGGGGGCCCGGAAGGCGATCCGGTCGGCGGGCAGGGAGGTGATCGCGGAGGTGTTCTGCCGGCCCAGTCCGGCCGTGAGCCCGGACAGCAGTCCGACCAGCAGGGTGATCAGCACGATGACGGTCCCCATCAGCGCGAAGCGCCCCTTGGCGAACTTCAGGTCTCTCCAGGCGACGAACACGGGCTCGGCCCGTCCTTTCCAGCGGCGGAATCGGTACGCCTCCACCGTCGCCGCCGGCCCCCCGTGTGCGCGTCCCACGCAGGACGGCACTTCACGGGCCGAAAGAGCGGGCGCGGGTTCCAACTTTCGATGGAGGCCCCCCGGCTGCCCGCCTCCGTAACCTGGGACGCACTGTGAACACCACTGCACCTGCCCTGACCACGACCCCCCGGCCCCTGGCCTGGTGCCTGCACCTGCTGATCACCGGCCTGCTCGCCCTGGCCGCCGCGCGGACCCTGGTGGACGGCCGACCCCACGCCGGGGCGACCGTCGCCGTCGCCGCGGTGTGCGGCCTGGTGTACGCCGCGGGTCCGCTCCTGCCCCGCGTCCGGGCCTCGCGGCGGGCCGCCGCCTGGTGGCTGGCCGCCGTGGGCGCCGTGTGGCTGGTGCTGCTGGCCCTGTCCCCCGACGCGGTGTGGGTGGCGTTCCCGCTGTACTTCCTCCAGCTCCATCTGCTGCCGCGCCGTACCGGCCTGGCCGCGGTGATCGCCACGGCCGCGGCCGCCGTCACCGGCTTCGCCGCCCACCAGGCCGCGTTCAGTCCGGCGATGGCCATCGGTCCCGCGCTCGGCGCGGCGGTGGCGGTCGCCGTGGTGTGGGGCTACGAGGCCCTGTACCGCGAGAGCGAACGGCGCAGGGAGCTGATCGAGGAGCTCACCGCCACCCGCGCCGACCTGGCCGAGGCACAGCACACCGCGGGGGTGCTCGCCGAACGCGAGCGGCTCGCCCGCGAGATCCACGACACCCTCGCCCAGGGCTTCTCCAGCATCCAGTTGCTGCTGCGCGCCGCCGGACGGGCCCTTCCGGACCGGCCGGACGCGGCCGCCGGCCATGTGGAGGCGGCCCGTCAGGCCGCCGTGGACAACCTCGTGGAGGCCCGCCGTTTCGTCGCCGCCCTCACTCCCCCGTCCCTGGAAGGCACCGGTCTGGCCGACGCGCTGGAACGGCTGTGCGCCACCACCGGCGCCCGGCACCGGATCACCGCGCGCTTCCACATCACCGGCGATCCCGTGCCGCTGCCGACCGCCCACGAGGTCGCCCTCCTGCGCATGGCCCAGTCCGCCCTCGCCAACACCGTCCGCCACGCCGATGCCACCACCGCCGAGGTCACCCTCAGCCACCTCGGCGACCACGTCGTCCTGGACGTCGTCGACGACGGACGCGGTTTCGATCCCGGCCGGCTGCCCGTGCCCGACCCCGAGAGCGGGGGCTTCGGCCTGGCCGCCATGCGTGCCCGCATGACCGCCCTCGGCGGCACCCTGACCATCGCGTCCGAGCCCGGTCACGGCACGGCCCTGGCCGCCCGGCTCCCCCTCGCCCCGCCCGTCGAGACCCGCTCGGAGACCCGCCCGTGACCGACGCTCCCGTCCGCCTCCTGCTGGCCGACGACCACCCTGTCGTACGAGCCGGACTGCGTGCCGTCCTGGAGACCGAACCCGGCCTCCTCGTCGTGGCCGAAGCCGCCACGGCCGAGGACGCCGTCACCCGCGCCGCGGAGGGTGGCATCGACGTCGTCCTGATGGACCTGCAGTTCGGCAAGGGCATGGGCGGCGCCGAAGCCACCGCCCTGATCACCGCACGCCCGGGAGCCCCCCGGGTCGTGATCCTCACCACCTACGACTCCGACGCCGACACCCTTCCCGCCATCGAGGCCGGCGCCACCGGCTACCTTCTCAAGGACGCCCCGCCCGAAGACCTGGCCGCCGCCGTCCGCACCGCCGCCGCCGGACGCACCACTCTCGCCCCGACCGTCGCGGACCGGCTGATGAACCGGCTGCGCACCCCCGGCACCTCCCTGACCCGGCGCGAGACCGAGGTCCTCGCCCTGGTCGCCGACGGCCTGTCCAACCAGGCGATCGGCAACCGTCTCCACCTGACCGAGGGCACCGTCAAGTCCCACCTGGCCCGCATCTACACGAAGCTCGACGTCGACTCCCGCACCGCCGCCGTCGCCACCGCCACCGAGCTGGGCCTGATCCGCCGCTGACCAGTCCCCCCGCCCGGCGCCCCGTCGCCTCCCCGGCACCGGTCGGGCGCTCACCCCCGTGGTCCGGAACCGGGCCCGGTACACCGTGGGAGACACCCCGAAGGCGTTCTGGAACAGGCGCCGCATGGTCTCCGAGGCCCCGAAGCCCGACTGCCGCGCGACCTCCTCCACCGAGGCGGCGCCCGAGGACAGCAGGTCCTTTCCGGACGCGGTGCCGGCACCAGTGTTCTTCGCCGGGCGGTGCGCTCGCCATGTCCGTGAGGCCATGTATCCCGCAGATGCCGACGAGACCATGTATCCCACGGCTACGGACACAACCGCTCCGCCACCCCGGCCGGGGAGCGCCTGGATGCGGGCGGGAGCGCGGCGCCCTGCGGGCCGGCAGGCGCGCGTGCGCCGACCCCGGCTCGGCGTAGGCACCGGACTGAACGACGTCCTTGCGGACGTGTCCGAACACCTCGTCGCCGGGCACGAACTCCTCGACGTCGAAACCGACCCGCTCGCCCCCCTCAGTGAAGCGCGTCTCCATGAGCGCGTCGAGCCGCCCCTCGGCGAGCTTCCGATCCACTGGGCCGACCCCTGCGGCCCTCACCCGGATCAAGACTTCACGGGGCGACCCTGGGGCCGGGGAGGCCCGTCGGTTCCAGCGCCTCGGCTCCGCCGCATTCCGCGACGGTGATCGCTTTCATGCGGCGCCCCCGTCGGCGCGCCGCACCGGCCCGAAGGTGCGCACCAAGGCTGCGAGCCGGTGGTCCTCGGCCGCTTCCGCGAGGGCCTCGCCGAGGGCCCTCTCGTTGGTCGGGCGGGCTTCTTCGAGGAGCTTGAGGCCGGTGTCGGAGACGTTGGTGTAGATGCCGCGCCGGTCGGTGGGGCACAGATAGCGCATGAGCAGGCCCCGGTCCTCCAGACGGGTGACCAGACGGGTCGTGGCGCTCTGGCTGAGGACGACGGCGTCGGCGACCTGCTTCATCTGCAGATGGCCGCCGTCTCCGTCGTGCTGGCGGCTCAGCACGTCGAGCAGCGAGTACTCGCGCACACTCAGGCCGTGCTCGGCCTGAAGGGCGCGCTCGATGTGCGCCTCGATCCTTCCGTGCAGCAGGGACAGCGCGCACCAGCCCTGGGCCAGGGCGGTGAGCGAGGGGGCGGTTGCGGTCATGGGGGGCTCCTTCGTCGGGCCGTGCACCCATAGTTGCACACGAAGGCAAACCCCTCTCGAGCATAAGTGCGTTTGCATTTATCAAGCGTCTGCAACTATTGTTTCCGGACGTAAGCGCCGCACGCAATCATCTGGAAGGTAACTCCCATGCCTCTCGCGCTCCTGGCACTGGCCATCGGGGCCTTCGGGATCGGCACCACCGAATTCGTGATCATGGGCGTCCTGCCCCAGGTCGCGGGCGACTTCGGCGTCACCATCCCCACCGCCGGCTGGCTGGTCTCCGGCTACGCCCTCGGCGTCGTCGTCGGCGCGCCGCTGCTGACCGTGCTGGGCACCAAGGTGTCCCGCAAGAAGATGCTGATGTTCCTGATGGCGCTGTTCGTCGTCGGCAACACCCTCTCCGCCCTCGCCCCGGGCTTCGGCCTCATGCTGATCGGCCGGGTCGTGGCCTCCCTCGCGCACGGCGCGTTCTTCGGTATCGGCTCCGTGGTCGCCGCCGACCTCGTGGCGCCCGAGAAGAAGGCCTCGGCCATCTCCCTGATGTTCATGGGCCTGACCGTGGCCAACATCGTCGGCGTCCCCGGCGGTACCTCGATCGGCCAGGCCGCCGGGTGGCGCGTCACGTTCCTGATCGTCGCCGCGCTCGGTGTCGTCGGATTCCTCGGCGTCGCGAAGCTGGTGCCCGAGACGGGCCGCCCCGAGTCCGTGAGCGTGCGGCGCGAGTTCGCGGCGTTCAAGAACGTCCAGGTCTGGCTCGCCATGGCGATGACGGTCCTCGGCTACGGCGGCGTCTTCGCCGCGATCACCTACATCACCCCGATGATGACGGAGGTCGCCGGCTACACCGAGGGCGCAGTGACCTGGCTGCTCGTCCTGTTCGGGATCGGCATGTTCCTCGGCAATCTGCTCGGCGGCCGGTTCGCGGACCGCAGGCTGATGCCGATGCTCTTCACCGCCCTGGGGGGCCTGAGCGCCGCGCTGCTGCTGTTCACCGTGACCGCGCACCACAAGGTGCCGGCCGCGATCACCCTCTCGCTGATCGGCGCGCTGGGCTTCGCGACCGTGCCGCCGCTGCAGAAGTGGGTGCTCGACCAGGCCTCGGCCGCTCCGACCCTGGCCTCCGCCGCCAACATCGGCGCCTTCAACCTCGGCAACGCCCTCGCGGCCTGGCTCGGCGGTCTCGTCATCGCCGCGGGCCTGGGCTACACCTCCCCCAACTGGATCGGCGCCGTCCTCTCCGGCACCGCGCTGCTCCTCGCCTTCGTCGCCGCCCACCTCGACCGCCGCACCCGGGCCGCCGGACGCGTCGTCGCCGGGTCGGCGCCGGCGGAGACCGCCGCGGTGCCCGCCGGGCACTGAGCGGCCGCGCACCACACCCCGTACCTCAGAAGGACCTCTCATGAGCACCACGACCGCCACCGCCGTCGCGCCACTGACCACCGACGAGGCCGAGACCCTCGTCGCGGCCGCCCGCACCGCCGCCGAAGCCGCCGGGGTCACCGTCAGCGTCACCGTCCTCGACGCCGGCGGCCACCTCCTCGCCTTCCGCCGCGACGACCGCGCCGTCCTCATCTCCGGCGAGACCAGCACGCGCAAGGCCTACACCGCCCTCCAGCTCGACGCCCCCACCGCCGGCCTCGCCGACCTCGTCAAGCCCGACGGCCCCTTCCACACCCTCCCCACCGCCCTCGACCGGCCCCTCCTGTTCATCGCCGGCGGACTCCCCCTCCACCGCGACGGGCGCCTCGTCGGCGCGATCGGCGTCGGCGGCGGCACACCCGACCAGGACCACGGCTTCGCCGCCACCGCTGTCGAGGAGCTGTCCTGATGTCCCGTACCCCGCGGGAGGTCTTCGCCGACCACGGCGAGCGCCTGGGTACCGGTGATCTCGATCTGATCAGCCGGAACTACACCGAGGACGCCGTCTTCGTCACCCCCGAGGGCGTCCTGACCGGACGGGCCGGCGTCCGGGAGGGGATCGGCCGCCTGCTGGCCGACCTGCCCGACGCCGACTGGAGGCTGACTCCGCGGTTCGCCGGGAACGTGCTGTTCCTGCAGTGGACCGCCACCACCGCCGCCCACGAGGTCACCGACGGCGTCGACACCTTCGTCTTCCGGAACGGACTCGTCAGCGCCCAGACCGTCCGTTACACCCTCACCCCCCGTACGACCCCTACCGTCTGAAAGGCGACACGCACCATGGCACCGTCCACCATCCCCACCGTCACCCTCAACAACGGCGTCGAGATCCCGCAGCTCGGCTTCGGCGTCTTCCAGGTCCCCGACGCGGAGACGACCGCCGCGGTGAGCGCCGCCCTGGAGGCCGGCTACCGCAGCATCGACACCGCCGCGATCTACGGCAACGAGACCGGTGTCGGCCGGGCCCTCGCGGACTCCGGGATCGCCCGCGGCGACCTGTTCGTCACCACGAAGCTGTGGAACTCCGATCAGGGCTATGACGCCACGCTGGAGGCGTTCGACGCGAGCCTGGCCAAGCTGGGCCTGGACTACGTCGACCTGTACCTGATCCACTGGCCGACGCCCGCCCGCGACCTGTACCGAGAGTCCTGGAAGGCCATCGAGAAGCTCCTCGCCGACGGCCGGATCCGCGCCGCGGGCGTGTCGAACTTCCAGACCGCGCACCTCGAGCGCCTCATCGCCGGCTCCGATCTGGTCCCGGCGGTCAACCAGGTCGAGCTGCACCCCGGTCTCCAGCAGAGCGAGCTGCGCGCCGCGCACGCCCGGCTCGGCATCGCCACCGAGGCGTGGAGCCCGCTGGCGCAGGGCGCCGTCCTCGAGGACGAGGCGATCACCACGATCGCGGCCCGGCACGGCAAGTCGCCCGCGCAGGTCGTCCTGCGCTGGCACCTCCAGCTCGGCAACGTCGTCATCCCCAAGTCGGTGACGCCCGCCCGCATCCGCGAGAACCTCGACGTCTTCGATTTCGCCCTCACCGACGACGAGATGACCGCGATCGCCGGGCTCGACCGCGACCTGCGCACGGGCCCGCACCCCGACGAGCTCAACTGACCCGGCTCCCTCCGGCCGGCCCGGGCGGGGCGGCGCCTCTTCGCGCCGCCCCGCCGGGTCGCTCCGGCTCGCGCGGGCGCGGACGGCAGGCCCCGTCCGCGCGAGCCGCCCACGACCGGCCGCACCCCGCACCGCTCCCCCGTCGCCACGACGCTGAAAGGCCCCCCGGCATGTCCCCCACCCCCACCGCCCTGGACCGGCTCGTGAACCCCGCGGGCCTGCCGACCCTGGGTCTCGAACTGCCCCTCGACAACGACTGGGGCGCCACCCGGCTGCGTGCCGACCAGGCTGCCGGCAAGCCCTTCGGCGTCCCCGACCTGACCCGGCACACCGAACTGGCCGGCCTCGCCGACACGTCGGGTTTCGCGGGCCTGTGGGTGCGGGACGTGCCGCTCTACGACCCCGAGCAGTTCGGCGACGCCGGCTCCGTCTTCGAGACCTTCACCCACCTCGAGCACCTGGCCGCCGTGACCCGGCGGGTTGTGCTCGGCACCGCGGCCGTCGTGCTGCCCCTGCGGCGTCCGATGCTGGTCGCCAAGGCCGCGGCCACCGTCGACGTCCTGTCCGGCGGCCGGTTCGTCCTCGGTCTGGCCAGCGGGGACCGGCCCGTCGAGTACCCCCTGTTCGGGGAGGACTTCCACGCCCGCGGCGACCTCTTCCGCCGGGGAGTGGAGACGCTGCGCGCCGCCTGGGCCCGGCATGCCGACGGCGCGGGCATGGAACTGCCCGACCTCGGTCTCGGGGCCGAACGCCGTCTCGACGTCCTGCCCAAGCCGACCGGCCCGACCGTGCCGATCGCCGTCGCGGGACACGCCCGGCAGTCGGCCGAGTGGATCGCCCGCAACGCGGACGCCTCGCTCAACTACCCGCGCCCGCTGGGGGCGCTGCACCTCACGACACGGGAGTGGCGGGAGCTGACCGGCGACGACCCCAAGCCGTACCTGACGCCCATGCAACTGGACCTCACCCGGGATCCGGCGACGCCCGCGACCCCGATCCGGCTCGGCCTGCGCACCGGGAGCCTCGCCCTCGTCGAGCATCTGCGCGCGATGGGTGAACTCGGCGTCGCCCACGTCTCGTTCAATCTCCGCCCGGGCGACCGGCCCGTCGAGGAGGTCCTCCACGAGCTCGCCGAGACGGTTCTGCCCCACTTCCCCTCCCCGGGCACGGGTGCGGCCGGCGTGCTCGCCCCCTGAGGAGAACCGATTCAGCGCAGCGGGTCGTACGACGACAGGTCGATCCCCGCGTCCGTCCGCCGGGCGAGACGGGCCGCGATCGAGCCGGCGTACGGACCGACCGTGAGCCCGGACGCGCCCAGACCGTTGACGACGACCAGCCCGTCGATCTCCGGCAGCGCCCCGAGCGACGGCCGGATGTCGGGGCCGACCGGGCGGAAGCCGACACGGGTCTCCACGTGGGTGGCGCCGGCCAGTCCGGGAGCCACCGACAGGGCTTCGGCGAGCACCTCCGCCAGTCCCGCCGCGGTCACCCGGTGGTCGAAGCCGGCGTCGTCCTCACGCGTCGCCCCGATCACGACCCGTGAGTCGTCGAAGGCGACAAGGTAGTGGTGCGACTCGGGCAGCACCACGGGCCAGTCCGTGGTCCGCGTCCCCGGCAGCCGCAGGTGCACGATCTGGCCGCGCTGGGGCGCGACGCGCACCCGGACGCCGAGCGGTTCGAGCAGGCGCGGCGACCAGACGCCGGCCGCCGCGATCACGGAGTCCGCGCCGACGAACTCGTCCCCGACCCGTACGCCGCGCACGGCACCGTCGGCGACGATCGCGGCCGTTCCTTCCGTCAGCCGTGCCCCGTGCCGGACCGCGGCGCGGATCATCGCGTCACGGACCGAGCGGCCGTCCAGGCGTGCCGCTCCCGGGATGTGGATCGCCGGACCGTCGTGCGCGAGGGGCGGGAAGAGGTCACGGGCCCGGCGAGCGCCGACGAGCTCCACCTCGCCCGCCGACGGGGACTTCGCGGCACGCTCGGCCACGCGCCGCAGCCTTTCGGCGGACTCGGCCTCGCCGACCAGACGCAGGGCGCCGACCCGCCGATACCCGAGGTCGCTCTCGCCGTCGGCGGCCAGTGCCGCCAGCAGTTCCTGGTAGTGCTCGGCTCCGGCGACCGCGATCCGGTACCAGTCCTCGTCGTCCGTCCGGGACGACCACGGGCAGACGATGCCCGCTCCGGCCGATGTCGCGCGGCCGGGCACCCGCGAGTCCACCATGACCACGTCCACGCCGTCGCGGGCCAGGTCATAGCCCGCTGCCGCACCGGCGATCCCGCAGCCGACGACGACTACACGCATCTTCCGCTCCTGCTCGCTCGACCGACGTGCTGTCACCTGCCGGTGCCCATCATGGCCGCATCCCGCCCGGCGCAGTAGCGGGCCTCCGGCCCCGGGGTCCCGCTACGAGCCCGGTCGTGGCCGGGTGCGCCACCGGACGCGCGTGTCCGCTCCGCCGCGACCACTCGCGCCCGGGCGGCTCCCGCCGACGGGTCCGGTGTTCCCTCCCGCCCGCTGCACCGCCGCCTTCGTCCCGCCCGCGGTCGCGGGCTCGTGTGCCCGTCGCCGATCTCGTCGAGTTCGCGGTCCCGGTGGTCGGGGGCGAAGGCGATGGCGGCCATCGCGATCAGCGTGGTCACGATTCTCCTACGGCGTCTTCGTCCGCACCCGGTCTGTCGAACGGTGCGTCACCCCGGACGGGAAGGATGTCGTGCTGCGGGGAGGGCCCGCCCGCCGTCACCGTGCGCTGACGACCGCCGGAAGCCGTGCGTCGCCGCGCCGGAGCGGTCAGGCCGTGCCGTCGGCCCGCCGTACGGCGGCGGGAAGGCGTCTGCCGTCCTCCAGGGTGGGCAGGTTCAGGTGCTCCAGGTCGTGCGGCGGCGGGGCCGTCAGCGGCCAGACCGCGGGCACGTCGTCGTCGGAGGCCGTGGCCGGGGCGTCGGTCAGCCGCAGCCGCCGGCGCAGGCGGCCGTAGAAGTCGGTCGGCCCGAGGCGCACCGCCCGCAACCGGCTCGGCGCGGCATAGACGCCGATCCAGTCACCGGGGCCCAGCACACCGCGGAGCTGGCCGTCCACGCTGACCGCGGCGCTCCCGGAACTCGGCAGGAGACGTATGCCGATGGGCTCGTCCGGCGCGGCGAGGACCGAGCGGTCGAAGACCATGTGCGCCGCGACGGGCGTGAAGACGAGGGCTTCCGCGCGGGGCGACACCACGGGGCCGCCCGCCGCGAAGCTGTACGCGGTCGAGCCCGTCGGTGTCGCCACCAGCAGCGCGTCCCCGGCGTAGCAGGCGAGCAGCCTCCCGGCGAAGTAGACGGCCGCGGCGACCCGGCCGTCCCGGGCGAGCTTCTCCACGACGACCTCGTTCAGCCCGAGCACATCGAGCGCCACTCCCCAGCCGCCCCCGGTCTCGCATCCGGGACGCACCTGCGGCGGGGGGAGGGAGGGCCTGCGACCGTGCCGCAGCAGCGGCCCCAGTTCCTCGGGCAGCGAGAGCGGCCTGGAGGCGCGCATGGTGAGCAGCATGCGCGCCTCGACGGTGACACGGGATTCCCGGACGGCGTCCAGAGCCTCGAGCACGTCGTGTGCGGGCACCTCGGTGAGGAAGCCGACGTGACCGAAGTCGATGCCCAGCAGCTGGGAGCCGTGGTGCGACGCGAGACGCGCCCCGCGCAGGAACGTCCCGTCACCGCCCAGGGTGACGATGAGGTCCGGGTTCCCGGCCGCGGCCATCTCCTCGCGGGCGCTGCGCCGCCGTTCCCCCGCGTCCCACACGTCGATCTCGGTGCACCGGACACGGTGGTCGTCGCACCAGGCCCGTACCGATCGCGAGGCCTGCACTGCTTCCGGTCGTCCCTTGTGGACGACCAGACCGACGCTGTCGACCGCCATAGCACCTTCTTCCCGGGCCCGGGGCGGTGGGGTTCCCCTCCAGGATGCGCACCGCCCGGCGGTCCCGGCCACTCGCACGGCGCCGGGGCGTTCGCAGGGGGCGACCCGGCGGAAAGGCCGCTCACGGCGGTTGAGTACGCTTCGGGCCACGATCGATGACGTACGGGGCGCCGCCACCCCGAGTACCGAAGGACCGCCCCATGCGACCGCTCTCCGTCACCGGCTCCGCCTCCCCGGCGTCCGGTGCGCTGCGCGGCCTGCGGGCCGGGGTGCTGGCCGTGCTGTGCGTCCTGCTGCCGCTGGCGGGGCACGCGCTGAACCAGTGCCACGCGCCGCGGTGGGTCGTCGCCGCCGCCGTCGCCGGGGTGGCGGTGCCCGGCGCGGCTCTGCTGACCCGCCGGCGGCTCACCGACACCCAGGTGGCCGGTGTCCTCCTGGCCGCGCAGATCGCCTCGCATCTCGCCTATTCGCTGCCCGGTGCCTGCCGGGCGATGACGGACGGGCGGGAGCCGCCGCTCGGTCTGTCCGCCGTGGCCGAGCACGGCACCGACGGCGGACCACCGGCCGGTGTGCTGGTGGCCGGGCATCTGATCACCGTGTTCCTCGCCGCCCGTCTGCTCGGGGTCACCGAGCGGCTGCTGTGGCAGAGCAAGTCCCTGCCGGCCGTCGTGCGCGGGCTGCTGCTGTTCGCCTGGGCCGTGCTCGGCCGCCGGGAGCACGGCACCGGGCCACGGGGCGCCGCCCATGTGAGCGCGTCGCCGTTGCGTTCCGCCGTCCTGGCCCGCCGCGGGGAAGGCCGTGCGCCGCCTTCGGCCCGGTGCGCACGCTTCGCGTCCTTCCGTCCGCTGCCGATCGGCGGCCCGGTCCTGCCCTGACGGCCGCGACACGGGAGCCGACCGGTGGACCGGTCCCCCTCTCCCGGCAGTTTCGCGCCGCCGGGGGACCACGGAAGGTCCCGCACGTGCCTGCCGACAACCGGCGCGCCGCCCGTGCCCCCGCCGCCGTCGCCGCACTTCGGAGTGTCGGCGGGACCGGTTCACGCACCCCGCGGCCGGCTGCGCCCGCGGTGACTCGCCGCCCCCGACACCCCTGGTCGGCCTCCCCGCCCGTGACCGGCGCAATGGCCGCGACCAAGACCGGAAGAAGGAAACCTGATGAAGAAGCTGACCAAGCATCTGATCGTCGCGGCCGTCCTCGTGGCAGGCTTCGCCGCCGCGCTCGGCTCGTACCTGCTGCTCTCCCCCGGCACCGAACGCGGCGACGGCGGCAGCGACGTCCGGCCCGCCGCCGGGGCCGTGCCGGTACGGGAGTCCAGTCACCGGCTCACCGATCCGGCCGACAGCGAACTGACCCTGGTGGAGTTCCTGGACTTCGAATGCGAGGCGTGCGGCGCGTACTTCCCGGTCGTCGAGAAACTGCGCGCGGAGTACGGCGACCGGGTCACCTTCGTCGCCCGCTACTTCCCCATGCCCGGCCACCGCAACGGCGAACTCGCCGCCCGCACCGTGGAGTCCGCGGCCCGGCAGGGCAGGTTCGAGGAGATGTACGCCAAGCTCTTCACCACCCAGAAGGAGTGGGGCGAGGCCCGGGATTCCAAGGAGGACGTCTTCCGCGGCTACGCCGGGGAACTGGGCCTGGACATGGGAAGGTTCGACGCGGATCTGACCGACCCGGAAACCGCCGGACGCGTCCAGGAGGACCAGCGCGACGGACTCGGACTGGGCGTCCAGGGCACCCCCACGTTCTTCCTCGACGGCCGCAAGATCCCCAACCCCGCCTCCTACGAGCAGTTCAAGGCGCTCATCGAGGAACGTCTGGCCGACTGACCCGGTCCCGCGGAGGGCGATGACAAGGGAAGGCGAGGGGGAGGCGGTGCACCGGCGCGTCGGCGTCCTGTCATGACGCTTCCCCACGCGCCCGGGGGACGGACTCCAGTACCGAGGTCAGAAAGCGGCGCACCGTCTCCAACTCCCCCGGGTCGAAGCCTTCCGCGACGCCCACCACCTCGCCGATCACCGGCCCGAAGAAGGACCATCCGAGTTCCACGGCCTTCTCCTCCACCTCCAGCAGTACCCGGCGCCGGTCCGCCGTGTCCCTGCTGCGCCGGACCAGCCCCAGCCGCTCCAGCCGGTCCACCAGGGCAGTGGTCCCGGCCGAGTTCAGGCGCAGTTGTTCACCGAGCCGGCCCGGCGTGGTACGTGCGCCGGTCCGCTCGGCGTCCAGCAGGTGGATCAGCGCGCGCACATCGGTGGGATGCAGCCCGTGGCGCGCGGCGAACTCGGCGCCGAGCAGGTCGAACTCCACCGTCACCGCGCGCAGCAGGTGAACCAGACCCATCTCCAGGCTCTGATGGTCCATGCACACGTCCCCGTTCCCTCGTATTATCTCGCTCATCGAGATTATCGCTGAGCGAGAGGACAACCTCGTGCCCCTGTCCGCCTTCGATCACGCCTACGACGAACTCCGGGCCCGCTGGCCGCAGTCCACCGAGGAACGCGACATCGCCACACCGTACGGGCGGACCCGGGTCCATGTGCACGGTCCCGCGGACGGCAGCCCGCTGGTCCTGCTGCCGGGCGGCTCGGCCACCGGGCTGGTCTGGTTCGCCAACGCGGCGGCCCTGGGGGCGCGTCACCGGGTCCACGCGGTGGACCTGATGGGCGACGCCGGACGGACGGAACGCCGGGGCAGGCCGTTGAGGAACGCCGACGACCTCATGGCCTGGCTGGACGCGGTGCTGGACGGGCTCGGGCTCGACCACACGCACCTGTGCGGCCACTCGTACGGCGGCTGGCTGGCCGTCAGGTACGCGCTGCACGCACCGCAGCGGGTCGACCGTCTGGCCCTCGTCGATCCCACCCAGGTCTTCGCCGGGTTCCGTCCCGGATATCTGCTGCGCGCGCTGCCCCACCTGATCCGCCCGAGCGAGGCCCGCACCCGTGCCTTCCTG
Source organism: Streptomyces sp. NPDC018947 (assembly GCF_044390505.1). Lineage (NCBI taxonomy): Bacteria > Bacillati > Actinomycetota > Actinomycetes > Kitasatosporales > Streptomycetaceae > Streptomyces > Streptomyces sp. NPDC018947. Next base: position 416,038 of record NZ_JBIRZD010000002.1, read on the forward strand.
GCCTGGGAGACGGCGGGCACCCACCCGGACGAGACCTGGCAGCGCCTGTACGCGCTGGCCGCCACGGTGCCCGGTCGCAAGATCGTCGCCGGCGGCCGCCCCGGGGTCGCCGGTCTGCGCATGCCGGTGCTGGTGGTGCTCGCGGAACGCAGCCGCACCCACGATGCCGTCAAGGTCGCCGGCCTGGCCCGCCGTACGCTCCCGCACGGCGAGGTCGCCCTGCTCCCCGGAGCCACCCACCACTCCCTGCCCCTCACCGAGCCGAAGCAGTTGAACGACCGGCTGCTGGACTTCCTCGGCTGACGGAGCCCGCGTTTCTCCGGGTGAGCGGCGGGCTCTCCGTTCACCTCAGTGTGAGCCGGGTCTCGGATGCGACGTGGGTCAGTTTCGCGGGGTTGCGGACGTAGTAGAGGCCGCTGATGCGGGAGTTCTCCACGCGGACCGCCATGACGCCGTCGATCTCGCCGTCCAGGCGCACGACGAGCGCGGGGCTGCCGTTGACCACGGCGGGCTCGGTGGTGAGCCTGGGCCCGCGTTTGCGGGTGCCGCCGATGAGGTAGCGGGCGGCCTTCTCGGCTCCGAGGACCGGGTGCAGCGCGGCCTGCTTGACTCCGCCGCCGTCGGCCATGAACACGATGTCGGGGGCGAGGACGTCGAGTACGCCCTGCAGGTCGCCGCTCTCGATCGCGCGCCGGAACGACTCCAGGGCCGCCCGGGTCTCGTTCTGGCTGACCGTCTTGCGGGGGCGACGGGCGTCGACGTGCCGGCGGGCGCGGTGGGCGATCTGCCGGACGGCCGCGGGGCTCTTGTCGACGGCGGCCGCGATCTCGTCGTAGTCCACGCCGAAGGCCTCGCGCAGCACGAAGACGGCCCGCTCGGTCGGCGACAGCGTCTCGAGGACGAGCATGAGCGCCATCGACACGCTCTCGGCCAGTTCGACGTCCTCCGCCACGTCCGGCGCGGTGAGCATCGGCTCGGGCAGCCAGGAGCCCACGTAGGTCTCCTTGCGGCGGGCCATGGTGCGCAGCCGGTTGAGGGACTGGCGGGTCGTGATCCTGACCAGGTAGGCGCGCACATCGCGGACCTGCGCCAGGTCGACGTTCACCCAGCGCAGCCAGGCCTCCTGGAGTATGTCCTCGGCGTCGGCCGCCGATCCGAGCATCTCGTAGGCGACGGTGAACAGCAGATTGCGGTGGGCGACGAAGGCCTCGGTCGCCGGGTCGGTGGTGGGGTCGCTCATGCCCCGATCCTCTCCTGTCCGGCCGCGGCCTGTGCCTCGTTGTGCCCCGCGCGCAGGACCTGGCGGCGCCTGTCGCTCTTCGGCCGGCGGTGCGAACCGGGCTTCTTCGCCTCGTTCACCAGGTGCTTGACGCCGAGGTCGCAGGACTCCGCCAGTTCCGCCGCCGTCTCGATTCCGCTCGGGCCGGCGCCGACCACGGTCACCGCGGTGGTGACGGGCGCGGCGTCGAGAACCGGCCGTACACCTGGGCCCAGGACGTCCCGGTAGGGGACGACCGCGTCGTGGGTGCCGGCCACGCGCTGGTGCAGGCGCAGACGTGCGACGAAGTCCGGGCGCGGGTTGATCACGGTGACCGTCACGTCGTCGCGCCGGGGCAGGCGGTTGGCCGCCATGACGCCGGCGTACCCGCCACCGATCACGACCACCCGGGTGTTCTCGTTCATGGTCTCTCCTTCGCGTTCCTGCGTGCGCCCTGGAGACACCACGGGTCCGTGGGGTGTGACAGCTCGTGAGCCGGATCACAGGGATGACGCGGGTGAGGGCTGCCGGAATCCCGGCGACGGAGCTGTCGCGTCGGGAGCTCGAGCACCTGAGTGCCCCCGGCCCTCCGGGCCGACGAGGAGGCCGGTGAGCGGCCTCCTCGTCGGCCCGGGCGCCTGCGCGACGGTCCGCGCGGGCGCGTCGATCACCTAGGCCGGGGGTTTCGGCTGTCGGCCGGCTGCGTGGGCGGCGCGGAGTTCCTCGTTGATGCGCTGCGCTTCCTCGAGCTGGTCTTCGAGGATGATGATGCGGCAGGCGGCTTCGATGGCGGTGCCGGCGTCGACGAGTTCGCGGGCGCGGGCGGCGATGCGCAACTGGTAGCGGGAGTAACGGCGGTGGCCGCCCTCGGAGCGCAGCGGGGTGATCAGCCGGTGTTCGCCCAGGGCACGCAGGAACGCGGGAGTGGTGCCGAGCATGTCCGCGGCGCGGCCCATGGTGTAGGCGGGGTAGTCGTCGTCATCAAGAGGGGTGGTGGGACGGGTACTGCTAGGGGGCATAGACCTCTTCTTCCGGGAACGCGTCGGGGGGCCCGGACGCCGACCGGCGCCCGGGCCCCGAGCTTTCAACACCATCTTCCGGCTGACGTACGCCGGTTGTCTTCTTCCGCTCTCGTCCGTCCGGGAGGGCGGAGGAGCGGGGATCGCGGCTGCGTGACCGGGGACCACCTTCCAATCCGGGGCCTGCGGTACCCGGGCGGCGTTGCCCACCCGGGCGATCCTGATGGCGTTTGGGCTCCTTTACCTCTTTCGATCAACCTGTCGGGTACTGCTGGGTTACGCGGTACTGCCTGGCGGCCCTGGGGCCGCTCGGCCCGGCAACCAGTGGCGGAACCCTCCGTTTCCGGCTCCGCCACTCCACTGCCGGGCCGCATCCGCTTGCACGGCACCACGTCTTCGCCGTGCCCTTCGACTTCTGGGCTACACCAAAGACACTAGCCCCCACGCGGGGCAATGTCTACTGTGAACACAACAGATTTCCTCCATCCGGGGCACGGTGCCATTGCGCTCTCCCCTGCCCGAGTCCCTGGGGCCCGGCAAGGCGGCCAAGGCCGGGCTTGACCTTGTCGCAGCGGCAGGGTTTCTACTGGCGGCATGCGCATCGGAGAGATCGCCGCGCTCGTCGGAGTCACCTCCCGGGCCGTGCGCCACTACCACCACATCGGCCTGCTGCCCGAGCCGCGGCGGCGGGCCAACGGGTACCGCGTCTACGGCCTCCGGGACGCCGTTCTGCTGGCCCGCATCCGACGTCTGTCCGAGCTGGGCCTCTCCCTGGAGGAAGTACGGGACGTCCTCGCGGACGACGCCGGGCGTGAACTGGCCGAGGTGCTGGAGGAGCTGGACGCCGACCTCGCCCGCCAGGAAAGGGAGATCCAGCGGCGGCGGAGCGTGCTGGCCGGCCTTCTGGCCGGCCCGCTCACGCCGGACGCGCCGCTCTCCCCCGCCCTGGCCGAGCTTCTGGAGGCCGCGCCCGCCACCCCGTCGCCCGCCGCCGCCAAGGACCGCGAACACCTGGCCCTGCTGGACACGGCGGCCGGCGGGGACGCGCTGTACGCGGCCCTACGGCCGCTGGCCGAGGATCCGGCGGTGCTCCCGCTGTACGAACGGCTGGACGTCCTGGCCGGGGCCGAGGCGGACGATCCACGGATCGCGGCGCTGGCACACGACCTGGCCGCCGCCGTGCCGGACGAGGTGCTGGCGGCGATCCCGGAGGCGGGCCCGGTGGTGACGGGCTTCGAGCAGGCACTGCTCGACGACTATCCGCCCGCCCAGGCCGAGGTGGTGCGCCGGGTGATGCGGGAGCTGACCACCCGGATGAGCCGGAGGCGGGCATGAGCACACGGATCGCGCGGGCCGCGGTGTGGGTGGCGCTCCCCAGTGAGGCGGCTGTCCTGGTGTGCGCGGTGGCGGGCGTGCGGGTCCCCGCAGCGGTCCTCGCCGCGGCCGAGGCCCTGGTGGGGACCGTACTCGCCCTGGAGGCCGCCCTGTCGTGGCGGAGGTACGCCGCCCGGCGGCGGGCCGGCGACCGCCGACGGGACGCCGCACGGGAGGCCGTGCGCGCTCTGGTACCGACGGCCGCGCGCCGGCTCGCCGCTCACGAGATCCGGGCCCTGCGCAGCCTCGGACTGTGGGTGCTGAGGCGCCGTCACCAGGTGCCGGACGGGGCGCTGGCGGTCGCGTACACCGGGCCCCAGACGGCCCTGATGTACGGGATGCTGTTCGTCTGTGTCGTCGAGACGGTCCTGCTGGCGCTGGTGATCCCCTGGCCGCTGGTCCACGCGGTCCTGCTCGTCGTGGACGTGTACGGGGTGGTGCTGGTCCTCGCCCTGCACGCGTCCTGCGTGGTCCGGCCGCACGTCGTGGGAACGGACGGCTCGCTGCGCATTCGGTACGGCGCACTGTTCGACCTGCGTGTGCCGGGCTCCGCCGTCGCCGCCGCCCGGGTCGAGCGGCGCTCCGCGGACGGCGGACCGGTGCGTCCGAGCGGGGACGGGCTGCTGGATCTCGCGGTGGGCGGCCAGACCACCGTGACGGTGGAGCTGACACGGCCGGTGGAGTTCGTACGGCCGCTGGGACGGCGGGGCTTCGCACGGACGCTCCGGTTCCACGCCGACGACCCGCGCGCGACGGTCGCCGCGCTCACCCGGGCCCGCACACACCCCTCGCCGTCCGCGTGACGGCCGGGCTTCGGCGCCGCCGTCCCTCGTTCCCGTGGCTCTCGCGCATTCCTACGCGGTCGTGCCGGGCCGCCCGGTGGTGCGGGAGCGCCGGTGGGCCGCGACCCTCTCCCGGGTCGCGCATCTGCGGGAGCAGTAGCGGCGTTCCGGACCGCTGCCCTGGCTGATGAAGACGTACCGGCAGCTCGGTGACGCGCAGATCCTGCCCGGCGGGCGCTGGCGGTCCCAGACGAGGACGGTCAGGGCCATGCAGGACGAGGCGAGGAGCCATGCGTCCCAGTGGGCGTCGTCGTCGCGGTCGAGGTGGGGGTGCCACGGGGTGGTGCCGCCGTGGGACGTCAGGCGGACCTGGCCCGTGTGATCGCGCAGGAGGCGGTTGAGCGTTGCGGCGGCGTCGTCGGCGTGCTCGGCGGCGAAGACCTCCCGCAGCAGGGCGGCGGCCGCGCGCATCCCGGTGATGTCCCGGTCGGTGAGGTCGAGCGGGCCGCTCTCGCCGTGGGCGCGGAGCACGCCGGCGACTTCGGCCGGGTCGGGGCGGTCACCGGAGAGCGCGTTGATCAGGGCGGCGGTCCGCCGGGCCGTGGTCAGTACGGAGTGCCGGGTGGACCAGTCGTCGGTGGTGGAGGACACCCGAGGAATGTAACGCATATTGCCGAGTTTTGAGTTACCCCCGTAACGTCTCGCTGGTGAACACGCGTTACTCACTTCCCTTCTACCTGGCCGGAGCGGTGGCGGCCCGGGCCGGGGACGAGATGTCGGGGCCGGCGTTGATGCTGGCGGGATTCGCGCTGGCCGGCTCGGCGGCCGACGCGTCGGCGCTGCTCGCGGGCATCACGGTGTCCGCCGCGGTCGGGGGGCCCGTGCTCGGGGCGCTGATCGACAGGGCGCGACGGCCGGGGCGCCTGCTGGCCGCTCTTCTCGCCCTGTACGCGGCGGGCCTGGGGGCGGTGCTCGTGGGGCTGGGACGGGTGCCGTTCTCCGTCACGCTGGTGATCGCGGTGCTCACCGGGCTGATGGGGCCGGCCCTGTCGGGCGGGTGGACGGCCCAGTTGCCCCGCGTGGTCCCCGCGGGGCGGCTGCCGCGGGCGAACTCGCTCGACGCCATGACGTTCAGCGCGGCGGGTCTGGCCGGTCCGGCGCTCGCCGGGGGTGTCGCGGAGGCGCTGGGGGCCCCGGCGGCCGTGGTGGCCTCCGTCGCGCTCATCGCCCTGGCACTGCCCGCCGCGTGGTCGCTGCCCGCCCGTTCCGTCCGGGTGCGGCGCGCCCGGGCCACCTCGGTCCTCGGCGACCTCGCCGCCGGTATGCGGGTCGTCCTCGGCAGCGCGCCGCTGGCCCGCGCGACGCTCACCTCGGTCCTCTCGTGTGCCGCCCAGGGGATGCTGACGGCCTGCGTCGCGCTGCTGGGCGAGCGCGTCCTCGGCGGTGCCGGCCGCGGCGCGCTGCTGCTGTCCTGCGCGGCGCTCTCCGCCCTGGTGGCCAACGCCGTCCTCGCCCGGTTTCCGCGGGCGGTCGCTCCCGACACGGTCGTCTGGGCCGGCGCTCTGGTCCAGGCCGTCGCACTGGGCCTGATGACGGCGGGCGGGCCGGCCGTGCTCGTCGTGGCCGTGCTCCTCGCCGGGATCGGTGAAGGCCCCCAACTGGCGGCCCTGTTCGAGGTCCGCCACCGTGAGGCCCCGGAGCATCTGCGCGGCCAGATCTTCACCACCGGCGCCAGCCTGAAGATCACCGGCTTCGCTCTCGGGGCGGCGGTGGCCGGCCCCGTCGCGGCCCGGTCCCTCACGGGCGCCCTCACTCTGGCGGCGAGCGTGGCGGTCCTGGCGGCCCTGGCGTTCCACGCCGTCCCGTCGGCCGCCGGCGGCCCGGCCGACGGGAAGGAACCGTCGAGCCGGTGACGACCGGCGGTGAACGCGGCGGGGGGGGGGGGGGGGGGGGGGGGGGGGCGGGGGGGGGGGGGGGGGGGGGGGGGGGGGGGGGCGGGGGGGGGGGGTGGGGGGGGGGGCT
>NZ_JBIRZD010000002.1:422501-472498 GCF_044390505.1 Streptomyces sp. NPDC018947
GCCCCCCGCCGCGCCGGCCCGCGGCGGGGGGGGGGCCCCCGGCCCCGCCCCGGGGGGGGGGGCCCCCGGGGGGGGGCCGGGGGGGGGCGGGGGGGGGGGGGGGCGCCCCCCGCGGCCGGGTGTGGAGCGGGGCGGTCAGCCGGACTTGCGGCGGAAATTGCGGCTCTGGCCCTTGGGTCCGTTGAGCCCCTTGATCTTCGATCGCCCGTCCTGGTGGGCCTGCTGGGCCCGGCCCATGCGGGCCTTGCGCGCCAGCGCTTCCTGGAACTTGCGCTTGGCCTCGGACTCGGGGACCTCGGGGGTCTCGGGAGTGTTGTCCTGCGGGGTGTCGGTCATCGGGTTCCTCCGGTGCGGTCGGGGGCGGACAAGGACAACTGCATCAGCGTGACATCGGGGTGATCACGCCGCGAGTGCTTTCACCGGGCCGGGGGCCGGTTCGCGCCACGGCCCGTCAGGACGAGGCGGTCGCCCTCCCAGCGTCGGCGGAGGCGGCGGTCGTGGGAGACGAGGAGCAGGGTCCCGGAGTAGGCGGCCAGGGCCTCTTCCAGGTCTTCGATCACGGCCGGCGAGAGGTGGTTGGTCGGTTCGTCGAGGAGCAGGACGTCGCACGGGCGACTGAGCAGCCGGGCCAGGGACAGACGCTGCCGCTGGCCGGTGGAGAGTTCCGTGACGCGGGCCGTGAGGCGGTCCTCGGTGAACAGGCCGAGGGACAGCAGCCGCGCGATGTGGTCCTCGACGGTACCGGGGAAGCCGCGGGCGTAGGCCTGGAGGAGGGTTTCACCGGGGCGGCCGGGGCCGGGCTCCTGGGGAAGGTGGCCGATACGGCCGCGTCGGGTGACCTGCCCGCCGTCGGGGGCGAGGCGGCCGGCCAGGACGCGCAGCAGGGTGCTCTTCCCGGTGCCGTTGTCCCCGGTGATCAGGAGGCGGTCGCCGGCCTTGACGGTGAGGTCGGTGGGGGCCAGGCGGCCGGTGACACGGACGCCGGCGGCGTCCAGGACCGTGCCGCCGAGACGGCCGGAGCGCAGGACCGGCGTGAAACGCAGCGGTTCGGGCGGGACGGGGACGGGAGCGGCGAGGAGACGGCGCAGCCGCTCCTCGGCGTTGCGTACCCGGCCGGCCAGGGACTGCTGGACCCGGCCGGCGGCCCGGCCGTAGGCCATCTTGTTGCGGTCGGTCATGGCACGGCCGGGTGCCACGCGGCGCGCGGTGGTGGCGACCGCCTCGCGCTGCGCGGCCACCTCGGCCTCCCAGCGGGCGTGTTCCTGCACCCAGCGCTGCCGGGCCGCGGCCTTCTCGGCGAGGTAGCCGGAGTAGCCGTTGCCGTAGCGGGTCACGGTGTGGCGGTCGGCGTCGACCTCCAGGAGGGTGGTGGTGACGCGTTCGAGGAAGGTGCGGTCGTGGGAGACCGCGACGGTGGTGCCGCGCCGGGTGCGCAGGTGGTCCTCGAGCCAGGTCAGGGCGCTCGTGTCGAGGTGGTTGGTGGGCTCGTCGAGGAGCAGGACCTCGGGGGACGCGGCGAGGAGGCCGGCGAGGCGCAGCCGTACCTGTTCGCCGCCGGACAGGTCGCCGACGGGGCGGTCGCGCGGGAGGTGGTCCAGGCCGAGGCCGTGCAGGGCGCGTTCCACGCGGGCGTCGGCCTCGTAGCCGCCGCGCAGTTCGAAGGCGGTCGTCAGTTCGCCGTACTCGGTGAGTCCGGTGTGGTCGCCGTCGGACATGGCGCTTTCGAGTGCGCGCATACGGCGCTCGATGGCGCGCAGGTCGCTCAGCGCGTGGTCGACGGCCTGCTGGACGGTGTGGTGCGGCGGGAGCCGGCCGTCCTGCGGGAGGTGGCCGACGCCGCCGTCCGCCTGGACGACGACGTCACCGCTGTCGGGCCGCTCGACCTGGGCGAGCAGACGCAGGAGGGTGGTCTTGCCGGATCCGTTCTCCCCGATGATGCCGGTGCGTTCACCCGTGGTGAGGGTGCAGGTGACGGAGTCGAGGACGAGTCGGCCGTTGTACGACTTGGTGACGGCGCGGGCGCTGATCTGCGTGGGCAAGGAGGCTCTCCGGGGCGTTCGGGATCGGGGCGGCCGTGAGTGACCGCTGGGTCGGGTGAGCGTCCCGGATGAGCATGATCAGGTCCTCGGTGCGACGACTGTTCCGCCGCAGAGGCTTGCACGGCGGTGACGGCGGGGGCAAGCGAATTTGGAGGCCCGTACCGGGGTCGGCCCCGGAGCGGCGGGCCGGGACCGCGGGCGGGGGTGTGGCTCCCGCGGTCCCGGGGGGGGTCAGAGGTTGTCGCCCCAACCGCTCTGGATCATCGTCTGGAAGGCCCAGGTGCCGTCCCTGCGGACGAGGATGTCGGCGTAGTCCGTGTCGTACGTCCGGTCCCCGGCGGTGACGGTCGAGCGGGTGAACACCACGGCCATGGACGCGGACAGGAAGACCGGCGTGCGGGTGTTGTCGTACGTGACCTTCTGGCCGCCGTCCCCCATGACGCGGGTCATGGTGTCGACGAACTGCTCGCGGTTCCACTGCGCCGTCCTGCCGTTGCCGGCGGAGTCGTCGCTGATCAGGTTGAGCGGGAAGACGGCCATGGCGGCCATCCGGTCGATCTCGTTGTCGACGCAGAGCGCGTCGTACTCCTCGAACCAGGCGTCGAGACTCGCGCGGTCCTCGGCGGTCGGGGTGTAGCCGGTCTGGGGCAGGGTCACGCTGGCTCCTGTCGATCGACGAGACTCATCAAATTTGACTACCTGTTCTTGAGTATAAACAGATCCCGACGAGGTGCGGGCTCAGGGACGCACCGCGGCCCGGCCGACGGCCGGCGCGGTCACCGTCCGGGCGAGGTGAGCCTGCGCGGCTCGATGCGCTCCTCCACGGCCCCGTCCCCTTCCCTGACGACCATGTAGGCGCCCTTGCCCGGTACTTCCGTCACCGCCTCCGCCAGCTCCGTTCCGCGGTAGACCAGGCCGACCCCGTCGTCCGTGCAGTGAGCGGCGGGAAGGGTGCCGTCCGCCACGAGCCGGTGGATCAGCGGACGCCGGCCCTCGTCCGAGTCGTAGTGCACGCCGTTGCCGTACGGCAGGAAGCCGAGCCCGTTCGTGACCGGGCGCAGTTGGGGGCCGAACGAGTCGGTCGCGCCGCCCCGGAACCAGCACAGGGAGCCCGCGCTGACCCCGCTGAGCACGACGCCGGCCTGCCAGGCGCGGTGCATGACGCGGTCGAGGCCGTGCGCCCTCCACACCGCCAGCAGGTTGACCACGGAGCCGCCCATGACCCAGACCACGTCGTGGTCGAGGACGGCACCCTCGACGTCCTCGACGTTGGGCATGGGGAACAGGTGCAGCGGCGTCAGGTCGAATCCCGCCACCCGCGCGGCCTCGGTCATACGGGTCGTGAAGTGCTCGGCGTCCCCGATGGCGGTGCCGACGTACATGACGCGGGGACGCCGCCCGTGCACTCCGGAGAGGTCGACGGCGTGGTGCACCAGGGCGTCGAACATCACCCGGGTCCGCGCCCCGACCCGATGCCCGCCGGAGGTCGCGAGGATGGTGGGTTCCGATGCCGTCATGGGCATGATCGTACCGGTGGTGCGCGGGACGGCTCCGGCCGCCTCAGCGCCTCCGGGGCGTCCGTCGACTCGCCGCCTCCGGAGGGACCATGGGCTCCTCCACCGGCTGGTCCCGGCTCTCCCGGGCGGGGTCCGGAAGCGGGCCGAGGTGCTGGGTGACGCGCTCGCGCAGAAGGAGGTACTCCTCCTGGCGCCGCGGTGCCGGGCCGGGCGGCCGCTCGACGACACGCACGGCGGTGACGGTCTGCCCGCGCTGGAACTGCTCGCGCGTCAGGTCGAGTTCCACGCCGCTGGGCAGGCGGTTCCACCAGTGGAAGCCATGCTGCGCCCCGTCGAGGTGCACCTCCCCCAGGACGAGGTCGCCGCCGAAGAGGTCGTTGACGATCAGGGCCGTGATGTCGCAGTGGCCCCAGGCCGGATTGCCGGCCTGCCACTCGGCCCGGTCGTCGGGCGAGCAGGTGTCGGCGGCCCAGCTCGCGCGCAGGGCCCCGTCGAGGTCGAGCAGGTTCCATGTGGTCATCGCGCCAGCGTCGCAGCCGCCACTGACACCGGGTCCACCGCCGGGGCATATTCGGTTGCCCGCCGGCATCGGCCGTGTATGCAATGTCGCGCATGACCCCTCGGACACACCCCGCACCGTCCGCCCGCATCGGCGTCCTCGCTCCGCTGTCGCCGCCCGGATGGGCCGAGGCGGGGCGGCATCTGGTCGCCGGGCTCGAACTGGGCGTCCGGGAGGTCAATGACGGCGGCGGCATCGACGGCGCGCCGCTCGAACTGGCGGTCCGGGACACGGCCGCCGACCCGGAGCGGGCCGTGGCGGCCGTGGACGAACTGGCCGGTCTGGGCGTGGCGGCGCTGGCCGGCGAGTACCACAGCGTCGTCGCCCGGGCCGCGGCCGGCCGGGCCGACGCCCTCGGTCTGCCGTTCCTCTGCTCGTCGGCGGTGCTCGACGCGCTCACCGAGCGGCCGACGGAATGGGTGGCGCGCCTTCCTCCGCCGCAGTCCCGAGGCTGGCGGATCTACGCCGAGTACCTTTTCGGGGCGGGGCACAGCCGGATCGCCGTCGCGGCCCAGCCGAGTGCCTACTGGGCGGCCGGGACCCGCATCCTGAGGGACTTCCTGGCCGCACGCGGCGGCAGCCTGGTCGAGCTCGACTTGGGCGCGCCGACCCCCGCGGGCGTCTGCGACGCGCTCGCCGGGCAGGGCGCGACGGCGCTGCTGCTCCTGGCCGGCCACCCCGAGCCGGTGGTGCCCGTCGTCAGGGCCGTCCGCCGCGACGAGCGGCTCGCCGGTGTCCTGATCGGAGCTCCGGCCGGGCAGCCCGAACTCCCCTCCTGGGCGGACCTGCTGGGCGAGGAGGGCGCCGCCGTCCCGTTCCTGCGCTATCTGCCCGAGCGCCTGGGCCCCCTCGGCGCGCGGGTCGAGGCGGCCCTGCGGGAACGGCTCGGCGAAGCACCGTCCTTCGTCGCCTTCGAGGGCTACGACACCATCACCGTCCTCGCCGAGGTGCTGCGCTCGCACGGCACCCGACGCGAGCGCATCGCCGCCGCCTGGCCGGACGTGGCGGTCGAGGGCACTCGCGGGCCGATCCGGTTCTCCCGCACGCCGGGCATCGGCGTGTGGCAGTGGGCGTGGCCGCCGGTCCAGGTCGTCGACCGGGATCCGGCGCGGCCCGGCCGGTTCCGGGTGCTGCACAGCGGCTGACGGTGTGCAAGGAGGCGGTCGGGCTCAGGAGAGGGTGGCAGGCGTCGGGGATCGAGGCCGCGGGTCTTCCCGGAGCGCAGGCCCTCGCAGGCGGCGAGAACTACACCCCCGCGGCGTTCAGGAGGGCACCGGTGGCGTAGGTGACCGCCATGGCCAGCGCTCCGCCGGTGACGTTGCGGACGACCGCACGGCCGGGCGGAGCCGCTCCCAGCCGGGCACTCCCCCAGCCGGTCAGGACGAGTGCGGCCAGCACGCTGCCGACCGTGACCGCCAGTCTGGCGTCCGCGGGCGGCAGCACCATCGCCAGCAGGGGCAGGAGCGCGCCGACGGTGAAGGCCAGGAAACTCGCGCCGGCCGCGTGCCAGGGGTTGGTCAACTGGTCGGGGTCCATGCCCAGCTCCAGCCGCGCATGGGCGCGCAACGCGTCCCGCCGGGTGAGCTGTTCGGCCGCCGCCATGGCGACCTCCTCGCTCAGTCCGCGCTGCACGAGCAGGCCCGCCAGCTCCCGCAGTTCCGCTTCGGGGGCCTCGAGCAGCTCCTGCCGCTCGACAGTCAGCGCCGCCTTCTCCGAGTCCCGCTGGGTGGACACGGACACGTACTCCCCGGCGGCCATCGACATGGACCCGGCGAGCAGTCCGGCCAGCCCCGCGAGCAGGAGGGACGAGCGGTCACCGGTCGCGCCCGCCACCCCGACGATCAGACCCGCGGTGGAGACGATGCCGTCGTTGGCGCCGAGGACCGCCGCCCGCAGCCAGTTGAGCCTGGTGCCCAGCGAACCGCCGTGGGACTCGCCGGATGTCGCATCTGCCATGGCGGCGAGGATGCCACTCGAGCCGCCGCGCGGGGCCGGCAACATTCCAGAGCCGCCGGGACTTCCCCCGGCTGACCGCCGTCCGGCTGCGGGAGACGGGCCGGCCCCGCGGCCTTCACGGGCCGCGGGGCCGGCCGGCGGCGAGCCGGGTCAGACCTCGTACAGGTGGACGGTGACCGACCCGTCCTCACCGGTGATGGTGTAGTCGCCCCTGCCCTCGAACGGCACGCAGCCGGCGGCGAGTTCGTCGTCGGCGTTGATACCGGTGTCGTCCTCGCCCACGTAGGCGCACACCGCCGTCACGGGATGGTCGACGAACCGCGTCTCGTAGGGACGGAAGTCCGGGTAGCGCGGCAGCGTCGGGGTGTTGACGTCGACGTCCGGGTGCTCCCACAGCGCGGTCTGCTGGCCCCAGGGCGCCTGGAGGAAGACCTTTCCGTAGGGCTCGGGCAGGTCGTTGTCGTCGCGCTCCTGGGGGTTGGAGAAGTCGATCGAGTACAGGACGGGTCCGGGTACCGCCTGGGCGGAACCGGCCGCCGCTCCGAGCAGCAGCAGCGATGCCGAAGCGACGGCCACCAGCCGGCCCACGATGTGGGAACGCATCCCTCTCCCCTTTCACTTTGCGTAGCCGTTCGACTACGGAGAAGAAGATAGGGCGCTCGAAGACCTCCTCCGCCTGCGGCGATGGCCAAACCACTCGGCGGGCTGAGGCGGACGCGCACGTCGTGTCCGCTGTACCACCACTGCGTGCGCTGCCCTTCCGGACGGCTCACCCGGGCGCTCGGGGCGACGCGGGCGCCGGCTTCACACCCGTCCCGCGCCCCGGGCGATGTGGTCGGCCGCGAGCCAGCCGAAGGTCATGGCGGGGCCGATGGTCGCGCCGGGGCCCGGATAGGTCGCGCCCATGACGGCGGACGAGACGTTGCCGGACGCGTACAGTCCCTCGATCACCGTCCCGTCCTCCCTCAGCACCCGGCCCGTGGCGTCGGTGACCAGGCCGCCCTTGGTGCCGATGTCGCCCGGGTGGACCGGCACGGCGTAGAAGGGGCCCCGTTCCAGCGGCGCCAGGTTGGGGTTGGGCAGGGTCGGGTCGCCGTAGTAGCGGTCGTAGACGCTGTCCCCGCGGTGGAAGTCCTCGTCGCGTCCGGCGCGGGCGAAGCCGTTGAAGCGGTGCACGGTGGCGCGCAGCCGCTCGGGGTCGGCGCCGATCCGCACGGCCAGTTCCCCGACGGTCCCGGCCTTCTTGACGAAGCCGCTCTCCAGCCATGGCCGGGGGAACGGCTGGCCCGGGAACAGCCCCATGAAGAGGTAGCGGGACTTGGCGGTCGCGTCGAGGACGAGCCACGACGGGACGGTGCGCGCACCGGGCCGGTCGGCCGCGTACATGGCGTCGACGAACCGGTGGTAAGGGGCCGCCTCGTTGGCGTAGCGTTCGCCCGCCGAATCGACGATCACCATGCCGGGGATGCCGCGCTCGGCGACGAGGAAGAACGGTCGGCCCCGGCCCTCTTCCGCGCCGGACGCCGGGGGGACCACCACGGAGGGCGCGCCCCACACCCGGTCCATCAGGTCGACCGCGGCGCCGACGGCCATGCCCGCCCGCAGCCCGTCGCCGGTCTGGCCCTCGGGCGCGGAGCTCCAGTCGGCGGAGGTCGGCGCGGGCAGGTACTTCTCGCGCAGCTCCTGGTCGTGGGAGAAGCCTCCGGTGGCGAGGACGACGCCGCCGGTCGCCCGGACGGTCACCTCCCGGGCCCCGGGGAGGGCGACGCGGACGCCGGTGACGCGGCCGTTCTCCTCCACCAGCCCGGTCAGCGGCGCGGACAGCCACAGTTCGCCGCCCAGGGCGTCCAGCGAGTGCCGCATCCGGGCGATCAGGGCCTCGCCCAGGGAGAGCAGCTTGCGTCCGGAGAGCAGCGCCCCGACGGCGCGGGCGCCGACCCTCGCGGAGGTCAGCTTGCCGGCCCAGGTGCGCCGGACCATGTTGAGGTGGCGGAAGTCCTTGGAGGTGATGGTGAGTCCGCGCGTGGGGAGCCCGGACCGCCGCATGGTGGCGCGCCCGCCGGGCGAGAGCTTGTTGAAGTCGAAGACCCGCGGTTCGACGGAGCGGCCCTGCGGGAAGCCGCCGAGTTCCTCGGGGAAGTAGTCGGGGTAGCCGGGGGTGTACATGAACCGCACGGCCGTCCGGTCGTGGAGTTCCCGCACCATCCGCGGCCCGTGCTCGAGGTAGGCGTCCTTGCGGGCGGCGGGGACCCGGTCGCCGACGGTGGCGTCCAGGTAGGCGCGGGCCTTCTCGCGGGTGTCGCCGAGGCCGGCGGCGTCCAGGTGGAAGTTGCCGGGCACCCAGATGGCGCCGCCGGACAGGGCCGTGGTCCCGCCGTACAGCCCGGTCTTCTCCACCACGAGGACGCTCAGTCCGCGCAGCCGTGCGGTGAGGGCGGCGGCCATGCCGGCGGCGCCGGACCCGACCACGACGACGTCGTAGGAGTGGTCCCATTCAGTGCTCATGCGAAGGTGCGGTCCTCTCTGGTGCTGCGGTCCTCTCCGGTGCCGCTGCCCTCGCCGGTGCCGCGGTGATCCGGGCGTCGGTGAGGACGGGGGCGTCGTCGCGCTCCGCGGCCGTGGCTGTCAGGCGATACCCGTCACCGGTCTCCCACACGCGCAGCCGCAGCGTCTCGCCGGGGAAGAACACCCCGGCGAAGCGGGTGCGGCACCCGGTGACGCGTGCGGCGTCCCCGCCGAGCAGGCGGTCGGTGACGGTCTTGACCGCCATCCCGAAGGAGCACAGTCCGTGCAGGATGGGCCGGTCGTAGCCCGCGCGGCGGGCGGTGGCGGGGTCCGCGTGCAGCGGGTTCCAGTCCCCCGCCAGCCGGTAGAGCAGCGCCTGTTGGCGCAGGCTCGGGACCTCGGCCGTCAGGTCGGGCTCCCGGTCCGGCACGGGGAGGCGTGCAAAGGGGCCGCGGTCGCCGCCGAAGCCGCCCTCGCCGCGTACGAAGATGTGGTTGCGCTGCGTGATCAGCGGCTCGCCGTCCTCGTCGAAGAGGGTGGACTCCTGCACGACGACGGCGGCGGTGCCCTTGTCGTGGACGGCCGGCACGTGGGTGACCGTGGTTCCCCGGGCCGCGGCGGGCAGCGGACGGTGCACGGTGATCTCCTGCCCGCCGTGCAGTACCGAGGCCAGGTCGATGTCCATACCGGGCAGGTCGAAGACCTGGAAGCCCACTCCCCCGCCGCCGCCGGCGACGACGCCGAAGGTGGGCAGTACCTGAAGGCCCCGCTCGTGCCGTTCGTAGACGTACCGCAGTTCGGCGGGGTCGGTCTCCGGGACGCCCGCGCCGAGGGCCAGGTGGTAGAGCCGCACCTCGCGGTCGTCCCACACCGCGGGGGCGTGCACGGGCGGGGCGGAGGTCACCTTCTCGACGTCGATCGGCATGGGGAGCGGGTTCCTTCGGGTTCGGTGTGGGCGGTGCGCGCGGGGGCGGCGGTGGTCATGGCGCGTCCGGACCGGCCGGACGCGCCCGGCCGCCGGTCAGCCGTTCCAATGGTGTCCCCAGATGCTGTCCGCGGTGATCTCCTTGGCGACCCAGGTGGCGGGGTCGACGATCAGGCCGTCCCAGCCGTACTCGACCTGGAATCCGCCGGGGGCCTGGGCGTAGAAGGAGACCATCCGGTCGTTGGTGTGGCGGCCGAGGCTGGAGGCGATGGGGATGCCGGCGGCGTTCATCCGGTCGAGGCCGCGGCCCACGTCGTCGAGGGTCTCCAGTTCGACCATGAAGTGGACGATGCCCGGCGGCAGCGGGGCGGGGTACAGACCGAGGCTGTGGTGCCGCCGGTTGGGGCTGAGGAAGTGCATCAGGTGGAAGTCCCGCTCCTCGGTGGCCGTCGGCACGGCCTGCGGCGGGAGCTTCATCGAGTCGCGGAGCTGGAAGCCGAGCAGGTTCTCGTAGAAGTCCAGCGCGGCCTCGACGTCGGGCACGGGCAGCACCACGTGGCCGAGTCCCAGGTCCCCGGCCACGAAGCGGTTGCCGTACGGGGTGCCGAGCGCGGAGTGGTCCTGGGCCTGGCCCCAGTAGATCTCCAGCGGGTTGCCGCAGGGGTCGGTCACGTGGATGAGGTCCTGGACCCGGCGCTCGGCGAGTTCGGCGGCGTCGGCGCTCTTGACGGCGAATCCGGCGGCCTCCAGTTCGCGGGCGGCCGTCGCGAGCGCGGCGGCGTTCGCCACCTCCCAGCCGGCCGCGAGCAGCCGGTCGCTCGTGCCCGCCCGGACGGCAATCCGGTAGGAGCGGTCGTCGATGCGGAGGTAGAGGGTGTCCTCGGTGCTGCCGGAGGCTTCCACCATGCCGAGGACGTCGAGGGTGTAGGTGCGCCACTCCTCCAGCTTGGTGGTCTCCAGGCGGAGGTAGCCGAGCGCGCGGATGTCCATCGTGACGGGCCTTTCTGTTGAGGGGCGTTGGCTGCGGGAGCGGTGGAGCGGGGCGGCCGGTATCCGCGCGGGCGTCAGAACATCGTGTCCTCGATGACGAGGCCGAGGGATGCCTGGCCGAACAGGAGCAGGGCGCGCTCGGGGTCGTTGGCGGCGTGGCCGCGGCCGGTGTGCGCGTCGCGCCAGGCCCGCTGGACGGGGCTCGGACCGGTGCGCATGGCGCTGCCGCCGGCGTTCTCCATCAGCAGGTCGAGTGCCGCGACCGCGCGTTCGGTGGCGAGCACCTGGTCGCGGCGGGTGCGGGTGCGCAGCGTCGTGGGGAGTTCCTCCCCGCGCCGGGCCAGGTCGTACATCTCGCCGATGTTGCGGGTCAGTTGGAGCCAGCTCGCGTCGATGTCGCCGGCGGCGCGGGCGATGCGCACCTGGGCGAAGGGGTCCTCGGCGACCTTCTGTCCGTAGGAGACGCGGAAGCGGCGCTTCGTCGCCTCCACGTAGGACTCGAAGGCGCCCTCGGCGATACCGACGATGGGGGTGGAGATGGTGGTGGTGAACACCCCGGCGTACGGCAGCCGGTACAGCGGCTCGGCGTTCAGCTCGTGGCCGGGGACCTTCAGGGCGGTGACCGGGCCGAAGCTGAGGGCGCGGTGCTCGGGGACGAAGACGTCCTCCACCACCACGTCGTTGCTGCCGGTGCCGCGCAGGCCGACGGTGTCCCACACGTCGTCGATGCGGTACTCGGTGCGGGGGATCAGGAACGTCCGCATGTCGACCGGGTTGCCGTCGGCGTCCGGGACGAGGCAGCCGAGCAGGGCCCACTGGGCGTGGTCGCAGCCGGAGGAGAAGTGCCAGCGCCCGGAGAGCCTGAAGCCGCCGTCGACCGGGGTGGCCTCGCCGGTGGGGGCGTAGGAGGAGGCGATGCGGGTCCTGGGGTCCTCGCCCCACACCTCCTGCTGGGCCCTCGGGTCGTACAGGGCCACGTGCCAGGGGTGGACGCCGACCACCGAGGCGACCCAGCCGGTGGATCCGCAGGCCTTGGCGATCTCCTTGACGGCCGAGTAGAAGACCAGCGGGTCGGCGGCCCGGCCGCCGAAGGCCTTGGGCTGCAGGAGCTGGAAGAAGCCGGTGTCCTCCAGTTCCTTGATGGAGGTGTCGGGCACGCGGCGCAGCTTCTCGGCCTCGGCCGCGCGTTCGCGCAGCGTCGGGGCCAGGGCGCGGATCGCTTCCAGCACGTCTTCGGCCATGGAGGGACCCCTCTCGGATCACGGTGGCGGGCGTGGCAGGACCGTACGCCGTGCTCGCGCGGCGACGACATGCGCTGATCCCACTGAGCGGGAAGCCACGGAGGTTCCGCCCGGCGCCGAGGGGGCCTTGGGGGTCGGTCGCGCCGGCCGAGCCCGACCCCGGGGCGTCCTGGCCGTGCGCGGCGACGGTGTTTTCCCGGTCATCGGGAGCTTCGTCCTGTGCCGCGCGGTGCCGCCGCCTACGCTCCTGCACTCTTTCCACGAGGCGAGGGGAAGGTCGGCATGAGACCGTACGCAGCAACCGAGATCGGCAACTGGGACCTCACCGCGGACGTGGTGATCGCCGGATACGGCGTGGCCGGTGCCTCGGCCGCGGTGGAGGCCGCGCGGACCGGGGCGGAGGTGCTGGTGCTCGAACGGGCCGGCGGCTGGGGCGGGGCCGCCGCCCTGGCGGGCGGCTTCGTCTACCTGGGCGGGGGCACCGGCCTCCAGCGGGCCTGCGGATTCGACGACACACCGCAGGCCATGGCCGCGTTCCTGATGGCCGCGATGGGGCCGGGGGCCGACCCGGCGAAGATCACCGCGTACAGCGAGGGCAGCGTCGCCCACTTCGACTGGCTGGTCGGATGCGGGGTCCCGTTCAAGCCCGTCTTCTACGGCGAGCCCGCCTGGGAGCCCGCCGCCGACGAGGGCCTGATGTACTCGGGCGGCGAGAACGCCCATCCGTTCGACGAGATCGCCGCGCCCGCGCCCCGGGGTCATCTGCCGCGGATGGAGAACAAGCGCACCGGGGAGCGCGGTGGCGGCTACATGCTGATGAAGCCCCTGGTGGAGACCGCCGGCCGGCTCGGGGTGGAGGCCCGCTACGGGGTGCGGCTGGACGGGCTGGTGACCGAGCGGGACGGCACGGTGTGCGGGGTGGTCGCGCGCAGCTTCGGCGAGCGCGTCACGGTACGGGCCCGGCGCGGTGTCGTCCTGGCCACGGGCTCCTTCACCTACAACGAGGTCATGCTGGCCGCGCACGCCCCGCTGCTGGTGGGCCGGCCGGGTTCGGCGGTCGAGGAGCACGACGGCGTCGGTGTGCGCCTGGCGCAGGCGCTGGGCGCGGGGGTCGCGCACATGGACGCCTGCGAGGTGGCCCTCCACATGGACCCGCAGTATCTGATCCGCGGCATCGTCGTCAACGGCCGGGGGCAGCGGTTCGTCAACGAGGACACGTACCCCGGGCGGATCGGCCAGGCAGCCCTCTTCCAGCAGGCGAACCAGACGTTCCTGGTGCTGGACGAGGAGGGGTTCGAGGAGGCCCGCCGGGTGTCCGCCGCGCCGGAGGTGCTCCAGTTGCGGCCGGCCTGGGTGTGCGGGACCGCGACGGAGCTGGCCGCGGAGGCGGGGCTGCCGCCCGGTGCCCTGGAGGCGACGCTCGACGTGTACAACCGCCATGCCGAGCAGGGCCGGGACCCGCTGCTGCGCAAGGCCGCGCGCTGGCTGCGGCCGTTGCGGGGGCCGCTGGGTGCCGTGGACCTGCGGGGCATGACGTCGGGGTTCGCCCTGGGCGGGCTGACGACCGGCCTGGAGGGGGAGGTGCTGCACGTGGACGGGGAGCCGATCCCGGGGCTGTACGCGGCGGGGCGGGCCACGGCGGGCATCGCGGCCTGGGGGTACGCGAGCGGCGCCTCGCTCGGTGACGGCAGCTTCTTCGGCCGCAGGGCGGGGCGCGCGGCGGCGCTACGGCGGTAGGAACGGGTACGACGGCGGCCGGCTCCCGTCCGTTCCGTGACGGGGGCCGGCCGGCGGCTGTGGGCGTGGTGGGCCTACGCGTCGTCGCGCGCCGCCATGTCGGCGGCGGCCAGGTGGCCGAAGACCATGGCGGAGCCGATGGGGACGCCGGGGCCGGGGTAGCTGGGGCCGGACACCGAGGCGGCGGTGTTGCCGGCCGCGTACAGGCCGGGGATCACGGTGGCGTCCTCGCGCAGCACCCGGGCCCGGGTGTCGATGCGCACACCGCCCTTGGTGCCCAGGTCGCCGAGCACGATCTGCACGGCGTGGAAGGGACCCTCCCCGATCGGCACCAGGCAGGGGTTGGGGCCCTCGCCCCGGGCGAAGAAGCGGTCGTAGGGGTCCTCGCCCCGGTGGAAGTCCGCGTCGACCCCGTCGGCGGCGTAGGTGTTGAACGTCCGCACCGTGGTGCTCAGTGTGCCGGTGTCCACGCCGATGGCGCCGGCGAGGCCGTCGAGGGTGTCGGCGGTGCGCCACAGCCCGGCCTCGGTGAAGGCCTTCCGGTCGGCGGGGACGACGGTGATGCCGGGCAGTTCGTCGCCGAAGCGGCCGTCGAAGACCCACCACACGGGGTTGTCGGGGGTGGTGCCGGCCTTGGCCGCGAGCATCCGGCGGCCCATCCGGTCGTAGGGCAGCGACTCGTTGGCGAAGCGGCGGCCGGTGCCGTCCACGAAGATGCCGCCGTGCAGGCCCAGGGTGAACGCGGCCGTGCCGTCCGGGAAGCGCAGCGAGGGGCACCACCAGGACTCGTCCAGCAGGCCGGTGGCGGCTCCGGCGTCGACCGCCGCGAGCAGGGCCTCGCCGGTGTTGGCCCCCTGAGGACCCATGGTCCAGTCGGCCCCGTGCAGGCCCTGCCAGTCGCGGCGCAGGGCGGCGTTGCCCTCGAAACCGCCGGCGGCGAGCAGGACACCGCGGCGGGCCCGGATCCTCGTGACGCGGCCGTCGCGCAGGGCCTCGGCGCCGACGACGCGACCGTCCTCGGTGATCAGCCGGCGCAGTTCGGTGCGCAGCAGGGTGCGGCCGTTGCCGGTGGACTCCAGGGCGAGGAGCAGCCGGCCGATCAGGGCCCGTCCGTCGGTGAGCGGCCCGTCGCCCGGGGGCAGGCCGAGCCGTTCCGCCCATGCCGGGGGGCGTACCGCGTCCAGGAGGGCGTGGGGCGCCTCGGGTGCGGGCAGGTCCACGGGGAAGACGGCACGGCCCGCGTCGAAGCGGCCGGGAGCCGCGAAGTAGTCGGGGAACGGGCGGTACTCGAAGCGGACATGGGGGTTGTCCTCGAGGAACGCGACCGTGCCGGCGGCGTGGTCGAGGTAGGCGTCCTGGAGCTCGTGGGGCGTGCTCTCGCCGACCACGGCGCGGAAGTAGGCACGCCCGAGATCGGCGGAGTCCTCCAGTCCGCCCCGTGTCTGCGCCTGGTTGCCCGGCAGCCACAGGCCGGCGCCGGCGTAGGCGGTGGTCCCGCCGAAGTGCTCCGTCTTCTCGACGACCAGCGTGTCCAGTCCGCGGGCCGCCGCGCCGTACGCACCGGTGAGCGCGCCGCCGCCGGATCCGGCCACGAGTACGTCGCACTCCTGGTCCCAGGTGTCGTCTGTGTTCGCCATCTCGTCCCTCGGTGGTGGTGGGTTGCGTGTGGGGCCGTAGCGCGGTGGTCAGTCCCGGGCCCGGGCGAAGCGGGTGCGCAGGGCTTGGAGTCCGGTGGCGTAGGTGCCGTCGCCGATGAGCGACTCGACCCGGGGCACCAGCTCGTCGGGGCCGTGGTAGACCGCGGACCAGTGGACCTCGGCGCCGTCGGCGTGGGGGCGTACGGCGAGGGTCGCCACGTAGTCGCCGAAGGGGAGGACCAGCGGGTCGAGGAGGGTGTAGCGGTACCAGCGGGCGTCGGCGTCGCGGTCCAGCAGGCGTTCGCGGGCGACGATCTCGCCGTCGACCGTGAAGACACGTACGGCGCCGGGGAGTTCGGGGTCGGCGCCGTCCTCGACGGTGGACGGGGGCAGGTGCGGGTGCCAGTCGGCGAGGCCTCCGAAGTCGCCGACGGCCGCCCACACCTCGTCCGGGGCGGCCGGGAGCACGGTGGAACGCTCGATGCTGTGCGGGGTCATGGACGTCTCCTCGGGGGTGGTCACCAGGTGCCGTCGCCGCGCAGGACCGCGTCGGCACCGCCGTCGGCGAAGACGACCTGTCCGGTCACGTGGGTGTTGTCGGGTGAGGTGAGCCAGGCGATCAGGGGGGTGATCCGTTCGGGGCGGGCGTGGCCGTGCAGGGGCATCGGCACGCTCTGCTCGACGAGCTTCAGCATGTCGGGGTCGTCCAGCAGGGGCCGGGTCATCGGGGTGAGGACGACGCCGGGGGCGACGACGTTGAGCGGGATGCCGGCGCCGGCCCACCGCGGGGTCACGGCATGGCGGCGCACCCAGCGGGAGACGGCGGCCTTGGAGGAGGAGTAGACGAGTTGGCCCTCCCCCCGGTCCACGGCCGCCCGGGAGGCCGCCACCGCCCTCTCCTCGTCGTCGGCGAGCGCGGCGTCCACGATCGCGGGGTCGGTCGGGTGGACGGAGTCGATGGAGCCGATGACGAGGGCCCGGGGGTCCGTGCCGGCGGCCAGCAGGGGGCGCAGGCCGTCGAGGGTGGCGACGGCGCCGAAGTGGTTGACCTTGACGGTGAGCGGGTCGGGCTGTGCGACGCCGGCGCAGGCGACGACGCCGTCGAGGCGGCCGCCGGTCAGTTCTCGGGCGCGGGCGGCGAGTTCGTCCCGGCCCTCGGCGGTGGACAGGTCGGCGCGGATGTCGCCGGAGGCGAGGTCGGCGCCGATGACGGTGTGCCCCCGCGCACGCAGGAGGGCCGCGGTGGCCTCTCCTATGCCGGAGGCGGCGCCGGTGACGAGGTAGGTGCGGGGCATGGCGGGCTCCTTCGGGGACGCTGGTGGTGGCGTGGGGGTGGGTACGGCTGTGCCCGGCACGGTGCGCCGGCATCGCGGTGGCCTCGCCGCGCGGCCCGCGTCTTCGCGGTGGGACGACCCGGCGGGGCTGCGGGTTCGCCCGCCGCGGCAGGGTTCGCTGTGGCTGTCTCCGCGCGGCCCACGTCTTCGCGGTGGCAGGCGGACCCGGGCGGGAGCCGTGGGTTGCCCGCGCGCCGGAAAGGGTCCGCGGTGCCTGTCGCGGCGGAGGCCCGGTGGGGTTCCACGACCGCCACGGTGGGAGCCGGCGGCGCCGCTCCCGTCACGGCGGGATCGCGTCCGCTCCCGCGCTCAGGTGTACGTGATCCCGACCCGGTCGGTGAGCGGCACGGACTGGCAGGCCAGGACGTAGCCCTCGGCGAGGTCCTGGTCGTCGAGGATCTCGTTGCGGAGCATCTTGACCTCGCCCGTCACGACCCGGCAGGTGCAGGCGCTGCACGCGCCCTCGCGGCACGAGTACGGGGCGTCCACCCCGGCGGCGAGGAGCACGTCGAGCAGGACGGTGCCCTGCGGCCAGGCGACGGTGTGCGTCTCGCCGTCGAGTTCGACGTCCGCCGTGGTGCCCGGCCCGGCGGACGCGGACTCCTCCCCGGCCGCGGACGCCGGTACGTCGAACACGTCGCCGCTCAGCGAGAAGAACCGCTCGCGGTGGATCCGCTCGCCGGGCACACCGAGGGTGCGCAGGGCCTGTTCGGCGGCGTCCATCATCGGTCCCGGACCGCACACGAACGTCTCACGGCCGGCGTACGGCGCGAGCGCGCCCGCCAGCCGGTCCGCGACGGGCAGGCCCTGGAGCGACTCCAGCCAGTGGATCACCAGCAGCCGGTCCGGGTGGGCCTCGGTCAGCCGCCGCAGCTCGTCGCGGAAGATGACCGAGCCCTCGTCCCGGTTGGCGTACAGGAGCGTCACCCCGCCCCGCCCCGCCGCGAGCGCCGACTTGGCGATGGACAGGACCGGGGTGATGCCGCTGCCCCCGGCGACGAGCAGCAGGTCCGCGTCGAGGTCGGACGGGGTGAAGGTGCCGGCCGGCGGCAGCACCTCCAGTTCGTGTCCGGCGGCCACCCGGTCGCACACCCAGTTGGAGCCGTATCCGCCGGCCACCCGCTTGACGGTGACCTTCAGCGGTTCGCCGGTGTGCGGTGAGCTGGCGAGGGAGTAGCAGCGGGCCGCGGACCGGCCGTCCGCGCCGGGCAGCTTCAGGGTCAGGAACTGGCCGGGGCGGTAGGCGAACCGGTCGGCGCCGTCCTCGGGTGCCTGGAGCACCAGGGTGTGCGCGTCGGCCGTCTCGGCGACCACGTCGACGACGCGCAGCCGGTGCGTGCGCGCCCCGGGCGCCGGCCCGGGCACGGAGTCAGACATCGAGGACCTCCAGGGTGCCGTCCTCGACCGCGCGGTCGATGCTGTCGCGCAGCGGCCGGCAGGTCCGGATCCGGGCGGTGGTCCCGCCGCCGGTCACCTGCCCCCGGAACTCCGCGCAGGCCACGGCCGCGTCGGTGGTCCACTGCACCGAGGTGTGGGCCAGGCTGAACTTCTCGCACAGGACCTGGTTGCCGCAGGTCGCGCACTCCACCGGCTGCATGTCAGTCTCCGGTTCCCGTCGTGTGCTCCGCCGCGCGGCGGGCGAGGTTCTCGGCGACCTCGGCCCGCCAGGACTTGTTGGCCCGCTCGGTGTCGACCTCGAACTCGAAGCGGCGTGTCATCTCGTCCTTGACGTCGGCGACGTCGACGTAGAACTGGTCGTACCAGCGGCGCAGTTGGTAGACCGGGCCGTCCTCCTCGGTCAGCAGCGGGTTGTCGATGCGGGTCTTGTTCTGCCAGATCACGATGTCCTGCTCGAAGACGTCGTCGAAGCCGCCGGCGGTCATGCGCGCAGCCTCGACCGCCTGCTCGTCGGTCATCCCGGGGAGCCGTTTGACCATCGCCCCGTACTGGAGCACGAAGCTGTTCTCCGTGACCGGGTAGTGGCAGTTGATCAGGACGATCTCCATCTCGGTGCCGCCGCCGACGTCGCTGTAGAGGTAGTCGATCATGTAGGAGGGGCCGTAGTAGGAGGCGTCGGAGCGCAGGCGCCCTGCCGCCGCTGGGCCCGTCTCGATGTCGCCGCGTGGGCTGCTCTCCATGTACTGGGTGGCGATGTGCCCGTCGAAGACGTTCTTGAAGTACTCGGGGAAGGCGTAGTGGACGTAGAAGAAGTGCGCCATGTCCACGACGTTGTCGATGATCTCGCGGCAGTTGGAGTTCTCGACGAGCAGGGTGTGCCAGGTCCAGTCGCTCCACTGGTCCGCCTCGGGGCCGTGGACGCCGGCGATCTCGGGGATGGTGACCTCGGGCGGCGGGGGGTTGCCCTCCGGGTCGTTCCAGACGAAGAGCTGCTTGTTGCGCTCCAGGGTGAGCCAGGCGCGGGTCTTGGCGCGGGGCGGGACCCGGCGGGCGTAGGGGATGCCGACGCACCGGCCGTTGCCCGCCCAGCGCCAGTCGTGGAAGGGGCAGGCGACGGCGTCGCCCTTGACGCTGCCCTGGGCGAGGTTGCCGCCCATGTGCGGGCAGTAGGCGTTCAGGACGTGCAACTGCCCGTCCTCCTCGCCCTGGAAGACCACCAGCTTGGTGCCGAACGCGTCGATCTCGTGCGGCTTTCCGTCCTTGAAGCTGTCGGCGAGGCCCAGGCAGTGCCAGCCCCGGGCGAAGCGGGTCGGCGGCGTGCCCGCCTCGATGACCCGGACCTCTTCATTGAGCGCAGTCATCTCGTCCCTCCGATGTCTTGGGGGTGCTACGGCTGTGTCGGTCGGTCGTGCCGGTCGGTCCGCGTCACTTCTTCGCGGCGAGTTCCACGGCGATGTCGATGAGCTGGTCCTCCTGGCCGCCGACGAGGCGCCGCTCGCCCGCGCGCAGGAGGATCTCGGCGCCCGAGACGCCGTAGCGTTCGGCCTGCCGGTAGGCGTGCTTGAGGAAGCTGGAGTAGACGCCGGCGTGGCCCATGAGCAGGGCGAGCCGGTCGAGCCGGCACTCTTCGTCCATGACCGGGCGGACCACGTCCTCGGCCGCGTCGATGATCTTCAGTACGTCGATGCCGGTGCGGATGCCCATCTTGGCGCAGACGGCGACGAGCGCTTCGACGGCGGTGTTGCCCGCGCCGGCGCCGAGCCTGCGGGTGGAGCCGTCGATCTGCAGGGCGCCTGCCTTGACGGCGGCGACGGAGTTGCCGGTGCCGAGGGCGAGGTTCTCGTGTCCGTGGAAACCGACCTGGGCGTCGTCGCCGAGTTCGGCGACGAGGGCCTCGACGCGGGCGGTGACGTCGTCCATGACCATGGCGCCGGCCGAGTCGACGACGTAGACGCACTGGCACCCGGCGTCGGCCATGACGCGGCCCTGCTTCGCCAGGTTCTCCGGGGTGGTCGCGTGGGCCATCATCAGGAAGCCGACGGTCTCCAGGCCCCTGTCCCGGGCGAGTCCGAAGTGCTGGACGGCGATGTCGGCCTCGGTGCAGTGGGTGGCGACGCGGCAGATGCTCGCGCCGTTGTCGCGGGCGGCGAGGATGTCGTCCTTGACGCCGAGTCCCGGGAGCATCAGGAAGGCGATCCTCGCCTGCCGGGCGGTGTCCACGGCGATGCGGATGAGGTCCTGCTCGGGGGTCTTCGAGAAGCCGTAGTTGAAGGACGAGCCGCCGAGTCCGTCGCCGTGGGTCACCTCGATCACCGGGACGCCGGCGTCGTCGAGGGCCGCGACGACGGACCGTACGTCCTCGCCGGTGAACTGGTGCCGTTTGGCGTGCGAGCCGTCGCGCAGCGAGGAGTCGGTGACGCGGATGTCGAGGGTGTCGGAGTAGGTCCTCACGCGATGATTCCCTTCGCGAACTCCTCGCCGACCTTGGTGGCGGCGGCGGTCATGATGTCCAGGTTCCCGGCGTACGGCGGCAGGTAGTCGCCGGCGCCCTCGACCTCCAGGAAGACCGCGACGCGCGCCATGCCGCCGTTCTCGGGGCGCGGATCGTCGAACTGGGGCTCGGCGCGCAGCCGGTAGCCGGGTACGTACGTGGCGACCTGTTCGGCCACCTCCTTGACGGACTGGGTGACGGCGTCGCGGTCGGCGTCCTCGGGGATGGCGCAGAAGACGGTGTCGCGCATGATGACCGGGGGGTCGGCGGGGTTGAGGATGATGATCGCCTTGCCGCGTTCGGCGCCGCCGATGGTCTCGATGCCGCGTGAGGTGGTGCGGGTGAACTCGTCGATGTTGGCGCGGGTTCCGGGCCCGGCGGAGACGGAGGCCACGGACGCGACGATCTCGGCGTAGGACACGGGCACGACGCGGGAGACGGCGTGGACCATGGGGATGGTGGCCTGCCCGCCGCAGGTGATCATGTTGACGTTGGGTTTGTCGAGGTGCTCGCGCAGGTTGGCGGGCGGGACGACGGCGGGGCCGACCGCGGCCGGGGTGAGGTCGATCGCCCTGATGCCGAGTTCGGCGTAGCGGGGGGCGTTGGCGCGGTGGACGTAGGCGGAGGTCGCCTCGAAGACGAGGTCGGGGAGTTCGTCCTGCGCCAGCAGCCGGTCGACGCCCTCGTGACTGGTCTCCAGGCCGGCCCGGCGGGCGCGGGCCAGGCCCTCGCTGCCGGGGTCGACGCCGATCATCCAGCGGGGTTCGACGAGTTCGGAGCGGAGCAGCTTGTACAGCAGGTCGGTGCCGATGTTGCCGGATCCGACGATCGCTGCGGTCGCCTTGGTCTTGGTGGGCGGCATGTCTGTGCATCACCTCAGGTGAACGAGAGGGACACCGGGCCCAGCCCGGTGAAGTCGGCGGTGAAGGTCGCTCCCGCCGCCACGTCGACGGCCCGGGTGCAGGAGCCGGGCAGTACCAGGTGCCCCTTCTTCAGGGACACGCCGAAGCGGGCGACGGTGCGGGCGAGCCAGGCGACGGAGACGGCCGGGTCGCCGAGCACGGCGTCGCCGCGCCCCTCGGCCAGCAGCTCACCGCCGCTGGTCAGCCGCGCTTCGATCGCCTTCAGGTCCAGCTCGCGAGGGTCCTTTCCCTCCCCGATGACGAATCCGGCGGAGGAGGCGTTGTCCGCGATGGTGTCGGCGATCGAGATCCGCCAGTCGCGGATCCGGCTGTCGATCAGCTCCAGGGCGGGGACGACGCGTTCCGTGGCGGCGAGCACGTCCGCCGTCGTGCACCCCTCGCCGGGCAGGTCGGCGCCGAGGACGAAGCCGACCTCCACCTCGACGCGCGGGGAGCAGTAGCGGGAGACGGGGACGGGACGGTCCTGGCTCAGCTCCATGTCGTCGAGCAGGTGGCCGTAGTCGGGTTCGTCCACGCCCATCATGCGCTGCATGACGGGGGACGACAGCCCGACCTTGTGGCCGCGGACCTCGGCCCCGGCGGCGACCCGGTGCCGGATGTTGACGAGCTGGATCTCGTAGGCGTCGTCGGTGCCGATCTCCGGGAAGGTCCCGGTGAGCGGGTCGACCGGCGAGCGGCGGAGCTCCGCGTCACGCAGGATCTGCGCCGCGTGCTGCCTCTGGGGGTCCGTGAGCATGGGGGTCCTTCGCGGTGCGGTGGGCTGTTCGGGGAGGCTAAGCGGGGCGCTCCCCCGGCGGGGAGCGCGAGTTCCCGCTGACCGGGAAAGGCGGGACCGGGCGGCCGGGCGGCGTCGACGCACGCCCTGCCGGGGTGGGGTCGCCGTGTCCGGTGTGCGGGCCGTGGTCCGCCGCTGTCACCGCGCGCCGTACACCGGCTGCGGGGGCTCGGCCTCGGCCAGCAGTGCGAGGGCGGTCCGGCCCGCCTCGGCCGGGGTCCAGCGGGCGCCCTTGTCCGCGGTGGGGCCGGGCCGCCAGCCCTCCATGACGGTGATCCGGCCGGCCTCGGCCTCGAAGACCCGGCCGGTGACTCCGGCGCAGGCGTCCGAGCCCAGCCAGACGACGATCGGGGAGACGTTCTCCGGGGCCATGGCGTCGAACCCGCCGTCCTCGGGGGCGGCCATGGCCTTGGCGAAGGCGGTTTCGGTCATCCGGGTGCGGGCGGCCGGGGCGATGGCGTTGACCTGGACGCCGTAGCGGGCCGTCTCGGCGGCGGCGACCAGCGTCAGCGCCACGATGCCGGCCTTCGCCGCGGCGTAGTTGCCCTGGCCGACGCTGCCCAGCAGGCCGGCGCCGGAGGCGGTGTTGACGACGCGGGCTCGCGGGATGCGGCCCGCCTTCGCCTCGGCCCGCCAGTGCGCGAGGGCGTGCCGCATCGGCAGGAAGTGGCCCTTGAGGTGGACGCTCATGACGGCGTCCCAGTCGTCCTCGTCGAGGTTGACGAGCATGCGGTCGCGCAGGAACCCGGCGTTGTTGACCAGGGTGTCGAGGCGGCCGAAGGAGTCCAGCGCGGTGGTGACGAGCGAGGCGGCGCCGTCGGTGGTGGTGATGTCGCCGTGGTGGGCGACGGCCTGCCCGCCGAGCGCGCGGATCTCGTCGGCGACCCGCTGGGCGGGGTCCTCGGTCCCTCCGGTGCCGTCGAGGCCGACGCCGAGGTCGTTGACGACGACGCTCGCGCCCTCGGCGGCGTAGGCGAGGGCGTGGGCGCGGCCGAGTCCGCGGCCGGCTCCGGTGACGACGACGACGCGCCCGGCGCAGATTCCGCTGGTCATGATGGTCCTGCCTTTCACGAGGTGGGGTGTTCCGCCGCCGTCCGCGCGGGAGTGGCGAACGCGGACGGCGGCGGGACGGGGACGGTCAGTTGACGGTGGCGGCGTCGAGGAAGGCGGGGCGTTCCCCTCCGCCGTGGACGTGCAGGGCCGCGCCGCTGATGTACGCGGCGCGGGGGGAGGCGAGGAAGACGCACGCGTCGCCGACGTCGGCGGGCTCGGCGAGCCGGCCCAGCGGCACGGTGCGGGCGACGGCGGCGATGCCGTCCTCGTCCCCGTAGTGCAGGTGGGACAGTTCGGTGCGGACCATGCCGAGCACGAGGGTGTTGACCCGGATGCGGGGCGCCCACTCGACGGCCATGGAACGGGCGAGGTGCTCCAGGCCCGCCTTGGCGGCTCCGTACGCCGCGGTCCCCGGTGAGGGACGGGACCCGCTGACGCTGCCGATCATCACCATGGACCCTCCCCCGCTCCGTCGGCGCATCACCTCGTACGCGGCGAGCGACGCGTTGAGCGGTGCGAGCAGGTTCAACTCGACGACCCGGGCGTGCTGGTGGGCCGCTCCGTCGCCGAGCATCCGGAACGGGGCGCCGCCGGCGTTGTTGACCAGGGTGTCGAGCCGCCCGTAGTCGCTCTCCACCCGGGCGAAGAACCGGCCGGTCGCCTCCGGGTCGCGGAGGTCGACGGGGAGGAAGCGGGCCGTGCGGCCCGCTGCCTCGACGGGCCGGTCCGGGGCCCTGCGGGCGCAGGTCACGACCTGCGCGCCGGCTTCCAGCAGGGCGCGGGCGACACCCGCGCCGACACCCCGGGTTCCGCCGGTGACGACGGCGACGGAGCCGGACAGATCGGTGATCGCTGCCACGTGACACCTCCCGCAGCGGCGGATCCGCTGCTACCTTTCCCTAACAAACGTTTGGTGGAAAGGTAGCTGATCTGCTCATGGGTGTCTCCACCTCAGCCCCCGGCGAGGGCATCGCCGTCGTCACCGTGGACGTCCCTCCGGTCAACGCGCTGCCCGTACAGGGCTGGTACGACCTGGCCGCCGCGGTGCGCGCGGCCGGGGCCGACCCGGCGGTGAACTGCGTGGTGCTCACGGCCGCGGGCCGCGGGTTCAACGCCGGCGTCGACATCAAGGAAATGCAGCGCACGGCGGGGTACGACGCCCTGATCGGGGCCAACCGCGGCTGCTACGAGGCGTTCGCCGCGGTCTACGAGTGCGAGGTCCCGGTGGTCGCCGCCGTGCAGGGTTTCTGTCTCGGCGGCGGCATCGGCCTGGTCGGCAACGCCGACGCGATCGTCGCCTCCGACGACGCCACGTTCGGGCTGCCCGAGCTGGACCGGGGCGCGCTCGGCGCGGCGACCCACCTCGCCCGGCTGGTCCCGCAGCACCTGATGCGGACCCTGTACTACACCTCGCGCACCGTCACCGCCGCGGAACTGCACCGGCACGGCTCGGTGTGGCGGGTGGTCCCGCGCGAACTGCTGCACGAGGCCGCGCTGGAACTGGCCCGGGAGATCGCCGCCAAGGACGGCCGTCTGATCCGGCTCGCCAAGGCCGCGATCAACGGGATCGACCCGGTGGACGTCCGCCGCAGTTACCGCTTCGAGCAGGGCTTCACCTTCGAGGCCAATCTCGCCGGCGTCGCCGACAAGCACCGCGACGCCTTCGTTTCGTCCAACGTTTCGTCCAAGGAGGAGCGGCAGTGAG
The DNA here is from genome assembly GCF_044390505.1 of Streptomyces sp. NPDC018947. Classification (NCBI taxonomy): domain Bacteria; kingdom Bacillati; phylum Actinomycetota; class Actinomycetes; order Kitasatosporales; family Streptomycetaceae; genus Streptomyces; species Streptomyces sp. NPDC018947. Next base: position 447,287 of record NZ_JBIRZD010000002.1, read on the forward strand.
CGACAAGACGATGACCGCCGAGGAGGTCGTCGGCCGTCTCGAGAGCGGCATGACGATCGGCATCGGCGGCTGGGGCTCCCGGCGCAAGCCGATGGCGCTGGTGCGCGCGCTGCTCCGCTCGGACGTCACCGACCTGACCGTCGTCTCCTTCGGCGGCCCGGACGTCGGGCTGCTCGCCGCGGCAGGGCGGATACGCAAGCTCGTGGCCGCGTTCGCCACCCTCGACTCCGTCCCCCTCGAACCGCACTTCACGGCCGCCCGGCAGCGCGCCGCCTTCGAGATGGTGGAGCTGGACGAGGCGATGGTCATGTGGGGGCTGACGGCCGCCGCTCAGCGACTGCCGTTCCTGCCGGTCCGGGCCGGTCTCGCCTCGGACGTGATGCGGGTCAACCCGTCGCTGCGCACGGTCGTCTCCCCCTACGAGGACGGTGAGGAGCTGGTCGCCGTCCCGGCGCTGCGGCTGGACGCCGCGCTCGTCCATCTCAACCGGGCCGACGCCCGGGGCAACGCCCAGTGCCTGGGCCCCGACCCGTACTTCGACGACCTGTTCTGCGAGGCCGCCGACGCGGCGTACGTCTCCTGCGAACGCGTCGTGGACACCGCGGACCTGCTCAAGGAGGCCGGTCCGCAGTCCCTGCTGGTCAAGCGGGCGTTCGTCAACGGTGTCGTCGAGGCGCCGAACGGCGCCCACTTCACCTCCTGCGTCCCCGACCACGACCGCGACGAGGCCTTCCAGCGGGCCTACGTCGAGGCGGCGCGGGATCCCGAGGCCTGGGCGGCCTTCGGCGAGCGGTTCCTGTCCGGTGACGAGGACGCGTACCAGGCCGCGGTGGCGGCGTTCCACGAGGAGGAAGCATGAGCGGCGGCACGACGACGGCGACGCGGGCCGAGTACTGCGTGGTGGCGTGTTCCGAGGTCTGGCGGGGCGCGGGTGAGGTGCTGGCCAGCCCGATGGGCACCATCCCGGCGATCGGTGCCGGGCTGGCGAGGCTCACCTTCTCCCCCGACCTGCTGATGACGGACGGGGAGGCGCTGCTCGCCGGCGACGTCGGGGCGGTGGGTGAGAAGGCGCGGGTGGTCGAGGGCTGGCTGCCCTACCGGCAGCACCTCGCGATGGTCGCCACCGGCCGGCGCCACGTGATGATGGGCGCGAGCCAGCTCGACCGGCACGGCAACCAGAACATCTCCTGCATCGGCGACTGGGACCGGCCCGCGCGGCAGCTGCTGGGCGTGCGCGGCGCTCCCGTCAACACCCTCAACAACCCCACGAGTTACTGGATCCCCCGGCACTCGCGGCGGGTCTTCGTGGAGCGCGTCGACATGGTCTGCGGAGTCGGCTACGACCGTGCCGCCGCGGCCGGCCCGTCCGCCACGCGCTTCCACCGCATCCCGGACGTCGTCACCGACCTCGGCGTGTTCGACTTCGAGACGCCGGACCGGACGATGCGCGTACGCTCGCTGCATCCCGGCGTCACGGTGGACGAGGTGGTCGAGGCCACGGGCTTCGCGCTGGCCGTGCCCGACGAGGTCGCCCGTACGCGCGAGCCCACCGCCGAGGAGCTGCGGCTGATCCGGGAGGTCGTCGACCCCGCCGGACTGCGCGAGCGCGAGGTGCCGTCCGCATGAGCGACGCGACGTTCCGGACCCCGCTCACCGAACTGGCCGGGGTCCGGCACCCCCTCGTGCAGACGGGCATGGGCTGGGTCGCCGGCCCGCGCCTGGTGTCGGCCGCCGCCAACGCGGGGGCGCTGGGCATCCTGGCCTCCGCCACCATGCCCGTCGACCGGCTGCGCGCGGCGGTGCGGGAGGTCAAGTCCCGTACGGACGCGCCCTTCGGGGTCAATCTGCGGGCGGACGCGGGGGACGCGGCCGAGCGGGTCCGCGTCATCATCGACGAGGGCGTCAAGGTCGCCTCCTTCGCGCTCGCCCCCTCCCGCGAGCTGATCGCGCGGCTCAAGGACGCCGGTGTCGTCGTCGTGCCGTCCATCGGCGCCCGGCGGCACGCGGAGAAGGTCGCCGCGTGGGGCGCCGACGCGGTGGTGGTGCAGGGCGGGGAGGGCGGCGGGCACACCGGGTCCGTCGCCACCACCGTGCTGCTCCCCCAGGTCGTCGACGCCGTCGACATCCCCGTGATCGCGGCCGGCGGTTTCCGGGACGGGCGCGGGCTCGTGGCGGCGCTGGCCTTCGGCGCCGCCGGGATCGCCATGGGCACCCGGTTCCTGCTGACCTCCGACAGCACCGTCCCCGACGCGGTCAAGGCCAGGTACCTGGCGGCGACCGTGCAGGACGTCACCGTCACCACCAAGGTGGACGGGCTGCCCCACCGGATGCTGCGCACCGACCTGGTCGACGCGCTGGAACGCTCGGGCCGCGCCGCCTCGCTGCTGCGGGCGCTGCGCCACGCCGCGGCGTTCCGGCGCGAGAGCGGCATGAGCTGGGCGCAGATGCTGCGCGACGGCCGGGCGATGAAGCACGGCAAGGAACTGTCCTGGAGCCAGGTGCTGCTGGCCGCCAACACGCCGATGCTGCTGAAGGCGTCGATGGTCGAGGGGCGCACCGACCTCGGGGTGATGGCGGCCGGGCAGGTCGCGGGGCTGATCGACGACCTGCCGTCCTGCGCCGAGCTCGTGGAGTCCGTGATGGCCGAGGCCCGGGCCGTCCTGCACGACCTGCCCCACCCCGAATGAGACACCGCCCGCTCTCTGCCTGGAGATGATCCCATGCGAGTTGCTCACGTCCGCCGGGTGACCGGAGCCGTCGTCACCGCCGTCGCCCTCGGCTGCCTGCCCGCCTGGTCCGGGGCCGGCGCCACGGCGGCACCGCCCGCCGCCGCGGCCCCGCCGGACGCCGGCGCCGGCGCCACCACCGTCCGCCGCGTCGTCCTTCAGGGCGCCGTCAACGTCCGCGACCTCGGCGGCCACCGCACCGCGAAGGGGCGCGAGGTGCGCCCCGGGCAGGTCTTCCGCGCCGACGCCCTCGGGAAGCTGACCGACGCGGACGTCTCGGCACTGGCGGCGCTGCACCTGCGTACGGTGGTGGATTTCCGTGTCCCGCTGGAGGTCCGGGGGGACGGCGCCGACCGCCTCCCGGCCGGCCTCACCGCGGTCTCCCGGCCGGTGAACGACCGGGGCCTGTACGGGACGGTCATGGCGGTGATCGGCTCCGCGGACCCGGCCGAGCAGGAGAGGGTGCTCGCGGGCGGGAAGGCGGAGCGGTTGATGCGGGAGATCTACCGCAGCTTCGTCACCGACCCGGACACCCGCCGTCAGTTGGCGGCGACCCTGCGGGACCTCGCGGAGCGCGGGCAGTCGCCGCTGCTGTTCCACTGCACGTCGGGCAAGGACCGCACCGGCTGGATGAGCTACGTGCTGCTGCGCGCCCTCGGGGTCCCGGCCGGGGCGGCCGAACGGGACTACCTGCTGTCCAACGCCTACCGCGCCGAGGCGGACCGCGCGACCCGCGAGGGGCTGAGGAGGGCCGGGCTGATGGAGGACCCGGAACTGCTCGTCCCGCTCCAGGAGGTCCGCGGGGAGTACCTGGACGCCGCTCTGGACCAGGCCGCGCGCGACTACGGCGGCTTCGAGGGCTATCTCACCGAGGGCCTCGGCCTGGACACACCGGTCCTGGCCAGGCTGCGCGCCCGGCTGCTGAGGTGAGCGAGGGACCACGACGAAGGCCCGTCCGCCCCGAGGGCGGACGGGCCTTCGTCGTACGGCCGCGGGACCGGCGACGGCGGGCTCTCCTCCCGCGGCCGGGGTGCCGGCGCGGGAGGGGACCCCCTCGGGTCAGAGCCGCTCGATGATGGTGACGTTGGCCTGGCCGCCGCCCTCGCACATCGTCTGGAGGCCGTAGCGGCCGCCGGTGCGCTCCAGTTCGTGCAGCAGGGTCGTCATCAGCTTGGTGCCGGTGGCGCCGAGCGGGTGGCCCAGGGCGATGGCGCCGCCGTTGACGTTGACCTTCTCCGGGTCGGCCCCGGTCTCCTTCAGCCAGGCCAGCACCACGGACGCGAAGGCCTCGTTGATCTCGACCAGGTCGATGTCGTCGAGCGTCATCCCGGCCTTCTTCAGGGCGTACGCCGTGGCGGGGATCGGCGCGGACAGCATGCGGATCGGGTCCTCGCCGCGCACCGACAGGTGGTGGACGCGGGCGCGCGGGGTCAGTCCGTGCTCCCGGACGGCGCGCTCGCCGGCGAGCAGCATCGCGGAGGCGCCGTCGGACACCTGCGAGGAGACGGCGGCGGTCAGCCGGCCGCCCTCGACCAGCGGCTTGAGGCCGGCCATCTTCTCCAGGGTGGTGTCGGGGCGCGGGCCCTCGTCCCGGGCGACGTCCCCGTACGGGACGATCTCGCGGTCGAAGCGCCCTTCCTCGGTGGCCCGGACCGCCCGCAGGTGGGAGCGCAGCGCGAACTCCTCCATGTCGCGGCGGGAGATGTCCCAGTCCCGGGCGATGAGTTCGGCGCCGTGGAACTGGTTGACCGGCCGGTCGCCGTAGCGGGCGCGCCAGCCGTGGGAGCCGGCATAGGGGCCCTCGGTCAGTCCGAGCGGCTCGGCGGCCCGGCGGCTGGCGAAGGCGATCGGCACCTGCGACATGTTCTGGGTACCGCCCGCGACCACCAGGTCGCTGGTGCCGGACATGACCGCCTGGGCGGCGAAGTGCACGGCCTGCTGGGAGGAGCCGCACTGGCGGTCGACGGTCACGCCGGGCACCTCCTCCGGCAGCCCCGCGGCCAGCCAGCAGGTGCGGGCGATGTCGCCGGCCTGCGGGCCCACGGTGTCCAGACAGCCGAAGACCACGTCCTCGACGGCGGCCGGGTCGACACCCGAGCGTTCCATCAGCGCCGTGAGCACATGGGCGCCGAGGTCGGCCGGATGGGCGGCGGACAGGCCACCGTTCCGCTTGCCGACGGGGGTGCGGACCGCTTCGACGATGTATGCCTCGGCCATGGCCGTTCCTCTTCTCTGTGTACGGGATCAGGTGCGCAGGGCGATCCCCTCCAGCACCATGGACAGGTACTGGCGGGCGATCTCCTCGGGGCTGTGCTGTCCGTCCGGCCGGTACCAGGAGGCGGCGACCCACACGGTGTCGCGCACGAACCGGTAGGTGAGCCGGACGTCGAGGTCGGCGCGGAAGACCTCGGCCTTCACTCCTCGTTCGAGGGTGCCGAGCCACGCCTTCTCGAACCTCTGCTGCGAGTCGGCGAGGTAGCCGAAACGGGGCTGGGTCTGGAGATGCCTGGCTTCCTTCTGGTAGATGGCCACCGCGGCGCGGTGCCGGTCGATCTCCCGGAAGGACTCGGTGACGAGGGCCTCGATCGTCTCTCTCGGGCCGAGGTCGGAGGCGAGCACGGCGTCGTACCGGCCCCACAGGTCCTCGAGGAACGTGGAGAGAATCTCGTCGAGCATCGACTCCTTGGAGTCGAAGTGGTAGTAGAGGCTGCCCGCGAGCATGCCCGCGGCGTCCGCGATCTTGCGGACGGTGGTGGCGTTGTATCCCTGGGCGGCGAACACCTCGGCCGCGGTGGCGAGGATCTCCTCACGCCGCTCGGGTGACGGACTCATCGTGGCTTTTCTGCTGCTGCTTTTCGGCACGCGGCCATTGTCGCCTCATGGGTGCTGGCTGCTGACGGAGAGGACCTCACCGGTCATGTACGAGGCGTAGTCGCTGGCCAGGAAGACGATCACGTTGGCCACCTCCCACGGCTCCGCGTAGCGCCCGAAGGCCTCGCGGGAGGTCAGCTCCTCCAGCAGCTCGGGGGTGGTGACCTTCACCAGGTGGGGGTGCATGGCGAGGCTGGGCGACACGGCGTTGACGCGCACGCCGTACTCGGCGGCCTCCAGTGCGGCGCAGCGGGTGAGGGCCATCACGCCGGCCTTGGCGGCGGCGTAGTGCGACTGCCCCTTCTGCGCCCGCCAGCCGATCACCGAGGCGTTGTTGACGACGACGCCCCCGGCGCCCGCCGCCTTCATGCGGCGCAGGGCGGCGCGGGTGCAGCGGAAGGTGCCGTTGAGGGTGACGTCGAGGACTTTGTCCCACTGTTCGTCGGGCATGTCGACCAGGTCGCAGGTGCCGCCGAGCCCGGCGTTGTTGACCACGACGTCGAGCCGTCCGTGCCGTTCCTCGGCGAGGTCGAAGAGCGCCGCGACCTGGTCCTCGTCGGTGACGTCGCAGGGCAGTGAGGTCACGCGGCCGGCTCCGAAGGCGGCGGACAGTTCCGCCTCCGTCTCCTTGAGGCGGCGTGCGTGGGCGTCGGAGACGACGACGTCGGCGCCCTCTTCCAGGAGACGTCTGGCCGTCGCGCCGCCGATCCCCGCGCCCGCCGCGGCGGTGACGACGGCGGTACGGCCGGCGAGCAGCCGGTGGCCGGGCACGTACGGGGGCGCCGGGGTCATGGGCGAGCCTCCTTGGGCAGGCCGAGCACGCGCTCGGCGATGATGTTGCGCTGGATCTCGTTGGATCCGGCGTAGATGGTGTCGGCGCGGGAGAACAGGAACAGGCGCTGGAAGTCGTCGAGGTCGTATGGCTCGCCGGCGGCCAGCATGCCGTCGGCGCCGCAGACGTCCATGGCGAGTTCGCCCAGTTCCCGGTGCCAGGTGGCCCAGAAGATCTTGCCGATGGACGCCTCGGGTCCGGGCGCTCCGGCGGCGACGCCGTCGAGCATCCGCAGGGCGTTGCACCGGATGATCTCCAGGCCGGTCCAGGCCCGGGCGATCCGGTCGCGGATCAGCGGGTCCCGCGCGGCGCCGTTGCTCCTGGCCCGTGCGATGACGGCCTCCAGCTCGCGGCGGAAGCCGACCTGCTGCCCCAGGGTGGACACACCGCGCTCGAAACCGAGCGTGGCCATGGCGGTCCGCCAGCCGTCGCCCGGCGCTCCGACGATGTTCGCCGCCGGAGTGCGGGCCTCGTCGAAGAACACCTCGTTGAACTCGCAGGTGCCGGTGAGCTGGGTGATGGGCCGCACGTCCACGCCGGGCTGGTCCAGCGGCACCAGGAGGTAGGACAGGCCCTGGTGCCGGGTGGAGCCGGGTTCGGTGCGGGCGACGACGAAGCACCACTGGGACTCGTGCGCGAGTGACGTCCAGGTCTTCTGTCCGGTGACCACCCACGCGTCTCCGTCGAGCCGGGCCCGGGTGCGGACGTTGGCCAGGTCCGACCCGGCGTCCGGCTCGCTGTAGCCCTGGCACCACAGTTCCTCGACCGCGACGATCGGGGGAAGGAAGCGGGCGCGCTGCTCGGGTGTCCCGAAGGCGATCAGGGTGGGGCCGAGCAGTTGCTCCCCGATGTGGCCGACCCGCGCGGGGGCGTCGGCGAGGGCGTACTCCTCGTGGAAGGCGACCTGCTGTTCGAGGCCGGCGCCGCGGCCTCCGTACTCCTCGGGCCAGCCGACGCAGGTCCAGCCCGCGGCGGCCATGTGCCGCTCCCACGCGAGGCGTTCGTCGAAGGCCTCGTGCTCACGGCCCGGCCCGCCGCGACCGCGCAGGCGGCCGAACTCCCCTGTGAGGTTGGCCCGCAGCCAGGTGCGGACCTCGGTACGGAACTCCTCGACGCTGGTCATGGGCGGCTCCGGGTGACTCTTGGCGAAGGACGGTTCGGCTTCTCGACGGCCGGTGGCCCGTACGTTAACCTACCAAACACTTGTTAGGGAAGGAGGGGCGGATGTCCCCTGCCCGCACTGAATCCACCGAACCCGTCCGCTACGAGCGCCGGGGCGCCGTCGCCGTGGTCACCCTGGACCGGCCCCGGTACCGCAACGCCCAGAACTCCGCGATGACCTACGCCCTGGACCGGGCCCTGTACCGCGCGGCCGACGACGACGAGGTCAAGGTCGTCGTCCTGGCCGGGGCGGGCGAGCACTTCTCGGCCGGCCACGACATCGGCACCCCCGAGCGGGACGCCCACCTGCCGTTCGACCGCAAGGCCGGCCTGTGGTGGGACCACTCGGACAAGGAGGGCGCGGAGAGCCGTTACGCCCGCGAGTCCGAGGTGTACCTCGGCATGTGCCGCCGCTGGCGCGAACTGCCCAAGCCGCTGATCGCCTCCGTGCAGGGCGCGTGCGTCGCCGGCGGGCTGATGCTCGCCTGGGTGTGCGACCTGATCGTGGCCTCCGAGGACGCGTTCTTCGCCGACCCGGTGGTGCGCATGGGCATACCGGGCGTGGAGTACTTCGCCCACCCGTGGGTGATGCCGCCGCGCATCGCCAAGGAGTTCCTCTACACCGGCGACCGGATGAGCGCCCGCCGCGCCTACGAGGTCGGCATGGTCAACCAGGTCGTGCCCCGCGACGAACTCACCGGCCACACCCTGCGGTTGGCGGACCGGATCGCGGCGATGCCCCGGCTCGGGCTGGCGCTGACCAAACGGGCCGTCAACCAGGCCGAGGACCTCCAGGGCCTGCACGCGGGCATGGACTCGGTCTTCGGGCTGCACCACCTGGCACACGCGCACAACGCCGAGACCGCGCGGGACTCGCTCGGCGGCATGGACGTCCGCGCGATGAAGGAGGCGTCGTCCTGATGGACCTCGACCACACCCCGCGGGAAGAGGCGTTCCGCGCGAAGGCCCGCGCCTGGCTGGCCGACCATGTCCCGGCGGTGCCCCTGCCGTCGCTGGAGACCGCCGAGGGTTTCGCCGCCCACCGCGCCTGGGAGCGCACGCTGTTCGCCGACCGTTGGTCGGTGGTCTCCTGGCCCGAACAGTACGGGGGACGGGGAGCCTCCCTCGTCGAGTGGCTGCTCTTCGAGGAGGAGTACTACGCCTGTGGTGCGCCCGCGCGGGTCGCGCAGAACGGCATCAGCCTCCTCGCACCGACCCTGATGGAGCACGGCACGGCCGAGCAACTGGCCCGGATCCTGCCGCCGATGGCGAGCGGCGAGGTCGTCTGGGCGCAGGCGTGGTCGGAGCCGGAGTCCGGGTCCGACCTGGCGAGCCTGCGCTCCACGGCCGAACGCACGGACGGCGGATGGCTGGTGAGCGGGCAGAAGACCTGGTCGTCCCGGGCCGCCTTCGCGGACCGCGCGTTCGGCCTCTTCCGCAGCGACCCCGGCGCCGACCGGCCGCACCGCGGACTGACCTACCTCATGTTCCCGCTGGACGCCGAGGGGGTGACGGTGCGCCCGATCGCCCGCATCGACGGCAAGCCGGCCTTCGCGGAACTCTTCCTCGACCGCGTCTTCGTCCCGGACCACGACGTAATCGGCGAGCCCGGGCAGGGCTGGCGGGTGGCGATGAGCACCGCGGGCAACGAGCGCGGGCTGTCCCTGCGCAGCCCCGGACGGTTCACCGCGGCGGCCGACCGTCTGGTGGCGCTGTGGCGTGCGTCGGCGGACCCCGGCGACACCGCCCTGCGCGACCGGGTCGCCGACGCGGTCATCGGCGCCCGCGCCTACCGGCTGTCCGGCTGGGCCGCGGCCTCGCGGACGGCGGCGGAGGGCGGCGGGTCCGGCGCCGCCTCCAGCCTCAACAAGGTGTTCTGGTCCGAGCTGGACATCGCCCTCCACGAGACCGCCCTGGACCTGCTCGGGCCCTACGGCGAGCTGTCGGACACGGCCGGGGACGCGCCCGCGCACGGGAGCTGGGCCGAGGGCTACACCTTCTCCCTGGCCGGGCCCGTCTACGCCGGCACCAACGAGATCCAGCGCGACATCATCGCCGAGCGGCTGCTCGGCCTGCCGAAGGGACGGCGCTGATGCGTTTCCTCCTCGACGACGAGCAACGGGCGTTCGCCCGCTCCCTGGACGACATGCTCTCCGCGGCCGGAACCGCCGCCGTCGTACGGGCCTGGGCAGCCGGGGACACCGCGCCCGGCCGCGCCCTGTGGACGCGACTGGCGGAGGCCGGCGTCTTCGCGCTCGCGGTGCCGCAGCGGCACGACGGTCTCGGGCCGCTGCCCGTCGAACTCGCCGTCGCCTTCACGGAACTGGGCCGCCACGCGGTGCCGGGTCCGCTGACGGAGACGGTGGCCGCCGCGGTCTTCCTCGACCGCCTCGGCGACGACGCGGCGGCCTCCGCCTGGCTGCCGGGCATCGCGTCCGGCAGGACCGTCGCCTCCCTCTGCGTGCTCAGCGAGGACAGTCCGTACGCCCTGGACGCCGACATGGCCGACGCGGTCCTCGTCGTGGACGACGACACCGTGCACCTGGCCGACGGCGCCGGCCCCGTCCAGCCGTCCGCCGATCCGGCGCGCCGGCTGGCCCGGCCGCTCGGCGGGACCGTGCTGGCGCGCGGCCCGGAGGTCGCTGCCGCGGCCGCGTACGCCGCCGACGCCGCGGCGCTGATGACGGCCGCGCAGGCCCTCGGAGTGGGCCGCACCCTCCTCGCGGAGACCGTCTCCTACGCCCGGCAGCGCACGCAGTTCGGGGTGGCGATCGGGTCGTTCCAGGCGGTCAAGCACCGGCTGGCCGACACCCTGATCGCCCTCGAGTTCGCCCAGCCCCTGATCCACGCCGCGGCCCTGGCCGTGGCCCGCGACGACCCGGCCTGCGGGCGCGAGATCGCGGCGGCCAAGGTCGCCGCGTGCGAGGCGGCCCACACCGCCGCGCGCAGCGCCCTCCAGATCCACGGCGCCCTCGGCTACACCGAGGAGCTCGACCTCTCCCTGTGGATCCGCAAGGCCCGCGCGCTGCGCTCCGCGTGGGGCACCCCGGCCGCCTGCCGCGCGCGCGTCCTCGCCGTCTGATCGCGTCCCCGCACCCCTCTGGAGTCAGTCATGTCCGCTGCACCGCCACCGCCGAGAGCCGAGGGCCCTGTCCCCGACCCCGCTCTGCTGCGCAAGGTGGCTCTGTCCAGCCTGCTCGGCACGGTCATCGAGTACTACGACTTCCTGCTCTACGGCACGATGGCCGCGCTGGCGTTCGGCCGGCTGTTCTTCCCCGAGTCCCACGAGACCGCCGGCATGATCGCCTCGTTCGGCACGCTGGCCGCCGGCTATGTCGCGCGGCCCGTCGGCGGCGCCCTCTTCGGGCACTTCGGCGACCGGCTCGGCCGCAAGTCCATGCTCGTCCTCACGATGGTCCTGATGGGCGGGGCGAGCTTCCTGATCGGCGTGCTCCCCACCTACGGGACGATCGGCATCGCGGCGCCCGTCCTCCTCGTCCTGTGCCGCGTCGTCCAGGGCATCGCCATCGGCGGCGAGTGGGCCGGCGCCACCCTGATGGTCGTCGAGCACGCCGACGCCCGGCGGCGCGGACTGTGGAGCGGTGTGATGCAGATGGGGTCGCCGCTCGGCTTCCTGCTGTCCACGCTCGCCATCACCGCGACCACCTGGCTCCCGCAGGACCAGTTCCTCTCCTGGGGCTGGCGCCTGCCGTTCCTGTTGAGCGCGCTGCTGCTCGCCGTCGGCCTGTACGTGCGCATCAGCGTCACGGAGAGCCCGCTGTTCCGGCAGGCGGCGCAGGAACGGAACGCGGAGGCGGCGCCCCGCATGCCGCTGGTGCGGGTGCTGCGCGATCCCCGGACGCTGGTCCGCGCCTGCGCCGTCGGCATCGGTCCGTTCGCCCTGACCGCGCTGATCAGCACCTTCATGCTCACCTACGCCACGTCCATCGGGTACGCGACCTCCGACGTGATGACCGGGCTCCTGTTCACCTCCGTCGCGGGGCTGGTCGGGATCCCGTTCTTCTCCGCGCTCTCCGACCGCCTCGGGCGCCGGGCGGTCGTGCTCGGCGGTGCCGTGGGCGTCGTCGTCCTCGCGTTCCCCGTCTACGCGCTGGTCGACACGGGATCCACGTCCCTGCTGATCCTCGGCATGGTCGTCGGACAGGTGGTGCAGTCCGCGATGTACGCGCCGCTGGGGCCGCTGCTGTCCGAGCTGTTCGGCACCCGGGTCCGCTACACGGGCGCCTCCCTCGGGTACCAGCTCGCCGCCCTGGTGGGCGGCGGGTTCACCCCCATGATCGCGGGCAGCCTGGTCTCCGCGGGGAGCGACGTCTCCAGCACGCCCCTCGTGGTGCTGGCGGTCTCGTGCGGGCTGGTGACGGCGCTCGCCATCTGGCGGACGGCCGAGACCCGCGGCCGGGATCTCACGGACGACCCGGGGCCCGGCGCGGCGCCCGGATCCCGGCGCGTGCGTCACGGCGCGCCGGACGAAGCGGTACGGAAGGGAGCGGACAGGTGAGGTTCACGGAGGAACACGGGGAACTGAGGTCCGCCGTACGGGCGTTGCTCGCCAAGCACGAGGGTGCGGCGGCCTGGGGGCCGTTGACCGAGCAGATCGGCGTGGCCTCGCTCGCCGTCCCCGAGGAGTACGGCGGCGCGGGCTGCGGGGCCCGTGAGGTCCACGTCGTCATGGAGGAGCTGGGCCGGGCGCTGAGTCCCGTGCCCTACCTGGGTTCCGCGGTGCTGTCCGTGCAGGCCCTGCTGGTCTCCGGCGACAGCGGGGCGTGCGCGCGCCTGCTGCCGCGGCTCGCCGCGGGGGAAACGGTGGGGGCCCTGGCGTGGGCGGAGCGGGGGTCCTGGGACGCGGCGGCGATCCGTGCCGAGGCCGTCCCCGGACCGGACGGCGGCTGGCGGCTGACCGGGACCAAGGAGTTCGTGCTGGACGGCGCCGGGGCCGGGCTGCTGCTCGTGGCGGCCCGGACCGGGGCCGGGCTCTGCCTGTTCGAGGTGCCCGTCGACGGCGCGGGCGTGCGCCGCGAGCCGTCGGTGACGATGGACGGGACCCGGGCACAGGCGCGCATCGTGCTCGACCGGGCCGAGGGGCGGCTCATCGGCGCCGAGGCAGACGGCGACCGGGTCCTCGGGCACGTCCTGGACCTGGCCTGCGCGGCGCTCGCGGCCGAGCAGACCGGCGCCGCCGAACGCTGCCTGGAGCTCACGGTCGCCCATGCCGGGGAGCGGGTGCAGTTCGGCCGGCCGGTCGGATCGTTCCAGGCGGTCAAGCACCGGCTCGCGGACGCGTACGTGCTCGTGGAGACGGCACGGTCGGCCGCGTACGGCGCGGCGTGCGGGGCCGACGACGGGTCACCGGATCTGAGCCGCCGCGCGGCCGTCGCCAAGTCGGCGTGCTCGGAGGCTTTTTCGACGGTGGCGGGCGAGACGATCCAACTGCACGGCGGCATCGGCATCACGTGGGAGCACGACGCGCACCGCTACTTCAAACGCGCGCACGGCTCGGCCCAGCTCTTCGGGTCACCCGCGTGGCACCGGGGACGGCTCGCCGAGGAACTGGGGCTGACGGCGGCCTGACCTCGCCCGGGCGCCCGGCCCCTTCGGGAGTGCGTGGGACGGGCTCCCACGGGCTCCCGGAGGGGCCGGGCGCTAGGACCGTCTGCGCTCCAGCTCCTCCACGTCGGACAGCATCGCGTCGGCCAGGTCCCGTTCCGCGGCGTAGTAGCGTTCCGCCCACTTCAGGGCGAGCTGCGGATACGCCCATGCCTCTTCCGTGCCGGCGCCCTCGGCGTCGGCCTCGGCCTGCCGGCGCATCGTCTCCGCGTACTCACGGTGCCGTCCGAGCACCTCGCGCATCTGCTCGGGGCGCGTCAGGTGGCCGAGCCAGAGCCGCAGCACGACGCCGTGCTTGAGCACCGGCGGCTCCACGGGGGACTGCCGCGCCCAGGTGCGGACGGCGTCCATGCCCTCGTCGGTGATCCGGTAGACGCGCTTGCCGCGCCGGCCCGTCTCCTGGGCGACCGTACGCGAGGTCACGTAACCCTCTTTGTCGAGCCGCTTCAGTTCGCCGTAGATCTGGCTGAAGGAGGGGCTCCAGTAGAAGAAGCGCAGCGACCAGTCGGCCCACTTCTTCAGGTCGTACCCGGACAGCTCCTCGCCGAAGGAGAGCAGTCCGAGCACCGCCCAGCTCGTCGCGGGCAGTGGCGGCCGGGCCGCGTCCTTCGCCGGTGCGCCGCCGCTCGCGCTGTTCTGCGTCACGCCCGCAGTGTACGGTCAGCGACCGCGCGGTGGGCTTGCGCGCCCCGAGCGCGCGACGCGTCCGGGCCCCGGGGAGTCCCCGGGGCCCGGACGCGTCGCGGTCCGGCCGTGGCCGTCGTCAGCGGAAGACGCCCCTGGCGAAGTCGCTGCGGAAGTACAGGAGCGGGTTGCCGTCCTCGCGGGCCGCAAGTTCCAGGACGCGGGCGATGACGACGTAGTGGTCGCCGGCCTCCACGACCTCGCGGACGGCGCAGTCGATGTGGGCGAGCGCCCCGTCGATGCGCACGGCGCCGTTGCGGGACAGCGACCAGCTCACTCCGGCGAACTTGTCGCCTCCTCTGCGGCCGAGCGCCGCGCAGACGGCCTGCTGGTCCTCGGCGAGGACCGAGATGCCGAAGCGGCCCGCCGCCTCCACCTTGGGCCAGCTCGACGACGTCCGCCCGACGCAGACCAGGACCAGGGGCGGGTCGAGGGAGAGGGACGCGAAGGACTGGCAGGCGAGGCCCGCCGGTGTGCCGTCCTCGTCGGCGGCGGCGACGACCGTGACACCGGAGGCGAACCGGCCCAGGACATCGCGGAAGTGGTCCATGTCGATGTGTTCGCGCTCTTCCGGGCAGCGTTCCCCGGACTCGCGCAGCATCAGCCGTTCCATGCGCGTGGCCCTTCAGTGGGTGAAGAAGTCGATGGCGAGCCGGTTGAACTCGTCGAACTTCTCGGTCTGGGCCCAGTGGCCGCAGTGCGGGAAGACGTGCAGCCGGGCGTTCGGGATCGTCTTGAGGGCGACGAACGCGCCGTCGACCGGGTTCACCCGGTCCTCGCGCCCCCAGGTGAGGAGCACGGGCTGGGTGAGGCGGTGGGCCTCGCGCCACAGCATGGTGCGTTCCGCCCAGGCGGGGTTGGCGAACGCGGCGCCCATGCGGGCCGCGCCGAGCCGCGCCTCGGGGTCGGTGGCCTGGGCGTAGCGCTCCTGGAGGAAGTCGTCGGTGACGACGGAGGAGTCGTACGCCAGGGTGGTGAGGAAGGTCCGCATCTGCTCGCGGGTGGGCTGTGGGGCGGAGTTGAACGCGAAGAGGTGCTTGATGCCCTCGGTGGGGTCGGGCGCGAAGATGTTGACGGAGATCCCGCCGGGGCCCATCAGCAGCAGCCTGCCGGCCTTGGCCGGGTGGTCGAGTGCCAGCCTGGTGGCGGTGCCGCCGCCGAGGGAGTTGCCGACGAACCCGGCCTGCGCGATGCCGAGTTCGTCCATGAGGGCGGCGACGGCGTTCGCGCTGTAGGTGAAGTAGTCCGTGTCCGGCTCGGGTTTGTCGCTCTTGCCGAAGCAGGGCTGGTCGACGAGGAGGGTGCGCAGACCGGCCCGCGCGAAGGGGGCGAGGTTGCGTCCGAAGTTGGACCAGGCGGAGGCGCCGGGCCCGCCGCCGTGCAGCATGATCACCACGGGGGCCTCCGCGGAAGCGCCCTCGGGTCCCGCCTCGTGGTAGTGGAGTGTGAGACCGCCCGCCTTGACCGTGCGGGAGGTGGAGTCGTAGTCGTACGTCACAGCATCGTGTCCTCTGTCTCGAGGCCGAGGGCGATCCGGCCGGCCCTGTCCAGCCCGCTCCGGGTCGTCGGCGGCGTGTCCGCGGCCGGTGTGCGTGTCGCGCCGGACCGGGCCGCCCCCCGGCACGGGCGCGGCTCGCCGTGAGGTCCGGTCGGCGGGATGACAGGACCGTAGGACGCCGACGGTGCGGCGCAGAAGGAGGGGTTCCCGCTGAGCGGGAAGCGGCCCGGGGGGCAGGCGGTGCCTCGTGACCGGATCGCGCACGCCGGGCTCGGTATTTCTAACCGAAATACATACCTCCGACTCCTTCCCGCCCCCGCGGGTGGCGTGGCATGGTCGGTCCAGCGCCTGACGACATGCGCGCGTTCACCGATCATCCCGTTGATCAGGGGGTTTGCTGTGCTTCATGAGGCAGTGGCGGACGAGCGGACCGGACTTCCCCCGAGAGACGACCAGGGCCGGACGGCACCCGGGAGGTCGGCCGATTCCACGCCGGACGCGGCGCCCCTGTCCCTGCTGAAGAAGGCCGAGAAGGTACTGGCTGCCTTCGACGGGACGCAGCCGCGGCTCTCCCTCACGGAGGTCATCCGCCGCTCGGGTCTCAGCCGCTCCTCCGCCCACCGCATCCTCGACCAGCTCGTGCAGCTCCGCTGGCTGGAACGGGAGGGCCGGGACTACCGCATGGGGATGCGCATCCTGGAGCACGGCGGACTCGCCGCCCACCACAACCGGCTGCTGCGGGCGGCCCTGCCCAAGCTGGACGATCTGCACGAGGCGACCGGCAAGCTCGTCCAGCTCTACGTCCTGGACGGCACCGAGGTCGTCTGCCTGGAGCGCATCGGCTGCCTCGACGCCCAGGTGGTCCCGACCCGCGTCGGCGCCCGCCTCCCCGCGCACTGCACCGCCGCCGGCAAGGCCATCCTCGGCTTCGGCGACCCGGCGTGCGTGGAGCGGGTGGTGGCGGCCGGCCTCCATCCCCGCACCCACCGCACGGTGACGCACTCGGCGCCCTTCCGCACGGAACTGCTCTCCGTGCGGGACCGGGGCGTCGCCTTCGACTTCGAGGGGACCTACCCGGGGCTGGTGTGCGTGGCGGCTCCGCTGCGGGGCGCGGGACGGGCGATCGCCGCGGTCTCCGTGTCGTCGATGGGCGGGCACCGCTCGCTGGAGCGGCTGATCCCGCTGCTCCAGTCGTGCACCCGGTCGATCTGGGCCGAGCTGCACGGTCCGGGCCGGGCCGCCCGGTTCGCGCCGCCGGTGGAGGCGCCCCCGACGGAGGCACCCGTCCCGATGGGCGACATCATGCGGTGGGCGCGCTCGCACAGTTGGATGTGACGCCGTACGGCCGCGAGGGCGGGCTCCCCGGCACCCGGGGGCCCGCCCTCTGCCGTACCCGCCGAGGGCGTCCCCCGCGGCGGCCCGCCCCGTGCCGAGCGGGCCGGCGGACGGAATCCCGCTGACCGGGAACTCGCCCCTGCGCCGCGCCGTCCCCGGCTGCCACTCTCCTCCCGGCTGTAGTTCCAGGCCCGCGCCCCCGGGGGCGCGGGCGGCAGGGAGGACGTGACGGATCATGAGCGGCGCGCAGACGATCGCCCGGCTCGCGGACTGGGCCGCGCAGAAGTACGGCGACGAGGAGGCCCTGGTCTTCGGCGGGGACCGCTGGACGTTCACGGAACTGCGCGAGCGGATCGCCGAGGTGGCGCGGGCGGTGATCGCGCAGGGGATACGTCCCGGCGACTCGGTCGCCGTGTGGGCGCCCAACAGTGCCCGCTGGGTGGTGGCCGCGCTGGGAGCGGTGACGGCGGGCGCGGTGCTGATCCCCCTCAACACCCGCTACCGGGCGGCCGAGGCGGCGGACATGCTGCGCCGTTCCGGAGCCCGGCTCCTCTTCACCGAGCACGACTTCCTGGGCACGGACTACCGCGCGCTGCTCGCCGGTTCGGGCGAGGAACTGCCGCTGCTGCGGACCACGGTGGCCCTGCACGCACCGGAGTGGGACGAGTTCCTGTCGGGCGCGGACGGGGTGGGCGAGGAGGAACGCCTCGCCCGCTCCGCCGCCGTCCGCCCCTGCGACACCGCCGACATCCTCTTCACCTCCGGCACCACCGGCCGGCCCAAGGGGGTTCCCACCACCCACGGGCAGAACCTGCGCGTCTACGACGCCTGGGCCCGGTCGGTCACCCTCCGGCACGGCGACCGCTACCTCCTGGTGAACCCCTTCTTCCACACCTTCGGCTACAAGGCCGGCGTCATCGCCTGCCTGCTGCACGGGGCCACGATCGTCCCCGAGCCCGTCTTCGACGCGCGCACCGTCCTCGCCCGGATGCAGGACGAGCGCATCTCCGTCCTGACCGGCGCGCCCACGGTCTTCACCTCCCTCATCCACCACCCCGAGCGCGGGGCCTACGACCTCTCCTCGATGCGGATGGCGGTCACCGGAGCCGCGAACATCCCCACCGAACTCATCGACCGGATCCGCGAGTGCATCGGCGCCCGGAACATCAGCACGGCGTACGGGCTGACCGAGGCGAGCGGCGTGGTCACGATCTGCCGGCCGCACGAGTCCCCCGAGACCCTGGCCCGCACCTCCGGAACGGCCCTGGAGGGCACCGAGTTGCGCATCGACGCCCCGCCCGGGCAGCCCGGCGAGATCCTGACCCGCGGCTACCACGTGATGCGGGGCTACCTGGACGACCCGGAGGCCACCGCCGACGCGGTCGACGCGGACGGCTGGCTGCACACCGGGGACGTCGGTGTGCTGGACGAGCGCGGATGCCTGCGGATCACGGACCGGCTCAAGGACATGTTCGTCGTGGGCGGCTTCAACGTGTACCCGGCGGAGGTGGAGCAGGTGCTGCGCGGCCACCCGGCCGTGATGGACGCGGCGGTCGTCGGCACGCCGGACGAGCGGCTCGGCGAGGTCGGCGTCGCGTACTGCGTGCCGGCGGCCGGGGCCCGTATCGACGCGGCGGAGCTGACCGCGTACACCCGTGAGCACCTCGCCAACTTCAAGGCGCCGCGCGCCTTCCACCGCCTGACCGAGCTGCCGCACAACGCCGCGGGAAAGGTCGACAAGGCCGCGCTGCGGCGGCTGGCGCGGGACACGCCCGCGTGAGCACGGGCCGCGCGGCCACCCCGCTCCCTTCCCCTGAGCACCCACATCACTTCTCACCCCGGACCACCAGTCAGGAGTCGGAACATGAACGACACCGGCAAGTCCCCCGAGCAGGTCGACGTCGTGGTCGTCGGCGCGGGCGTCACCGGCCTCTACACCGTGCACAGGCTGCGCGGCCTCGGCTACACCGTGCGGGGCTTCGAACGCGGGGACGACGTGGGCGGCGTCTGGTACTGGAACCGCTACCCGGGGGCCCGCTGCGACGTGGAGTCCGTGGACTACTCGTACTCCTTCGACGAGGACCTCCAGCAGGAGTGGGACTGGAGCGAGAAGTACGCCACCCAGCCGGAGATCATGCGCTATCTGCGCCATGTCGCCGACCGCTTCGACCTGCGCCGCAGCTACACCTTCTCCACCTCGGTGACCTCCGCCGAACTGGACGGGGAGGCGCTGCGCTGGACGGTGCGCACCGACCGCGGCGAGGTGCTGTCGGCGCGGTTCTGCGTGTTCGCGGTGGGCTGCCTCTCCAGCGCCCACCGGCCCCGGATACCCGGCGCGGACACGTTCGCCGGGGGGGCGTACCACACCGGTGAATGGCCGCACGGGGGCGTGGACTTCACCGGGCTGCGGGTCGGCGTGATCGGCACCGGGTCCTCCGGCATCCAGTCCGTCCCGCTGATCGCGCGGCAGGCCGAGCGGCTGACCGTGTTCCAGCGCAGCGCCAACTTCAGCATCCCGGCCGGCAACCGGCCGCTGGACGAGCGCACCCGCCGGGAGCAGAAGGCCGGCTACGCCGAGCGGCGCCGCCTGTCACGGCTGAGCGGCGGCGGCTCACCGCACGTCCCCCACCACGCCAACACGCTGGAGGTGAGCGAGGAGGAGCGGCGGGCCGCGTTCCAGAGGCGCTGGGAGCTGGGGGGTGTGCTGTACTCCAAGACGTTCCCCGACCAGCTCACC
Organism: Streptomyces sp. NPDC018947; assembly: GCF_044390505.1. NCBI lineage: Bacteria > Bacillati > Actinomycetota > Actinomycetes > Kitasatosporales > Streptomycetaceae > Streptomyces > Streptomyces sp. NPDC018947. Next base: position 466,756 of record NZ_JBIRZD010000002.1, read on the forward strand.
GACCGGGCCGCCAACGACGCGGCGCGCGCGTTCTGGGAGGAGAAGATCCGCGCGCTGATCGACGACCCGGCCGTCGCCGCCCCGCTCATCCCCACCGACCATCCCATCGGCACCAAGCGCATCGTCACCGACTCCGGGTACTACGAGACGTACAACCGGGACAACGTGCGCCTGGTCGATCTGCGCGCCAACGCGATCGAGCGGATCGACGCGCGGGGGATCGTCCTCGCGGACGGCGAGCACGTGGAGCTGGACGCGATCGTCTACGCCACCGGGTTCGACGCGATGACCGGTGCCGTCGACCGGATCGAGGTGCGCGGCCGGGGCGGGAAGCTGCTGAAGGACGCCTGGCGGGCCGGTCCGCGCACCTACCTGGGCCTCGGCGTCGACGGCTTCCCGAACTTCTTCAACCTCACCGGCCCCGGCAGTCCTTCCGTCATGGCCAACGTGGTCCTCGCGGCGGAGCAGCACGGCGACTGGCTCGCCGACTGCCTGCGGTACCTCGACGAGCACGGGTACGCGGCCGTGGAGGCGACCGAGGAGGCGGTGGAGGAGTGGGTCACCGAGTGCCGCGAGCGCGCGGAGGCCACCTTGATGATGGCGGCGGACTCCTGGTACCTCGGCGCCAACATCCCCGGCAAGCCCAGGGTGTTCATGCCGTACGTCGGCGGGTTCGGGGTGTACGGGCAGATCATCGCGGAGGTGGCGGCGTCCGGGTACAAGGGCTTCGACCTGATCCCCCGCTGACTCCCGGGACGGCACGCGGACGGGCCCCGTCCCCCTTCGGGGGCGGGGCCCGCTCCGGTGTCACGCGGCGCCGAGGGCCGTGCGCAGAGTGGCGAACGCGGTCCCGCGGGCCCCGGCGGCCTCGGGCAGGGCGGCGGCCATGGACAGGAAGCCGTGGAACATCCCGGCGTAGTGGTGCGCCTGGACGGGGACCCGGGCCGCGGTGAGTGCTTCCGCGTACGCCAGGCCGTCGTCGCGCAGGGGGTCGAGTCCGGCGGTGACGACGTGGGCCGGCGGAAGCCCGGTCAGGTCGGCGTGGGCCAGCGGGGCGGCGCGGGGCTCGGTCCGCCGCGCCGGGTCGGGCAGGTAGCTGTCCCAGTACCAGCGCAGATGGTCGGCGGTGAGGAAGTAGCCCCGCGCGTTCTCGCGGTGGGAGGGCCGGGAGCGGGCGGGGTCGAGCATCGGGTAGTAGAGCGCCTGGAAGGCGAGTTCGGGGCCGCCGCGGTCGCGGGCGAGCAGGGTGAGGACGGTGGCGAGGTTGGCGCCCGCGCTGTCCCCGGCGACGGCGGTCCGGCGGCCCGGGAAGGTCTTCGCGGTCCACAGCAGGGCCGTGTACGCGTCCTCGGGCCCGGCGGGGAACGGGTGCTCGGGCGCGCGCCGGTAGTCGACGGAGACGACGACCGCGCCGGTGGCGTCGGCCATGCGGCGGCAGAAGTCGTCGTGGCTGTCGAGGTCGCACAGGACGAACCCGCCGCCGTGGCAGAACAGGACCACCGGCGCGTCCTCGTGGCGGCAGGGGTCGTAGACCCGTACGGGCACTCCCTGGGCGTCGTCGTCGCGGACGTGTGCGACGGGCAGCGGGGGCAGGGCGGGCGCGGGGCGGGAGGCGAAGAAGGCGCGCACCTCGGCGATGTCCGTCATCTCCGTGCCCAGCGGCGGGAAGGCGGCGGCGGCCCGGTCGATGAACGCCCGTACCTCGGGGCTCGGGCGCGTCACGCGTCCGCTCCCCGGCTCGGGAGGACGGGCAGCCTGCCCGCCGACGCGCCTCCGTCGACGGCGAGTTCGGCCCCGGACATGTAGGACGCGTCGTCGGAGGCGAGGAACGCGACGAGACGGGCGACCTCCTCCGGCTCCCCGATCCGTCCCAGCGGGGCGCTCGGGTGCTCCTTGCCTGCCAGGTGCCCGGTCATCGCCGTGGCGATGGCGCCCGGGTGCACGGAGTTGACGCGGATGCCGTCCGCGCCGAGTTCCAGGGCCGCCGTCCTGGTGAGGCCGCGCAGCCCCCACTTCGCGGCGCCGTACGCGCCGTGCCCCCACAGTCCCTGGAGACCGGCCTGCGAGGAGATGTTGACGATGGAGCCGCCGCCGGCGGCCTTCATCACCCCGGCGACGGCACGGATGCCGAGGAACGGGCCGACCAGATCGACCCTCAGGATCGTCTCCAGGCGCGCCGGGTCCTCCTCGACGATGGGCGAGGTGCTGTAGACGGCGGCGTTGTTGACGAGCACGTCGAGCCGGCCGAAGCCGTCCACGGCGGCGGCCACCGCGTCGGTCCAGTCCTTCTCGTCGGTGACGTCGTGCCGTACGAACCGGGCGGCGGCGCCGAGGGAGGCGGCCGTCGCCTCGCCCTCGGCCTCCAGCACGTCGGTGAGGACGACCTTCGCGCCGAGTTCGGTGAGCAGGCGGGCCTCGGCCGCGCCCATGCCTCGTGCCGCGCCGGTGACGAGCGCGACCTTTCCTGTCAGATCGACGGACATCAGCGGTTCTCCTGGTTGCGGATGCTCGGGGGGAGCCTCGTGCCGCGCCGACACGGGGTGCCCGTCGAGCCTGCCCGCACCGGGCCGCGCCGCGGCAGTGCCCTTTCCCGGTGAGCGGGAAGAGCCGGGTGCCGTCGCGGGCGGTCCGCTGCGAGCATCGCCGCTGCCCGCGCAACGGCGGCCCACGGGAGGTAGCGGCATGAGCGGACGGGTGGACGGCAAGGTGGTCCTCGTGACGGGCGGGGCGCGCGGTCTGGGCGCCGCCACCGCGCGGACGCTGGTCGCGGAGGGCGCGAAGGTCGTGATCGGGGACGTGCTCGCGCCGGAGGGCAGGGCACTCGCGGCGGAACTCGGCGCCGCCGACGCGCTGTTCGTGGAGCTGGACGTCACCGGCGAGGCGGCGTGGCGGGCGGCGGTCGCGCGCACGGAGGAGGCGTACGGCCCGGTCACCGGCCTGGTGAACAACGCCGGGATGGTCCACCGCTGTCCTGTGGAGGACCTGACGGAGGCCGACTACCGGCGCGTGGTGGACGTCAACCAGGTGGGCGTGTTCCTCGGCATGAAGACGGTGCTGCCGTCGATGCGGGCGGCCGGCGGCGGCTCGATCGTCAACGTCTCCTCGGTGGGCGGGATGATCGCCTTCCCGTACATCCTCGGCTACACGGCGTCCAAGTGGGCCGTGCGCGGCATGACGAAGGCGGCGGCGCAGGAGTTCGCCCCGCACGGTGTCCGCGTCAACTCGGTGCATCCGGGGGTGGTGGCCACCGGGATGACGGCGGACTCGGACCGCTCGCACGCGCTGGTGGAGCACCAGCCGATCCGGCGGGCGGCGCGGCCCGCCGAGATCGCCGGGATGGTGCTCTACCTGCTGTCGGACGAGGCGAGCTACGCCACGGGGTCGGAGTTCGTGGTGGACGGCGGGTACTCCAGCCAGTGAGCGCGCCCGGCGCGACGCGACGGAGCCCGCCTGCGGCCCCGCGCGGCCCGGCCGGTGCCCGAACCGGGGGCCCGGGTCAGGTGCGCAGACGTTCGAGTTCGTCCGCGCGGCGCCGGTCCTTGGGACGGCCGAGGGCCCGCCGCATGCGGATGAGGTCGTCGAGCGCGGCGTAGCGGATGGTGAAGCCCTCGGGGTCGTAGGTGGTCTCGGCCCTGGTCAGGCAGGGCGCGACATCCATGGCGCCCCAGGGCAGGGCGGGGGTGCACAGGTCTCCGCCGGCCCCGGCGACCCGGTACCCCGTCTGCTCGCGGTCCAGGTCGGGCGGATCGGCGCAGCCGCACAGGGTGAGGGCGTCGCGCAGGGCGCGTGCCTCGTCGGGGGTGCCGTCCCAGAGCAGGTCGAGGTCCCCGGTCGGTTCGGCGGAGCCGTGCAGGATGCCGGCGACCTGGCCGATGACCACGGCGCGGGAGCCTGCGTCGTGCAGCGCCCGCAGGAAGGGGAAGGGGTCGAAGCCCAGGGCCCCGTCGGTGGCGAAGGTGCCGAGCACGTCGTCGGCCTGCTCCGGGGGGCGCCCGCTGGGCGGGCGCCCCCTCGTGGCGTCCCGGGTCCGGGTGATGGCCTGCCGCAGGCGAAGGGCGGGTGTCCGACTCATACGCCCATCCAACACGGCCCGGGAGCCGTCCGCCGCTCCGATCGAGCTGCTGGGCAGCGTGGGGTCAGCTCTTCTGCCCGGCGAGCCAGGCCAGTTGGTCCTTGACCCAGGGGTCGTAGACCGCGAGCCGGTGGGCGGCGGCCGGGTCGAACACGCGCAGCTGGTCCATGACCCAGGGGTCGATGTGGCGGTGGGGGGCGGGGCGCGGAGAGGGGTGGTGGGCGGCCGCGGCGGCGGCCCGGCCGCCGGTGCGGTGAACGTGCTGTCCGGCCGCCGCGGCGGGGCCGGTGCCGGCCAGGAGTGCGCTCGTGGCGGTCACGGCGGCCACGCCGGTGGCCGCGAGGTTCCGCGTCATGTTCTTCACGCTCTTTCCTCCAGCTTCACGCAGTCATGGATCACAAGCGGAATCAAGCGATCCGGTTGGTGCGCCTACCCGGGCCCGAACCCGGTACACCCCAGGTCGCGGCCGCCGGCGTGGGCGGAACCCACGCAGACCACCGTCGGCCGCTCCACGGCCCGGGCGGGCACCCCGTGCAAACGCACATGCCAGGCGAAGGAATGGATTGGGCGGCTCATGCGAAGTGACAGGAGACTTTCCCCTGGCATCTGCGCAACTATGATCGGCGTAGGCACACCGTCGCCCCGCCACGACCGCCGGCCGGCGGTCGTCGAGCGGCTCGATCCGTTCAGGACCTTGAGGGAGTGGACCCGTGATGATCAGTTCCGCGCGTCGGACCCGCCGCACCGTGCAGGTGATCGGGGCGAGCGCCGCCGCGCTGCTGGCCCTGAGCGCGTGCTCGTCGTCCGACCCGGAGTCGGACTCCCCGGGGAAGTCCGGCTCCTCCGCCTCGGCCGGCGGTCCGGACAAGGTGTCCGGGACCGTGAACGTCTTCGCCGCGGCCTCGCTGACGGAGAGCTTCACCGAGATCGGCGAGCGGTTCGAGAAGCAGCACCCCGGCACGAAGGTCGTCTTCAACTTCGGCGGCAGCGACTCGCTCGCCGCGGGCATCACCAGCGGGGCTCCGGCCGATGTGTTCGCCTCCGCCAGCCCCCGGACGATGAAGACCGTCACGGACGCCGGGGGTGCCGCCGGGGCGCCGGCCACCTTCGTCCGCAACCGGCTCGAGATCGCCACCCTGCCCGGCAACCCGGACGGGATCTCCTCCCTGAAGGACCTGACCGGGCCCGGACTGAAGGTCGTCCTGTGCGACAGGACGGTGCCGTGCGGCGCCGCGACGGACAAGGCGTTGACCGCCGCGGGTCTGAAGCTGACGCCGGTCTCCTACGAGGAGGACGTCAAGTCCGCCCTGAACAAGGTGGTCCTGAAGGAGGCGGACGCCGCCGTGGTCTACAAGACCGATGTGACGGCGGCCGGCGACAAGGTGCGGGGAGTGCCCTTCCCCGAGTCGGCGAAGGCCGTCAACGACTACCCGATCGCCCTGCTCGAGGACGCGCCGAACGCCGAGGCGGCCAAGGCGTTCATCGCGCTCGTGCGGTCCCCGGAGGGGCAGAAGGTGCTGACCGGGGCCGGGTTCACCGCCGCGTCCTGACCCCGCCCCACGAGACCGGCGCCGGGGCCGGCCCCCCCCCCGGGCCGCCGCCGCCCCCCCCCACCCCCCCCCCCCCCCCCGCCGCCCCGGCCTGGTAAAACCAAACAGCGCGCGCCCCCCA
>NZ_JBIRZD010000002.1:472508-573563 GCF_044390505.1 Streptomyces sp. NPDC018947
TAGGGCGCTGGGGGGGCCCGTGGTGGGGACGTGGGTGGTGCGGGGGGGGGGCCCCCCCGCCGCGCCCCCCCCCCCCCCCCCGCCCCGGGCGCCGCCCCCCCCCCCCCCCGGGGCCCGCCCCCCCGCCGCACCTTCCGCACGGCGCCGTCCGCGCGGAAGGTGCTTGGAAAACGTCAAGTCGGCGCTCCCGCAAGCAAGTTGTGGCAGTATCTGCTGCCATGTCGCCGTCAGCCGCGTGGTCGTCCCTGTCCGGTCGTCGTCTGTTCGTCGTGCTGCTGGTCCTGCTCGCAGCGGCCGGCACCCCGGTGGGTGACGCGGGCGCGGCTGTCGCTCCGGGCGCGTCCGGTGCCGCGGCGACGCCCGACCGGGCCCGCTACGACGTGACGCTGCGCTCCGACGCGGACGGCGGCCACTGGACCGGGCACCAGCGGGTGTCGTTCCGCAACGCCTCCGACCGTCCCCTGCGGGAGGTCTACCTGCGGCTGTGGGGCAACGGCGAGGACGGGTGCGGCACTCCCGACGCCCCCTCCCCCGTCGTCGTGTCGCGGGTGCGCGGCGGCACACCGGACCGTCCCACCGTGGACTGCACCGCGCTGCGCATCGCCCTGCCGGAGCCGCTCGGGCGCGGTGAGCGCGCCTCCGTCGCCTTCGACGTCTCCCTCACCGTGCCCGGCCGCAACGCCCGCTTCGGCCGCGAGGGCGACTTCCGCTTCCTCGGCAACGCGCTTCCGGTGCTCGCCGTGCACGACGCGAAGGGCTGGCACCTCGACCCGTACGTGGCGATCGGTGAGAGCTTCTACGCCCTGGCGAGCGACTTCCGGGTCCGTCTCGACCACCCGTCGGCCCTCGAGGTGCCCGCCACCGGCCGCACCCGCACCAGCCCCGGCGCGGCCGGCCGCACGGTCACGCTCAGCACCGCGAACCGGGTGCGGGACTTCGCGTGGGCCGCGGGCCCGTTCCGTACGGCGACGGACACCACGCCCGGGGGCGTGCGCGTGCGGTCGTACTGGGCGCCCGACACCCCCGCCGCGGGCGTGCGCCTCAACCGGAAGGACGCCGTCGCCGCGCTCGACCGGTTCGGCCGGGAGTTCGGCCGCTATCCGTACGGCGAGATCGACCTCGTGATGACCGCCGGGTTCGGCGGCGGCATGGAGTACCCGGGCCTCGTCCTGCTCGGCACCACCGAGGAGGGCGGCGCCACCGTCCACGAGATCGCGCACCAGTGGTGGTACGGCATCGTCGGCAACGACCAGTACGCCTCCCCGTGGCTGGACGAGAGCTTCGCCCAGTACGCCAACGCCCGGTTCTACGGCTGGGAGACCCGCGACTGCTGGTCGGACGTCTACTGGCCGGACGACAGCACCGCCCTGACGGGCTCGATGGCCTACTGGTCGCAGCACCGCGGCGAGTACCACCTCGTCTACACGGCCGGCCCCTGTGCCCTCTCGGACCTGGAACGCACCCTCGGCGCCGGCACCATGGCACGGCTGCTCCGGCAGTACGCCCGGGACCACTGGTACGGCGTCTCCACGACCGCCGGCTTCAAGAGGGCCGCCCAGTCCCTGACGGACCAGGACCTCGGCCCCTTCTGGGAGACCCACCGCATCAGGTGACCCCCGTGTCCCGGCCGGGGCCCGCTGTCAGTGCCCCCCGCTAGTGTCCGGGCGGCCAGATCCGATTCCGCTCCCGGGAGTACCACCGTGGACATCCTGCTCATCGCCGGTCTGTGGCTCGACGGTTCCGCGTGGGACGACGTCGTCCCCGAACTCACCGCACTCGGTCACCGTCCCGTGCCGGTCACCCTCCCCGGCCAGGGAGACGGCGCCGTCTCGCCGACCCTCGACGACCAACGGGCCGCGGTGCTCGCCGCCGTGGACGCGGCATCCGGCAGGCCCCTGGTGGTGGGGCACTCCGCCGCGGCCAGCCTGGCCTGGCTGGCCGCCGACGCGCGACCGGAGAAGGTGGCCAAGGTCGCGCTGATCGGCGGCTTCCCCGCCTCCGACGGGCGGACCTACGCCGACTTCTTCCCGGTCGAGGACGGCGCCATGCCCTTTCCCGGCTGGGCCTCCTTCGAGGGCGCGGACTGTGCCGACCTGGACCAGGAGACCCGGCACCGCCTGGCGTCCGCCGCCGTCCCCGTCCCCGAGGGGGTCGCCAGGGGCGTCGTACGCCTGACCGACGAGCGGCGCTTCGACGTCCCCGTCGTGCTCGTCTGCCCCGAGTTCACCCCGGCCCAGGCCGAGAAGTGGATCGCCGCGGGCGACAGTCCCGAACTCGCCCGCGCCGCCAGCGTCGAGTACATGGACCTCGACTCGGGCCACTGGCCGATGGCCACCCGCCCCCGCGAGCTCGCCCGTCTCCTCGCGGAGGCGGCCGGTTCCTAGGGGCGGTCGCTCGGGCGCCGCGTCGGTACGGGTCGCCGCGGCGCCCCCTCAATGGATCGGCCCGCGCCCCAAGGCCGACCGGTGCGACGCGGGACGGCGGCCGTCCGGCTCGGTGACCCCGTACTCCTCCGCGCGTTCCCGGCCGGCGGGAGGAACGGATGCCGGGCGGCCGCGGGCGGGGCCGACGCCCCGCTCCCGCCCGCCTTTGCGCGACGGCGGCCGACGGCCGGGATCAGCCCGCGCAGGACTCCAGCCGGACCACCAGCCCCTTGGACGTCGGCTGATTGCTGGTCTCGGCGACGCTGTCCAGCGGGACGAGGACCTGGGTCTCCGGGTAGTACGCCGCCGCGCAGCCGCGGCTGGTCGGATAGGGCACCACCTGGAAGCCCTCCGCGCGGCGTTCCGCGCCGTCGGTCCACACGCCGACCAGATCCACCCGCTCGCCTTCGGACAGGCCGAGGTCCGTGATGTCGTCGGGGTTGACCAGGACCACCCGGCGGCTGCCGTGAATGCCCCGGTAGCGGTCGTCGTTGGTGTACGGGACGGTGTTCCACTGGTCGTGCGAGCGCAGCGTCTGGAGCAGCAGATGGCCCTCGGGGGCCTCCAGCATCTGCCAGGCGTTGCAGGTGAACACGGCCTTGCCGGTGGCCGTGCCGAAGACGCCCTCGTTGACCGGGTTGGGCAGCCGGATGCCGCCCGGCCGGACCACCCGCCGGTTGAAGTCGTGCAGTCCCGGCACGACGTTGGCGATCCGGTCGCGCAACGCCCCGTAGTCGGCCTCGAACCCCTCCCACGGGATGTCCGTCCTGCCGTCGAGGGTGCGGCGGGCCAGCCGGCACAGGATGGCGACCTCGCTGAGCAGGAGCCGGGAGGCCGGCTGGAGTCGGCCGCGCGAGACGTGGACCTCGCTCATCGAGTTCTCCACGGTGACGAACTGCTCGCCGCCCGGCTGGAGATCGACCTCGGTGCGTCCCAGGGTCGGCAGGATGAGGGCGGTCTCGCCGCAGACCGTGTGCGACCGGTTGAGCTTCGTGGAGATGTGCGCGGTGAGCCGGCAGCGCCGCATGGCCTCCTCGGTGACGGCGGTGTCCGGCGCTGCCAGGACGAAGTTGCCCGCGACTCCGAGGAAGACCTTGATCCGGCCGTCGCGCATGGCCCTGATCGCGTCGACCGAGTCCAGCCCGTGGCCGCGGGGAGGGTCGAAGCCGAACTCCCGCCGGAGCGCGTCCAGGAAGGAGTCCGGCATCTGCTCCCAGATGCCCATCGTGCGGTCGCCCTGGACGTTGCTGTGCCCGCGCACCGGGCAGGCTCCGGCGCCGACGCGGCCCAGGTTGCCGCGCAGCAGGAGGAAGTTGACGATCTCCCGGATGGTGGGGACGCCGTGCCGGTGCTGGGTCACCCCCATGGCCCAGCAGACGATGACCCGCTTGCTGCGCAGGACCTCGCCGTGCGTCTGCTCGATCTCCTCGCGCGTCAGTCCGGTCGCGGCGAGGACGTCCTCCCAGGCGACGCTCCTCGCGTGGCGGGAGAACTCGTCGAAGCCGCTGGTGCTGGTGCGGATGAAGTCGTGGTCGAGCACGGTACCCGGACGGGCTTCCTCGGCCTCCAGCAGCAGCCGGTTCAGGGCCTGGAACAGGGCGAGGTCGCCGCCGCTGCGGATGTGCAGGAACCGGTCGGCGATCTGCACGCCGCGGCCGATCACCCCCCGCGCCTTCTGCGGGTTCTTGAAGCGCAGCAGCCCCGCCTCCGGAAGCGTGTTGACCGCGACGACGCGGGCGCCGTTGCGCTTGGCCTGCTCCAGCGCCGAGAGCTGCCGGGGGTGGTTGGTCCCGGGGTTCTGCCCCACGAGGAAGATCAGGTCGGCGTGGTGGAGGTCCTCGAGGCTCACCGTGCCCTTGCCGGTGCCCAGCGTCTCGTGCAGGGCGAAGCCGCTGGACTCGTGGCACATGTTGGAGCAGTCGGGCAGGTTGTTGGTGCCGTAGGCCCTGGCGAAGAGCTGGAGGGCGAAGGCGGCTTCGTTGCTGACCCGTCCGGAGGTGTAGAAGACCGCCTCGTCGGGGGACGGCAGCGACTTCAGCTCGTCCGCGAGCAGCCCCAGGGCGTCGTGCCAGCTCACGGGCTCGTAGTGGTCCGAACCGGGGCGCTTGACCATGGGTTCGGTGAGCCGGCCCTGCTGGTTCAGCCACAGGTCGGAGTGCATGCCCAGCTCGGTCACGGAGTGTCTGCGGAAGAAGTCGGCGGTGACGCGCCGGGACGTCGCCTCGTCGTTGATGTGCTTGGCGCCGTTCTCGCAGTACTCGTTGAGGTGCCGGTGGCCCGGTGCGGGGTCCGCCCAGGCGCAGCCGGGGCAGTCGATGCCGCCCACCTGGTTCATGTTCAGCAGCGTCACCCCCGTCCGACGGGCCGACGTCTCCTCCAGGGAGTACTCCAGCGCGTGCGTCACGGCGGGCACGCCCGCCGCCCACGTCCTGGGCGGGGTCACTTCGAGTTCTTCGCGGGGCTCTTCGTTCGGTGGCTTGCGCATCGGGCGGGTCTCTCGCTTTCTGGGACGCGGGGTCAGCCCACCGGCCAGCGGGGAACCCGGCTCCGCGGCGGCTCCGGCTCCAGCGGGCGGACGTGGCCGTTGCGGATGGTGCCCCTCCAGGCGCCGACTTCCTGCCCCAGGCCCTCGATGAACTCCTTGAAGTGCGTCAGCTCGGCTCCCACGACGCGTCGCGTGAGGCCGGTGACGTTGAGGAGGGCGGAGGCGACAGCGCCCCGCCCGATCCGGGCCCGGACCGTGATCATCGTGCGGTCCGGGCCCGAGGACCGGAACGTCACGTCTCCCTCGTGGCGCGAGTCCAGGGTCCGCCACACCAGGCGGGTGTCCGGTTCCTGTTCCAGGATCTCCGCGGCGAACCGGCGCCGTACGGGTCCGATGCCGAGGACCCAGTGGGTGAGGGTGGGGCTGACCTGTTCGACGCCCTTCACCACGGTCATGAACCGGGGAAAGGTCGTGAACTGGGTCCACTGGTTGTAGGCGGTGCGCAGCGGCACCGCGACCTGGATCGTCTGCTGCGTGGTGCTCATGGCCCGCCTGTCCCGCCGTCGCCGGTCGTCGTTCCAGTGTCGGGGTTCGCCGGACGGTGTGCCACACGGGCGGTTCCCGGCCGGCCGCGTCGACCGTCACCCGGAGGTGGGGGCGCTCACCGGTCCGGGCCGCGGTCCTCCCGGCCGGCGACGCGGCCGGCCGGGAGGACCGCGGTACAAGCGGAGCAGCGGAAACCGGTTGCCCGGTGATCTTCCGATGCGTAGGGTTCCCAGGCGTGTCGGGCAGACGTTCGACGCCCTTGCCCCGGGGGACGGCGGTCCCTCGGCCCGTCGGCCAGAGAGCGAGCAGACCCGTGCAACCGACGTTCGTACTGATCCACGGAGCCTTCGCGAACTCCTTCTCCTTCGCGCCCCTCCAGGCCGAACTCGGCCTCCTCGGGCACCGGTCGGTCGCCGTCGACCTCCCCGGGCACGGTTTCGCGGCGACCTATACACGGGCCTACCAGGCACCGCAGGACCTCGAGGGCCTCGCCACCGTGCCGGGCTCCATCAAGGGGGTCACGCTCGCCGACAACGCGGCACACGTGATCGGTGTCCTGGAACGGGCCAAGGAGAACGGCCCGGTGATCCTCGTCGCGCACAGCCGCGGCGGCGTCACGGCCACCGCGGTGGCGAACGCGCGCCCGGACCTCGTCGACCGCGTCGTCTACGTAGCCGCCTGGTGCCCGGTCCGGCTCGACGTCAACGACTACTACGCCGAACCGGAGATGGCCACGGTGGACGCCGCCTCGCTGGGCCTGGCCCTGGCCGGCAACCCGGCCCAGCTCGGCCTGCTGCGCGTCAACTTCCGCACCGCGGCCCCCGACGCCCTCGCGGCGCTCAAGGCGGCGTTCCTCGCGGACGGGACCGACGAGGAGTTCCTGACCTTCCTCAACACCTTCCAGCCCGACGAGAACCTGGACGTCGGCACCTCGGACGACCGGGCGCGGGCGGACACCTGGGGCCGGGTGCCGAAGACGTTCGTGCGCCTGGCCGACGACGCGAGCATGCCGCCCGCCATGCAGGACCGGCTGATCCGAGAGGGCGACGAGCTGACCCCGGACAACCCCTACGACGTCCGTACCCTCGAGGGCAGCCACCTGAAATGGCTGGTCCACCCGGCGCCGGCGGCCCGGGTTCTGGGCGAGCTGGCCGCGCTGCACGCGTAGGGCCGGCGGCCACCGATCGTGGCCGCCGGCCCCGGCACCCGGGTCAGTTGGCGTCGACCAGGTCGTGCGCCGGGACGGTCACCGTCCGCTTGCCCGGCTTGCCGCCGAGCACGATCTTCCGCAGGGCGCTGTTGTTGTTCAGGTCCGTCTCCTTCAGCCGCTTCTCCGGGTTGGCCAGCACCTGGATGTAGTACGTGCCGTTGGGGACGCCGGTGATGTCGAAGGACTGGCCCGGCAGGTCCTGGGTGTAGGTGTCACCGGATCCGACGTCCAGCACCTCGCGGACGGAGATCGAGTTCTCCTGGCCGCAGGCGGTGGCCAGATCGGTGTTGAACGGGTGCCAGTTGGCGTTCTTCACCGTGTAGTCGACCGCGTCGGTGTTGGCCAGGCAGAAGGCCTCCTTGCCGCTGCGCACGGCCACCTTCTTGTCCGCCTTCAGCAGCCGGTAGCTGGCGAAGTCGGTGAAGTGCCAGTGCACATGGCCGGGGCGCGGGTCCCATTCCATGGTGCCGGTCGGGGTGTAGCCGACCTGCTTGCCCTTGGCGTCGTAGAAGTACTGGTAGGCGTCCATCTTGGCCTTGCCGGGCGATCGGAAGCCGTCCACCACGAGCTGTGCGGGTCCGGCGTTCCACACGTTGGCGCTGAAGGCCAGGTAGTCCTTGCCGGGGATGTCCTTCTCGCCGTCGCTGACGACGATGCCGTAGGCCGGCAGCGAGCGCAGGTCGGGCTTGGGGACGTCGGGGACGGAGGGCTGTCCGGCGGGACGCTTCGACAGCGGCTGGAGCGCCGGAGCCCTGCGCGAGCCGTCGGTCTGGCCGCCGGTGTCCCCGACCCGCGCCGAGCGCAGGGCCTGCTCCTTCTTCAGCGCCCAGGGCAGGGCGGGCGGTGCCGCCTTCAGCGGTCCGTGGCCCACGTTGTACGAGGGGCCGGCGCCGCTGGTCACGGGCGCGGCGGCCTGGGCGGGCGTCGGGGCGTGACCGGGCCCGTGGCCCGCGTGCCCGGCCGGTGCCTCGTGGCCGGCCCCGTGCCCGGCGTGCTCACCGGCCGGGGCGGTCCGCGCGGAGCGGGACGCCGAGAGGCCCTCCCCGTCCTCCCAGCTACGTTCCTGCACGGTCACCTTCACGGTGGCCGGCTTGTCGGCGATGCCGAACAGGTCGCGGTACTTCTTCGCGACGCCGATCCTGGCCGTGTAGGTGCCGGCCGCGAGCTTGACCGGCTGGGAGTAGGAACCTCCGTAGGTGTTGGCGGCCCAGCCCTTCTCCACGCCCCACACCGAGCCGAGGGTGAAGGGGTTGGTGGGGCAGCTCTCCGGATACTTCGAGGTGGCGGGCGCGTCGGGGCGTACTCGGCCGCTCGCGTTGTTGGGGCAGAAGTCCTCGGCGCGGCCGAGGACCTTCCTGCCCGCCTTGTCGGTGACCGTGATCTGCGCGAAGCCGGGCAGGCCGGAGAAGTCCTTCACGGTGCCCTTGGGCAGCGTCCTGGTCTTGGCCTTGCCGCCTTCGTACACGGTCTGGGTGACGGTCACCGGGTCCTTGTAGGACTTGCGGGTCACCTTCAGCTCCAGCGGGGTGCCCTCGGCGGTGAGGTAGGTCCCGAGGTCGAGGTAGACGCCCGGATCCTCCTTCCAGGAGGTGAGCGTGATGGAGTTCGTCGCGGCGATGAGGCTCAGTCGGGGCCCGGTCGCGGCCTTCGCGGGCTCCGGCGTGGCGGCCACGAGACCGGCCGTCACGGCCAGCGCCGCGACGGCCGTGGTGCCGGCGAGCAGCGGACGCCGCAGCCGGGTGGTGCGCGTTCTGGTCATCGTTCCCTCGTTCTCCGGGAGTTGTGAGAAGGAGACAGGCGGCGGGCCGTGCGGCCGGTCGGCGAGGACAGCCGCAGGGCCGCCGCGGAGGGGCGTGGTTCCTGTGCCCGCGCTGTGAGAGGAACGGACCGGGGACTCGGTTGTGCGGAGGGGGAAAACGACGGGAGGTTGGCCGGAAGTATCGGTTGTGGGTGTCCATGGCCACCAGGCCGCGAGGACTGCGGTTCCGTCAGCCTGTGGGCGGCCGGCCGGGGCCGGTGAGCAGCCGCCAGGAGGTGAGGGCGAGGTGGGCCCGGAGCAGTCCGGCGGGCTCGGTGAGGGCGAAGCCGAGGGTCTTGCCGATCTGGTCTAGCCGGCGGGCGACGCTGCTGTGGTGCAGGTGGAGGCGTTCGGCGGCGCGGCGCAGGGAGCCGGTCGCGCAGTAGGCGTCCAGCGTCTCCAGGTTCTCCGGGCTGCCCGCCACACGGGTGAGCGCGGCGACGTCCGCGTTGGCCCGGACGACGTCCTCCGGCACCTGGGCGAGCAGTGCCAGTGCGCCCAGGTCCCGGAATGCGACGACCGGCCGGCGTGCGGTGGTGAAGCGCAGGGCGGTACGGGCCTGCTGCCAGGAGCGGTCGGTGCTCCCGTCCGAGCCGATGCCCGCGCGTACACCGTCGGGGAACCGGGTCGGCTCCACGGCCGTGGCCAGCACGACGCCGACGTCGGCCAGGGGCGCGGCCTTGACCGGGCGGGCGGGGCAGATCAGGGTGCCGATCTCGTCCAGGCGCAGCGTGGAGTCGACGGCGACGACGTGGACCGGCAGGCCGGCCGGGAAGCCGAGGAGGCGCAGTGCCCTGGCCCGGGCCGCCTCGTCGCTGCCGGCGCTGATCGCCAGTTCGACCAGGGCGGGGTCGGCCATGGTGGTGCGTGCCGGGCCGTACCGTTCGACGACGGCCGCGGCGGCGATGGCGAGGCGGTCGAGGAGCACCTCGTCGAGGGGGTTCGGCGGGCCGGGGCGTTCCAGCCAGACCGTGCCGATCTCCTCCTCGTCCAGGGTGATCGGCGCCGTGGAGGAGGGGGTTCGCGGCTCCCCGGGCGCCTCCCTGCCGTCGGGTCCGGTCCGGGTGACGCTGCCCGTGCCGTGCAGCCGGATCCCGACGACGCACACCGCGAGGCCGGCGGAGGACCGGGCGAGCGCCGGGAGATCGACCCGCCGGCGCATCAGCGTGTCGTAGAAGGCGACGACACGGATCGCTCCCCGAACGTGCGCGTCCAGGTCCGAGAGCCGTTCGGACAGTGCCTGCATGGGAGGAGCATAGGGCCGCCGGGTGGCGTCCGGCAGGCGCCGACCGGCGCGCAACCCGGCCCGGATCGGCGACGGTCGGCGGATGATGCCGGCACCCGCGGCCGGGAGGATGTCCGGCATGAATCCCGAACTCGAAGCGTTTCTCCCGCTGATCCCGTACACCGATCTGGCCGATCCGGTCGCCGACCGCGCGATGTACGCGGCACGGGCCGCGGCGGCGCCGGCGCCGGACACCACGGGCCTGGAGATCGAGGACCGTACCGTGCCCGCCGATCCGGAGGTGCCGGTGCGGATCTACCGCCCCCGGGACGCGCGGGGTGCCGTCGTCTGGATGCACGGCGGCTCGTGGGTCATGGGTGACGTGGACACCGATCACCCGTGGGCCGCCCGGCTCGCGGCCGCCTCCGGGGCGGTGGTCATCTCGGTGGGGTACCGGCTCGCCCCCGAGCACCCGTTCCCGGCCGCCTTCGACGACTCCTACGCCGTACTGGTCTGGGCCGCCGGGAACGCCGCCGAACTGGGCGTCGACCCGGAGCGGATCGCCGTCGGCGGGCACAGCGCCGGCGGGGCCCTCGCCGCCGCGACGGCGCTGCGGGCGCGTGACGAGCGGGGGCCCGCGATCCGGTTCCAGTTGCTCAACCAGCCCGGACTGGACGACCGGCCGGAGACGTGGACGAAGGGCGCCCTGGTGGAGACGCTGGGCGGTGGACACGTGCACGCGGCGGCGGCCTGGCGGCACTGCCTGGGTGCCGCGACCGCCACGCCCTACGCGGCGCCGGCCAGGGCCACCGATCTGTCCGGCCTGCCGCCGGCGTTCATCGCCAGTGCGGAGTACTGCCCGTACCGCGACGTGGACATCACCTACGCGCTGCGGCTGCTGCGGGCGGGGGTCTCCGTCGAGCTGCACCAGTGGCCGGGCACCTTCCACGGGTCTCTGGCGATCATGTCCGCCGAGGTCTCGCAGCGCCAGCTCGCGGAACTGGGCGCCGTACTGCGGCGTGCGCTGGCCGATTGAGCGGACGGCGGCGACGGAAGCGCGACTTCGGCGGCCGTCAGTCCAGCCGTGGCGCCTCGCCCGCCTCCAGGCTGCGCAGGGCGCGGGTGGCGTCGTAGGGGAGGATCGTCACCGCGACGTGGGGCAGTTGGCCCAGCGTCCTCGCCATCGTCTCGCCGGTGCCCCGGTGGAGCAGTTTGCCGAGCACGTTGCTGTACATCCGCCGGGGCACGAGCACCGTCAGCGACGTCTCCTCGTCGCGCGTGGTGCGCGCGGCCAGCTCGCGCATGGCGTGGCGCAGCCTGCGGTCCGGGCATTCCACCAGCTCCAGCGCCACGGACGTCGCGGACGTCGACTCCCAGGCGGCGGACAGCCGGCGCGCGTGGGTCTCGTCGATGGCGAAGTGCACGGCCCGGATCCGGTCCGGCCGCAGCTCGTGCGCGTACCGCAGGGCCTTCAGCGTGGCCAGGTCGAGCGTGTCGACGAGGACGAACACCTCGCGGCGGCGCGCCCTGGGCCGGTCCGCGCCCGAGGGCAGCCGCTCCAGCGCGGCGGCCTCGTGCCGGTACTCGCGGTTGATCCGCACCAGGGCCCACACGCCGAGCGGGAAGACCACCACGACCAGCCAGGCGCCCTCGGTGAACTTGGTGACGGCGAAGATCAGCACCACGGCGGCGGAGATGCCCGCCGCGAGCGCGTTGACCGTGATCTTCAGTCGGCGCAGCGGCTCCTGCCTGCGCAGGTGGTACGCGGTGAGTCCGGCACCCGCCATGGTGAAGGCGGTGAACACGCCGATCGCGTACAGGGCCACGAGCCGGTCGACGCTGGCGCCCGTGACGAGCAGCAGGGCCAGCGACACGACGGTGAGCGCGATGATGCCGTTGGAGAACGCCAGCCGGTGCCCGCGGCGCGTCAGGAGCCTCGGCAGGAAGCGGTCCTGTGCGACGAAGCTGGCGAGGAAGGGGAAGCCGGTGAAGGGGGTGTTGGCACCGGTGTAGAGGACCAGCGCGGTCGCGAGCTGGACGAAGACCAGTCCGGCCGTCCCCCACGGCCCCTGTCCGAAGGCGAGGCGGGCCTCCTGCGCGATGACGGTCGGGGTGCCGTCGGTGTACGGGACGGCGTGGGTGTAGTGCGCGAGCGTGGAGACGCCCAGGACCAGGACGGCGAGTACGCAGCTCATGGCGACGAGGGTGCGCCGGGCGTTGCGGCCCTGGGGGCTGCGGAAGGTGGAGATGCCGTTCGAGATCGCCTCCAGCCCGGTGAGGGAGGAGCCGCCGTTGGCGAAGGAGCGCAGCACGATGAAGAGGGAGGCGCCGTAGAGCCATCCGTCGCCCGGCGTGCCGAGCGGGACGACTCCGGGGGCCTCCAGGTCGGCGCGCGGCAGTTCGCCCGTGAGGCCGCGTACGGCGGCGACGAGGAGGACGAGTCCGACGGCGGCCATGAAGAGGTAGGCGGGCAGCGCGAACATCCGGCCCGCCTCGCGCACTCCGCGCAGGTTCCCGTACGCGAGCAGGGCGATCACCGCGACGGAGACCGGCACCTGGAGGTGGTCGAGGCCGGTCCAACCGTTGCCGGCGAGGTGGGCGAGCGAGATCAGCGCGTTGGTGCCGGCCGAGACCTGGACGGCGACGGTGACGATGTAGTCGACGAGCAGGGCCACGGCGGCGACCTGCGCCACGTCCGGACCGAAGTTCTCGCGGGCGACGACGTAGGAGCCGCCGGCGCGGGTGTAGAGGGTGACGACGTCGCTGTAGCAGAGCGTCAGGAGCAGCAGGACCAGGAGGATGGCCCCGGTCACCGGCAGGACGAGGGTGAAGGCGGCGGTCCCGACAGCGGGTACGAGGACGCGGAGGATCTGCTCGGAACCGTAGGCCGACGAACTGATGCAGTCGGAGGCGAGCACGCCGAGCGCCGTCCGGTTGCCCAGTTTCTCCCGGCTGACGCGCTCGGTGGTGAGCGGCTTGCCCAGAAGACGTCGCTTCACTCGGTACATCGGCCGGTCGAGGGTCATGCCCCATCAGTAACCGGCAACCGTTCGGGGACGGAGCAGGCGCCCCCGGCAGGCACCCGTACGCCCGCGTCGTGAGCGCGGCGCCGCCCCGCTCGGGCGGCGCCGCGGCGGCGGTCAGTTGTCGGAGTAGCTGAAGTCGCCCACGGTCCAGGCGGTGACGTCCTCGATCGCCACGCGGTACATCCCGCCGGTCTCCGGGATGCCCATGGTGCCCTGGAGGATCCGGGCGACGTGGAAGTGCAGGTGGGTGGGCGGCCCGTCCTTCTTCGAGGGAGCGTCGAAGACGGCGGAGAACTCGCTCAGCCGGTCGGAGGCCGTCAGTACTTCGGACACCCTCTGCCGCCACACGGCTTCGGGGGCCAGGCGGCCGGTGATGACCGCACCGCCCGCGACCACGGTGAGGGACATCTGACTGCTCCGCCCGGACTCCACGAGGGCGGCGAGGTCAACGATCAGCTCGTCAGGCTTCGACATGAGACGGGATTCTATGCACCGCGGGCACCGCCACGGTGCGCGTCCCGGAACCTGGACGCGCGGTGCGGCGGACCGGGGCGCGGGCCGCGGTCAGCGCGTCACGGCCAGGTCGGCGCGCAGCAGGTGGTGGTCCGAGAGCGGGGTGGGCCGCACGCGGTGCCCGAGCGGGGTGATGCCGCGCAGGAAGACGTAGTCGAACTTGCTGGCCCAGTCGGTGGTCGCCTCGCAGGAACCGGCCGCCGCGGGCCGGCACCCGGGGTCCGCGTCCGCGGCGAGCGCCTGCACGGGGGCCAGTTCGGGGGCGTCCGGTACGGCGTTGAAGTCGCCGAGGACGACGGCGCGGTCGTGCCGGGCGACCTCCGCGGCGAGTACGGCGGCCTGGTCCGCCCGTATCGCCTCCTGACGGCGTTGCGCGAAGTGGGTGTTGAAGACGCGGACCGGCCGGCCGCCCACGGTGGTGGTGACGGCGACGTACCCGCGGTCCTCGGAGCCGCCGTCGGGGTACTCGGCGGTGACGCGGTCCGACATCGGTGCCGCGGAGAGGATCGCCTGTCCGAAGCCGCCGGGACTCCACGGCCATCCTCCGCAGCGGCCCCTGTTGTGCAGGACCGTGCCGTACGTGACGTGGTAGTCGAGCCCGTAGAGGCCCTTCAGGTAGGCCCGGATCCGCTCGACGTCGCGCACGCAGGCTTCCTGGAGGCCGATGACCTGGGGCGCCTGGGCCGCGATCTCCGCGGCCCGGTCGACGTTGCTCGCGTCGCAGGGGTTGCAGATGTTCCACGTCATGACCCGGTTCGGCACGGCTTCCCTGGGCGACTGGACGGGCAGCGACCCGACGAGGATGTCCCCGGTCGGCGCGCTGGGGCCGACGAGCGTCATGCAGGCCACAACCACGGCGGCCGCCGTCAACCGCGCGCTCCTCGCGAGCACATCGCCTCCCCCGTACCGGCCGGACACCCCTGGCGGCAGGGTACGGCACCGCCGTGCGGCTCCCCTCGCCGCACTCGGCGCTCAGCGGTGGGCACCACGTGGCGCTCCGACGCGCACGGGGCCACGGACGCCGCCCCGCGTCCCTACTCCCCCGGCGGGCTCCCGTACGCGCCCAACGGTCCGTGGCCGTCCCGCGTCCACGGCCTCAGCTTCTCCGGGTTCCGGACGGCCCAGATCCGCGTCACGCGCCCCCCTGCGACGTCGAACGCCGCCACGGTCATGACGGCCCCCGCGCGCCGGGCCACGAGGCCCGGCGCACCGTTGACCGACCGTTCCAGGAGTTCGAGACCCGGAGCCTTGTCCGCGATGGCGATCATGTACTGGGCGATGCGCGAGGCGCCCTCCACGGGCCGCAGGGCGGCACCGGCCAGCCCGCCCCCGTCGGCGGTCATCACCGCGCCCGGGTCGAGGAGGCCGACGAGCGCCGCGATGTCCTTCGTCTCCCATGCCCTCTTGACGTGCCGCACCGCCTCCGCCTGCCCGGGCCCCGTGGCCGGACGGGGTGCCGAGCCCGGCCGCCGCCGGGCGGAGGACGCCAACTGCTTGCAGGCGGCGGGGGTACGGCCGAGGATGCCGGCGATCTCCGCGAACGGGTACCGGAAGACGTCGTGCAGGACGAACGCCACCCGCTCGGCGGGCGTCATCGACTCCAGGACGACGAGGAAGGCCATGGTCACCGACTCGTCCAGGACCATCAGGTCGGCGGGGTCGGTGCCGTGGACCGCCCCACCGCGGTCGGGCAGCGGTTCGGGCAGCCACGCGCCGACATAGCGTTCGCGGCGGGCCCGCGCCGAGACGAGCACGTCCAGGCAGACGCGGCCGGTCACCGTCGTCAGCCAGGCGCCCGGCGACACGATCTCCCGCCGCCGGCTCCGCGGCATCGCGTACCAGCGCGCGTAGGCCTCCTGCACGGCGTCCTCCGCCTCGGCCAGGGACCCGAGCAACCGGTAGGCGACGTTGATCAGTTGACGCCGCTCGCCGGGTGTCTCGTCCGTTCCCGCCCCCGCTGCTCCCATGCCCCCGCCGCCCCTCGCCTTACCTTTCGCGGGCCCGCGTCGTCGGACCGGTGAGACCTTACCGACCCACCGCCCACGGGCGGGAAAGGGGACCATGACATGGCCATCCAGGCGACGACCCGGCGCCGCTTCTCGTTCCTGCGGATCACGATCGGTCTGCAGACCCTGACCATCTTCCTGCAAGCGGTCTCCGCCGGACTGCTGCTGACCTCGTCCTACGGAGAGACGCTGCACAGTGCCGGGGCCCGCGTCATGTACGGGGCGTCCATGCTGTACCTGCTCGCGGCGGTGCTGGCGTGGAAGCCGGGCGGCGGTTCGTCCCGCCCCGTCCTGCACGCGTCCGGCTTCCTCGTCCTGGCCTCGGCGCAGGTGGTGCTCGGCATCGCCCACGTCCCCTCGGTCCATCTCCCGCTGGGTGTCCTGATGTTCGGGCTGAGCGTCCTGGCGCTGGCCCGGCGGTGAGCGGCAGCGAACCCCACCTCACCGGGCGCAGCGGCTCGATGCCGTTCCCCCGGCTCACCCGACACGGTCCACGGCGGTGTCTGCGCACTGGAAGGAACGCTCGGATCCCGGCCGGGGCCACCGTGGGACGGGGACGTGCTTCAGGACACCACGGGCGTGCTGTCCGTGATCTCGCTCAGCCGGACCGTGCACAGCCCGCGGGACAAGCTCTTCACCTCCGTCACCTTGAGCTGGGTACCCGGGGTCAGGATGTACTCCTCCTCGCCGGTGAAGGCGGAGAAGCTCTTGATCCCGACGGCCCGGGCAGGCGTCACCTCGAAGAGGGTCCGCTTGCCGCGACTGCCCAGGAACGCCCTGGCCACCTTCAGGTCGGAGGTGCATGAGGAGACACCCCACCAGGTCACCGTCCGGCCCACCGGGTACTGCGCCCGGAGATCCAGCGACACCCCGCGCCACAACGGCTGCGTGTACGCCGGCAGCTCCGAGACCGCCGAGAACAGCAGCCGCAGGTACGGCAGGTAAGGCGTGACCTTGGTGCGGTCGGGGGAGCGCAGAACGCTGTTGAGCTCCCGGTAGAGGGCTGACTCACACGTGTAGAGATGAACTGCGGCGATCGCGTCGGCGGACAGGCCGCCGCCGGCCGCCTGGTCCGCACGCTGCTTGCCGAAGTCGCGGGAGCGCCGGATGTGCCCGGCGAGCCCGGACAGTACCGCGGAGACCGGGGCGACGGCGTCCTGGAAGTCCATCAGCGGGGTGTCGAAGACACCGGTGATCGCGGGCAGGACGAGGCCCTCGTCCTTGACGCTGGTGAGGCGCTCCAGGTACAGCTGGTGCAGGTTCATGGTCGACTCGATGAAAGCGCCCATGCGCGCCGAGACATCCCCGCCGGCACCGCCCACGCCGCCCGCCGGCGCGCTCCACCCCTTGCTGGGCAGCCAGTCGATGCGGTCGGCGCCCAGCGAGGCCAGAGCGTCGTTGACCTGGGCGAAGTGGTCGCCCTCGCAGAAGATGTCACCCTGGGCCGCCGGATTCACGTGGTCGAGATGCCGGACCTCGACGTCCGGGTACTTCTGCTGAAGCCGTAGGACGGCCCGCTTCAGGCTGCGGGCGTGCGCCCCCCACCACGCGAACACGACCCCGCGGTCCTCCTCGGTCGCATCCTGCTTGGCCTTGAGGATCTCCTCGACGATCCGCTCGGCGACCGGCCGCCAGAACGCCGTGTGCTGGTCGGCACCCATCGCCCCGTCGCCGCTCGCGGTCAAAGAGGCGTTCAGCAAAAGCACACCCTGCGTCAGCATCGCCTGGAACCACTCCGGCGGCTGGACCGTGTCCCGCTCCTTGAGCAGTGCCCGCACGTCGGCGATCGGGGTCTTCTTGGCGATGCCGTACTTCCACATCGCCGCCGCCTTGATGAGGCACCGGATGCTGACGACCCGGCCGAACTGACTGTCCTTCCAGTCGCTGAAGGTGTTGTCGAACATGGCTATGCCGGTGGCGCTCTCCGGCCGCGGGTACGGGTTCTGACCGAAGACCACGACCTTCCACTTGTGCGGCGGGTTCGGCTTGAGCGCCTGGAACGTCAGCTCGCGGACCGGGACCACCTCGTGACTGCGGTCCTTCCCGATGAACCGTGCGGCGTCCGGCTGCGCCTCGATGACCGGCTTCAGCAGGGGCAGCCATGCCTCGCCGCCGTCGAAGAGCTCGGTCAGGGCGAGGGGATCGTTCGTATCGGGAAGGGGCTGCGGCGGATGGACCGGAGCCGGGACGCCGGTCGTCGATCCGGTCACGACGGAGCCGCTTTCGCTCGTCTTGGCAGAAGGAGAGGAGGGGGCGGCACAGGGAGCGGCAGCGGCGGTTTCGGCCGGCGCGGGCGTGACGGCCGGCGGCGGCACGATGCGCACCCGCTGGTCGACCGGCGCGTTCTCGATCCCGTCGAGCTGGGAGACGATCGTGGACCGGAGCTCGTCGTCGTCCTCGAACCAGTGGTCGTGGAAGAGCGTGTAGCCGGTCCACATCAGATTGGCGCACACCCGGGCCGGCACCTGGCCGGTCCGCGCTCCCATCCCGACCAGCGCCACGGACCGGATACTGCCCGGCTTCGTCCGGTTCTGCCGGTGGACGGCTTGGAAAGCCGCGGCGCAGGCCAGCGCCACGTTCATCGTGGCGCTCACGTTCTGCGAGGACCGCACCATCGTCGGCGTCGATATCAGGTACCGGGGGACGGTCGCGCCCGACGGCACGCAGACCGCGCTGCCCACCGGCATGGGTCCGGCGAACCGATCGCGGATCGCCCGCTGGACGCGCACCTGGATGCCGGACCCGAGGTACCGCTTGATCACGGCGTCGACCCCGCCATCCATCCGGCCCCGGGAGTTCGTGGGGGTGACCCAGGCATCGACGTCCTCGTCGAGGATCGAGCCCTGGTGGATCTCGATGCCAGGTGTGTCGGCGAACGCGGCGCGCCACGCCTCCACCACACGCTCGTTGACGTCCGTCAGCACTACCCTGAGCGCGGGCGGCACACTGCTCTCGGTCATCGTCCACTCCTGTCGTGCAACAGCGGTTCCAAGACCACGAACGTAGCGCTCACCACTGACAACGCGTCCCCGACGAAGCTCCTTTGGCCTGCCGTCATGCCGCGCCGGTGGTTTGCGTGACCGCGCTGGGCTTGCGGCAGGTCGCTCCGGGCGCGGGCGGGTTCTCGCCGCCGACGCGGTCCCATGGCGAGGGCGTGGAGCGCGGGGCCGAGCCCTCCTTCGGCCGACAGTGGGCGGATCACCGTTCGGGTCCGTTTCGGGCTGCGGCGCGGGACGGGCGTCGAGGAGCCGCACCGTGCCGTCGGCCGAGACGTGCGCCCGGGCGCCGGTCAGGGCCGAGGTGACCAGGACGGCGTCCGAGTCGGGCGGTTCGGTGACGGGGAACAGAGGGCGGGTGCCGCCCGGCACGGGCACGCTCTGACAGCGCCGCCCGGCCGAGGTCGGCCGGCAGCCGCCGCTCGGGCGTGAGCACGGCCCAGGAGAGCCGCTCGCGCAGCCACGCGGGCCGCTTGTCGGCGTCGCGCGGGAACCGTCACAGGTCCCGCGCGTAGGCCTCGGGGCCGAGGGTGGCAGGAACCGCGGCTCGCTGTCGTAGTCAGCCGTTCACCACGAACGCGGCGAACCGGATGGGGTCCCACTCGCCCGGGGCCGCCGCCACGAGCTCGCGCGCCGGCGTCCCGGTCAGCCGGTCCCGGGCGGGCATCGCCGGTCCGCTCCCGCTCATGGCCCCTCCGTCCGCCGGACGGCTCCGGCCGGGGACGACAGCGTAGGCCCTCGTCCCCGCCGCCGGGTCACGGCGTCCGGTGCGAGCGGTGCCGGTGGGTGGTCAGGCGCGGCAGCGCAGCATCTCCAGCGGCGGGTTGGCGTGGAAGTCCGACCAGTGGTCGGCACCGAACCGCCGCACCCCGGCCTCCGTCACGGTCAGCGGCACCCAGGTGAGGTCGCTGAACCCGGCGGCGGTCAGGCACTTCTCGTAGACCTCCCGGCGCGGCAGGTTGGCGAGGAACGAGACCGGCGGGTCGAGGAGGGCGGTGGTCCGCACCTGGGGTCCGGTCTCGACCTCTTCCCCGGTCAGCTCGCTGCGGAACCCGTACCTGTCCGGGGGCGGGCCGTCGAAGCGGAAGTCGGGAGACTGGTTGAGCAGGAAGAACTCGCCGCCGGGCTTCAGAGCGCGGTGCACGTTGCGGCACATCCGCTCGGTGGTGGCCATGTCGCTCGCGTAGTTGAGGAGCTGGACCGCCAGGCCGATGTCGAAACGCTCCTCGAACGCGCGCAGTTCGGCCGCGTCGCCCACCTCGTAGCGGATGCCGAGCGGGTCGCTCTCCTCCAACTGCCGTGCGACGGCGACCATCTCCCCGGAGATGTCGATCCCGAGCACCTCGGTGGCGCCGCGCCGCTTGAACTCCCTGCTGTAGAAGCCGGTCCCGGACGCCAGGTCGAGGACCGACTTTCCGCGCACGTCCCCCACCATGCCCAGGAAGCTGGGCACCACCGCGTACTGCTCCAGCGGCAGCGCCTTGAACCCCTCGTAGGCCTCGCCGATCTCGTCGTACTGCTGACCACTCACCGTGCCGCTCTCCCCTGTGCGCGCTACGTCATCACCAGGACCCCGCCGACCGCGAACCGGCCACCGTGCCCTCGGCGGTGAGTCTCCCCGCCCCCTGACGGACGGACGTACTGTCAGAACCCACAAAGATCACCCCACCCCACGGGCCTCCCGTACAGCGGGGGCGGCCGTGCCGCTCGTGAACCTTCCGCGCATCGAACTTCACCGGATCTCCACGCGCACGCTTTGTGCGCATTACAGTTACCCCCGCGCGACTCGTCGTCTCGTGTCGCGCAAGGGGATGATGGCGCGGTGCATTCCGCATGCCCGCGCTGCGCCGTTGGGGGGCTTTGTGCAGGAAATGATCAAGGGGTCGAACGTGGCCCTGTCGGACCTGAGCGACAACGTCGGTTCAGTGATCGTCAGTCTTGGCTGGGTCAGCCCCAGCGGTGAGGGCGACGCGGACGTTTCGGTGCTTCTCCTGGACGAGAACGGCAAGGTCCGCAGCGACGCCGACTTCTACTTCTACAACCACCCGGTGGCCGCCGACGGGAGCGTACAGCTTCTGGGCAAGACACCGACGGCGGACGGCAGCGAGGACCGGATCAGCTTCGACCTGACCGCCGTGCCGTCCGGCATCGAGCGGATCGTCGTGGCCGCGAGCAGGTACGACGGAGCCCGCTTCGGTGAACTGGAGGACGTGAAGATCACGCTGGCCGACGGCGTCGGCGAGAACCTCCTGCGGTTCGCCGTCGATGACGCCGCCTGCGTAACAGCGATGATCTTCGGCGAGCTGTACCGGCGCGGGGACGCCTGGAAGTTCCGTGCCGTGGGTCAGGGCTACGAGACCGGACTCGCGGGGCTGGCCACCGACTTCGGCGTCGACATCGAGGACGACGCGGTCACGGAGCCGGACGGGGCACTCGGCGGCGTCGAAGGCGACGAGCGGGCGGACGCCGCAGGCGCGGCACCGGTCGCGGAACCTGAGCGGGAAGAGACGCCGGTCACCGTGCCCGCTCCCCGACGGCCGGACGGCGAGGTGGGCGAACCGAAGAAGACGGCCGCCCGCCCTCGCACCGCGAAGAAGAAGGTCACCCTCCCCAAGACGGTCAGGAAGACCCTCGCGGAGAACGACTCCTGGAAGCAGGCGCGGCTCTTCCCGGTGTCGGTACTCAAGAGCGACCGGGATCGTGAGATGCGCGCCACCTCGGTGCTGCTGTCGGTGATGGCGCAGGTGCCGGAGTTCAGCAGGCGGCTCACCGCCGGGTTCGGGGCTCCGGCGGGCCGTATGGAGACGTTCACGGAGGTCTCCCTGCCCCACGGCGACAGTCCGCGGCGCCCTGACGGCGTGATCCGCGTGGAGCGGGCCGGCAAGTTGTGGACCGCGCTGGTCGAGACGAAGACAAACGGCAACCCTCTCAAGGCCGATCAGGTCCAGGCCTATATGGACATCGCGGCACGCCGTGGGTACGAAGCCGTGATCACACTGACGAACGACGTCGCGCTCGAAGGCAGCCCACTCGTCGATGTGAAGATCGACAAGCGCCGCAAGCACAAGGTGGCCCTGTGGCACCTGTCCTGGGCCGAAGTCGCCCACCAGGCGCAGATGCTGATCAGGCACGAGGGAGTGGGGAACGCGGCGCATGCCTGGCTCCTCCAGGAACTGCTGCACTACCTCCAGCACGACAACTCCGGCTGCCACGGCTTCCAGAACATGGGCCCCGCCTGGGTCCCCGTACGCAACGGCATTGACGACGAAACCCTCTGCCAGGGCGACGCGAGGGCGCTCGAGGTGGTGGAGAGCTGGGAGCGGCTCATCCGCCAGGTCTGCCTGAGGCTGGGGGGCGAACTCGGGCAGAAGGTGCTGCCCGTCCAGCGCGCCAAGCGCGGGACGGACCCCAAGGAACGCCGCAACCGCCTCGCCGACCAGCTCTGCCTCGACGGACGCCTCCAGGCGGAGCTGCGCATCGACGGCACACCCGGAGTCCTCACGGTCAGCGCCGACCTGCGCACCGGCAAGCTGCGCACGTCCATCGACATCCCGGCGCCTGGGCAGGGCTATCCCCTGAGCTGGGCCAAGCGGCTTGTCCGGCGCCTGTCCGAGGCTCCGGCGGACCTGCACATCGAAACCCTGGTCGACAGTGAGACCGGAGGGCCCCGGGGAACGCTGGAGCGGCTTCGCCCGGAGCCGGCGGACCTGCTGCCCAAGGACAACGGCGCCCGCATCACCGGGTTCCGTCTCTCCCTGTTCAAGGGCATGGGGAGCGGCCGCGGCAACGCCGAGACCGGCTTCATCCGCAGCGTCGACGACGCCGTGCACCGCTTCCACACGACCGTCGTGACCCACCTGGACACTCCGGCGGCGCGCCGGGCACCGACCGGGGAACGCCCGACAGCGGGGTGACACCCGGACGTGACGGCTCTCACACCTCGACCACCGTCCCGTCCAGGAAGCGCAGCGTCACCGTGGGGCTGTGCGGGGTCGTTCGGATCGTGGCCGCCGTGCGGAGGGCCTCGGGGTGGAGGGTGTCGCGGGAGAGGGCCAGCAGGGTGACGTGGGTGCTGGTGCCTCCGGGGTGGCGGGCGAGGTGGAGGTGGGGGGTCGCGGAGTGGGGGCCGAAGGCGTTGGCCTCGAGGTCCCGGGCCACGTCGGCGGTGGTGTCCCAGCCGTGCAGGGCGACGACGGCGCTGCTCAGGCCGTCGGCCGTGCGGGTCAGGGCCCAGCCGGGGCCCGTGCGGGCGGCCGGGGGGTGTGCGTGGGCCACCGTGTGGCCGCCCTCCCGCACCGTCGCTCCTTCCGGCGCCTGGACGCGGTGGACGCGGATCTCCCACGGCCCGTGCAGCACGCTGGTGGTCTCGACGCGGTAGCGGTGGTCGTCGCCCGGGAGGCGTGCCGCGTACCAGGAGGCGGCGATCCCGTCCTCGCAGCGCAGGCGGTGGATCCGGGTGCGCCGCGACGGTGTGCCGCTCGGCGACAGGAGCGCCAGGTGGTTGTCGACGGCCCGCTCCGCCGCGTGCGGGGCGGTCTGCGGGGCCGTGGCGGTCGAGTAGGCGAGCCGGCCGTAGTGCGGGTCCTCGGTGCCTTCGGCCGGGTCGGCTCCTTCGGCCGGGGGCGGCTGGTGGTCGCTGCCGTGGTTGACGAGCCGGACGATCCCGTCGTGCCGGGTGCCGTGCAGCAGCCAGCCCGGCGCCGGGAGGGCTCTGCGGGTGTCGGACTCCTCGACGGGCAGGGGCAGTTCGCGCGCAGTCCAGACCGGGTGGTCCGCGGGCAGCAGCAGTCCGAGGAAGCCCTTGCTCGCCCAGTACGGGGAGGCGGGGCCGGAGTAGGGCTGGGTGGCCGGGAGGAAGGTGTCGTACCAGCCGAGCGTCAGCAGCCCGCGCTCGTCGGGCACGCCCCGCTCCACGAAGTGCCGCAGGGTGCCCGAGGCGAGGCGGCGCGACAGCCCGGGGGCGAGCGGGGTGCAGTCGGCGAGCGCGCCGGCCCACACCGGGGCCAGCGCGGCGAAGCGGTACGCGAGCGAGCGTCCTTGGTGCACGGGCGCGCCGTCCGCGCCGAAGAAGTACGGGTAGTCCTCCAGGAACCTGTGCAGGCGCTCCCGGTGGACCGCCGTCCGGCCCCCGTCGTCGTCCGCGATCCGCGACCACAGGATCGGGTACAGGTGCAGGGCCCAGCCGTTGTAGTAGTCGAAGTTCTGGCCGTCGCCGTCGGTGTACCAGCCGTCGCCGCGGTACCAGTCGTCGATCCGGTCGAGGCCCGACTCGATGTCCCGGCGGCTGTGCGGCGCGCCCACCGAGGCGAGGAACTCCTCGGACACCACCTGGAACAGGCGCCAGTTGTTGTCCCACGTGCGTCCGCCCACGAATCCGGAGAACCAGTCGACGACACGTTCCCGGACGGCGGTGTCGAGGCGGTCCCAGATCCACGGGCGGGTCTCGTGCAGGGCCACCGCGACGGACGCCGCCTCGACCATCTGCTGCGAGCAGTCGGTCAGCGCGGGCCAGGCCTCCGCCCCGGCGCGGTCCGTGCCCGCGGCGAGGCCCGCCGCGTACCGCTCGATGAGCGCCGGGTCGACGGCGCCGCCCGCGCCGGCGATCCGGAAGGCCGCGAGCAGGAAGGACCGGGCGAAGCCTTCGAGTCCGTCCGACACGACACCCGACCAACTGGTGCGGCCCGGCAGCCGGTACTGGGCGAAGCCGGGTGTCGCGTACGGCACGATCGCGTCCAGCATCCGGTCGGCCGCCGCCTCCCAGTGGGCGCGCGTCCAGCCGGTGCGCGGGGACAGGACCCGGTCGGTGGGCGGCAGGTGCAGATGCGGGGCGACGGACATGGTGCTGCTCCTCGGGGACGGGGCTACTGGGTGAGTTCGGCGCGGTGGGTGTGTCCGCGTGATCCGCCGACCGTGACGGTGAGACGGCCTCTGCGTCCGGGCGTGACCGCGACCGTGTCGTCCGCCGAGAGCACCGCGCCCACGCGGAACGGCAGTTCGACGCCGAGCGTGCTCTGGGTGCGGCCGGGGTCGGCGACGGCCACGGAGATCCGGTCGTCGCGCCGCAGGACCAGTACCGAGGCGGGTCCCGAGGAGTGGATGCCGGCCGCGGTGCCGGGGGCCCAGAAGGTGGCCGCGGTCAGTCCGAGCCGGCGGGCCTCCACGGCCTGCGCGGTGGCGTCGTTGGCGACGACGCGCACCGGGCGGGAGCGGGCCCAGACGGCGGTGGCGGTGGCGGACGCGCCGGGCAGCAGCGCGTGGGCGTACGCCGCCCCGGCCGGGGAGACGCCGTGGTCGATCCAGAGAGTGAGGTAGCGCCGGGTGAGCGGGGTGGCCGAACCTCCGGTGTCCGCACCGGTGTTGATGTCCCGCCAGGCGCCGGTGCGTTCCTCCCGCAGGGCGTGCAGGTCGGTCGCCCCGGGGAAGACGTAGCCGCCGACGCCCTCGATGTGGGCCCATCCCGCCTGCTCGAAGCGCCGTGTCCAGCCGTGCTCGCCGGGTTGCCGGACGCCGTCGACCAGCAGGCGCGGCAGGCCGTCGCGACCCAGGTTGCGGTTCTCGACGACCGTCTCCACCGTGCGGCCGTCGGTGGCGGTGATGCCGGCGCCGAGGGAGATCACCGCGTCGTCGACGAGGAACCAGGACTTCCTCGCCCGCAGGGTGCTGCCGGGCGCGCCGACGAGTTCCATGGCGACGGCGCCGTACCGGTCGTGGAGCACGGCACCGCCCGCGACGGTGTTGGCCGGGCGGTAGGTGGACGTGCCGCCGCCCGTGCCGAGGTCGGTGCGCCGCCGGGTGTCGACCGTCGTCCCGGGGAGCCGGTACGGGTCGACGGTGGGCCAGAACCCGTCGTTGAACTGCGCCAGGTCCGCCGCGTCGTAGAGCTGGGCCATACCGTCGCCGGTGTACCAGCCGTGCAGGTTCTCCCCGTTGCCCGCCTCGTAGGCGGCGACGCGCCTCGAGGACAGCGAGAGGGAGTACGCCCAGCGCGGGCGGCGGTGCACCACCCGGTCCATGTCGGCGAAGACGTGGAGACCGGTCGCCCGTTCGCCCGCGGGCACGCCGTCGTCGTCCAGGACGTCCTTGGCGAGGGCGATCTGGGGAAGGGCCGCGAGCCGGGTGAAGGGCGTGGTGCGGTTGCGGGTCAGCCAGCCCTTGGCCTCCGCGCGCCAGCGGGCGGCGTACGCCTGCGGCGCCCCGGTCGCCAGCAGCAGGATCGCGGCGACGGCCGCGGCGCCGTCGCGGTGGTCGCCGGCCCGTTCCCGGGAGACGGCACGGCCCCGGACGGCGTCCATCATCAGCCCGTCGAAGAGCACCGGGGAGAAGCTCCGCTCGACGGCCTCGTACAGCACGGAGACATCGGGGTCGGCGACCTGCCACGGGGAGCCGGCCAGCAGCGCGAGCAGGTGGGCGATGCCGCCGAGGAGGACCACGCCGTAGGTGCCGGTGTAGGCGACCGTGCCGTGCTGCACGAACGAGCCGTCCTCGTAGAAGCCGTCGCCCGAAGTGACGTACCGGAAGAGGCTGTTGCGCCCGGAGTCGCGTACGTCGGACAGGGCGTCGCGGGCCGACGCGAGCTTGGCGGCGTCCTGGCCGAGCAGACCGCGCAGGGCGACGATCACCGCCTTGTCGGCGCGGTTGGCGCCGGTCTCGGCGAGGGTGGGGGCGTTCGTGCGGCGGTCCGCGTCGGGGCAGAACCGGTCGACGACGGCGAGGTAGTCCGCGAGGTCGGCGGCGGGCAGCCGGTCGCGCAGCAGGACGGCGGTGTCCATCAGGGCGCGGGGCGCTCCGATCTCCCAGAACCACCAGTTGCCCGTCTCGCGCCGGGCCGGGTTGTAGGCGGTGTCGTGGGTGAGGCGCAGCGCGGCCACGAGCGCGTCGGCCACGGCGGGGTCCCCGGCCAGCGAGGTGCCGGGGGTGGCCCAGGCGGTGGCCAGGGTGCGGAGCCTGGTGTAGCTCTGCCCGAAGTTGCCCGGGTCGGTCAGCGGGGCGAGGTCGGCCCACAGGGCGGTGCGGGCGGGGTCGCGGTCCAGGCCCGCCCAGAGCGCCCCGGCCGAGGTGTCCAGTGCCGTGACGGCCGCGGCGACGTCGGGGTCGGCGAGGTCGGGGGCGCCTCCGGTGAGCAGGGCCTCGGCGCGGGCGAGCAGCGCCGGGACGTCGGGTGCGGCGCCGGCGGCCGGGGCGGTCCCGGTCCCCGGGCCGTAACCGGGTGCGCCGGCGGCCCGGGCCGGGCCCGCCGCGGTGACCAGGGCGGCGGTGCCGGTCGCCGCGGTCGCCGCGGTCGCCGCCAGGAGGGAGCGTCTGGTGAGTCGCACGGGGTGTCCTCTCGTCCCGGTCAGTCGGTGAGCGTGCTGGGGTCGACGGGCGGCTGGGGCAGGTGCAGGGCCGCCAGCTCCGCCCGGCCGGTCGCGTCGATCGGGAACGCCCAGGTGTTCACGAAGAAGCCGGTGAGGTCGTATCCCGCGACGCGGCTGGAGTAGGTGGCCAGGGCCCGGTAGCGCTTGGCGTTCTCCGTGTAGTCGGACTGCGGGTTCTCCTCGCGCACCAGCCGGTGCAGGCGGGGCCAGAAGTCCTCGCCGAACGCCAGCTCGAGCTGGCGCAGGGGGACGAGCTTCTCGTACGCGCCGAAGGACTTCTCGTAGGTCAGCCCGGCCGTGCCGAACTTGCGCAGCGCGGACTCGAAGTGGTTCAGGCCCGTCGCCGGGTCGACCGTCAGCAGGTTGGACGGCTGTCCCAGGGTGCGCTGGGCGGCCAGTGAGTAGATGTTGACGGTGACCTCGGTGAGGCCGCCGGGCTTGTACGCGAACTGCTGGTGCATGTGGCCCAGTTCGTGGTAGAAGCCCCAGCCGCGGGTGCGCAGCCCCGTGACGGTGGTGGCGCGGTCCAGGTACGCGCGCGGGAAGCCGTTGTAGCCGTGGGTGGCGTAGGCGCCGACACCGGTCGGGACCTTGCTGACCTCGGTGAAGTGGTACGGCCCCGCCTTCCTGCGGTGCACCGGCCGTGAGCCGTCCAGGCCGCTGATCCGTGCGTGCGAGTCGATGATCGTCTCCATGAGCTCCAGGAGCGCGGTGTGGTCCTCGTCGCGGTACAGCAGCGCGCCCTCGCGGGTGAGGGTCAGGATGGTGTTCGGGGCGTGCATCTCGACGTACGGGCTGTCGGTCAGGGTGTCCAGGCGCTGCCGGTAGGTGTCCTCGGTGGTCTCGCCCAGGGTGAACACGGGCATCGGTACGGCGCCTGAGCGGAACAGCACGCTCGCCCGCTCGCCGTCGCCCGTGAGCGTCAGGTAGACGGGGCCGCCGTGGGGGTCGGTCACCGTGTTGGCGCCGGCGGCCAGGGGGTGGCGGCGGGGTTCCTTGATCTCCCCGTAGTAGTCCCAGGCGCCGATCCAGAGGGTGGGGACGAGGTCGTCGTGCGGCTGGACGGTGAGGGTGAGGGCGGAGCCGGGCCGCGCGTACAGCCCAGTGGGGGTGAACTCGCTGCCGCGCAACGCCTGTCCGAGGCGGAGCCGTTCGGCCTCGGCACCCGGCCGCGCGGTGACCAGGACGCTCGCCAGGGGCCGCCGGTCCTGCGCGGATGCCGGACCGGCGGCGACGCCTAGGGCGGCGAGGGCTCCGGTGGCGGCCGCGGAGGCGAGGACGGCACGGCGGCCCACCGGGCGCGCCGGGGACGGGGAGGGCGACGAGGAGGACGTCGAAGGACGCATGCGGAGATCTCCCTGCGGTGAAGGGGCGCGGGACGGAGGGCGTGCGGGACGTGCGGCACACCCGGTGCGAAGAACTCCGCGACAGCATGTAAGCGGTTGCTACGAAGCCGCAAGAGGGGTGGGGAAGTTACTGCGATTTTCTATGGCCGGCGCGGTCGGCTACGCACGGGAAGCCCGGTAACCGGTCACGCCCGGCCGTCCTTCGCGGTCCGGGGCGCCACGGATTCGCGTACCACGATGTGGGTGCCGAGCCGCAGCGCGCCGGTCGTCGGCTCGCGCCAGTCGTCCTCGTCGCCGCCCGGCACGGCCAGGCGCACGGCCTGCCGGCCCATCTCCTCCAGCGGCACGTGCACGGTGGTCAGCCTGGGCCGCATCTCCTGCGCGACCGGGATGTCGTCGTACCCCACCAGGGAGACGTCCTTCGGCACCCTGAGCCCCGCCTCCTCCAGCGCCTGGGCGGCACCGGCGGCGACCATGTCGTTGGCGGCGAACACGGCGGTGAACCGCGGCCCGTTCCTCAGCAGCTCGGCCATGCGCCGCTGGCCGAAGCCGCGGCTGAACGCGCCCGGGTGGATCAGGTCCGGGTCCGGTGCCACGCCGCGCAGCTCGAGCGCGCGCCGGTGTCCGGCCAGCCGGTCGCGGGTGGTGGACAGCCTGGGCGGGCCGCCCAGGTACAGGATGCGCTCGTGGCCCTGCATCAGCAGGTGGTCGGTGACGGCGAAGGCGCCGCCCTCGTTGTCGTACTCGACCGACACGGTCGGGACGTCCTCGCCGAGCGGCGGCCTGCCGCACAGCACGAGCTTCGATCCGTCGGCGTCCAGTTCCCGTGCCCTGCGGGCCAGTTCGGAGGTGTAGGCGCGGTCGGCGATGCTGCCGCCGACCACGATGACCGCGTCCGCCCGCCGCTCGTGCATCAGCTCGACGAAGGCCAGCTCGCGCTGCGGGTCGCCCTGGGTGCAGCAGACCAGGCAGAGCCTGCCGCCCAGGGTCGCCTCCCGCTCCACTCCGCGGGCGATGTACGCGTAGAAGGGGTCGACGACCTCGTTGACGATGATGCCGACCGTGCGGGCCGAGACGCCGGCGAGGGCGCGGGCGTGGGCGTTGACCACGTAGCCGAGCTCGCGCATCGCGGACTCGACACGTTCCCGGGTGGCCTGCGCCACCGGGTAGTTGCGGTTGAGGACGCGCGAGACGGTCGCCGTGGAGACGCCCGCGAGCCGCGCCACGTCGGTGACCGTCGCCCGCCGCTGTCCGTCCACTGCCGTGCTCTGCCTGCGCATCCGGTCCACCCCCTGCTGGCTGTTGTGTGACGTCGAGCCTAGAGCCTGCCCCCTCCCGGCGCTCACGCGATCCGCCCCAGGTCCTCACGGTGCACCGGGTGGGCGAAGGCGGCGCCTGTCGCGTACCGGCCCAGCTCGTCGACGGCGAGCGCGCCGAGGCGCCCCACCTCGTTGCCCTGGGCGCCCGCCAGGTGCGGGGTGAGGAACACGTTCGGCAGGTCCCACAGGGGGTGCCCCCCGGGCAGCGGCTCGGGGGACGTCACGTCGAGCACCGCGTCCAGCCGCCCGCTGACCAGGTGCGGCGTCAGCGCCTCGGTGTCCACCAGGCTGCCCCTCGCCGTGTTGACGAGCAGGGTGCCCGGCCGCATCAGGCCGATCCGGCGGGCGTCGATCATGCCGCGGGTCTCGGGGGTGTCGGGGGCGTGGACGGTGACCACGTCGCTGGTGGCCACCAGGGTGTCCAGGTCGGCGGGGGTGACCCCGAGCCGCAGCGCCTCGTCGTGGGTGACGTAGGGGTCGTACAGCAGGACCTCGGCGTCGAGGATGCGCAGCAGTTCGACGACCCGCCGGCCGATGCGCGAGGCGCCGACGACCCCGACGGTCAGCCCGTGGGTGCCGAGCCAGTGCTGGCGGTCCAGGTCCGCGCCGGTGCGGTGGGTGCGCCGGGAACGGAACATCCCGGCGAGCGGGAACACCCGCTTGGCGCCCATGATGATCGCGGCCAGCGTGTACTCGGCGACGGGCACGGCGTTGGCCGCGGCGGCGGAGGAGACGACGATGCCCCGGTCGAACGCGGCCGGGGACAGGAACGTCTTGACGGTGCCCGCGGCATGGATCACGGCCCGCACGGCGGGCGCCCGTTCCAGCAGCTCCGCGTCGACGGGCGGACACCCCCAGCCGGTCAGCAGCACCTCCGCCGCGGACAGGGCCGCGACCGCCTCCGGCGAGTCGAACTCGCCGATGACGCACGGGCTGCCGAGCTCGGCGACCTCCTCCAGCCGGGCCCGTACGGGCGGCGGGAAGACGACGTCGAGCAGTCCGGGATCCATGACCAGAACCGTGCGCGGCCGCCTGGGTGCCGGTGTCGTTCCATCGGCCCCGGAACGAGCCGGCACCTCTTCGGTGGTGCGCACCCTGCCTCCGGACAGTAATCGTGTTCTATGGAATGACCGGCACGCTAAGGAGCCCCGGCCCCGGCCGTCAAGCACCTGGGGATTCTCAACCTGGGCCTGACGCATGGTTTTTGCCAGTACGTCCCACTGAACTCGTGTGGCACGGCGGCGAGCCGCCCGGTCGTTTCTCCTCATCTATTGACGATGGGGTTAACCGCTTACTAACTTGCCGCCGCAGAAGGTCACCAAGCGCCACCCAGCCGAACAGGACGCGCCATGGCTGAATCAGCACCCCCGCTGCCGAGGGATCGGACCCTGTGGCAACGGATCAAGCGGGACCGGGTGATGCTGCTGCTCACACTGCCCGGACTGCTCTACTTCCTCGTCTTCCACTACGTGCCGCTGCTCGGCTACGTCGTCGCGTTCCAGGACTACGAGCCGTACCTCGGGTACATGCACAGCGTCTGGGTGGGCTTCTCCAACTTCACCGCGGCGTTCGGCGAGGCGGCGTTCTGGACCGCGACGTCCAACACCCTGGAGATCGCCCTCATCCAACTGGTGTTCTTCTTCCCGGTCCCCGTCGCCCTGGCCCTGCTGCTCAACAGCATCACCAGCGACCGCGTCAGACGCTTCGTGCAGAGCGTGGTCTACCTGCCGCACTTCATCGGCTGGGTGATCATCGTCTCCATCTTCCAGCAGCTCCTGGGCGGCGCCGGCCTGCTGCCGGACGTCCTCGCGGGGCTCGGTCTGCCGCGCTACGACATGATGAGCGACCCCGACGCCTTCCCCTGGCTCCTCACCCTCCAGGTGGCCTGGAAGGACGCGGGCTGGGGCACCATCATCATCCTCGCCGCGCTGCTCAACATCGACAGACAGCAGTACGAGGCCGCCGCGATCGACGGCGCCGGCCCCTGGCGCAGGCTCTGGCACGTCACCCTGCCGGGCATCGCCCCCGTCCTGGTCCTGCTGCTCATCCTCAACCTCGGGCAGATCCTCTCCGTCGGCTTCGAGCAGATCCTGCTCCAGCGCGACGCGGTCGGCCCGGACGCCGGCGAGGTGCTGGACACCTACGTCTACTACCACGGCATCAAGGACAACGACTGGGGCGTCGCCGCCGCCGTCGGCCTGGTCAAGGCGGTCGTCGGCACCGCACTGGTCCTGGGCGCGAACAAGCTCGCCCACCGCCTCGGCCACGAAGGGGTGTACCGCGGTGCTGACCGCTGAGAAGACACAGCCCGGCTCCCTGCCCGCACAGCCGCCGCGCAAGGCGGGCCGCCCCGCCCCGAGGAAGCCGGACGGCCGGCCGCCGTGGATGGAGAAACCGACCCGCACCGGCCGGCTGGCCAAGGGCCTGGCCCTCGTCGTCGTGGTCGCCGCCGTCGCCTATCCGCTGCTCGGCGTCATCGGCACCAGCTTCGCCTCGCAGACCGACATCATCCGCTCCACGGGCCTCGTCCTGTGGCCCGACCACCCGACGCTCGACGCCTACCGCACCATCTTCACCGGCGGAGTCGTGACCCGGGCGCTGCTGGTCAGCGTCGGCATCACCGTCGTCGGCACGCTCGCCAGCCTGCTCGCCACGATCGGCATGGCCTACGGCCTGTCGCGCCGCGAGGTCACCGGCTCCCGCTTCATCCTGATGACGGCGCTGTTCACCATGCTGTTCAACGCGGGCATCATCCCCAACTTCCTGCTCGTCAAGGGCCTCGGCCTGTACGACACCTACGCCGCGCTGGTGCTGCCCACCCTGGTCAGCGCCTTCAACCTGGTCGTCCTGCGCTCCTTCTTCATGAACCTGCCGGAGGAGCTGTACGACGCGGCGAAGGTCGACGGAGCGGGCGACCTGACCGTCCTCGTCCGGATCGTTCTGCCGCTGTCCAAGGCCGTCCTGGCCGTGATCGGCCTCTTCTACGCCGTGACGTACTGGAACGCCTTCTTCAACGCGCTGCTGTACCTCGACGACTCCGGCAAGTGGCCGCTGCCGATGGTGCTGCGCACCTACGTCCTGCAGGGCCAGAGCCTGAGCAGCGCGTCCGCCGGCGAGGCACTCGCCCCGCAGCAGGCCGTGCAGATGGCGGTCCTGGTGGTGGCCGTCGTGCCGATCCTGCTCGTCTACCCCTTCCTCCAGCGGTACTTCACCAAGGGCGTGCTCACCGGGGCCATCAAGGGCTGAGCGCGGACAGCGCCGGCCCTTCCCCACCTTCCTCAAGGAGATATCCGTGTCGAGCTCCACTCCCCTCAACCGCAGAGCACTGCTGCGCCTGGGCGCGGGCGCCGGTCTCGCGCTGACCGCCTCTCCCCTGCTCGCCGCCTGCGGCGACGGCGGCACCCAGGCCAAGGCCGAGGCCAAGAGCGCCTCGCTGCTGCCCCGCACCACGGTGCGCGACATCGGCCTCGCCCCCGACCTTCCCGGCACCGCCGCGGGCGTCCCGCAGGGCTACTTCCGCTATCCGGCGAAGCCGCTGCGGGCCACGAAGGGCGCCCCGCTGAAGGGTGCGTCCACGGTCAGCGCGACGCTGGAGACGTTCTCCCCTCCCCCGCCCGGCCGTTCCCGCAACGCCGCCTGGCGGGAGATCGAGAAGCTGCTCGGCGGCAAGGTGGACATCACCGCGGTGCCCGCCGACGACTACGGCACCAAGTTCTCCACGATGGTCGCCAGCGACAGCCT
The DNA here is from genome assembly GCF_044390505.1 of Streptomyces sp. NPDC018947. NCBI lineage: Bacteria > Bacillati > Actinomycetota > Actinomycetes > Kitasatosporales > Streptomycetaceae > Streptomyces > Streptomyces sp. NPDC018947. The sequence continues at coordinate 505,497 of NZ_JBIRZD010000002.1, forward strand.
GCCCGACCTCTTCATGTACCCCGAGGTCGGCGGCGTCGACAACAAGGCCGCCTTCCTCCGGGCCAAGTGCGCCGACCTCACCCCGTTCCTCGCCGGCGACGCGGTCGCGAAGTATCCGAACCTCGCCGCGATACCGAAGGCGGCGTGGCAGGCCGCGATCTTCGGCGGCAGGCTCTACGGCATCCCGATCGCCCGCACCGGCACCGGCGGCGCCGGGTTCTACCGGCACGACCTGTTCGAGGAGATCGGCATCACGAGCCTCGACCAGATCACCGGCCTGGACCGGTTCGTGGAGGCGTGCAAGGAGCTGACCCGGCCCTCGAAGGACCAGTACGCGATCATCGCGGGCGTCACCAACGTCCTCGCCATGTCGGCCGGGGCGCCCCACTTCTGGCGGCTCGACGCGAAGACCGGCAGGTTCACCGCCGACCTGGAGACGCCGGAGTACCGGCACGCCGTCGAGACGGCCCGGGCGCTCTACAAGGCGGGCTGCTTCTACCCGGGCACGCTCCAGATGTCCGGGGCGCAGAAGGCGCAGTACACGGACATGTTCAAGAACGGCAAGGGCGCGTACGTGTACGACGGGCTGCCGACCTACCTGGCGCCGGGCGTCGGCTACGTCGCCGCGATGAAGGCGATCGACGCCTCGTACGACCCGAGGCCCTTCGTCCCGTTCGGCGAGGACGCCATCGCCTGGATGGACAACGTCGAGCTGCAGAACACGCATGTGCGCAAGGCGTCGGCCGAACGGGTGGAGCAGGTGCTGGCGCTCGCGGACTTCGCGGCGTCGCCGTTCGGCAGCCTGGAATACACGCTGATCAACTACGGCGTCGAGGGCACCGACTTCACCCGCGACGCCAAGGGCAACCCCGCGCTCACCGAGCAGGGCAGCCAGGACGTCACCGTCCCCTGGAAGTTCATGGCGTCCGCCGTCCCCGCGGTCTACAGCGCCGACTCCGAGGAAGGGGTGCGCCATGTGCACGCGACGCTCAGCACGATGGTCCCGATGATGGAGCAGTCCCCCACCCTCCAGTACTCCTCCCCCACCTGGGACTCCAGGGGCAGCGGCAGCCTGCTGACGCTGAAGCAGGACGGGCTCAAGGACATCATCGCCGGCCGCAAGCCCATGTCGGCCTACGACCAGTTGGTCAAGGACTATCTCGCCAAGGGCGCGGAGAAGGCCCGGGGCGAGTTCGAGGAAGCCGTCCAGAAGGAGAAGAAGTGACGACCCGACGCTCCGCCCTCAGATATGGCGGTGCCGTGCTCGCCGCCGCCGTGGCCGTACCGGTCTTCGCCGCGCCCTCCTTTGCGCACGCCCATGGTTTCGACCCGGCGCCCGGCTCCGACGGCGTCGGGGACCCGCTCTTCCCGACCCTCGGCAACGGCGGCTACCAGGTCGTCCACTACGACCTGACCTTCGACTTCACCCCGGTCACCTACGACTTCACCGCCGCGGTGCGGATCGACGCCAAGGCCACCCAGGACCTGTCCGCGTTCAACCTGGACACCGACGGCCACACCATCGACTCCGTCACCGTGGACGGCGCCCCCGCCCCGTGGACGATCGCACCGGGCAGGAGCGGTCAGGAACTCACCGTCACCCCCGCGGTTCCGCTGCACGACGGCAGCCCCTTCACGGTCGTGGTCCGCTACCACGGCAACGGCAAGGCGCCCCGGCTCGGCCTCACCGGCTGGCGGTTCGGCAGCGACGGCGGCTTCGCCTCCGCGGCGCAGTCCTCCCGCGCCGACACCTTCCTGCCCTGCAACGACACGCCCTCCGACAAGGCCACCTGGACCTTCCACATCAGCGCGCCCCAGGGCTTCGTCGCCACCGCCAACGGCGAGTTGCTGCACAAGACCCCGGGCCCGGACGGCTCCACCGTCTGGCACTTCGGCCTGCGCGAGCGGATGGCGACCGAACTCATCGGCATCGCCGTCGTCAAGGGCACCTACCTCTACGGGACCAGCCACCGGGGACTCCCGCTGCGGCACGTCGTCCCGCAGGGCAGGGAGGACGAGTTCGCCCCGGTCGTCGCCCGCACCGCCGACCATCTGGCCTGGCTGGAGGCGAAGTTCGGCCGGTACCCGTTCTCCGTCTACGGCGTCCACATCTACGACGGATACACCGACGCGCTGGAGAACCAGACCCTCTCCCTGTTCTCCACCAACTGGTTCAGACCGAACGCGACCGGCCGCCCCACGTACGAGACCACCATGGTCCACGAGCTGGTCCACCAGTGGTTCGGCGACTTGGTCACCCCCGCCGACTGGCAGCAGGCGTGGCTCAACGAGGGCCCCGCCGTCTACTACGCCGCCCTCTACGGCGAGGAACGCGGCTGGTCGGTCCTCACCGACAAGATGAAGGCGACCTACGGCAGGCTCGACGCCGTCCGCGCCAAGGACGGCCCGCCCGGACTACCCAGGGCCCTCGGCGGCACCAACATCTACGACGGGGGCGCGCTCGTCCTGTACGCGCTGCGCCGGCGGATCGGCGACCGCGCGTTCGACCGCGTGATGCGGATCTGGCCCGAGCGGTTCAAGGACCGCAACGTCTCCAGCAACGACTTCATCGGCCACGCCGTGGACGTCACCGGTGACCGTTCCCTCGACGGCTTCCTGCGCGACTGGCTGTTCGGTGCCGTCAATCCGCCCATGCCCGGCCACCCGGACTGGAGGGCGGACGCGTGAACTCCACGGCGAGGATCCTGCGGCTGACGGCCGCCTGCGCGACCGCCCTGACCGCCCTGTGGACCGCGCCCGCGGCCGAGGCCGCCCCGCAGCCCCGCACGCTGTACGCGGCCCCGGACGGCACCGGCACCTCCTGCACCGCCTCCCGTCCCTGCGCCCTGGAGGGCGCCCGGGACGCGGCCCGCGCCGACACCGGCCGCGACGTCCGCGTCGTGCTCCAGGACGGCACGTACCGGCTCACCGCACCGCTCCGCCTGGGCGCCGCCGACTCCGGCGGGCCGGACCGCACCGTCACCTGGACGGCGGCCCCCGGCGCACGGCCCGTCCTGTCCGGCGGCCGGACCCTCACCGGCTGGGCGCCCAACGGCGACGGGACCTGGAGCGCCGACGTGCCGCCCGGAGTCGTGCCCCGCCAGCTCTTCGTCGACGGGCGGCGCGCCGTCCGCGCCCGCGGTGAGGCCTGTGCGCCCACCGTGTGCGACGCCACCGGGGCCGGCATGACGGGCGCGGACGCCACCGGGATCGCGACGTGGCGGCGCCCCACCGACGCCGAGGCCGTCATCCGGATCCGCTGGCGCAACTACCACTGCCGGATCACCGGCGTGAGCGGCGACCTGATGACCTTCGCCCAGCCCTGCTGGACCAACTCCTCCAGCGGCACCGGCCGTACCGGTCCCGCCTGGGACTCCACGACGGTCGACTCCACCCGCTACAGCGGCGTCGCCTTCTTCGAGAACGCCCGCGAACTCCTGGACGAACCGGGCGAGTTCGTGTGGGACTCCGGAGAGCGCACCCTCACCTACCTGCCGCGCCGGGGCGAGGACATGCGCGGCGCCACGGCCGTCACCCCGCACACGGAGCAACTCCTCGTCCTCGACGGCGCCCACGACCTCACCGTCAGCGGCATCGGCTTCGCGTACGCCGCCTACCGCCGGCCGGACACCGACGAGGGCTACGCGGGCACCCAGGCCGGCCTCACCCTGACCGGTGCCACCGGTCCCGTCGACCAAGCGGGCCGCCACTACACCAAGCCGGCGGCCGCCCTGACCGTGCGCGGCGGGCAGCGCGTCCGGGTCGACGGGGCCCGGTTCAGCCGGCTCGGCGGCGCCGGGGCGGTCCTGGAGGCCGGCACGAAGGACAGCTCCCTGACCCGGTCGTCCTTCAGCGACCTCTCGTCGGGCGCGGTCTACGTCGGGGACACCGAGCCGATGCCCGGGCAGGCGCTCGCGGGTGAGCGGAACACGGTCGCGTACAACACGATCAGCCGCACCGGCGTGGAGTACACCGACTCCGTGGGCATCTGGGCGGGCTACGAGGCGGAACTCGCCGTCGAGCACAACACCCTCAGTCACCTCCCCTACTCCGGGATCTCCGTCGGCTGGGGCTGGAACCAGCCCGAGGCACAGGTCTCCGTCCTGCGCGACAACAGGGTGACGGCCAACCGGATCACCGACGTGATGGAGGTCGCGTACGGACAGCACGACGGCGGCGCGATCTACACGCAGGGGGCACAGCCGGGCACGGTCGTCTCGGGGAACTACGTCAACCGCTCCGCGTTCGGCAACACCGAGCGCGACGGCAACGGCGTCTACCTCGACGAGCAGTCCTCGCACATCCTCGTCGAGAAGAACGTCATCACCCGCGTCGGCTACAAGTGGGTGTCCAACTGGGCGGACTACGGCATCGAGAACACGGCCCGGTACAACTGGACGGACACCGCCGCGCCCGAGCCGGCGGGGCGGGGCTCGACCATGACGGACAACCTCACCGGCCTCGACCGGCTGCCGGCCGAGGCGATCGCCGTCGCCGCCCGGGCCGGCGCCCACGGCGGACCGGTCGAGCTGCTGCGCACCGACCTGGCCCGCGCGGGGACGGCCACCCAGTCCTCGACCGACGGGACCGGCGGCGCGGAGCTGGCCCTGGACGGCGACACCACCACGGACACCCGCACCCTGTCCGGGCCGGGCGCCTGGTGGCAGGTGGACCTCGGCGACACCCACCGGGTCCGGCGCGTCGAGATCTGGAACAACGCCTCGATGACCACCGCGGGGTTCGACGTCGTCACGGACGACAAGACGGTCCACGTCGACGGGAAGGCGCTGCGCCCGACCGTGCTGGACCTGGACAGCACGACCCGCACCGTGAGGATCGCGGTGTCCGGCAGCGGACGGGTGGCCCTCTCCCAGGTCCTCGTCCACTCCTGACCGGCCCGCCGAACGAAGGAAGACCCATGACCGACCTCCGCATCGGCGTGCTCGGCTACGGGCTGCGCGGCTCGCTGGCCCGCACCGCCCACCGGCCCGGCTCCGGCGCCCGCGTCACCGCACTGGCGGACCCGGATCCCCGGGCCCGCGCGGAGGCGGCCGCGGCCTTCCCCGGGGCACGCACGACCCCCGACCACCGCGAGGTGATCGGGGACCCCGGCATCGACGCGGTGCTGGTCCTCACCCCCGACCACACCCACGCCGACCTGGCCTGCGAGGCGCTGCGCGCGGGCAGGCCCGTCTTCGTCGAGAAACCGCTCGACATCAGCGTCGAACGCTGCGACACCATCCTGCGTACGGCGTACGAGACCGGGACCCGGCTGTACATCGGCCACAACATGCGTCACATGCCGGTGGTGCGGCTGATGCGCGACCTGGTGCGGCGCGGCGCCGTCGGCGAGGTCAAGACCGTGTGGGTGCGGCACTTCGTCGGCTACGGCGGCGACTGGTACTTCAAGGACTGGCACGCGGAACGGCGTTGCACCACCGGGCTGCTGCTGCAGAAGGCCGCCCATGACATCGACGTGCTGCACTGGCTGGCCGGCGGCTACGCGCGGGACGTCCAGGCGCTCGGCGACCTGATGGTGTACGGCGGCAATCCGCACCGCCGCGAGCCCGGTGAGCCGAAGGCCGACGACTGGTACACGAGGGACGGCCACTGGCCGCCGCACACCCAGCGGGCGCTGAACCCCGTGATCGACGTGGAGGACGTCTCACTGCTCAACATGCGACTGGACAACGGTGTGCTGGCCGCCTACCAGCAGTGCCACTTCACTCCCGACTACTGGCGCAACTACACCGTCATCGGCGACGCGGGCCGGCTGGAGAACTTCGGTGACGGGCCCGGTGGTTGCGTCAAGGTGTGGAACACCCGCCGCTCCGGGTACCGCCCGGAGGCGGACGAGGTGCACGAGGTCCCGGCCGCCGAGGACGAGGCGGGTCACGGCGGGGCGGATCCGCTGCTGGTGGACGAGTTCCTGCGGTTCGTCCGCCAGGGCGGACGCACGGACACCTCGCCGGTGGCGGCCCGGATGGCGGTGGCGGCGGGCGTCCGGGCCACGGACTCCCTCCGCGACCGGGGCACCCCCCGCAGTGTGGCTCCGCTCGACGCGGACCTGGTGGAGTACTTCGAACGGGGACAGGTCCGCGCCTGATCCGCCGCCCGGGGCGCGGCGGCCCTCCCCTCGTGCGAAAGCCGCCGAACGGTGCCGGCGGCTCGCGGGTGTCGCGGGAGGGCGGGGGTCACCGGGTCCCTGGGCGGTGGGGTCCGCTCAGTAGTGGGTACCGCCGTCGATGCGGACCTCGGTGCCGGTGATGAACTTGCCGTCCTCGGAGGCCAGCATGGCGACGACACCGGCCACGGCCTCCGGTCCGGCGAACCCCTCGCCGAGCGCGGGGGCCAGCTTGGCGTACAGGCTCCAGTCGGTGTCCTCGGGCAGGCCGGGGCCCTGGCTCTGCTTGCTCTGGCCGGACCCGTCGGTCATGCCGGAGGAGATGGAGCCGGGCTGCACGGAGGTGAACCGGATGCCCTGCTTGCTGTACTCGGCCGCCAGCGCGTGGGTCATGGACTGGATGCCGCCCTTGCTGGCCGCGTAGGCCGCCATGTACGGGTGAGCGAACATCGCCGAGGTCGAGCTGAAGTTGACGACGGCCGGGGCGTCGCCCTCCAGGAGCGCCGGTATCGCCTCGCGGATCATCAGGAAGGTGCCGGTCAGGTTCACCGAGATCACGCGGGTGAAGTCGGCGAGGGACGTGGTGTGGGTGTGCGAGGAGCGCAGGATGCCGGCCGCGTTGACCAGGACGTCCAGGCCGCCGAGGGTGGCGAGGGCGGAGGCGACGCCCTCGCGTACGGACGTCTCGTCGGAGATGTCGACGGTCAGCGTGGTCAGCCGCCCGGCGTCGGCGCCCGCCTTGGCGCGCGTGTCCTCGAGCCCCCTCTCGCTCACGTCCGCGGCCACCACCCGGCCTCCCTCGGCCAGGATGCGCAGCACGGTGGCCTGACCGATGCCCGAGCCGCCGCCGGTGATCAGTGCGCGACGTCCTTCGAAGCGGTTCACGGTGTTCTCCCTACTGGGTGTGCGGTGCCGCGGCACCGCCGCGGCCTGTCCACTGTACGCCTGGGTGGCACGTTTTGACATCGAGGCGCAACGTGCCTGACCAAAGGGCGGCCGCGTACGATTTGCCCATGACTGAGTCCCGGCCGTCCCGCTCCGCCCCGCCCTCCCTGACCGAGCGTCGCAAGGCGGCGACCCAGCTCGACATCGCCCGGGCCGCGGCCGAGCTGTTCACCGAGAAGGGACCCGACGGCACGACGGCGGAGGAGATCGCGGACCGGGCGGGTGTGGCGCTGCGCACCTTCTACCGGTACTTCCGCAGCAAGCAGGACGCGGTCGGACCGCTGCTGTCGTCCGGCGGTGACCACTGGCGGGCGCTGCTCGCCGACAGCGGCACGCGGACGCCGCTCGCCCAGGCGCTGGAGGCCGCCGCGGTCGCCTCCCTGAGGCTTCCGGGCGCGGCGCGGGAGGACGAGGGACTGCGCTGGACCCGCGGGCTGCTGCGGGCGGCCCGCAACGATGCCGCGCTGCGGGCCGTCTGGTACCGGGTGAACCAGGAGTCGGAGGAGCGGCTCCTGCCGATCCTCACACGCCTGGCGGGACCGGAGGCCGATCCGCTGGAGGTACGCCTGGTCGCCGCGGCCGCGACCGACGCGATCCGCGTGGCGCTGGAGACCTGGGCCCTGGCGGACGCCGAGGACGGCGAGGCGGCCTCCCCGGCCGAGCTCATGGTGCGCTGCATGCGCGAACTGACCGGCGGGCTGCGCCTGCTGGCACGGGCCCGCGTGTGAGGCGGCCCGCACGGCCCCGCCTCCCGGGGACACCGGACGGCGGCGGCACTCTCCGGTCCCGGTGACGGGCCCGGAGTACCCGTGACCGCCGCGCCGTGGGTTGGTGCCGTCCGGGGCGCGTCCGCTCGTGCATGATGCTCGCCGGAGGGTCCCGGACCGGGGGCGCTCGGCGGGAAGGGAGTGACGGCTGTGGGTGCCGGGCGGGCCGCTGTGGAGCACAGGCGATGGGCCGAGGAGCATCCGTGGCCGCCGCGCTGGCTGCGCTGGGTGCCGCCCGCCCTGATCCTGCTGACGCTGGCGCTCGACCACGCGACGCCGTCGCGTTACTCCTTCGGGCCGCTGCTGTCGGCCTCGGTGGTCCTCGCCCTGTTCACCTACCCTCCGATCGGTGTCGCGGCCACCGGCGCCGCCGGGTGCGTCCTGCTCGCCCTCGCCAACGAGATCGAGGACTACATCGGCCCCCAGACGATCACGTCGCTGATCGTGCTGGCCTCCGTGACGCTGCTGTCCATGGCCCTGTGCATCGTGCGCCGGCGGTCCGAGAGCCGCTTCCGCCACGTGCAGGCCGTCGCCGAGGCCGTGCAACTGGCCCTGCTGCGCCCCCTGCCCGCGAGGATCGGCCCGTTACGGATGGCCGGCTTCTACCGGGCCGCCGACGACGAGGCGCTCATCGGCGGGGACCTCTACAGCGTCCGCGACACACCGTTCGGCATCCGCGTGATCATCGGGGACGTCAAGGGCAAGGGCGTCGCCGCGACGCAGACCGTGGCCACGGTGATCTCGAGCTTCCAGGAGGCGGCACTGATCCATCCGTCGCTCACCCAGGTGGCGGACCGGATCGACGTGGCCCTGCAGATGGACCGCGACCATCCCCCGCTGGAGCCGCTCGGCGACAAGGTCGCCGCCGCTCCCGCGCAGTCGCTGACGGACGAGCTGTTCACCACCGCCGTCCTGCTGGAGTTCTCCCCGGACGCGAGCAGCGTACGGATCCTCGACCGCGGCCATCAGCCCCTGCTGGTCATCCGGCGCGACACGACCTCGGTCGTGGAGACCGAGCACAGCCTGCCGCTGGGCATGGCCGATCTGCTGCTCGACGCACCGCGCGTCACGACCCTCGGGCTGGACCCCGGGGACATCCTGGTCGCCTACTCCGACGGCGTGACCGAGGCGCGCGACGGCACCGGCGCCTTCTACCCGCTGCGCGACCGGCTCCAGAGCCACTGCAACAGCGGGGCGCGGCCGGTCTCCCCCACCGAACTGATCACCTTCGTCAGGGACGACCTCGTCCGCTGGACACCCGCCCTGGGCGACGACGTGATCGCGATCGCGTTCCAGCCCGCCCCGGCCGGCGACCGGTGACCGGCCCGGTGGCGGGGCGGGCGCACGTCGGGTGACCGCCCCGGCCCGCACCCGGGAAGAGGCCGGCCACCGTCCGCGGGGTCACTCCTCGCGCAGCCGGGCCACCAGGGAGGTCAGGGATCCGGCCTCCTCCGTGTGTCCCAGGGCGGTCAGCCGGGAGACGGCCGCGTCGAGGCGGGCGAGGGCGGGCGCGGTGCGTTCCAGGTAGATGCCCTCCACGGCGCCCGCGAGACGGACGCACTCGGCCCACTCCTCGGCGCTGCCCTGTTCCGGTCCCGGCTCACCGAGCAGGGCGAGTGCCTCCTCCAGGGCGGCGAGGGACTCCTCGTACGCACCGGCGTAGGCGCGGACCCTGCCGTGCTCATAGGCCAGCGCCGTGTCCAGGGACCGGCCGTGGGCCTCGTACGCGGCGGCGCGGGCCTCGTCGGCGATCCGGCCGGCGTCGGCGAGGAAGGCGAGGGCGTCGGCGAGACCGTCGGGGCCCTCCCGCCGGGCCTGGAGACGGGCGAGTTCGCGCAGGCAGTCGCTGAGCTGCTCGTAGCGCGGGGAGCGGGCGTGGGCGGCCAGTGCCTGGTCCGCCGCCTCGCGGGCCCGGCCGAACTCGCCCGACTCGGCGAGGAGCACCGCCGTCTCCGCGGCGATCATGGCGTGGCTGCCCGGGTCGTCGCCCCAGCGGGCCGACTCGGCGGCGAGGGCGACGAACTCCGCCGTGGCGGCCTTGATGTCCTCGCCCGCGTGCAGGGCGCGGGCGCGGGTGAGGCGGAGTTGGGCGACGAGCCGTTCGTCGGGCTCTCCGGCGGAGACGCCGGGTTCGGCCAGGAGGGAGTCGAGCAGGGCGATGCAGTCCTCGACGCGGCCGAGGTCGAGGCTGAGGCCGGCCGCGTCGCTGTAGGTGCAGAACGCGTCGAGGCGGCTGCCGCGGCGCAGGTCCAGCTCCGCCGAGCGCGTCAGGTGCCCGAGGGCCTCCTCGGGGCGGCCCAGGTGCATGCAGGCCTCGGCCGTGGCGGTGTGCAGGCGGGCGGCGTCGACGGCGTGGGGCGGCCAGGTGGCGGCCAGCCGCAGTCCCTCCGCCAGGGCCGTGTGCGCGGCCTCGGCGTCGTCGCGGCCGAGCAGGAGCCGGCCGCGCAGTGCCAGCGCGCGGGGCAGGTGCCAGGCCGGGCCGTGCTCCCTCAGCCGGCCGAGGAGGCGGTCGGTCTCGGTGAGCGCGCCGGGCAGGTCGCCGGTCATGGCGCGGGTGGTGGCGCGCAGCAGCAGGGCGCCCGCGATCTGCGCGCCGATGCCGTGCCGGGTGGCGAACGCCTCCAGCCGGTCGACCTCGGCGAGGACGGGCGCGACGTGCTCCTCGCTGCCGGACGTCTGCATCCGCAGGCCGAGCGCCGTCGCCCGCAGCCGCAGCAGGCGGGCCTCCTGGGACGGGGTGAGGCCGGGTGTCTCCTCGTGCAGGCGGACGAGCGAGGCGTGCGCGGCGGTCAGCGCGGCGGTCGTCGCCTCGGCGGCGCGGGAACCCTCACCGGATCCCTCTCCGGCGAGCCGGGCGGTGGCGAGCAGGGCGCGGGCGCGCGAGAGGGCCGCGTGGCCCGGCTCCCCGGCGGCGTCGTAGAGGGCGGCGGCCTCCTCGTGGAGGGCCGCGGCCTCCCGGTGGGCGTCCCGCTCGCCCGCCCGGGCCGCCTCGTCGTTCAGCAGGTCCGCGCGCAGCCGGTCCGGCGGACCGACGGCGGGGTCGTCGGGGTGGGTGTGGCCGGGGGCGGTGACGAGGGTGCGCAGCCGGGCCCAGAGGTCCTCGGCGTCCGGGTGGCCCTCCTCGTCGGCCTCCCGTGCCCGCGCGACGAGTTCGGGCAGGGACTCGGCGGCGGTGGCGGGCGCGGGGGCGGCGGGCGCCGCCACCGGGGCGGCCGGCGCGAGGTCGTCGAGGGCCCGGGCGCGGAGGGTCAGCTCCAGCGAGTCGAGGAGCGGGGCGCGGTCGAGGCGGGCCCCGCGGAGGTCGGTGTGGGCGGTGGTGCCGTTGCGGGCGTCGAAGCGGGCGGCGAGGTCGTCGGCGCGGCGCCGCGCCTCGGCGCGCAGAGCGGCCACGGTCCAGGCGCGGCCCGCGGGTCCGGCGGCGGGCAGGTCGCCGTGGCCGAGGAGTTCGACCCGCTGGAGCAGGACCTCGACGCCGGTGAGGAAGTCGAGCAGGTCCTGCGGCGAGTCGACCTCGCCGAACAGGCCGCGGTTCTCGGCGAGCAGTTCCAGACCGCGGGCCTCGTTGCCGGTGAGCGCGCAGAACTCGAGGTGGCGGCCCACCTCGCCGGCCATCGAGGGGTTGCGGCGGCAGCCGCGGTACCCGGCGAGGTGCAGTTCGCGGGCCCGTTCGGTGCGGCCGGTGCGCACCAGGGGCAGCAGCGCGTACGAGACGGAGCGGGCGGGCTCCTCCTGGCAGGACTCCTTCCCCGCCAGGACGGGCTCCCACTCGCGCAGGGCCCGCTCGTCGTCGCCGCGGCCCAGGTGGTAGCGGGCGCGTTCGCAGATCTCGCAGGCCTCGCAGTCGCTGAGCGGGGTGCGGGTGCGGCCCGCCCACAGCTCGTAGGCGAGGGCGGTGTCCTCGCCCGTGTGGGCGGCGAGCTGGTACGCCTGCCCGTAGTAGGGCTGCAGGTCCAGGCCGGCCTTCTCGTAGCGGTCGCGCATCTCCGTCAGCCACTGGCGCACGGCGGGCAGGGGAACCTCGGGCAGGGCGCGCAGGGCGTTCGCCACCCACTTGAACCGCCAGAAGAGCATGTGGCGCATGCGCTCGTCGAAGACGTCGGGCCGCTCGTCGAAGAGGGTGAGCAGCCGGGCGAAGACGACGGGCGACTTACGGGGCTCGGAACCGTAGGTGTACGCCTCCTGCAGTTCGAGGAGGGCATCGACGAGGGGCACGGGTTCGCCGAACCGCTCGGCTGCGTCGACGAGTTCCTCGGCGGTCACGGTGCGGGTGCGGCCGTAGGGGCGCCGGTCGTTCTCCTCGAGCGCCTGGTACAGCTCGTCGGTGGTCTGGGGTGCGGTCGGCATCGTCAGCGGTCCTTGCGCAGGGCGTGGGCGAGGAGGTCGAGGAAGGAGCGGTTGATCAGGCTCGACTCGGCGGGTCTGAGGGGGCGCCGCGACAGCAGCGCGGCCTGTCCGTAGAGGGCTTCGGCGCTGGTGCGGGCGAGTTCGGGTTCGTCGATGGCGACGGCGGTGCGGACCAGCGGGTTGAGCTGGTTGAGGACGAGCTGGGCCCGCGGCGCCTCCTGGCGCAGGGCGCCGAGGATGTCGCCCCACACGCCGCCCTCCTGCTCACGGGCGAGCTGGGAGCGGGTGCGTTCGTGCCGGGCGTCGCGGCTGTCGACGAGGAGGGCGGGGGCGGAGGCGGGCTGGAAGGTGCGCAGCGCGACGTCGCAGTCGAAGACGGCGAGCGCGTCGCGGGCGAGGGCGAGATAGGCCGCGGCGGCCAGTTCCGTCTCCCGGTCGACGGGGTCGAGGTGGGCGGTGAGGGTGGCCGGGTCGAGGTCGGCGACGCTGACCTCGGGCCGGATCTCGGGCAGCCGGTGGACCAGGTCGCGGTCGTAGGTGTAGCCGCCGTTGACGACGCCGAGCCCGGCGGCGGACGCGATGGCGGCGATCTGGCGGAACTCCTCCACGCTGGACGTCACCAGCACGGTGCGGTGGCCGCGGGCGAACTCGTCGAGGGTGCAACGCCCGTCGGTGGTCTCGAACGGCAGCCAGGGCAGCAGCATCCGCAGGATCTCGTCGTCGTGCACGGCGAGCGACTTCACGGCCAGGTGGTGGGCGTGCAGGAAGCGGGCGAGCAGGTCGGGGTCGCTGGCGGCGGCCCGGGAGATCCAGTCACGCAGCCGTTCGGCGAGGGCGTCGCGGACGGCGGCGAGGGTGTCGTCCTCGTACAGCGACTCGCGGGACGCGGTGGGGCGCAGGCTCTCGGCGTCGACGACGCAGCGGACGAAGAACGCCCACTCGGGCAGGATCTCCTCGGCCTGTTCGGACAGCAGCATGCCCTTGACGTGCACGCGGTGGCCGTGGCGGCGTCCGGCGGGCACCGCCTCGGGCAGGACGCACGCGATGCCCTTCAGGCCCACGGCGGGCAGGTCCAGTTCGATGGTGGCCAGCGGGGTGAACCCGAAGACCTCCTCGCCGTACGCGGACAGCTCGCGGGCCCTGGCACCGGGTGTGGGCTGGGTGCGGGCCCAGGGCGCGGGCTCGGGGTTGACGGGGACGGGGGATCCGGTGGCGTCCTCGAAGGTCACGGGGTGGCGCAGCAGGGAGCCGAAGTGCCGGGCCAGCGCGTGGACCTGCGCGGGCCGGGTCCATTCGCCGGCGTCGGCGCGCGGGGTCAGGGTGACGGTGGTGCCGGGCCCGGGGCGGGCGGAGGCGGGCAGGGTGCGGACGGTGTAGCTGCCGTCGCCCCGTCCGCGCCACTCGACTGCGGGTGCGCCGGGAACCCGGGCGGAGCGGCTCAGCACGTGGATCTCGTCGGCGACGAGGAAACAGGAGAGCAGGCCGATGCCGAACTGGCCGATGAAGTCGCCGCGTTGCTCCGCGATCCGGTCCGCGCGCTTGCTGCTGCGGCCGATGGTGGCGAGGAAGGAGTGCACGTCGGCCTCGGTGAGGCCGACGCCGTCGTCCTCGACGCGCACGGCCGAGCCGTCGGCGTACAGACGGATGCCGAAGGCGCCCGCGGGTGCGGCCGGTTCGAGGCCGTGCCGGGCGGTGAGCGCGTCCACGGCGTTCTGCAGGAGTTCGCGCAGATAGACGCGGGGGCTGGAGTAGAGATGGTGGGAGAGGAGGTCGACGAGGCCGCGCAGGTCCACCTGGAAGGTGCGGTCGGCTTTGGCCGTGGCGTCGGGCGGTGTCATGGGTCGGTCCGGGGGTGTCGGAGGGGTGACGGGCGGTGGCGGGGCTCAGGCACGGCGCCGGAAGCGGGCGTACGCCCTCTCGGGCTGCCCCAGGTACGTCCAGGGCCAGGTGGTGCAGGCGCCGTCCAGTTCGTGGTAGACGCGCGGGGCCACGAAGCGCTCACGGGACAGGGACAGGGCCATGGCGAAGGTGTTGAAGTCCTTCTGCCAGCCCGGCTGCCGCTCGTGGGCGGGGTGGAGGATGCTGTGGCGGGCCGCCTCCCTCAACTCGGCCTGCACGGCGGGGTCGTCCAGGTGGCCCTTGCCGCCCGATTCCACCCACTCCTCGATGTGGGCCTGGGCGATCACGCAGCCGAGGCGGTGCCCCTCGGGGGCGCGGGCGAGCGCGTCGCGGGCGAACCGGAGGGCCTGACCGGGCTCGCCTCCCCAGCGGGGCTGCAGTTGGTGCACCCACTCGACGTGACTCTCCAGGTCCAGCGGGTCGCGGCGCAGGGCGGCGTCGAGCCGGGTCTCCTTCACGGCGTGGTCCAGCGACATGCCGCGGGCGGAGGTGAGCAGGCGGCGCCAGGGAGTGATCCAGTCCGGCCGCAGTTCGGCGGCCAGCAGGAGCTGTTCCTCGGCGATGCCGAGACGCTCGTGGAAGACCCGCCACTGCTCCTGGGTGACGTGCACGGCACGGGCGGTGGTGCGCGCCTCCCAGCCCCAGCTCACGTGCCGGGCACCGGAGATGAGCAGGGCCGTCGCCCGGTGCTCCTTCTCCTCCTCGACGGCGCGGCCGATCCAGTCCTGCACACCGTCCAGTTCGGCGAGTTCGACGAGGACCGCGTGGTCGCGGCCGAGGTCGAAGGGGGCCGCGGCCGCCTTGACCGCCTCCCAGTCCCCGGCGTCGGCCGCTTCCACCAGCGCGAGCACCCGCCGGTCGCCGAGTGCGCGCAGTGCGTACGTCCCGTTCCCGCGCCGCCGAGCCGCGGGCAGGGCGTGCGGACCGGCCTCCGGTCTCCGCGCTCCCCCGCCGAACAGCCTGCCGAACATGCCGCGCCCTCCCCTGGTCCGCGTGATCGTCCGGTGCAGCATAAGGGGCCCCACCGACACCGCATCCACAGGATTTTCACGGGTGCCGCACGCCGCCACGACGGCCGGGATCCCATTTTGTCCGTATGTAAGGACGTATGGAGATCAGGTCCAAATGAGGCATACTTGCGCACGTCGGCAACAGTCCGCGGGGAGGGTGCCATGGAGCCGCTGGCCAAGAAGATCACCATCGACCGGAGCAGCCCGGTCCCCCTCTATTTCCAGTTCGCCCAGCAGTTGCAGGACCTCATCGAGTCCGGGGAACTGCCTCCCGGTACCCGGCTGGACAACGAGATCGCGATGGCCGATCAGTTCGGCCTGTCCCGTCCGACGATGCGGCAGGCCATGCAGCACCTGGTGAACAAGGGGCTGCTGGCCCGCAAGCGCGGGGTGGGCACACAGGTCGTCACCCATCGCGTACGACGGCACGTCGAGTTCACCAGCCTCTTCGAGGACCTGGAGCGCGACGGACGCCGGCCCCGCACGCAGGTGCTGTCCGTGGAGACCGTCCCTGCCGAGGGGGAGAGCGCCGCGGCGCTCCGGCTGGAGGAGGGGACGCCGGTGCTGAGGATCGAGCGGCTGCGGTTCGCCGACGACCAGCCGATCGCGCTCCTGCACAACGTGCTGCCCGAGGGCCTGGTCGAGCCGGCCCTCGAGGCGCTGACCGACGGCGGCCTGTACCAACTGCTGCGCCGGTCCGGTGTCACGCTGAGCACCGCCGAGCAGACCATCGGCGCCCGGCGCGCCACGGCCGCCGAGGCCACCCTGCTCGACGAGACCCGCGGCGCCACCCTGCTGACCATGAAACGCACCGCCTACGACGCCGGGGGCACACCGGTGGAGTACGGCACCCATGTCTACCGGGCCTCGCGGTACTCGTTCGAGATGACCGTCTCCGCGCACTGACAGCCCCCGCCGGGCCGCACGCTGCCGGGCGCGGGATTGTCAGGACAACAGGTTGACAGGGTGTCCGGCGCCGGGCAGGCTCGATCACGCGGGCGCGGCACCGGTCCGGTGCACGACGACGAGCAGGGAAGGGGCTTGATATGCCGATCAGGTCGGCCCACGCCGTACACGTCGCCGAGGGAGGCAGGCCGTGAGCAGCGCACCCGTCGCCCGGCGCATCGCGGGAGCGCCGATCTCCTGGGGGGTCTGCGAGGTTCCCGGCTGGGGGCACCAGCTCGCCCCGGACCTGGTGCTGCGCCAGATGCGCGAGGCCGGCCTCGTGGCCACGGAGTTCGGGCCCGACGGTTTCCTGCCCGACGCCCCGGCGGACAAGGCGGCGACGCTGGCCTCGTACGGGCTGCGGGCCGTGGGCCAGTTCGTGCCGGTCGTGCTGCACGAGCCCGGTCACGACCCGCTCCCCGAGGTCGAGGCGGCGATCGCGGGCCTGCTGGCCGCCGGCGCCCGCACCGTCGTCGTCGCGGCGGCGACCGGAACCGACGGCTACGACGACCGCCCGGCGCTCGACGCCGCCGGCTGGTCGGTCCTGCTGGCCAACCTGGACCGGATCGCGCGCCTGGCGGCGGACGCCGGCCTCGTGGCGGCCCTCCACCCCCACGTCGGGACGATGATCGAGTCCGGCGAGGAGACGCGGCGCGTCCTCGACGGCTCGGGCATCGGCCTGTGCCTGGACACCGGGCACCTGCTCGTCGGCGGCGCGGACCCCGTCGCCGTGGCCGCCCGGTGGCCCGGCCGCGTCGCCCACGTGCACCTGAAGGACGTACGCCTGGACCTCGCCGACCGGGTGCGGGCGGGCACGACGACGTACACGGCGGCCGTCGCCGAGGGGATGTACGTGCCGCTGGGGGCCGGGGACGTGGACATCGCCGCGATCGTCGGCCTGCTGGAGGCCGAGGGGTACACCGGCTGGTACGTCCTCGAACAGGACACCGTCCTGCGTTCGGCGCCGGGCGCCGAAGGCAGCACGGGGCCCGCCGCGGACGTACGGGCGTCGGTCGCCCACCTCCTCTCGCTGACGGGTGAGTCCGAGCCGGCGAAGGGCCCGGCCGGCGCGGTGTGAGGCGGCCAGGGGCGGGCGGGGGCGCGGGACGCGCCCGGAGCGGAGCCGGGACGCCGCCGGGCGTGGCGGCCCGCCGCCCGGTGCCGCACCGAAGGCCCCTCCGGCGGGCACCGGGGCCGAGCCGGCCCACCCCGCGGCGAGCCGACGGCACGGACACGGCCCGCCGGGGCCTAGCGCCCACCGCCGTCGGCGGCACGGCCGGCCCTCCCCCGGCAGCCGAGCGCGGCGGACGCGCCGTGACAGCGGCGGCGCCCCGTTCCGTACCCTGACGGCATGCGCATGCGCCCCACCCTCAGCTGGACGCCCACCGAGGACCTGCCGCCCGGTACCGCCGATCCCGGCCCGGTCGCCGACGCGCTGCGCACCGGCGGGGTGCTGGTGCTCAGCGGTGCGGGCATCTCCACGGAGTCGGGCATCCCCGACTACCGGGGCGAGGGCGGCAGCCTGAGCCGGCACACGCCGATGACGTACCAGGAGTTCACCGCCGACGCCCGGGCGCGGCGCCGCTACTGGGCGCGCAGCCACCTCGGCTGGCGCACCTTCGGCCGCGCCCTTCCGAACGCCGGGCACCGGGCCGTGGCCGCGTTCGGACGGCACGGGCTGCTCAGCGGCGTGATCACGCAGAACGTCGACGGTCTGCACCAGGCCGCGGGCACCGAGGACGTGGTGGAACTGCACGGCAGCCTGGGCCGAGTGGTCTGCCTCTCGTGCGGCGCCGTCAGCGCGCGCCGCGAACTCGCCCGACGGCTGGAGGAGGCCAACCCGGGATTCCGGCCGGTGGCCGCCGGCATCAACCCGGACGGCGACGCCGACCTCACCGACGAGCAGGTCGGGGACTTCCGCGTGGTGCCCTGCGTGGTCTGCGGCGGCGTCCTCAAGCCGGACGTGGTGTTCTTCGGCGAGGCCGTGCCGGCCGCACGGGTCGAGCACTGCCGTGAGCTGGTCCGCCGGGCCGCCTCGCTGCTGGTGCTCGGCTCCTCCCTGACGGTGATGTCCGGTCTCCGGTTCGTCCGCCAGGCGGCCGGGGCCGGAAAGCCGGTGCTGATCGTCAACCGGGACCCGACCCGGGGCGACCCGCACGCGCTCACCCGGGTCGCGCTGCCGCTCGGCCCGGCCCTCACCACCGTCGCCGGCCTGCTGGACATAGCCGTCGACCGGCAGACCGGGGCCCCGGCGGCGCCGTGACGACGGTGTGCCGGCGACCCGCGGACGTCAGCCGATGACGCCCGGGGCGCGGGGCCACGGAACAATGACGGAATCACCACCCGAACACGACGAACGACCGCGGAAAGAGAAACCCATGATCTTCATCACGGCGAAATTCCGGGTGCTCGCGGAGCACGCGGACCAGTGGCCGGAGATCTCCGGCGACTTCACCCGGGCCACCCGGGAGGAACCCGGCTGCCTCTGGTTCGACTGGTCCCGCAGCGTGGACGACCCCTCGGAATACGTCCTCGTCGAGGCGTTCCGCGACGACGAGGCGGGCGCCGCGCACGTCCGGTCGGCGCACTTCCGGGCGGCGCAGGAGAAGCTCCCCCGCTACCTGGCCGAGACCCCGCGCATCGTGAACGCGACGGTCGGCCAGGACGACTGGTCCGAGCTGGGCGAGATGGCCGTCGACTGACCGGCGCCCCCTCGGGGCGCCGCCGGCCGACGGCATGGAGCGACCTCGGTGGCCGGCCCGGATCCGTCCGGGCCGGCCACCTCGTCGTCCGCCCCCGGTTCCGCTACGCGGACGGTCCGTCGCCCCGCGAACCCCGGCCGGGGGGCGGTGCCGTGCTGGCGCGCACGATCAACGCGGGTTCCACCCGGGCCGGTTCGGGAGCGGCCTGCGGATCCTCGATGTGCCGGAGGAGGTGCGCGACCGCCAGCGCGCCCATCTGCGCGAACGGCTGGGCGACCGTGGTCAGCGACGGCGAGCAGTACTCGGCCAGCGCGATGTCGTCCACGCCGACGACGGAGATGTCCTCGGGCACCCTCCTGCCGAGTTCGTGCAGGGCGCGGATCACGCCGAAAGCCATCTCGTCGCTGGCCACGAACACCGCGGTGGCGTCGGGGATCTTGCCCAGGATCAGCCCGTTGCGGTAGCCGGACGCGGGCGTCCAGTCGCCCTCCAGCACCGGTGGCACGGTCAGGCCCGCGGCCCCGAGGGTCTCGCGCCAGCCGGTGCGCCGGCTGGCGGCGTCGAGCCATTCCTGCGGCCCGGCGACGTGCCACACGCTCTCGTGCCCCAGCTCGATCAGATGCCGTGTCGCCAGCCGCGCCGCCAGGGCCTGGTCGACGGCGACGACCTCGGTCGCCGGGGTCCGTGATCCGTCGACGGTGACGGTCGGCACCGCCCGGGTGAGCTGCTCGATGCGCGGGCTGACGTGGACCAGGGGCACGGACAGCACGACGCCCTCGACGCCCTGCTCCGACAGACGGGACAGGGCCTCCTCGATGGCGGCCGTGTCCAGCGAGGCGGTGGTCGCGGTGCTGACCGAGTAACCGGCCCGCCGCGCCGCCGTCTCGATGCCGAAGGTCAGGTTCGTGCGCGAGTAGAAGTTGGTCTGCAGCGTCACGACGCCGAGGGTCCGGCTGCGCCCGGAGGACAGCACGCGTGCCGCGTTGTTCTTGCGGTAGCCGAGCTGCTCGACCGCGGCGAGCACCTTGGCCCGGGTCTTGGCCTGCACGTTCGGATGACCCGCCAGCGTCCGGGAGACCGTCTGCGCGGACACCCCGGCGAGCCGGGCCACATCGGTCATGCCGGGCTGCCGTGCGACGCCGGCGCCCGCCGCCCGCTTCCTCGTGAGCCCGTCGCCGGAGCCCGGTGTTCGCGCTGCCATCGTCCGCTTCTCCAGAAGAACGGCGGCGTCCGCCGCGTCGTCGCAGGTACCGCCGTGGTGACGCGGTCCGGCCCGAGTCTATCCACCCGAACCCATTGGCATCGATAACATCCTCTGCCATAGTTCCCGCCAGCGCTCCGGACTGCGCCGAGAGGGAGAGCAGCGTGTCATCGATAACATCGGGTCCGAGAAACGACCGGACGCCGCACGGCCGGGCGGGTGACGGGCCCGGCGGCCCCGCCCCGCGCGTCACGTCCGTGCCGGGGCCCGTCCTCACCCACCCGCACGGCGCACTGCTGCGCGCCGGACGCCCGCACCGCGTCCTGGCGGGGTCGCTGCACTACTTCCGCGTCCACCCGGGCCAGTGGGCGGACCGGCTGCGGCGGCTCGCGGCGATGGGGCTCAACACCGTGGACACCTACGTCCCGTGGAACTTCCACGAGCCCCGGCCGGGCCACTACCGCTTCAGCGGTGCACAGGACCTCGAACGCTTCCTGCTCACCGCCCGGGAGACCGGCCTGGACGTGATCGTGCGGCCCGGCCCGTACATCTGCGCCGAGTGGGACAACGGGGGGCTGCCCGTGTGGCTGACCGGGCGGCCGGGGATGCGCCTGCGCTGCTCCCACCCGCCCTACCTCGCGGAGGTGGAGCGCTGGTTCGACGAGCTGGTCCCGCGCATCGCCGCTCTCCAGGCGGGCCGGGGCGGTCCGGTGGTCGCCGTGCAGATCGAGAACGAGTACGGCAGTTACGGCGACGACCGGGACTACGTGCGCCGGGTGCGGGACGCCCTCGCGGAACGCGGGATCACCGAGCTGCTCTACACGGCCGACGGCCCCACCGAGCCGATGCAGGACGGCGGCGGCCTGCCGGGGCACCTCGCGGCGGCGACGTTCGGCTCGCACGCCCGCGAGGCGGCCGGGCTGCTGCGGGCGCGCCGCAGCGACGAGCCGTTCGTGTGCGCCGAGTTCTGGAACGGCTGGTTCGACCACTGGGGCGAGAAGCACCACGTCCGGTCCGTGGAGAGCGCGACGCGGACCCTCGGCGACATCCTCGACGCCGACGGCTCGGTCAGCCTCTACATGGCGCACGGCGGCACCAACTTCGGCCTGTGGGCCGGCGCCAATCACGACGGTGACGCGATCCAGCCGACGGTGACGAGCTACGACTCGGACGCGCCCATCGCCGAACACGGCGCGCTGACACCGAAGTTCCACGCGTTCCGGGAGCGGCTGCGGTCCGTCGCCCCGGTGCCGGACGGTCCGCTGCCGCCCGATCCGGAGCTGCTGCCCGCCCGTACGGTGCCGGTCACCGCCGCCGCGGGGCTGCTCGACGCGCTGCGCGCCGTCTCCGAGCCGGTGGCCGCCCCGTGCCCGCTGAGCTTCGAGGAGCTGGAGCAGGCGTCGGGGCTCGTCCTCTACCGGGCCGAGCCGCTGCTGCCCTCGGGCTCCCAGACCCTCACGGTCAGCGGGCTCCACGACCGCGCCCAGGTCTTCGTCGACGGTGCTCCCCTCGGCGTACTCGACCGCGAGACCGCCTCGCTCGACGTGCCCGGACGGGGCCGGCGGGTCCGGCTGGAGCTGCTGGTGGAGAACCTGGGGCGCGTCAACTACGGGCCGCTGCTGGGCGGGCACAAGGGCATCCTCGGGGGTGTCTCGGTCGGCCGGCGGCTCGTGCACGGCTGGGCCATGCACCGGCTGCCGCTCGACACCTGGACCCCGAAGGACCTCGCCCGTGCCGTGTCGGCCGCCGCGCCGCGGGGCACGGCCGGGTTCGCCACGGCCCGGTTCACCGTGCCCGGACCCGCCGACACCTTCCTCGCGTTCCCGGGGTTCGCCAAGGGCTTCGTGTGGGTCAACGGCACGCTGCTCGGCCGGTACTGGGAGACCGGCCCGCAGCGCACGCTCTACGTCCCCGCGCCGCTGCTGGTGCCGGGCGGCAACACCGTCACCGTGCTGGAGCTCGAACGGCTCGGTGAGCGGGTGGAGCTGCGCGAGGAGCCCGAGCTGGGACCGGCGGAGGAGTACGTCGAGACCTTCTGACCCGGCCCGCCCCCGTACGCGGGAACCCCCCGTCCCCGGCCCGCCCCCCGTGCCGCAGGAAGCCCCCCGCCACCGTCACACCGCACCGCCCGTCTCCGTGCCTCACCCGATCCGAGGAGGAAGTACCAGGTGGAAAACATGACGTCCCCGTCGCCCCGCCCGCCCGGGAGCAGACGCGGCCCGCGTCCGCGCACCGTGGCCGCGGCTCTGGGCCTGTGTCTGGGCATGGTGTCGGCCGCCGCGGTGCCCGCCGGCGCCGCACCCCCCGCGGCCGTGTCCGCCCCCGCGCCGGCGGCGACGCCGGTGGAGCTGAGCCGGGGCGGGCTGACCGTCACGGTGGCGAAGGAGTTCCCGCAGGTCATCTCCTACCGGCTGGGCGCACGCACCCTCGGCGGGCAGGCGTCCGTCCTGGACACCTTCACGATCAACGGCACCCCGCACCGCGCGACGACCACCATGACGGCTCAGGACGGCAAGGCGACGTACACCTCCGTCTTCGCGGACCTGCCAAGTCTCACCCTCACCTCTAGCCTTACAGTTACCGACGAGACGACCGTCGTCTTCGCGGTGGAGAAGATCTCCGGCGCGGCGGCCCCGTCGGTGCGGACCCTCTCGATCCCCGGTCACTCCCTCGTCTCCGTCGACTCCTCCGAGCCGGGCGCCGGCCTCGCCCGGACGAAGATCTCCACGGACTCGACGACGACCGCCGACCGCTTCCTCGCCATCACCGGCGACACCGCGCCGGACAAGGCGCCCGTCGGCACGCCGTACGGGTTCGTCGGCAACGCGAGCCTGTCCGCGGGCATCGTCACCAACGCGACGGAGGACGCGCCGCAGAACGACAACACCAACGGGAACACGCGGCTGCTGTCCCGGATCACCGACACCGGCGGCGGACGCCGCGCCGAGCTGTCGCCCGGCACCTTCACCTACGCGCCCCGGGGCGCGACCGACCCCCGTGTGGCCACCTACGAGCTGCCGCGGGCCACCGTGGTGCTCGCCGCCGACGCCAACCGCGACGGCACGGTCGACTGGCAGGACGGCGCCATCGCCCACCGGGAACACATGCGGCGCCCGCTGGGCGCGGACCGGGTGCCCGAGCGCGTGGTGCAGCGGATCCCGTTCAACTTCGCGAGCCAGGCCACGAATCCGTTCCTGAAGACGCTGGACAACACCAAGCGCATCTCCATGGCCACCGACGACCTCGGGCAGTGGGTGCTGGAGAAGGGCTACGCGAGCGAGGGACACGACTCGGCGCACCCCGACTACGGCGGCAACGAGAACGTCCGCGCGGGCGGGCTGAAGGACCTGAACCGCCTCACCCGGGCGGGCGCCGGCTACAACGCGGACTTCGCCGTGCACGTCAACGCCACCGAGGCGTACGCGCAGGCGAAGAACTTCAGCCAGGAGCTGGTCGCGGGGCAGCCGAACGGGTGGGACTGGCTCAACCAGGCCTACCACATCGACCAGCGCAAGGACCTCGGCACCGGCGCCGTACTGGACCGGTTCGCGCAACTGCGCAAGGAGGCCCCGCAGATCAGGACCGTCTACATCGACGCCTACTACTCCAGCGGCTGGCTGGCCGACGGACTGGCCGCCGAGCTGCGCAAGATGGGCTTCGAGGTCGCCACCGAGTGGTCGTACAAGTTCGAGGACTCCTCGGTGTGGGCGCACTGGGCCGCCGACAAGAACTACGGCGGGGTCACCAACAAGGGCATCAACTCCGACATCGTCCGGTTCATCGCCAACTCCGACCGCGACGTATGGAACGTCGACCCGCTGCTCGGCGGCGCCAGCGTCGTCGAGTTCGAGGGCTGGACCGGCCACGACGACTGGAACGCCTTCTACCGCAACATCTGGACCGACAACCTGCCCACCAAGTTCCTCCAGCACTACCGGCTGCTGGACTGGGACCGCGGCAAGTCGGCGACGCTCACCGACGGTGTGCGGGTGGAGTCCGTGGACGGCAGGCGGCAGATCTCCATGGACGACACGGTCGTCCTCGACGGCGACACCTATCTGCTGCCGTGGGGCGGCTCCCCGAAGGACGGCGGGACGTCCTCGCCGAGCAGGGCCGCCAAGATGTACTTCTTCAGCGCGTCCGGCGGCACGCACACGTTCACGCTGACCGACCAGTTCGCGCGGAACAAGAACTTCACCCTCTACGAACTCACCGACCAGGGACGGGTGCACAAGGCCCGGGTGAAGGCCGAGGGCGGGAAGGTCACGCTGACCGCCGAGAAGGGGCAGCCCTACGTGCTCGTCCCGAACGGCGGCAGGGCACCGCACAGGGACGCCCGCTACGGCGAGTTCAGCGGGCTGACCGACCCCGGCTTCAACGGCGGCGGGCTCGACGCGTGGAACCCGCGGGGCGACGCCGGGATCGTGCGGGCCGGCAACGGCGACAACGTCGTCCGCCTGGGCGCCGGGGCCTCGGCCGTCTCGCAGCGGGTGTCCGGCCTCGAACCGGGCCGGCGGTACACCCTCAGCGCCGACGTCGAGATCGGCCCCGGCGCACGACGCGACACGACGCTGCGGGTGCGCGGCGCCGACGGCCGGGCCGAGAACACCTTCGACCTCACCCCGGCGCGGAACACGATGGCGTCCGACGAGAAGCGGGACACCTACGCGCAGCGGGCCTCCGTCGCGTTCACGGCACCGCGCGGCGGCAACGTCACCGTGGAGCTGGGGGCCGGCGCGGGCGAGGCGGCGGTCGTGCTGGACGACGTACGCGTCATGGCGGACACCACCTCGCCGCTGCCCCGCGGCGAGGACGGCACCGTCGTCGCCCATGACGACTTCGAGGGCAACCAGCCCGGCTGGGGCCCGTTCGTGAAGGGCGACGCCGGCGGGGTCACCGACCCGCGCACCAGCATCAGCGACCTGCACGAGCCCTACAGCCAGAAGAAGTGGAAGAACACGTACTCCCCGTACGACAGCGGCACGCTGAAGGGCAAGGCGGTCGACGACGTGCTCGCCGGGCGGCACTCGCTGAAGTCCCACGCGGAGAACACCGGCCTGGTGTACCGCACGACGCCCGCGACGGTGCCGTTCACGGAGGGCCACAAGTACCGGGTGTCGTTCTCCTACCAGACCAACATCGAGGGCCAGTGGGCCTGGGTGAAGGGCGCCGACCGGGTCGAGAACGGCAGGACCGGCTCCCGCGACATCACCCGTGACGTCCTGGAACCCGCCCTGGAGACGACGACCTGGTCCCAGGAGATCGTCGCGGGCTGCGGGGAGACCTGGGTCGGGCTGCGAAAGCTCGGCGGGGCGCGCGGCACGGACCTGGTGATCGACGACTTCACCGTGACCGACCTGGGCGCGACGGAGTCCGGGGCCGCCTGCGCGAACGTCGGCGTGCCCGCCGGGGCGGAGCTGAGCCCGGGGGTGCCGGGCGAGTTCGTCACGACGTTCACCAACAACGAGCAGGCCGACGCCGTGAACGTCGGCATGTCCCTGCGCGGGCTGCCCGAGGGCTGGAAGGCCTATGTGAAGAAGAAGGACGGCAACCTGTTCGGGACCGTCGAGCCGGGCGCGAGCGTGAGCACCACGTGGCTGCTGACGGCGCCGGCCGACGCGGCCGGCACCGCCCCGGTCTGGCAGGCCACCGCCACCTACGCCCACGGCGGGGCCACCAAGACCGTCTCCGCGCAGGCCAGGGCCTCGGTCACCACCGAACCGCTGCTCTCCCCCGGTTCGATGACGGCCACCGCCGACTCCGAGAACCGCTCCTCCGGCGCCGGTGAGGGGCCCGTGGCCAACGTCCTGGACGGGGACCCGGGCACCATCTGGCACACCGACTACACCGGGACCCCCGCGCCCTACCCGCACTGGGTGACGCTGACGCTGGGCGGCGCGGCCGACGTGGACGGCTTCGGCTACCTCACCCGGCAGAGCGGCGGGCAGAACGGCCGCGTCGGCGGCTACGAGGTCGCCGTGTCGCAGGACGGCACCGACTGGACCACCGTGGCGCGCGGCACCCTGAAGGACGTGCCGCAGATGCAGCGCGTCTCCTTCGACCGGGTCCGGGCCTCGTACGTGCGGTTCACGGCGCTGAACGCGCTCAACGGGCAGCCGTTCGCGGCCGCCGCGGAGATGCGGGTGTACGGCACGCCGGTGGACCTGCCGACGGGCTGGCCGCCGGGCGAACGGCCCGCCGACCGCCGCTGACGCGGCGCGCGTACGGACGGGGTGGCCGCCGCGGCGGATGCGGCGGCCACCTGTCGTCGGGGCGGACCGGTGCGGGCACCGCCTTTGAACACACCGATGACAAAGTATGGACATGTCAAGCGGAAGTCTCCTACGGTGGCGGCGGAACGGCAGTCGTACCGCTTCAGACCGGAGCGATTTCCGGCACGGTCCGGTCCCCACCATGGAGGGCCAATGCAGCAACGCCTGTTCGCACGTGCCCGAAGACACCTCACCCTCTGGCTGACGTCGGCGATCGCCCTCGGCGGCGGCGCCTGGGCGGCCCCGGCCTCCGCCGCGACCCGGGCGGACCTCCCCCCGCAGGAACCCGGGGTCACCCTGCGCGTGTTCGACGTCCAGACACCGCTGAGCAAGCTGTGCACCCTCAAACCCGGCCAGACCCCCAACGTCGACAAGCTGATGCCGACGGTCGACTGGAGCAGCGCCGCCGACTTCGGGGGCTTCGAGGACGACTTCGTCACGGAGGCGTCCGGTTATCTGACCGCTCCCCGCGAGGGCTCGTACGTGTTCCGCCTGACCAGCGACGACGGCTCACGGCTCAGCCTCGACGGCACCACGGTGATCGACCACGACGGGCTGCACGGCGCGGAGCCGAAGGACGGCACGGTCCATCTCACCGCCGGCGCGCACCCGTTGCGCATCGACCACTTCGAGCGGGGCGGCGGGCAGCGGCTCCAGCTCGCCTGGAAACCGCCGGGCGAGGACGCCTTCACCGTCGTGCCCCGCGAGGCACTGAGCACCGACGCCGGTGTCGTCCGGGTGACGGCGCCGGGCCGCAAGGAGTGCGAGGCCGGGCGCGACACCCCCGGCGACGGTCTGCCCCTCACCTCCGTACGTCCCGACCTCACCCTCACCGACCTGCGCCCCGACGGCTTCGAGCCGCAGGTCACCGGCATGGCGTGGCTGCCCGGCGGACGTCTGGCGATCAGCACCTGGGGCGGCAGCGAGAAGGTCGCCGGGGAGGTGTACGTCCTCGGCAACGTCACCGGCGCGACCAGCCGCGACAAGGTCACCGTCGAGAAGGTGGCGGGCGGGCTGCGCGAACCCATGGGCATCGCGTACGTGGACGGCTCGCTGTACGTCTCGCAGAAGCACGAACTGACCCGGCTGGTCGACCGGGACGGCGACGACGTGACCGACGAGTACCGCACGGTCGCCACCTGGCCGTACGGGGGCAACTTCCACGAGTTCGCGTTCGGCCTGCTCTACCGCGACGGCCACTTCTACGTGAACCTCTCCGTCGCCATCAACTACGGCGGCGCCACCACCACGCCGCAGCCCGCGCCCGGCCGCGGCACGACGTACAAGGTCAGCAAGGACACCGGCCGGATCAGCCCGGTCGCGGGCGGACTGCGGACGCCGAACGGCATCGGGTGGGGTCCCGGCGGCGGCCTGTTCGCCACCGACAACCAGGGCGGCTGGCTGCCCGCCTCGAAGCTCGTCCAGATCGAGCAGGGCCGCTTCTTCAACCACTACACGGAGCCCGCCGGCCCCTTCGACTCCGCCCCCGTCACCCGGCCCGTGCTGTGGCTGCCGCAGAACGAGATCGGCAACTCGCCCTCCACGCCCCTGTACCTGACCAAGGGCAGGTTCGCGGGCCAGATGCTGATCGGTGACGTCACCTACGGCGGCCTGCAGCGCGCGTACCTGGAGAAGGTGAAGGGCCAGTACCAGGGCGCCGTCTTCCGCTACACGCAGGGCCTGGAGGCCGGCGTCAACCGCATCACCCTCGGCCCCGACGGAGCGATCTACGCCGGCGGCCTCGGCGCCGACGGCAACTGGGGGCAGGAGGGCAAGCTCAGGTTCGGCCTGCAGAAGCTGACGCCGAACGGCGGCAACACCTTCGACATCCAGAAGATGCGGGCCGTGCCCGGCGGCTTCGACCTGACGTACACCCAGCCGGTGTCCGCCGCGACCGCCGCGGAACTCGCCGCCCGCTACGAGGCCGAGCAGTGGCGCTACACGCCGACCGCCGACTACGGCGGCCCGAAGATCGCCGAGGAGAAGCTGGCCGTGCGCTCGGCGACCCTCTCGGACGACGGCCGCACCGTGCGCCTGCGGCTGGACGGCCTCGAGCCCGACCGCGTGGTGCACCTGCGCTCGCCCCGCCCCTTCACCTCGGCGTCCGGCGAGACGCTGTGGAGCACCGAGGCCTGGTACACGCTCAACGCGCTGCCCGGCAAGCAGCCCCCCGCCGCCACCCTCTACGAGGCCGAGGAGGCGCGCCTGACCGGCACCGCCGGCGTCGACACCGACCACGGCGGCTACTCCGGCAGCGGGTTCGTGGACCGCTACGACACCGAGGGCAGGTCCGCCACGACGTTCGAGGTGACCGTCCCGAGGACCGGCACCTACGACGTGGGCCTGCGCTACTCCAACGGCCCGCACCCGTTCGAGGGCACCAAGTCGCTGTCGCTGTACGCCGACGGGAAGAAGGTGCGGCAGACGAGACTCCCGTCCACGGGCGACTGGGACACCTGGTCCACCAGGAGCGAAAGCCTGACCCTGCGCGCCGGACGCAACACGATCTCCTACCGGTACGACCCCGGCGACACCGGGCACGTCAACCTCGACCTGATCACCGTGCACCCGCACGGCGCCCCGGTCGCCCTCTTCGACGGCACCGCCGCCTCGCAGGACCAGTGGCAGCACACCGACGGACGGCCCGCGGCCTGGCCCCTGAAGGACGAGAGGTCGATGGAGGTGTGCTGCGGCGACCTGCGCACCAAGGACGCCTACCAGGACTTCAGGCTGCACGTGGAGTTCCGCGTCCCCCAGCTGCCGCCCGACGTGACCGGGCAGGACCGCGGCAACAGCGGCATCTACCTCCAGGACCGCTACGAGCTGCAGATCCTCGACTCCTACGGTGACACCACCCCGGCCACGAACGAGGCGGGGGCGATCTACCTGAAGAAGGCGCCCGACCGCAACGCGGCGACCGCGCCGGAGACCTGGCAGACGTACGACATCGTCTTCCGCGCGGCCCGTTTCGACGCCGACGGCCGCAAGACCGCCGACGCCCGGGTGACGGTGGTCTGGAACGGCGAGAAGGTCCACGACGACGTCGCCCTGGACGGACCCACCGCCGCCGGCCGGGCCGAGACGCCGGCCGCCGGGGCGATCCGGTTGCAGGACCACGGGAACAAGGTCCGGTTCCGCGACATCCGCGTGGAGCCGCTGACCTGATCCGCCGGCCGGGCCGTGCGGGCAACCGCGCCCGCACGGCCCGGTCCGAATCCCTCGGAGTTCTCTGGGTAGGCTGGCTCCCGAACCACGAGCGAAGCAGCCCAGGGGGCGACCTTGACCGAGCCGGCGACCATCGCGCTTCAGCGGGAGATCTCCCGGGAACTGGAAGTCGCGGAGACCTTCGACGCCCAGCACGAGATCGAACGCCGTGTGGCCTTCCTCGCCGAGCGGCTCACCTCCACCGGTCTGCGCTGCCTGGTGCTCGGCATCAGCGGCGGCGTCGACTCGACCACCGCGGGCCGGCTGTGCCAGCTCGCCGTCGAGCGGGCCCGCGCACAGGGCCACGAGGCGCGCTTCTACGCCATGCGGCTGCCCCACGGCGTCCAGGCCGACGAGCACGACGCGCAGCGGGCGCTCGCCTTCATCCGGGCCGACCACGTGCTGACCGTGGACATCAAGCCCGCGAGCGACGCCGCGCTGGAGGCCCTGATCGCCGCGGACGTGGTCTTCCGTGACGCGCATCACCAGGACTTCGTGCACGGCAACATCAAGGCCCGGCAGCGGATGATCGCCCAGTACGCCGTGGCCGGCGCGCACAACGGCCTGGTCGTCGGCACCGACCACGCCGCGGAGGCGGTCTCCGGGTTCTTCACCAAGTTCGGCGACGGAGCCGCCGACGTCGTCCCGCTGACCGGCCTCACCAAGCGGCGGGTGCGCGCGGTCGCGGACGCGCTGGGCGCGCCCGTCGACCTGGTGCACAAGGTCCCGACGGCGGACCTGGAGTCCCTCGCCCCCGGCAAGGCCGACGAGGACGCCCTCGGGGTCACCTACGAGGAGATCGACGACTTCCTGGAGGGCAAGCCGGTGGACGAGCGGGCCTTCGAGACGATCGTCACCCGTTACCGGCAGACCGACCACAAGCGCCGGATGCCGATCGGCCCGTGACGCGGCCGGTGGCCCCGGGGCGCGCATGCCCCGGGGCCACCGGCCCGGTTCAGAGGCGGCCGCCCGGGACCACCGTGAACGTCGCCGGACCGGCCGGCAGCGTGACCGTGTACTGGCGCAGGTAGGTGTCCAGGAACGGCGAGCGGTCACCGGGGGTGGCGACGTCGTCGGACGGGTCGTCCAGGGCCAGCCTCAGCTTGGCTCCCCTGACCTGGATCGTCTCGCCGGACGGGGTGTCCCGCCAGGAACCGGTGCGGATGGAACCGATCTCCACGGCCAGCACGTGCCCGGCCGCGAGCGTCCAGTCGGTCGCCTTCAGGTCCACGGTGAGCCGGCCCGCGTCCACCAGCGAGACCTGCTCGTCGAACATGACGGCGGTGCCGTCCGGGGCGACGTCGTACAGCTTGACCATGACGTTGCCCTCTCCCTCGGCGGTCAGGGAGATCCGCGGGGTGCCGGTGACGCGCACGGCCTCCTTCAGCGGCCTGGACCAGGTGAAGAAGCTGGACGTGACCTCGCCGGCCTGCTGGCGCCTGGCCGCTTCCCGGGCCAGACCGCGCGGGGCGGGCTGCTCGGTGGCGGGCGCGTTCTCCATGTCCCACCTGCCGGTCGGCTGCACGGGCTGCGGGACCGGTTCACCGGCCGCCGTCAGCGCGGCGCGGGCCGAGGCGCCGCCGTCGTCGACGTAGGAGCCGTTGCCGAGCGGTACGGTGACCGTCCGCTCCGTGACCGGCCAGGTGCGCTGGGCGCGCCAGGCGCCGGTGTTGTCCTCCACGGCGTAGGCCGGGTGGCGGACGGAGGGCTTGATGCCCTTGAGGTACTGGTCGTAGAAGGAGAGGGTCTCCTCGTACCAGCCCTCGCGGCCCATGGCCAGGCGTCCGTCACCGGTGCGGTCGCCGCCGCGTACGTGGTCCCACTGGCCGAGCCAGCCGCGCTCGGGGCCCCGGTGGTTGTCGAGGTACTCCTGCATCTCCTCGGGCTTGGTGTTGTTCTCGATGAAGCCCTGCGTCACGAAGAGCGGGGTGTCGCTGCCCTCCGCCATCCTCGCCAGGTCGCGGGAGGTCCAGTGCTCGTCGTCCTGGTCGGATATCCGGTATCCGGCCGAGTTCTCGGTGAGGCACTCCGGGTGCGTCTCCTCGTAGCGGGCGCTCTCCCGGTAGACCGGGTCGTCGTCCGCCATCGGAGGCATCGTGGCGATGGAGTTGTACGCGTTGGCCGTCCCGGTCACGTTCGGGCGGGGGACGCCGTTGGAGTAGATGTACTGGTACATGTCCCACAAGGGTTCCTGGGCGACGACGGCCTTGAGCGCGTCCTGGTCCAGGTTGTTGCCGATGAGCCCGGTGACGGCGTCGTAGGACTTGCCGTACATGCCCACCGCGCCGGTGGACCACGGCTGCTTCGCGGCCCAGTCCACCGCGGCCCGGACGTCGGCCTGTTCTCCGGGGCCGCCCCAGTCGAGGCAGCCGGTGGAGCCGCCGAAGCCGCGCAGGTCCACCATGACGAAGGCGTAGCCGCGGGCGAACAGGTCGGTGCCCTCGATGAAGTCCTGGAAGCGGGACGAGGGACCGGTGCGGGCCCAGCCCTCGGGACCGGTCTGCCCGGCGTGGGAGAAGTACGGGCCGACCGACAGGATGACCGGCACCTTCTGGTTCCCCGCCAGGTTCTCGGGGAGCAGGACGTCGGCGTGCAGCCGGGTGCCGGAGCCGTCCGAGGACGGGAAGTAGTGCTGGGTCCAGACCGAGCCCTCGGGGACGCGGTCGTTCTCCTCGTGGGTGACGGGGCCGGTCGCGGTGGCGACCGGCCCCGTCGACGCCTGTGCTGCGGTGGCCGGTCCGGCCTCCACCCCGTCCACCGCGACGGCCGGGCCGCTCAGGCCGGCGGTCAGCGCGAGGGTGGCGACAAGTGCCGAGGCGGTCCGGACGGCCGCACTGCGGGCTCTCACATGCTCCTCCTTGAACGATGCGCGCAAGTGGTGCAGGAGGTGCAAGGTCTAGCAGCGAAACCGGTGTTACGTCGATGGGTCGCGCAACTCCCGTACCACCGAGGCGCGCCGGCCGGC
The DNA here is from genome assembly GCF_044390505.1 of Streptomyces sp. NPDC018947. Taxonomy (NCBI): domain Bacteria; kingdom Bacillati; phylum Actinomycetota; class Actinomycetes; order Kitasatosporales; family Streptomycetaceae; genus Streptomyces; species Streptomyces sp. NPDC018947. The sequence continues at coordinate 537,875 of NZ_JBIRZD010000002.1, forward strand.
CCGGGACCCGCTCAGACCTCGCCGCGGGCCATCGCCAGCAGCCGGTCGAGCACCGCGGCGTCGGCGCGGACGCCGTCGTGGGCGTGGGCGTCGGTGATCCAGGGGCGCAGACCGCGCACCAGGGCGGCGGTCCCCAGTGAGTGCTCGCGGGCCGGGTGAGGTCAGCCGCCCAGGGCGGTACTGGCTGCCGTCGCCCAGCGCCTGCTGACCACGCCAGGGAAGTCCATACTTTTCGGCCGGCTCGGCCGGTGGGTTTTTCCGCGCCGCGGGCCGCCCTTTGCCGACCCGTTCCCGTGGTCACCGCCCGGGCGAGGCCGGCGGGCCGATGCCGACGGGGTGTCAGGAACCGTCGCTTTCAGGCCTGTTGCCAAGAACGCCCGCCAATGCACCCCACAACCATTCCGGTATGTCGTGGGTCACACCTGGCAGGAGCGACCATCAGGTCCAAGTCCACACAAGGGGGAAATATGGCACGCACCCGTTCCATGCTGACGGCGGCCGCGCTGGTGGCGGTGTCGGTGGGCGGCGCGACCGCTCTGGCGGCACCCGCGTCCGCCGCCACCACCGCGAGCGTCACTCCGCAGTCCGTCTGCGGCAGCAACTACAAGACCGTGAACTCGGCGCCCGTCGGCTCCCGGGGCACCGTCTACCTGACGTACAACGCGTACAACGGCAACAACTGCGTGGTGACCGTCCGCACCACCACGGGCACGGCCGTGGACATGTCCGCGTACCTCTACGTCCCGGACACCGACCAGGGCGACGGGGACTACGGGCAGTACACCTCGTACGCGGGGCCGATCTACGCCTACGGCAAGGGCCACTGCGTCGACTGGGGCGGCAGCATCGGCAACGTGTCGGTCTACGTGACCGGCTCCAACTGCGCGGCGCTGAAGGAGCAGCGGGTCACCGTGACCCGCTGATCGGCTCACGCCGGCGGCGTCCGCCCCGGCAGCGCGCGGTGCGGCTGCCGGGGCGGCGTCGCGCTACGCGCCCTGGGGCACCGTGGCGATCTGGATGAGGTTGCCGCAGGTGTCGTCGAGGACGGCGGTGGTGACGGGGCCCATCTCCAGGGGTTCCTGGGTGAAGCGGACGCCGAGATCGCGCAGGCGCCGGTACTCGGCGTGCACGTCGGCGACGGCGAACTGGGCGAGCGGGATGCCGTCCTTGACGAGCGCGTCGCGGTACGGCTTGACGGCGGGGTGCCCGGCGGGCTCCAGCAGGAGTTCGGTGCCGTCGGGTTCCTCGGAGGAGACGACGGTCAGCCACCGGGCCTGCCCGCCGAGCGGGATGTCGCGCTTCTTCACGAAGCCGAGGATCTCGGTGTAGAAGCGCTCGGCCTCGGCCTGGTCGTCGACGAAGACACTGGTCAGATGGATCTTCATGGGGTGCTCTCCTCTGCTGCGGAGCGGTCGGGCACGAGCCATCGCTCGGCGATCTGCCGCAGCGGGGCGGTGTCCAGGTCGTGGAACTTGTAGCGGCCCTCCCGTCTGGTCCTCACGAGTCCGGCGGCCTCCAGCACGGCGAGGTGCTGGGAGACGCCCTGACGTGAGATGCCGAGCCCGTGCTTCACGCTCAGCCGGGAGCAGATCTCGAACAGCGTCTGGCCGGACTTCTCCGTCAGCTCGTCCAGGATGACGCGACGGGTGGGGTCGGCCAGGGCTTTGAAAAGGTCGTCGGCCACCCCTCCAGAATAGGCAACTGTTCACTTGCCTATCAAGTCGGCAGCCTCACCGCGGCGTCCCGCGTAGGCTGTGCCGCACGAGCGCGGACGGGGGTTCCGCGACCCGACCGAGGGACTGTGGATGGCCGTCGAGTACTGGCACGCCTACGTCGCGGACCGGCTCCGGCCGTTCATCGACCTGAGCCGGCGCGGATACGCGCAGCGGCGCGCGGCGGGCGACCTGAACACGGACCCCGTGCCGGGCGCCGTGGAGTGGACCCTGCCCTACGGCATGGACGACGGCAACGGAATGGTGCGGCTCACCGTGTTCACCGAGGTGGTGCCGGACACCCACGAGCGCCGGATCCGTGTCGTGGTGGCCGCGGCGGCGCGCGGCTGGCTCCAGGACAACGGCAAGGTGGCCCTGCCGCGCTTCACCGACTGGGGCTCGGACTACGCCCGGCTCCGGCGGGACGACACCGCCGCCGCGCCCGGCGCCCCGGGCACCGACGGTCCGCTCACCCGGGGCATGGCGCAGGCCCTGTGCACGGCCGTCGGCGGCCTTGCCGGCACCCTGCGCCCCGAGCCGGGCGGAGAGGTCAGTTTCGCCGTCACCGTACGATCCGAGGACTGAACCATGAGCGCACCGGGCCTCAGGGCCGATCTCCACTTCTATCTCCAGTCCGCCCGCGACGCCCTGCTGTGGAAGCTCGACGGGCTCTCGGAGTACCAGGTCCGCCGTCCGTCGACGCCGACCGGCACCAATCTGCTCGGCCTCGTGAAGCACGCGGCGACCGTGGAACTGGGCTATCTCGGCGACATCTTCGGACGGCCCTCCGGTGAGCCGCTGCCCTGGATCGAGGACGGCGCCGAGACCAACGCGGACATGTGGGCCACCGCCGACGAGTCCCGCGAGGACGTCGTGGAACTCTACCGCCGGGCCTGGGCCCACGCGGACGCGACGATCGACGCGCTGCCGCTGGACACCGTCGGCACGGTGCCCTGGTGGCCGCGCGGCAAGGACGAGCTGACGTTGCACCACGCCGTGCTCCGCGTGATCGCCGATACGCAGCGGCACGCCGGCCACGCGGACATCGTCCGGGAACTCATGGACGGCGCCGTCGGGATGCGCAGGGACAACGACGCCATGGCGACGGACGACTCGGCGTGGTGGGCGGACTACCGGGACCGACTGGAGCGCGCGGCCCGGGAGGCGGACCGGCGGGCGGCTTCGGGCGGGACCGGCTGACCGGGAACGCGCACCGCCCGGGTCAGCGGCGGGCGAACGACAGCACCGCGAGCAGCGTGGTCGGGCGGCGGGTGGAGAGGTAGAGGTAGGGCGCGGGGGAGTCCGGGTCGTCGAGTTCGATGCGCACCGCGGTCGGCACGTGGCTGCGCAGCAGCATCTTCGCGCGCACGTCGGCCCGCCGGGTGCGCCACAGGAACGCCTCCTCGGCGTCGAGGACCTCCACCATGCCGAGGGACGTGAGCGGGAAACGGAGCGGCCCGGCCGTCAGATGACGGTCCGTCACCACGATCGCGACGGCGCCGTAGACGTGCAGTCCCAGCGCGGTCAGGGCCGCCACGACCGCCATTGCGGTGACCGCGGCGACGGTTCCGAAGGGCAGCAGGACGACAGCGGCCATCACGCTCATCAGGGCGGCGAGCCCGAAGGCGGCTCTCGGCACGCCGAGACGTTCTTCGTACAGACGCATGCCCTCACCCTCTCAGCTCGCTCCCGCGGACCGCGAGGCGACCCGCGTCCGTGCCGGGGCCCGGCATCACCGGGCCCCGGCACGGCGGCCCGCGGTCCTACAGCGTCCGCTCCAGCCGGTCGGCGACCAGCTTCACGAAGCGGGCCGGCTCCTGGGGCCGGCCGCCCTCGGCGAGCACCGCCAGGGCGTGGAGCAGTTCGGCGGTCTCGGCGACCTCCGAGCGGTCCTCGCGTTCGGTGTAGGCCCGGTTCAGGGCCTTCACGAGCTGGTGCTCCGGGTTGAGTTCGAGGATCCGCTTGGCGTGCGGGACCTCCTGGCCCATCGCCCGGTACATGCTCTCCAGCGCGGGCGTGAGGTCGTCGGCGTCGGAGACGACGCAGGCCGGGGAGACGGTGAGTCGGGAGGAGAGGCGGACCTCCTTGACCTCCTCGCCGAGGTGCTCCGTCATCCAGCCGAGCAGTCCGGCGTACTCCTCGCCCTGCTGCTCCTTCTCGGCGCCGGCCTTCTCGTCCTCGTCACCGCCGAGGTCGATCTCGCCCTTGGCCACGGACCGCAGCCGCTTGCCCTCGTACTCCCCCACCGCGTCGGTCCACACCTCGTCCACCGGGTCGGTGAGCAGCAGGACCTCGACGCCCTTGGCGCGGAAGGCCTCCATGTGCGGGGAGGCCTCCATGGCCTCGCGGGACTCGCCCGTCATGTAGTAGACGGCGTCCTGCCCGTCCTTCATCCGCTCCACGTACTGCTGGAGGGTGACCGGCTCCCCGTCGCCGTGGGTGGACGCGAACGAGGCGACGGCGAGGATCGCGTCGCGGTTGTCGGCGTCGGTGATCAGGCCTTCCTTGAGGACGGCGCCGAACTCCCGCCACAGCGTGGCGTACCGGTCCGGCGCGGACGTCCTCATGTCCTTGACCGTCGACAGGACCTTCTTCGTCAGCCGGCGCTGGATCATGCGGATGTGGCGGTCCTGCTGGAGGATCTCGCGGGAGACGTTGAGCGAGAGGTCCTGCGCGTCGACGACCCCCTTGACGAACCGCAGGTAGGGCGGGAGGAGTTCCTCGCAGTCGTCCATGATGAAGACGCGCTTCACATAGAGCTGCACGCCGCGCCGGTACCCCTGCGTGAACAGGTCGTGCGGGGCGTGGGAGGGGACGAAGAGCAGGGCCTGGTACTCGAAGGTGCCCTCGGCCTGGAGCCGGATCGTCTCCAGCGGGTCGCGCCAGTCGTGGCTGATGTGCTTGTAGAGCTCGTGGTACTCGTCGTCGGAGACCTCGTCGCGCGGGCGGGCCCACAGGGCCTTCATCGAGTTGAGGGTCTCGGGCTCGCCGTCGTCACCGGTCCCGGCGGCGAGACGGACGGGCCAGGTGATGAAGTCCGAGTACCGCTTGACGATCTCCCGCACCTTCCAGGGGGAGGTGTAGTCGTGGAGCTGGTTCTCGGCGTCCGCCGGCTTGAGGTGGAGGGTGACGGTGGTGCCCTGCGGCGCCTCGTCGACCGTCTCCAGGGTGTAGGTGCCCTCGCCGCGCGACGTCCACCGGGTGCCCTGGGTCTCGCCGGCGCGCCGGGTCACGAGGGTGACCTCGTCGGCGACCATGAAGGCCGAGTAGAAGCCGACGCCGAACTGTCCGATGAGCCCGTCGGCGCCGTCCCCCTCCTTGGCCTCGCGCAGCTCCTTGAGGAAGGTGGCCGTGCCCGAGTTGGCGATGGTGCCGATGAGCCGGGTGACCTCCTCGTACGACATCCCGATGCCGTTGTCCCGCACGGTGAGGGTGCGGGCGTCCTTGTCGATGCCGAGTTCGATGTGCAGGTCGGTCACGTCGGCGTCGAGGGTGTCGTCCCGCAGGGCGGCGAGGCGCAGCTTGTCCAGCGCGTCGGAGGCGTTGGAGACGAGCTCGCGCAGGAAGACGTCCTTGTTCGAGTAGACCGAGTGGATCATCAGTTGCAGGAGCTGACGCGCCTCTACCTGGAACTCAAACGTTTCGGTCGGCATGGTTGGTGAGTACCTCACTGGTCCGCAGTCGTCTGCACTGGTGAGAGCCACTTTAGAACAGCACGCACGGCGCTTGTCCCGGAACGGCCGGCGTCGGCCGGGCCGTTCCGGCGTCGTCGAGCACGGCGGCCTCCTCCAGCCAGTCGGCGAGGGCCTCGGGCGGGTTCAGCCGCAGCACCCGCTCGTCGTTGCCGGTGTCCGGCGGGACGACCTCGACGGCGACGACGACGCGGTGGCGGTCGGCACCGGTACCGAAGAGGCCCTCCGCGTCCAGCCGTGCCACGGCCGTCTCCATCGCGCGCAGCCTCAGGTCGAACTCCGCCTCCGCCTCGTCGTCGGGCAGGTCGAAGAGTTCGCCGCGGGGCCGCGAACAGGGCGCGCACCGGCTCCAGGTGCTCTTCGCCGTGGCAGCAGAACGGGGAGTCGGCGTAGGACCACTTGAGGTCGAGGGGCGGGCAGCCGTGCCGTGCCGCCTGCTCGGCGAGGGCCTGCTCGGACCAGGCGGACAGGGCGGGCCCGTAGGCCTCGCCGGGTGTGACCAGGGTGCAGTAGTAGAACCGGTGGCCGGCGTGGTCCCGGAACAGCTCCCGGAAGGCGGCGCCGGCCGCGCGGTGCACGGCGTCGGCGAGGTCGGACTCGGTCGGGGGCACGGCACGGCTCCGGGGCGGGCTGGACGGCGGGGCCCGGCGAGCATAACGACGCGCCGCGGCCAAGGGCGCGCCCGCTCGGGGAAGTTCGGTCCACGACGTTGACGCGGTGCGGCGCCGGGGGCACATTACTTAACGGTAGAACCGATCGGTAACCCCGCCTCCGGTACTTCCGCGGGCGTCGGCGTGCCCGTTCCCCACCCAGGGCACGGCCGCCGCCCCACCGCCGGGGCCGAGCCGCCGCACTCTCGCCTTCCGCATGCCCGCACGGCCGCCCGCCGTGTCCGCTCCCCCACTCCCGAGAAGAGAGAGCCGCCCATGCAGAACCCCGCCGTGCGTCGTGTCATGACCGCGACAGCAGCAGCCGTCGGCACACTCGCCCTCACCGTCACCGGTGCCGCCGCCGACACCGCCCCGTCCCTCGACTACGTCGCCCTCGGCGACAGTTACAGCGCCGGCTCCGGCGTGCTGCCCGTGGACCCGACGAACCTGCTGTGCCTGCGCTCCACGGCGAACTACCCGCACGTCGTCGCCGCGCGCACCGGTGCCCGCCTCGACGACGTCACCTGCGGCGCCGCCCAGACCAAGCACTTCGCCCAGTCCCAGTACCCGGGAGTCGCCCCGCAGACCGACGCGCTCGGCGCGGACACCGACCTGGTGACGCTGACCATCGGCGGCAACGACAACGGCACGTTCATCAACGCCATCACGGCCTGTGGCACCGCCGGCGTGCTCAGCGGCGGCAAGGGCAGCCCCTGCGCGGACAAGCACGGATCGTCCTTCGACGACCAGATCGAGGCGAACACGTACCCCGCGCTCAAGGAGGCGCTGCGCAGCGTCCGCGCCAAGGCCCCCAACGCCCGTGTGGCGGCCCTCGGTTACCCGTGGATCATGCCGGCCACCGCCGACCCGTCGTGCTTCTGGAAGCTGCCGATCGCCGCCGGGGACGTGCCCTACCTCCGCGGCATCCAGGAGCACCTCAACCAGGCCGTCCGACGCGCCGCCGAGGAGACGGGCGTCACCTACGTGGACTTCTCGCGGGTCTCGGAGGGACACGACGCGTGCCAGGCCGCCGGCACCCGCTGGATCGAACCGCTGCTGTTCGGCCAGAGCCTGGTGCCCGTCCACCCCAACGCCCTCGGTGAGCGCCGCATGGCCGAGCACACCATGGACGTCCTCGGCCTGGACTGACCGAACGGCCTGCGCACCGGGGGTCAGCCCGCCTTCCTGAAGATCTCCGACATCCGGTCGCCCGTGCCGGGATCCAGCGGCCCGGCCGTGTCCGGGGACGTCAGACCGACCCGGGCGGCCAGCTCCCTGCCGTGGACGTCGACGGCCGCCTCGACGAGTTCCGCGAGCGCGCCCAGCGCCTCCCGGGCCCGGCCGCGCGCCACCGCCGCGCAGACGACGGCGACCGGCGCGGCCGGCCACCACCAGCAGGCGAGCAGGGCGTAGCCCACCGCCCAGGCGGCCAGGCGGGCCGCCGCGCCGAACGAGTCGCGGGACGCCTGGATCTGACGTACCGCCGGCTCGGGCAGGATCAGCCACAGGCGGGGCCACAGCGCGGCGAGGTCGACGCCGTAGGCGGCCTCGACGCGGTCCGCGGCCGCCTGCATGCGGTCGCCGTACCAGCAGGGCCGCACCGGCGCGTGCGGCGCGACGCGGTCGCGGGCCTCGGTGAGCGCCTGGATCCGCGCCCATGCGGAGGCGGGGACCGTCAGGGCGCCGTCGGCCGCCGCGCCGGCCGGGACGGCCTGTGCGACGGCCTCCTCCAGCCGGGTGTCCCGCTCCGTCCAGCGGCGCCGGCGGCGGGCCGTGAGAGCGCGTGAGAGCGGGTCGCGGCCCGGACGCAGCCAGTACCTCTCGATCGCGCCGGCGAGGAACTGCGCGCCGAGCGCGGCCGCGGCGGCGGTGAGCAGGACGAGGGCCACCAGGAGGGCGGCGGTGCCGGTGCGGTCGAGGGCGGGACGGGCGGCCAGCTCGTCCAGGGCGGTGCGCAGCCGGCCGAGGTCGTGCCAGTGGCGGTGGCCGAGGCGGGAGCCGACGGCCGCGACGGCGAGGAAGAGCGCGCCGGGCAGCACCAGCAGGTTCACCCAGCGTTCGGTGAGCTTGCCGCCCAGGGTGGCGAGGAGCGCGTTCACGGGGCCGGCGGCGCGGTCAACGCTCGGGCCGCAGCCGGGTCTTGTGCATGCGGGCCTCGTACACGGCGCACTGCGGGGCGGGCAGCAGGTCGCGGGCGCGCTCCACCCGGCTGCAGCGCGCCCGGCCCGGGCACACGGCCACCTTGAGGTGCACGGCCACGCCCGGGACCTCGACGCCGCGCGAGGTCGGCACCAGCCCGCCCGCGTACCCGGCGCGGCGCAGGGCGTGGTCGAGCGCGTCGAAGCAGGCCGCGAGCTCGTCCGCGCCCGCGCCCGCGCGCAGCAGGTCCCGCGCGCGCTCGGCCGCCGCCAGGACCCCGGGCTGCCGAAGCTCCTCCCGTGATCCGAGCAGGGCGCACAACGCCGCCTGCCGCCGCACGAGTTCGGGAACGCCGGGCGATACGGTCATGGTCCAAGTGTGCCTCAGGAAGGGCACGATGGAGCGTGAGTCGCCAAGCCCGGGAAGACGACCGCAGGGGGAACGGCCGCATGGGAGACGAACGGGACCGGCTCTTGCAGGCTCTGCGCGCACGCGTCGCGCGGGCCGGCACCGCGAAGACCGGGGTGTACCCGGACGTGGTGTTCGGCCCGGAGGCGGACGCCGAGCTCGCGGGGCTTCTGCGCGGCACCGACCCGCACACCGACCTCGAGGCCCGGCACGTGGCCGGCCGGCTGTGCTGGGCCCGTGCGGCGGCCGACCCCGTGCCCCCGGGCGCCGGCAGCGTCCACGGGGCCATGGCCGGGGTGCTGCTGTTCCCCGTGTGGGTGGCCGAACCCGGTTCGGTGCCGCCGCAGTTGGCGGCCGGTTACGCGGCCGCCGACCCGGCCGACCGTCCCGATCCGGCGAACGCCGACGGTGTCGCCGAGTGGTCGGCCCAGTGCGCCGCGTCCGTGATCGCCGCCGAGGAACGCCAGCACCGGCCGCCGCCGGACGCCACCGAGGACGACCTGCGCCTGCACCGGATGGCCGCGTGGGTCGCCGCCTCCGTGGCCGGCCGTGCGGCGCTGCTCGCCACGGCCGTGGGCACGGGGCGCCTCGCCGTGCTCGCGACGCCCGAGGACGACCCCGCGTACGGCGCCCGGGTCGCCGGTCTCGTCCACGCGCTGTCCCTCGGCGAGCGCCCGGAGGCGAGCACCGGCCCTCAGGCGGCGCTGCGCCGCACCCACCGCACCGTGAAGTGCCTGCCCGCCCGCTCCCCCGACCGGTTCAGGGAACTCGGCAACCTGGGCATCCTGATGCTGGAGCGGTACCACCGGACGCTGGACCCCGAGGACCTGTACGACGCGGTCGCCCTCGGGCGCGACGTGCTGGCCCAACTGCCCGCCGGCCACCCGTACCTCGTCCACTGCGCGAGGACGCTGGGGAGCGCGCTGCTCGCCCTGCGGCACCGCGAGGGCGGCACGCCCGAGGAGTGCGACGAGGTGGTGGAGCTGTTCCGGCGGGCCGCCTCGGGCGATCCCACGGGTGTGGCCGTGACGGGCATCAGCCTGGGCCTCGCCCTCGTCCTGCGCCACCAGCGCGTCGGCCGGCCGGACGATCTGCACGAGGCGGTCGCCGTGCTGACCGCGGCCGTGGACGCGGCGAAGGACGTCGAACAGCGCACCGACGCGCGTTCGGCGCTCGGCAACGCGCTGCGCGCCCGCTACACGCTGACCGGCGATCCCGCGGACCTGGACACGGCGATCGCGCATCTGTCCGCCGTGGCCGCCGCGGCCCCGACCTGGACGCCCCGCAGCGTGTCGCGGCTGCTCGGTCCCGCGATGGCCCTGCACACCCGGTACCGGCTCGATCCGGAGCGCCACGGCGCGGACGTGAGCGAGGCCGTCGCGCTGCTGCGGCGGGCCGAGTCGCTGCTGCCGCCGGGCCACCCGGACCGCCCCGTGACACTGAGCGACCTCGGACTGGTACTGAGCAGCAGTTTCGAACGCAGCGGGCGCCCGGAGGAGCTGAACGAGGCCATCGAGGCCATGCGGGAAGGGGTGGCGCTCACTCCGCCGGGGCACGAGGTGCTGGGCATCCGGCTGCTGAACCTCGGGATGGCCCTGGGCATGCGGCACCGGCTGTCCGAGGACGGCGAGGACCTGCGTGAGGCCCAGGAGTGCCGGCGCCGGGCCGGCGAGCTGCCCGGCCTCGGCCCCGGTCACGGAGCGGCGCTGCTCGGCTCCACGGCGATCAGCCTGATGTCCGGCCACGAGCGCGCCGCCGATCCGGCCGCCGCGCTCGACGAGGCCGTGAGGCTCTTCCGGCAGGCGCTCGCGCTGACCCCGGCCCACGCCCCCACCCTGACCCGCCGCCGCCACAACCTGGCCACGGCCCTGATGACCCGGTGGCGGGCGACGGGGCGGCCCGGCGACGCGCGCGAGGCCCGCGAGCTGACCGACGCGGTCCTCGCGGCGCTGCCCGACGACTCGCCCGAGCTGCCCGGCGTCCTGGCGGTGGCCGCCGAGTCCCGCCTGACGAGCCTGACCGCCCTCGTGTCGTCGTCCCTGCGCGGCGAGGCGGTCGCGCTGCTGCGCCGGGCGGTCGAGGTCACGCCGCCCGGTCACCCGAGGCGCGCGCTGCGGCTGACGAACCTCGGGTCGGTCCTGCGGGACCTGGGCCGTCTGAGCCGGCGCCCCGATCTCACGGAGGCGGCCGTCGTGTTCGAGGCCGCCTCGCTGGAGGAGCAGTGCCCGCCCTCGGAGCGCCTGAACGCGGCACGCTCCTGCGGCGACCTGTGGGCGGAGCTCGGGGTCTTCGACCGTGCTCTGGACGCGTACGTACGGGCCGTCGACCTGCTGCCCTCGGTCGCGCCCCGCCATCTGCTCCGTGACGACCAGGAGTTCCTGCTCGGCCGGACGGCGGGGCTCGGCGCCTCGGCGGCCGCCTGCGCGGTGCGCTGCGGCCGGCCCGGACTCGCGGTGGGACTCCTGGAACAGGCCAGGGGCGTGCTGCTGTCCCACGCCTTCGACGCCGACAGCGACCTGACCCGGCTGAGGGAGGCGGACCCCGGCCTCGCCGACCGGTTCGAGCAGCTGCGCGCCGCCCTCGACACGGCGACCGCCGGCGGGGAGCCGCTGCGCGAGGAGTTCCCGCGCCCCGGGCCGGGCGGACGCGCGGGCCAGGCCGGTGCCGAGGCGCCGGCCGACCTGCGCCTGCGGCTGGCCGCCGAGTGGCGCGACCTCGCTCGCCGCATCCGCGCCGAGCACCCGGAGCTGGGGCTGCTGCGCCCGGTGCGGGAGTGGGACGAGAGCGAACTGCGGGCCACGGCCTCCCGGGGGCCGGTGGTCCTGGTCAACGTCTCCCCCTTCGGCAGCGACGCCCTGGTCGTCACGCCGCGTTCCGTCGACGCCGTGCCGCTGCCCGGGCTGGATCCGCGGACGACGTCGGCACGCCGGAAGGCGTTCGAGGAGGCGCTGGTGCGCATCGGCGCGGCGGACACCCCGCGCCGGGAGTCGAAGCGGGCCCAGCAGGTCGTCCGGGACACCCTCGACTGGCTGTGGCGGACGGTCACCGGCCCGGTCCTCGGCCGTCTGGGCCTCGCGCCGCGGCCCACCGGTCCGTGGCCGCGCGTGTGGTGGTCGCCGGGCGGCGCCCTGGGCACGCTGCCGCTGCACGCGGCGGGCCCCGGCGACGGCGCGCCGGGCGCCCTGGACCGGACCACGCCGTCGTACACGCCGACGCTCAGGGCCCTGCATCACGCCCGGCAGCGGCTCGCCCGCCCGGCGGGCACCGGCACCCTCGTGGTCGGTGTCGCCGAGGCGGCCGGAGCGGCGCCGCTGCCCGGGGCGCGCCGTGAGTCGGCGCACCTGACGGGGCTGCTGCCCGGCGCGGCGGTGCTGGCCGACGCCGCCGCGACGCGCTCGGCCGTGGTCTCCGCGCTGCCCCGCCACGCCCACGCGCACTTCGCCTGCCATGCCTTCACCGATCTGGAACGCCCCTCGGAGAGCCGCCTGGTGCTCCACGACCACGGCGAACGTCCGCTGACCGTGCGCGACCTCGCCCGGCTGCGGCTGCCGTCCGCCCGGCTCGCCTACCTCTCCTCCTGCGACACGCTGAGCAGCAGCCCGGAACTCGCCGACGAGGCCGTGCACATCGTCAGCGCCCTGCAGATGGCGGGCTTCGCGCATGTCGTGGGCTCGCTGTGGCACGTCGTCGACGCGATCGGGGCCGAGGTGGCCGAGGGCGTGTACGAGCGGCTGCACACGGGCGGCGGCGCGCTGGACGTCGCCCGCACGGCCGGGGCGCTGCACGCGGCGGTGCGGTCGCTGCGCGAGACGTATCCGCGGACGCCGAGCCTGTGGGCCTGCCAGGTGCACGCCGGTCCGTAGGCGCCGGCGCCGCGCATACCCTGTCCCCGTGGCATCACCCTCCCGTCTGCGTCGCGTCGCCGTCCTGGTGCTCGAGGGCGCCAAGCCCCTCGACGTCGGCATCCCCGCGCAGGTCTTCACGACCCGCGCGAGCATGCCGTACGAGGTGCGCGTGTGCGGTGCGACGCCCGGGCTCGTGACCGGCGGTGACGGGCTGTCGTACCACGTCGCCCACGGTCTGGACGCGCTGGCGTGGGCGGACGTGGTGTTCCTGCCCGGCTACCGTTTCCCGGACCTGGAGGATCCGCCGCCGGCGGTGGTGGAGGCCCTGATCGCCGCCCACGGCCGGGGTGCGCGGCTCGCGGCCATCTCGACGGGTGCCTTCGCGCTGGCGGCGACGGGCCTGCTCGACGGCAGGCGGGCCACGACGCACTGGCACTACACGCGGGCGCTCGCGCGGAAGCACCCGCGGGTGCGGGTCGACGAGAACGTCCTGTTCGTGGACGAGGGACGGGTGCTCACCTCGGCGGGCGCCGCCTCCGGCATCGACCTGTGCCTGCACGTTCTGCGCGGCGACCTCGGGGTGGCCGCGTCGAACCACGCGGCCCGGCGCCTGGTCGCGGCCCCCTACCGCAGCGGGGGCCAGGCGCAGTACGTGCCGCGCAGCGTGCCGGAGCCGCTCGGCGAGCGGTTCGCCGCCACCCGTGAGTGGGCGCTCCACCGGCTGGGCGAGCCCCTCACCCTGGAGCTGCTCGCCCGGCACGCGGCGGTGTCGCCGCGCACCCTGTCGCGGCGCTTCGTGGAGGACACCGGGTACACCCCGATGCAGTGGGTCATGCGCGCCCGCGTCGACCTGGCCCGTGAGCTGCTCGAACGCTCCCAGCGCAGCGTCGAGCAGATCGCCGCCGACGTCGGGCTCGGCACGGCGACGAATCTGCGGCTGCACTTCCAGCGGATCCTCGGCACCACGCCGACCCAGTACCGGCGCACCTTCGCCCAGGGCGAGTGACCCGCCCTCGTCCGTCCTGGCGCGATCCTTTCGAACGGTGGCGATCACGCCGCTGTCCGGGACGGAGATCGCACGCCAACCTGGTGGCGAGACGAAGGGACACGACTCATGACTCGCATCGCCATCAACGGATTCGGCCGCATCGGGCGCAACGTGCTGCGCGCCCTGCTGGAGCGCGGCGGGGACCTGGAGGTCGTCGCCGTCAACGACCTCACCGAGCCCGCCACCCTCGCGCGCCTGCTCGCCTACGACACCACGGCCGGCCGGCTGGGCCGCCCGGTGACCGCCGAGGGCGACTTCCTGGTCGTGGACGGCCACCGGATCAAGGTGCTCGCCGAGCGCGAGCCGGCGCAGTTGCCGTGGGCGGAGCTGGGCGTGGACATCGTGCTGGAGGCGACCGGCCGGTTCACCGCGGCCAAGGCCGCCCGCGCGCACCTCGACGCCGGTGCCCGCAAGGTGCTGGTCAGCGCACCGTCGGACGGCGCCGACGTGACGCTCGCGTTCGGGGTCAACACCGACGCGTACGACCCGGACCTGCACACGGTCGTCTCCAACGCCTCGTGCACCACCAACGCCCTCGCCCCGCTGGCCTCCGTGCTCGACGACCTGGCCGGCATCGAGCACGGCTTCATGACGACGGTGCATGCCTACACCCAGGAGCAGAACCTCCAGGACGGCCCGCACCGCGACGCCCGGCGCGCGCGTGCCGCCGGCGTCAACATCGTGCCGACCACCACCGGCGCCGCCAAGGCGATCGGCCTGGTGCTGCCGAAGCTCGACGGCAAGCTGTCGGGCGACTCCATCCGCGTGCCGGTCCCGGTCGGCTCGATCGTGGAGCTCAACACGACCGTCGCCCGCGACGTGACGCGCGAGGACGTGCTGGCGGCCTACCGCGCGGCGGCCGAGGGCCCGCTCGCCGGTGTCCTGGAGTACTCGGAGGACCCGCTGGTGTCGTCGGACATCACCGGCAACCCGGCGTCCTCGATCTTCGACGCGGAGCTGACCCGGGTCGACGGCCGCCACGTGAAGGTGGTCGCCTGGTACGACAACGAGTGGGGCTTCTCCAACCGTGTGATCGACACACTGCAGCTCCTCGCCACCCGTTGAGGGGACGGCCGGTTAACGGTCCGGGGACCTCAACCGTCACAATGGCGGGATGAGCAATTCCAAGGTTTTCTTCGACATCGACATCGACGGCAAGGACGCGGGGCGCATCGTCTTCGAGCTCTTCGAGGACGTCACCCCCAAGACCGCCAAGAACTTCATCGAGCTGGCGACCGGTGAGCACGGCTTCGGCTACAAGGGCTCCCCGTTCCACCGCGTGATCCCGCAGTTCATGCTGCAGGGCGGTGACTTCACCGAGGGCAACGGCACCGGTGGCAAGAGCATCTACGGCGAGAAGTTCGCGGACGAGAACTTCACGCTGAAGCACACCGGTCCGTACCTGCTGTCGATGGCGAACGCGGGGCCGAACACCAACGGCTCGCAGTTCTTCATCACCACCGTCCCCACCCCGTGGCTGGACGGCAAGCACGTCGTCTTCGGCAAGGTCGTCGAGGGCACGGACGTGGTCGACCGGATCGAGGGCTACGGCTCCTCCCCGTCGGGCCGCACCTCCGCGACGATCACGGTCCGGGAGTCGGGCAAGCTCTGAGCGGCCGGCCGGGCGATCGCCCGCCGGGACACGGCGCCCGCCGCACTCTGTGCGGCGGGCGCCGTCCCTTTTCCCCCCGGCCGGGCCGGGCCTCCGCCCCGGCGCCCGCGTGGTGGGGGCCGCCGGGCGATGCGACGCTGGGGTGGAGAGGCGTCCGAGGAAGGCAATCGGGAGGGCCGATGGGACGGGACGTCCCGGCGCTGGTCTTCACCCGCGAGGACCGCCGCCGGTACCGGATCAAGATGCAGGAGTGCCTGGACGCCTTCGCGCAGATGCTGCGCGAGGCCCGGTTCGAGACCGAGCGGCCCCAGGTGGGTCTGGAGATCGAGCTGAACCTGGTCGACGACGAGGCCGAGCCGGCGATGCGCAACAGCGACGCGCTGGAGGCCATCGCGGACCCCGCCTGGTCCACCGAGCTGGGCCGGTTCAACCTGGAGATCAACATTCCGCCCCGCCGGCTGACGGCGGGCGGCCCCGACGCCTGGGAGACCGAGATCCGGGACGCCCTGAACCACGCGAACGACCGCGCCACGTCGGTCGGGGCGCACCTGATCATGATCGGCATCCTGCCGACGCTGCGGAAGTCGGACGTCGGCGAGGCCGCGCTGTCGGAGAACCCGCGCTACCGGATGCTCAACGACCAGGTGTTCGCGGCGCGCGGCGAGGATCTGCGCATCGAGGTGGACGGCGTCGACCGGCTGCGGACCTACGCGGACACGATCACGCCGGAGGCCGCGTGCACCAGTACCCAGTTCCACCTCCAGGTGTCCCCGGACGATTTCGCCGACTACTGGAACGCGGCGCAGGCGATCTCCGGCGTCCAGGTCGCGCTGGCGGCGAACTCGCCGTTCCTGCTCGGCAAGGAGCTGTGGCACGAGAGTCGCATCCCCCTGTTCGAACAGGCGACCGACACCCGGCCCCAGGAGATCAAGGCACAGGGGGTGCGGCCCCGGGTCTGGTTCGGTGAACGGTGGATCAACAGCGTCTTCGACCTGTTCGAGGAGAACCTGCGCTACTTCCCCGCCCTGCTGCCCCTGTGCGACGACCAGAGCCCCACGGAGACGCTGGAGCGCGGAGACATCCCGGAACTGGGCGAGCTGACCCTGCACAACGGCACGATCTACCGCTGGAACCGCCCGGTCTACGCCGTCGCCCACGACAAACCGCACGTCCGGGTGGAGAACCGCGTCCTGCCCGCGGGCCCGACGGTCGCCGACACCCTCGCCAACGGCGCCTTCTACTACGGGCTGACCCGCGCCCTGGTGGAGGAGGACCGGCCGGTGTGGTCGCGGATGTCGTTCTCGGTCGCCGAGGACAACCTGCACACCGCGGCCCGGCACGGCATGGAGGCGCTGCTGTACTGGCCCGGCATGGGCGAGGTGCCCGTACCGGAACTCGTCCTGCGACGCCTGCTGCCGCTGGCGCACCGGGGCCTGGAGCTGTCCGGGATGGACGCGGCGTGGCGGGAGCCGCTGCTCGGCGTCATCGAGCAGCGGTGCGTCACGGGGCGCAACGGCGCTGTCTGGCAGAAGGAGATGTTCCACCACATCGACGACACCACCCACGTAGGCCGGCACGAGGCGCTTCGGCGGATGACGCGGCAGTACATGGACTACATGCATCTCAACGCGCCGGTCCACACCTGGCCGGTCGACTGACGTCCGGCGCCGCGCGGCACACACCACCGGAAGGAAGGCGGCAGACGATGTGCCGATGGCTCGCCTACTCGGGGACGCCCGTGCTGCTGGAGACCCTCCTCTACCAGCCGGAGCACTCCCTGATCGACCAGAGCCTGCACTCCCGGATGGGCGTGGAGACGACGAACGGCGACGGGTTCGGCGTCGGCTGGTTCGGCCCGGAGATGCGGACCCCCGCGATCCTGCGGGAGACCGGCCCGGCGTGGAGCAACCGCAATCTGCGGGAGATCGCCGGCCATGTCCGCTCGTCGCTCTTCTTCGCGCACATCCGGGCCTCGACGGGCAGCCCGGTGCAGCAGACCAATTGCCACCCCTTCCGCCACGGCCGCTGGATGTGGATGCACAACGGCGCGATCGCCGAGTTCCACCGGCTCCGGCGCGATCTGGCGCTCGCCGTCGACCCGCGGCTCTTCCTCGACATCGAGGGCTCGACGGACTCGGAGATGATGTTCTTCCTGGCGCTGACCCTGGGTCTGGAGGAGGACCCGCCCGGGGCGGTGGCGCGGATGGCGGGGCTGGTCGAGGAGATCGGGCACGAGCACGGCGTGGAGTACCCGCTGCAGATGACCGTCGCCGTGACGGACGGGCGGCGGCTGTGGGCGTTCCGCTACTCCACCCAGGGGGCCTCCCGGTCGCTCTACTACAGCTCCCGCGTGGAGACCCTGCGCGCGCTGCACCCGGACACGCCGTTCCTGCGGGAGGCGTCCGACGACACCCGCCTCATCGTGTCGGAGCCGCTGGGCGATCTGCCCGGTGTCTGGAACAGGGTCCCGGAGAGCAGCTACGGCGTCGTCCAGCCCGAGGGCGACAGGATGCTGCCGTTCTCCCCGCAGCCCGTCTGAGGGCACCGCCGCCGGGGCGTCACGGCGCCCAGTCGTGCGGCCCGCCGCCGCGCCACTCGATCCAGTCCGCCGTCCGGACGTCGGACGCCTCCACGTCCTCCATCCCGGCACGGCGCAGGAACTCGGCGATGTCGACGAGCGTGTACGCGAGGCCGACGAAGGCGTCGTCGAGACGTACGCGCCGCCCGCCGTCCGCGGCGGGCGGATAGACGACGATCGCGGGGTCGCTGGGCATGTTCCCAGGGTGTGGCGGATACCGTCCGCGCGCACCCGGACGCGTCCGGCCGGCACGGCCCGCCCGTGGCGGGCCGGGGCAGGCGCCGCTCAGCCGTCCTCCCCGGCCCGCGACGGGCGGGCGGTCTCCCCCGCGGACAGGTGATCCAGCGCCTCGACCAGCTCCTCACAGGCGTGTTCCACCGAGTGCCGGGTGTTGCGCTGCTCGGCGATCAGCGCCGACAGCAGCAGGGCGGTCAGCGCCATGGTCCCGTTGAAGGCCTGCAGTTTCATCATCACCTCGATGTCCGTCAGCCGGGCGAAGGAGCCGGACCTGTCGGTGGCCGCGACGGTGGCCAGCACGGAGAGGTACAGGGCGCTCGGCATGCTGCCGGCGAGCTGGAAGCGCATCGCCGCCCAGATCAGCAGGGGGAAGACCAGGAACACCAGGCTGACCCGGCTCTGGACGATCGGCAGCCCGAGGACGCCGACGACGACGGCCAGCACCGCCGCCTCGGCCCACCGGGGGCTCAGGGGCGGGACGCGGGCCCGGGACAGCAGCAGGAGCAGCGGGGTGACGAGGACGACGCCCATCGCGTCGCCCACCCACCAGGCCAGCCACACGGGCCAGAAGCGGTCCGTGGCGAGTTCGCCGGTGAGGACGGCCATGCCCGCCCCGGCCGCGGCGCTGATCAGCATGGCGGTGAACGCGCCGAGGAAGACCAGGGCGAGGCCGTCGCGCCAGCGGCTGAGGTCCGTGCGGAAGCCCGCCGCGCGCAGCAGCAGGTAGGCGCAGACCGGGGCGGCGGTGTTGCCGGCGACGATGCCGAGCGCGGAGGGCCGCAGCGTGGCGAGGGACATGACGATCAGCAGGGCCCCGAGGGCGATGCCGGGCACGCAGCGCGGGCCGAGGATCAGCAGGCAGGCCACCGCGACGCCGGTGGGCGGCCACATGGGGGTCACCACCGCCCCCTCCACGACCAGATGCCGCAGCAGCCCGATCCTCCCCGCCGCGTAGTAGCAGCCCGCGACGAGGAGCGTCTCCAGGACCCGGAGCACCGGGCGCGGCCAGCCTTGGATACCCACCACAGCAGCCATCAGACAACGGCGCCGCCCGGCGGGCGAGGCGAGAGGCCCGGGGTCCCGCCCTACGGCTGAACGGACCGGCCGTCGTGACCGACGACGAGGACGGCCGCGTCGTCCTCGTGTCCGACCAGCTCCGCGTTCTTGATCACGGCCGCGGCCAGGGAGTGCGCCTCCATACCCGCGACGGCCGCGATGCCGGCGAGCCGTACGACCCGTTCCAGGCCCTCGTCGACGCTCAGCGAGGGTCCTTCCACGACGCCGTCCGTGAGCAGGAGGAAGACGCCGCCGGTGGTGAGCCGGGAGCGGGTCACGGGGTACTCCATGCCCTCCAGGACGCCGAGCGGCGGGCCGCCCTCGTCCTCCCAGACACCGGACTTCCCGTCGGCCGTGGCCCATACGCAGGGGATGTGTCCGGCCCGCGCGCTCTCCAGGGTGCCGGTGGCCGGGTCGAACCGCATGAACGTGCAGGTGGCGAAGAGGTCGCTGCCGAGGGACAGCAGCAGGTCGTTGGTGCGGCCCAGCAGTTCGCCGGGCTCGCTGGTCACGGACGCGAGCGCCCGCAGGCCGGCGCGGACCTGCCCCATGAAGGCCGCCGCGTCGATGGTGTGGCCCTGCACGTCCCCGACGGACAGGCCTATGCGGCCGTCCGGAAGGGTGAAGGCGTCGTACCAGTCGCCGCCGACGTTGAGCCCGGCGAAGGCCGGCGAGTACCGGGCGGCCAGGTGGAACCCCGGCACCTCGGGCAGGTCGGCGGGCAGCATGCCGCGCTGGAGGGCGATCGCCAGCTCCACCCGGGAGCGCTGGAGCTCCGCGAGTTCACGCGCCCGCGCGGTCAGGGAGCCGAGCCTGATCAGCAGCTCGTCGGCGTCGTGCACAGGGCGCTTGCGGAACATCGACCGCTCCAGCTCCAGAGGATGAGCCCGCGGGGGACACGTATCACTATGTCACCGTTTGCCCTCCTGTCGCGCCGTCCCGGTGATCACCGGCCGCCCCCACCGCGCCGCCGTGCGCCCCGGCGCGCCGGCCCGGTCAGGTGAGCACCGCCTCCCAGGTGTCGACGGCGAAGTGGACGGTCATGCCGTGGCGGCTGTACAGACGCGGTGCGCCGGTGGCGTTCTCGGTGTCGACGCCGAGGCCCACCGTGTCCCGGCCGCGTTCGGCGAACCGGGCGAAGGCGTGCCGCAGGAGGAAGCCGCCCAGGCCGCGGCCGCGGGCGCCGGGCAGGACGCCGAGGTTGCGGATCCACCCCATGGCCTCCCGGTCGTCGCGGGCCAGCAGGAACCCGGCGTCCCCCAGGTCGTCGGTCTCGGCGATCCACACCAGGGACCAGTCGACCCGGTCGCCGCCGATGTCGTGCAGCCACCGTCCGTACTCGCGCGGCTGGAAGCCGAAGTGCTCGGCGAACGCGGACTGGTACAGCTCGTGCACCCGCAGGCGGTCGGCCTCGTCGGCGCAGGCCCGCACCCGCACCCCGGGCGGGGGAACGGGCGGCAGGTCGGCCTCCGGGTCCACGGCGCGGTGCAGCACGTGGTGGCGGCGCACGGTGCGCCAGCCGCGGGCGGTCAGGAGCGCGGTGTCGGTCGTGGGCCGGGCGTTGAGGTGCAGGTGGACGACGGCACGGTCGGCTCCGTTGGCGCGCGCCCTGGCCAGCGCGCGGGCCTCCATCGCCTCCAGCAGGCGCAGCCCGGTGTGCTGGTGGTCGGGCAGCACGTAGTGGTCGATGCCGATGCGTTCGCCGCCGGAGTTGTCCCACAGCAGACCGTAGGCCACCGTCCTGCCGTCGTGGACGGCCACCCACGAGTCGTACTCCAGGTCCGTGTCCGGATGCTTCAGGTCGGCCTCGACCTCGTGCAGGTCGGTCTCGGGGCGGCCGATCTCCATCCGGTCGATCTCGTTGAGGAGTTCGGTGATGGCCGGGGCGTCGCTGAGCGCGGCCGGCCGCAGCAGGGCGGTGGACATGAGTGCAGCGTCCAGGGCACCGGCCGATGGCCGCAACGGGTTTTCCCGATGACCCGTCGGCCAACAAATGGGATCCCATTTACTTCCGACCTCTTGACGGTGCCGTTCGGCGAAAACTACGTTCTGGGCCACGGAACGCGCCTTCCGCTTCGTGGAATCCACCCACTCCCAACTCCTCGCACCCCGGACCCAGGAGTCCCGTATGACTGCCCTGGAAGACCGCCGGTCGTCCGCACCGGCCGCCGAGAGCACCACCAGCCCCGGCCTCTACACCTACGACCTGGCCCCGACGAAGAAGGAGGGGCGCCGCTGGGGCGCCTACAACGTCTTCACCCTGTGGGCCAACGATGTGCACAGCCTCGGCAACTACGCGTTCGCCATCGGCCTGTTCGCACTGGGACTGAACGTGTGGGGCATCCTGGCCGCCTTCGCGCTCGCGTCCGTCCTGCTGTTCCTGCTGCTCACCCTGTCCGGCTTCATGGGCCACAAGACGGGCGTCCCCTTCCCCGTGATGAGCCGCATCGCGTTCGGTGTCAAGGGAGCCAAGATTCCCGCCGCCGTACGCGGAGCCGTCGCCATCGCCTGGTTTGGTATCCAGACTTATCTCGCTTCCGCGGTCCTCGGCGCACTCCTCGTGGCCCTCTTCCCCGGGCTGGCCAGCCTCGACACCGACTCCTTCCTCGGCCAGTCGACCCTGGGCTGGATCACGTTCCTGGTGCTGTGGGCCCTCCAGGTGGTCATCGTGAGCTACGGGATGCAGATGATCCGCCGCTACATGGCCTTCGCGGCACCCGTCACGCTGGTCACCATGTGCGCCCTCGCGGTGTGGATGTTCGTCCGCGCCGACGGCTCGGTCTCCCTGTCGGACGGCGACCCGCTCACCGGCGGCGCGATGTGGCTCCAGGTCCTCCAGGCCGCCGCGCTGTGGGTGGTGATCTACGGGACGTTCGTCCTCAACTTCTGCGACTTCACCCGGTCCGCGAGCAGCCGCGGCGCCATCGTCCGCGGCAACGTCATCGGCATCCCGGTGAACATGCTGTTCTTCGCCGGCATCGTGGCGGTGCTCAGCGGGGCCCAGTTCTCCCTGAACGGACAGGTCATCACCAGCCCGACCGACATCGTCCGGACCGTCCCCAACATGTTCCTGCTGGCCGTCGCCTCGCTCGCCCTGATCGCGCTGACGGTCGCGGTGAACCTGCTGGCCAACTTCGTGGCGCCGATCTACGCGCTGGTCAACCTCTTCCCCCGCCGGCTCGACTTCCGCCGCGCGGGTCTGGTCAGCGCCGTACTCGGCCTGGTGATCACGCCCTGGAACCTCTACAACAGCCCCGTCGTCGTCAACTACTTCCTCGGCGGCCTCGGCGCCCTGCTCGGCCCGCTGTTCGGCGTGATCATGGCGGACTACTGGCTGCTGCGGAAGGCCAAGGTGAACGTGCCCGCCCTCTACACCGAGGAGGCGGACGCCGAGTACCACTACCGGCGCGGCTACAACCCGCGTGCCGTCGCCGCCTTCGTCCCCGCCGCCGCGATCGCCGTCGTGGTCGCCCTGGTTCCCTTCTTCCACGCCGCGGCCGGCTTCTCCTGGTTCATCGGCGCGATCGTCGCCGCGGCGCTGTACGCGCTCGTCGCCGACCGCGCCTCGCCCATCCGCGACGTGGACGGCGAGACCATCGCCGTCGCCGCGGAATAGCACCGGCAGCCCGACCGAACGGAAGGCCCGTCCACCCATGCGCATCCTGGTGGTCAACGTCAACACCACGCAGTCCATCACCGACGCGATCGGCGGGCAGGCGTCCGCCGCCGCCTCGCCGGGGACCGAGATCGTCCCCCTCACCCCCTCCTTCGGCGCGGTGTCCGTCGAGGGGAACTACGAGAGCTACCTCGCCGCGGTGGCCGTCATGGAGACCGTCCGCGCCCACCCGGAGCCGTTCGACGCGGTGATCCAGGCCGGGTACGGCGAGCACGGGCGCGAAGGTCTCCAGGAACTGCTCGACGTCCCCGTCGTCGACATCACCGAGGCCGCGGCGAGCACCGCCCAGTTCCTCGGCCGCCGCTACTCCGTCGTCACCACCCTCGACCGTACGGTGCCCCTCATCGAGGAACGGCTGGAGGCGGCCGGGCTCAGCGCCCGGTGCGCGTCCGTGCGGGCCAGCGGACTGGCGGTGCTGGACCTCGAACGGGACGAGCGGGCCGCCGTGGACGCCATCACCGAGCAGGCCGCCCGCGCGGTCGAGGACGACCGGGCCGAGGTGATCTGCCTGGGCTGCGGGGGGATGGCCGGGCTCGCCGAGCGCGTGACGGACCGTACCGGTGTGCCCGTCGTCGACGGGGTCAGTGCCGCCGTGACGATCGCCGAGTCCCTGGTCCGGCTGGGCCTGTCCACGTCCAAGGTCCGCACGTACGCTCCGCCGCGTCCCAAACGGATCGTCAACTGGCCGCCCGCCGTGCGCTGACCCGGGTCGTTCCCCGGCCCGCCCGGCGGGATCCGGCGCCGGGGTATTCTGACGGGCCGCCCGGCCGCCGCACCGCACCGCCGCAGCCGGCGCGCGGGGACCGGAAGAACGACGAAGGACGGCGATGACCGCGTCAGGGGATTTCATGCCCGAGTCCGAGCGGGTGACCCGGCAGTTGCGCGACGAGATCCTCGACGGAGTGCGGCGGCCGGGCAGCCGGCTCGTCGAGCGGGAGCTGGCCGAGGCGCTGGGGGTGAGCAGGCTCCCGGTCCGCGAGGCCCTGAAGACGCTGGTGGCCGAGGGGCTGGTGACGCCGAGGCCCCGGACGTGGGCGGTGGTGCGCGAGTTCACCACGAGCGACATCGCCGACCTCGACGAGGTCCGCTCGGGCCTGGAGACCCTGGCCTTCCGGCTCGCCGCGCAGCGGCACACCCGGGCCGGCCTGGAGGGGCTGCGGGCGACCGTGGACAGCGAGCTGGCGGCGGCCCGCGCCGGCGACGCGGTGCGGGCCCGCCGCGCGGCGGCCGACTTCCACCAGACGGTGATATCGCTGGCCGCCAACGAGCTGCTGAACGAGCTGGAACGCGTACTCCGCAGCCGGCTGCGCTGGCTCATGGGCCAGCACGACGACCTGCTGGCCGTCGCGCTGGAGCACGAGGCCCTCTACCAGGCGATCGCCGAACGGGACGTCGAACGCGTGCAGGCCCTCGTCCTGGACCACCTCGCCACCAGCCGCAGCGCGGCCCTCGGCCACCACACCCGACGGGGCCAGGAGGGCGAGCCGGAGTGAATCCGGCCGGGTCCTCCCCCGCACGGCGGTGCCACGGGGGCGTCACAGGGTGACGTCCGCCCACTGGTCGAGCGGATCGTCGCCCGGGGCGCCGGGGACCTCGCCGGTGCCGCCGCCCAGCGGCTGCTCGGTCCAGATGACCTTGCCGGTGGAGGTGTACCGGGTGCCCCAGCGCTCGGCGTACCGGGCGACGAGGAACAGGCCGCGTCCGCCCTCGTCCGTGGCCGCCGCGTGGCGCAGGTGCGGCGAGGTGCTGCTGCCGTCGGAGACCTCGCAGATCAGGGAGCGGTCGCGCAGCAGGCGGACGTGGATGGGGGCGCTGCCGTAGCGGATGGCGTTGGTGACCAGTTCGCTGAGGATCAGCTCGGTGGTGAAGCCCGCCCCGTCCAGCCCCCAGGTCTCCAGTTGCCGGCCGACGGCGGCGCGGACGACGGAGACGGCCTCGGCCTCCCGGGGCACGTCCCAGTCGGCGACCTGTCCGGCGTTCAGCACCCGGGTGCGCGCGACCAGCAGCGCGATGTCGTCGCGGGCGTGGTCCGGCGGGAGGGCTTCGAGCACGGCGCGGCAGGTCTGCTCCGGCGTCCGGCCGGGGTGGGACAGGGCGGTGAGCAGGATGGCGAGGCCGGCGTCGATGTCCCGGTCCCGGTCCTCCACGAGCCCGTCGGTGTACAGGACGAGCCGGCTCCCCTCGGCCACCGGGAACTCGGTGCACTCGAAGGGCAGTCCGCCCAGACCGAGCGGCGGGCCCGCGGGCGTCTCGGGGAAGGACGCGGTGCCGTCCGGCAGGACGAGGGCGGGCGGCGGGTGCCCGGCGCGGGCGAGGCAGCAGGTGCCGGACACCGGGTCGTAGACGACGTAGAGGCAGGTGGCGCCGACCAGTCCCTCGTCCTCGCCCTGCGCCGTCCGCTCCCGGTCCATCCGGGCGACCAGGTCGTCCAGGCGGGCCAGCAGTTCGTCGGGGGCCAGGTCGAGGGTGGCGAAGTTGTGCACGGCGGTGCGCAGGCGCCCCATGGTGGCAGCCGCGTGCAGTCCGTGTCCGACCACGTCCCCCACCACCAGCGCCACCCGGGCGCCGGAGAGTTCGATCACGTCGAACCAGTCCCCGCCCACTCCCGCCTGGGCCGGAAGGTAGCGGTGAGCCAGCTCCAGGGCGCTCGGTTCGGGCAGGTCGCGGGGGAGCAGGCTGCGTTGCAGGGTGACCGCCATCGCGTGCTCGCGGGTGAAGCGCCGGGCGTTGTCGAGCGCCACGGCGGCGCGGGTGGCCAGTTCCTCGGCGAACGGCACGTCCTCGGTGTCGAACGGCTCCCTCGGTCGCGCGCGCCAGAACTCCACCACGCCGAGCACCGTGCCGCGGGCCCGCAGCGGTACCACGATCAGGGCGTGCGGGCCGGAGGGGTCCCCGGTGTGCGCCACGTCCCGGCCGTCCGGCCCCGGCCTGCCGTCGGCGGCGGCGCCGGCGTCCGTGTCCAGGACGGGCCGGCCGCTCGCCACGCACCGCGCCTGGGGCGTGCCGGGCGCGAAGCGGACGCTGCGGCCCGCTTCCGGGGGCCGGCCGCCCTCGGTGCCGCTCGCGGCGACACGGCGCAGGTCGGTGCGCGGGCCGGTCGGTTCCTCGCCGCGCAGCACCTCCTCGGCCAGTTCCACGGTGGCCATGTCGGCGAAGCGCGGCACGGCGACCTCCGTCAGCTCGCGCGCGGTGCGCCGCACGTCCAGCGTGGAGCCGATGCGCGTACCGGCGTCGTAGAGCAGGGTCAGGCGCTCGCGTGCCACCTCGGCCCGCCCGGACAGGGCACGCAGTTCGGTGGTGTCCCTGAGGGTCACCACGCTTCCGGCGTGGTTCCCGTCGGGGGCGGTGGAGCGCTTGTTGACCGCGAGCAGGCGGTCGGCCGTCAGATGCACCTCGTCGGTGGCCGTCCGCTCCGACGTCAGCAGTTCGGCCATCTCCGGGTCCAGGCCCAGGTCGGTGACGCGGCGCTGCTCCGGGTCGGGCGGCAGGTCGAGCAGGCGCCGGGCCTCGTCGTTGGCCAGCAGCAGGCGTCCGTCGCCTCCCGTGATCAGCACGCCTTCCCGCACGGCGTGCAGCACCGCGTCGTGGTGGTCGTACATGCGGGTCATCTCGACCGGCCCGAGGCCGTGGGTCTGGCGCAGCAGCCTGCGGCTGACCAGCGTCGTGCCGCCGGCGCACACGGCCAGCGCCGCGAGGGAGCTGCCCAGCAGGAGCGGGAGTTCCTCGGCCGCCATGCCGGCCACCTTGCGGACCGTGATGCCGACCGCGACCGTACCGACGGCGGCGCCACCGGGCCTGGTGACGGGGACGAGCGAGATGACCGCGAGTCCCTCGGTGGTCTTGGTGGTGTCGGTCTCGGGGCCGGGCGGCGGTTCGACCGCGCCGAAGACGGTCTTGCCTATCCGGGCGGGGTCGGGATGGGTGTAGCGGACCCCGTGGGACGAGTACACGACGATGAGGTCCACTCCCGTGTCGCTCCTGACCCGCTCGGTCAGGGGCTGCAGTACGGCGCTGGGGTGGGGCCCGGTCATCGCCGCGACGGTGCCCGGGGCGTGCGCGAGGGTGCTGGCGACGGCCATGGTCCGGTGGCGGGCGTCGTTGCCGCTGTCGCTGCGGGACTGGAGCACGAGGGCCGTGAGCGCGGCGGCGACGATGAGGACGACGACGCCGACCTGGAACAGGAGCACCTGGCCCGCGACGCTGCGCACCCGGAGCAGGGAGCGGAGCCGGCCGGGGGACCGCTCGGTCCGGTCGTCGCGGCCGGGGCGGTCGGTACGGCGGGGCGGGGCGGGGGCTGTGCGGCCGGGCCGCGCGCCGAGGGGGCTGCGGGGCGTGGTCCGGGGAGGACGGGGATGTGCGCTCACGCTCCGTGTCCTCCCTCCCCAGTGTCCGGTCTCTGGGTGGGGTGCCGCGCCCGGCGCGTGCCGGGCCACTTTCCAGGATGCTCTTCGCATTCCTCACGAATGAGTCAACGGTACTCGCTCAGCCTGGACGACGCCGTGCGTCGGGAACCGCACCGGAAAAGGGCACGGCGCCCGGAAGCGTTCGCTTCCGGGCGCCGTGCTCGGGTCCGACGCGCAGCCGTCAGGCGGGGGTGATGTTCTCCGCCTGCGGGCCCTTCTGGCCCTGCGTGATGTCGAAGGTCACGGCCTGGCCTTCCTGGAGCTCGCGGTAACCGCTGGCGTTGATGTTCGAGTAGTGCGCGAAGACGTCGGGGCCGCCGCCGTCCTGCGCGATGAAGCCGAAGCCCTTTTCCGAGTTGAACCACTTGACGGTACCGCTGGCCATGCCTTTGCCTTTCAGCCGATATCGGATCCGCACCGCGCGGACCCGGAGGTGGTCGTCGGGTCCAAGGCACTGCACAGCAGACCGCCCGCACCACGGCGCGGGCGGTCAGGTCGAACCACGACATCTGCCGCTGACGCTACACGGCATGTCCGCGCCTCACCAGTGAGTAAGGGGTGCGAGCCCGAACGGTGTTGCCCGTTCGGGCCACATCGCCGCCCCTCGCGTCACTCCCGCGCACGGTGCCGTCCCTGCGCCATCCGGGCGAGACACGGGGAGTCGGCACGCCCCGGTCGTGCGAGTGGTCAAGCAATGAGTAGCCCACGTAGCGAACCGGAGGTTGAGATGACCGTCAGGAAGGCCCTGGCCCTGGTGACCGGCGCGGTGATGTGCGCCGGCCTGCTGGCGACGGGCTGCGCCCCGCGGACGCCGGACACGGCCGAGCGGTCGGCGTCGCCCCGTCCCGCCCCGCCGGCCCCGTCCGCCCGCCCCCTTCCGGGAGTCGGCCCCGCCATGCTCGCCCGGATCCCCGAGGCCACCCGGCAGGCCCTGGTGGTCCGGGGCGCGACGGCGCAAGCCAACCGGGCGCAGGTGGTGCTCTACGAGCGCGATCCCGTCCGGGGCTGGCGGGCGGCGGCCGGCCCGTGGTCCGCGCACAACGGGCTGCGCGGCTGGACGCAGGACCACAGCGCGGGGGATCTGCGCACCCCCGTCGGCGTCTTCGGGCTCAGCGACGCGGGAGGACGGCTGCCCGACCCGGGGACCCGGCTCCCCTACGACCAGGACCCCGAGTTCGCCACGTCGGGCACCGGCCATCTGGGCGAGCCGCTGGAGGGCTCCTTCGACTACGTGATCGCCGTCGACTACAACCGGGTGCCCGGCACCACGCCCCTGGACAAGACGCGGCCGCAGGGCGAGGACAAGGGCGGCGGGGTGTGGATCCACGTGGACCACGACGGGCCGACCAACGCCTGCGTGTCCCTCCGGGAGGAGCACATGCGGGAGCTGCTGCTGACCCTGGACCCGGAGAAGTCCCCCGTCGTCGTCATGGGGCCCGAGTCCGTGCTGGAACGGTAGGGCGTGTCCCTGCCGGTGCAGCGCCCGGGCGCGGACGGGCCGCCGCTCCCGCCACGGCCGGCCGTGGTGCCGTGCCGTGGCGGGAGCGGTGGTGTGCCGGTCGCCCGGTGCCGGGGTTCCGCTACCGGCCGGCCGGGGGCGCGGCGGCCTCGTCGCCCACGTCGAGGGCGAAGACGTGCACGGCGCTGTTGGCCGGGAGCGTGACGGCGGCGACCTCCTTGGACGGGTCGATGGGCAGTGTCTTGGTGTAGAGGCGGTACTCGACGGTCTCGTAGGCGGGTCCGGACGGCGTGTTCTTGCCCTTCGTGGTGATCGCCGTCCTCGCCCCGTACCGGTCGGGCGGCAGGCAGCACCAGTTCGGGAAGCCGAGCTGGGCCCTGACGGTCGTGCCGTCGGTGTAGTGGACGGTGGCCGTGCCCTCGGCGCTGCCGCTGGTGCCGGTGCCGAGGAGGGCCAGCGCGTTGCCCTTCTCCCCGCCGGTGACCCGGACGGTCTGGCCCTTGCCCGTCACATTGTCGGGGGTGCCGGGTGCCGCGTCCGGCCAGGTGAAGGTGAAGCCGTTCGCCCGCACGGAGGCGCCCGGGACGACTCCCTTCCGGGCCAGGCGTTCGGCGACGAAGCTGGAACCGCCGCCGTCGATGTCGCCGGGGCCGGGGTCGTCCTTGCACGACTCTGGCGGCCCCAGCGGAGACATGTCAATACGTGCTCATTGCAAAGCCGTTTCGAGCACTTCCGAGCACTGCCCGAGGGCATGGGGGTCCGGCGGCGTGGGCCGTCCGGTTCGTCAGAAGAGCCGTTCCTGCGCGGCGGTCGGCTTCGTCCGCGGCCTGCGGCGGGGGGCGGGCGGCTCGGGCGCGGTGTCCCCGAACAGGGGGGCGGTGCCGTACTCGTCCGGCTCGGCCGGGACGGCGGTGGGCCCGGTGCCCACGTTGAGCCGCAGCGGGGCGTCCCGGTCGAAGTCCCCCGGCGTCATCGCGACCCACTCGCGGTCCTGCCGCTCACCCACGCACCGACCCCTCTCCCGCGCCGCGAGCGGCGGTGGTCGCCGCTCGGTCCGTCGTGAGGGATTCTGCCCGGTCACAGCCCCGCCTCACCGGGCACGCCGGCCGTCGAGACCCTCGCGAGGGGTGTGGCCCCGCGCACGGGGGAGAACGCGGGGCCACGTGAGCAAGCTATCCGAGTCGCCCGGCGCCCACCAGCCCCGGCCCCGCCCCCCGGGGTCCGGCCCCGGGCGCCCGCGCCTCACCCGTACGGCGCACGGACGCGGCGGGCCGACGGGGTCGGGCCCGCACGGCGCACTGCGTTCCGGCCCGCGCGGGGCACACACTGGAGGACATGGACCACCCCGATCCGCCGGAGGCGGCGTCCCGCGTTCTCCCCCCGGAGCCCCGGAGCGCGGCGTCGGCGCGACGGTTCGTCGGGGCCGCCCTGGAGGGCGCCGCCCCCGGTCTCGCCGACACGGCCCGTTTCCTGACCGGCGAGCTGGTCACCAACGCGGTGCTGCACGCACGCACCGAGGTCGAGGTGGGCGTCTCGGTCCACGCCGGCCGGGTGCGGGTGCGCGTCACCGACCGGCGGCCGGACCGCGGGCCCGCGCCGCGGCCCTCCCCGCCGTACGCCGGGACCGGGCGGGGGCTGGCGCTGGTGGAGCGGCTGGCCTCGCGCTACGGGGCCGAGGCCGGGGACGGGTACAAGAGCGTGTGGTTCGAGCTGTGGACCGAGGGCCCGCCGCCCCCGTCGCCGGGCTGGCGCACCGGCACCCCGCCGGTCGGACCGGTGCGGACGCGGACCGTGCTGCTCGTCGACGTGCCGAGCGCCCTGTGCTCGGCGTCCCAGCAGCACCGGCACGCGCTGCTGGGCGAGCTGGCCCTCGCCGCGTTCACCGGGGAGGACCTGGGAGTGCCCGCGCGCGACCTCTACGCGGCCCGTGACCTCAACGACATGATCAGCGCCGGTCTGACGGCCATCCGTGCGCAGCCGTCCGAGGCGGGCCTGCGCTCCGTCTCCCTGACGCTCCCGGCGGACGCGGCGCCGGGCGTACGCGCCCTGCGCCGGGTGCTGGAGGCCGCGGAGGAGGCGGCGCGGGACGAACTGCTGCTGATGCTGCCGGAGCTGCCGCGCGGACGCGCCTTCCAGGACTGGCTGTTCGACGAGATCGTCGCACAGCTCTCCGGAGCCCGGCCGACCGCGTGGACCGTGCTCCCCCGCGAGCCCGAGGTCGGCTCCTCGGACCTGGCGCCGTGGGACGTCTCCCACGTGGCGGCGGGGCGGCTGCCGACCATCGCCGCCGACGAGAGCAACCGGATCATCGCGGCCAACGGGCCGGCGGCGGACATGCTCGGCTGGGACGCGGACGAACTCGTCGGGCGCAAGCTGACCGCACTCATCCCCGAGCACCTGCGGGAGCGGCACACCGCGGCCTTCACCTCCCTGCTGCTCACCGGCCGCACCCGCATCGTCGGCCGGTCCGTGCCGCTGCCGGCGCTGCACCGCGACGGGCGGCTGCTGCCGGTCCGGCTCCGCATCCAGACCCAGGAGACGGCCGACGGCCGCACCGTCTTCGTCGCCCAGCTCTCCCCCCGGGCGGCCACCTCACTCGACGCGTCGGCGCACGGCGCGAGGCACCGCCCGGCGTCGGTCCCGGACCCCGGACGGGGCCGACGGTCGCCCGCCGCGGAACGCGGCCCGGGGCCGCAGGGCTCCGGGTACGACCTGTCGGCGCTGGACCGGCTGTCCCTGCTGGCCGACACGGGGGCCGAACTCAGCGACACCCTGGACCTGGAGGACGGCCTGCGCCGCGTCGGCCGGCTGCTGACCCGGCGGCTGGCCGACTGGTGCGCGGTGGACCTGTTCACGGAACACGCCCAGGTGGAGCGGGTCTGCGTCGTGCACCGGGATCCGCGCGGGCTGCGCCCCGAGGCGTACGAGCGCCGGCTCCCGCCCGTCTCCGAGGCCTCGCGGGGCCCGCTGGCCCGGGCGCTGAGCGGGGCCGGTCCCCTGCTGCTGACCGGTGTGCCGACGCCGGGGCAGGCGGTGAGCGAGCTGGACCGGGACTACGCCGAGCTGTTCCGCGCCTTCGGGGCGGGCAGCGCCGTGGTCGCTCCGCTGCGGGCCCGCCGGGAGATCTTCGGCGCGCTGACCGTCACCCGGACGGGCGCGGCCCGGCCGTTCACCGAGGAGGACCTGTCCCTCGTCGACGACCTGGTGCACAACCTGGCGCTCGGCGTGGACAACGCCCGGCTGTACCAGGAGACCCGCAGCATCGCCGAGCGGCTCCAGCTCTCGCTGCTGCCCGTGCTGCCCGAGGTCGGGCATCTGCGGATGGCCGCCCGCTACGCCGCGTCCTCGGCCACCGCGCAGGTCGGCGGCGACTGGTACGACAGCTTCGTGCTGCCGAACGGGGACACCGCCGTGGTCATCGGCGACGTGACGGGGCACAACCTCGACGCGGCCATCGCCATGAGCCAGCTCCGGAGCATGCTGCGCGGGATCGCCGTGGACCGCCGTGAGCCGCCCGCGGAGGTGCTGCACCGGCTGGACCTGGCCAACCACAGCCTGTACCGGGAGGCCACCGCCACCTGCATCTACGGCGTCGTCAAGGGGCCTGCCGAGGGACCCTGGGAGCTGCTGCACTCCTCCGCCGGCCACCTGCCGCCGCTGCTGACCACGCGCGACGGCGAGACCCGCTTCCTGGAGGAGGGCGCGGGTCTCCTCCTCGGCATGGATCCGGAGGGGCCCCGCGGTACGGCCCGCGACGCGCTGCCGGCCGGCTCGACGCTGCTGCTCTACACCGACGGTCTGGTCGAACGCCGGGGCGAGCTGCTGGACATCGCCCTGGACAGGCTGCGCCGGCACACCGCCGACCTGGCCCGCGAGCCGCTCGACACGTTCTGCGACGAGCTGCTGATCGGGCTCGGCGCGGACAGCACCGACGACATCGCCGTCCTCGCCGTCCGGCCCACGCCGCCGGCCTGACACGTGGGAGCCCCCGCCCGGTCGCGGGGCGGTTCAGGACCTGGCCTCCGTACTCCTCTGGGAGGTGGATGCCGTGGAAGCCGAGTTCCTCGCCGGACGAGCGCGGAGGCGAGGCGGTTGGCGCGCTCCTCCAGCCGGGCGTAGCTCCAGGTCCGGTCCTCGCAGACCAGGGCGGGGGTTGGGCTATACGGATGTTTCTGGACAACCTGTCCAATAACGTTGGAGCCGTCAAGGGTCCGTAGACTGGCTGCCGCCCGCGGGGTCACGCGCCGCGGGACCAAGGGGACCGGCGAGGGAGACGGGCGACGGGGATGGCCGAGGACAGACGGATCCGCAAGACGCGCAGGGCATTGCGGGACGCCCTGGTGGACCTCGTGCTGGAGAGGGGTTTCACCTCGCTCAGCGTCGAGGACATCACGCAGCGCGCGGACGTGGCGCGCGCCACCTTCTACAGTCACTTCCGCGACAAGGACGAGCTGTTCGCCCGGGTCACACGGGATCTGCTCGACGAACTCGACGAACGGCTGCGGCCGGCGGTGGCGGAGAACGCCGTCGGCTTCACCGGCAAGCCGGTGCTGGAGATGCTGCGGCACGCCCGGCAGGAGCGGGATCTGTACCGGATCGTGCTGCGGGGCGAGGGGGACGGGAAGCCGCTGCGCATGTTCACCGATGCGTGCGCCCGGGTGGCCGCCGAGGAGTTCCGGGGCAGGTCCGAGCGCAACGACGTCAAGCCGCGCATCGACGCCGACCTGCTCGCCCGGGTCTGGGTCGGCGAGCAGGTGGCGGTCCTCCAGTGGTGGGTCGGGCACGAGACCCCGCCGATGCCGGCCGAGGAGGTCGTCCGCATGCTGCTCGATCTCGCCCTGCGCGGCCGCTACTGGGCCACCGGCTTCGACCGGCCCGCCTGAGCGGCCCGGCCGACCCCCGCCGGCCACCGGCCACCGGGGTCGCGGCGCGGTACGGGGGCCCGTCGCCCGTCCCCCCGGCCGCTCAGCCCTCGCCGCCGAGCGCCCGGGTGTCCCGGGCCGGGCGGATCATCACCGTGGCCGCCGCGCCGCACGTGGCCGGCACGACGGCCGAGAGCAGGAAGGCCGCCGAGTACCCCGCGGCCTCGGACGCCGCCCCGTCCACCAGGTGGCCCGTGAGGAAGGGCACGAACATGCCCGGCAGGGTGCCGGTCGCCGCGACCACCCCGAAGACGGCGCCCCGGCGGGCCGGGGGGACGACGGCGGCCGTGGTCACGGAGTGCACGGGCAGGGCGACCGAGTGGCAGGCGAACGCCCCGGCGATCAGGACCAGTGGCAGGGGCCGCCGGCCCGCGAAGGGGAGCAGCGCGAGCGCCGCGCCGGAGACCAGGACCGCCGCGCCCTGGGCGACACCGTCGACGGCGCCTCCCGCGCGCCCCCGCCGCTTGCGCCGGTCGATCAGCGCCGGCACGGTCAGCAGCAGGAGCAGGCTGAGCACCGAGACGGAGCTGACGGCGACCGACGCGCGCGCCGCACCGAAGCCCAGCTCGGTCCGGAGGTAGACGGGCAACCACGCACTGGACAGCGCGAGCGCCCAGTGCGAGCCGAAGGCGCTGAGCACACCTCCGACGACGGTGCCGCCGAGCAGCAGCCGCCGCAGCGGGGGCGGGGCGGACACCCGGGCGGGGGGTCCGGGGTCCTTCGGGGCCGCGTGGGGCGCCGGGCCAGCTCCGCCGTAGGGGCCGTCCCTGCCGACGGCGTACCGGACGACGCACCACGTCGCGCTGACGATCGCCAGGGCGACGAAGGCCGAACGCCGGCCCAGGTGGACGATGAACCGGGTCAGCACGGGAGCCGAGACGGCGGTGCCGTGACAGGACGGATCCACGCAGCGCGTCGGCCCGTGGCGACAGCGATGGCTCTCACGGCCCGCTTCGGGCACGCCGAAGGGCCGCGACCGGCATCCGGCGCGGCTGTGGTGGGGGCGGGCGCGGCCGACGGGGGCTGCGGCCCAGCGGGGCGGCGACCGCCCGATGTCAGGTGTCCGTTCGTCGCGGACCGTGCTCCCCGCGCTCCGGGCCGCACCCGGGCGTCGTCCCGACCGCCCGCCCGACGCGGTCCCGCGGCGGCGCGGGGCGTCCGGTCACGCCGCGCGCACGCCGATCCGCGCCGGCCGCTCGGTGCGCACCGCGCGGACGGGGGCGACCGGGGTGTCGGCGACCCTGACGCGGTAGGTCGTCCGGGCGGGGTCGGTCAGGGGCTCGCCGAGCGTGATGCGGCCGGCGCTGTGCAGCCGGTCGCACTCGGCGGTGGGCAGCGCCACATAGCAACCGCCCCTGCCCGTCGCGGAGTCCAGCGGCCTCCAGTAGCTGTATCTGCGCCGTCCGCCCTCCCGGACGGTGACGAACACGGGAGTGCGCGTGTCGGAGACTATGCGCAGGATCTCGGCCTCCTCGGGGCTGACGGAGGCGCCCGCGCGGGACCTTTGGCGGCGGGCGGGCACGGCACCGGCGGGAGCGGCGGCACCGTGCCGTACGGGGCGGCCGGTCGCACGCGGGTCGGCGGTCTGCGGGAGCAGGGCGGTGGGCGGCATCGGCATGGCCTTTCCAGGACAGTGTCTCGAGACCGCCTACCCGGTCCGGCCGGAGTTGATCTCGCTGGCCCCTCATTCTTCAGCACCGGACTGACAATCCCATCGCCCCCACGCCGGGAACGGCGCACGCATCGGCCACGGGCCGGCCGCCGCGGCTCCGTCACCCCGCGGCGCCGTGGTGGACGACCACGACGGGCACCCGCAAGGTGACAGAAGCCGGAACCGGGGTCCGGCGCCGGGCCTCATGAGCGCGGTGCGGCAGGATGGGAGCCATGAGCGTAGTCAAGATCAACGTGCTGACCGTGCCGGCCGAGATGCGCGAGACGCTGGAGAAGCGCTTCGCCTCGCGTGCCCACGCGGTGGAGAACTCCGACGGCTTCGAGTGGTTCGAGCTGCTGCGCCCCGTCGAGGGCACCGACACCTACCTCGTCTACACGCGGTGGCGCGACGAGGAGTCCTTCCAGGCGTGGATGGAGGGCCCGCGGCAGGCCGCGCACCAGGGCGGTGGCGAGGGCGAGGGCGGCGAGCGCCCGAAGCCCGCGGCGAGCGGGTCCACGCTGTGGTCGTTCGAGGTGGTGCAGCAGGCGGCGCCCAAGGGCGAGTGACCGCGGCGGTGGCGCCCGCGGCCGGTCCGGCCGCG
>NZ_JBIRZD010000002.1:573571-598466 GCF_044390505.1 Streptomyces sp. NPDC018947
GGGGGGGTGGGGGGGGGGGGGGGGCGGGGGGCGGGGGGGGGGGGGGGGGGGGGGGGGGGGGGGGGGCGGGGGGCGCCCCCCCCCCCCCCACCGCCGTTTCGTTCAGCCCAGCTCGACCAGGAGATCGCCGCCCTCCACCTGCTGGATGCGGTTGATGGCCAGCCGTCCGACGGTGCCGGACTTCGGCGCGGTGATGGTGGCCTCCATCTTCATCGCCTCGATGGTGGCCACGGTGGCACCGGCCTCCACCTCGTCGCCCTCGGCGACGGCCAGGGTCACCACCCCGGCGAACGGCGCCGCGACATGGCCCGGGTTCGACCGGTCGGCCTTCTCGGTGACCGGGACGTCGGAGGCCGCCGCGCGGTCGCGGACCTGGATGGGCCGCAACTGGCCGTTCAGCGTCGACATCACGGTCCGCATCCCGCGCTCGTCGGCGTCGCCGATCGCCTGGAGCTCGATGAGCAGCCGCACGCCCGGGTCGAGGTCGACCGTGTACTCCTTGCCCGGGCGCAGCCCGTAGAAGAAGTCCTTGCTGTCCAGCACGCTGGTGTCGCCGTAGGTGCCGCGGTGGGCCTCGAACTCGCGCGCGGGGCCCGGGAACAGCAGCCGGTTGAGCGTCGCCCTGCGGTCCTTGGCCAGCCCCGTGCGGTCGTCGGCGGTCAGCTCCGCCACCGGCTTGGCCTCGGCGCGGCCCCGCAGCGCCTTGGTGCGGAACGGCTCGGGCCAGCCGCCGGGCGGGGTGCCGAGTTCGCCGCGCAGGAAGCCGATCACGGAGTCGGGGATGTCGAAGCGGTCCGGGTCCGCCTCGAAGTCCGCGGGGGAGACGCCGGCGCCCACCAGGTGCAGGGCGAGGTCGCCGACCACCTTGGAGGAGGGCGTGACCTTCACCAGGCGGCCCAGCATCCGGTCGGCGGCGGCGTACATCGCCTCGATGTCCTCGAAGCGGTCGCCGAGGCCCAGCGCGATGGCCTGCGTGCGCAGGTTGGAGAGCTGGCCGCCGGGGATCTCGTGGTGGTAGACGCGGCCGGTCGGCGAGGCGAGGCCCGCCTCGAAGGGGGCGTAGACCTTGCGGACGCTCTCCCAGTACGGCTCGAGGTCGCCGACGGCCTGGAGGTCGAGGCCGGTGGGCCGCTCGGTGTGGTCGGTGGCGGCGACGATCGCCGACAGGGACGGCTGCGAGGTGGTGCCCGCCATGGACGCCACCGCCCCGTCGACCGCGTCCGCGCCGGCCTGGATCGCGGCGAGGTAGGTGGCGAGCTGGCCGCCGGTGGTGTCGTGGGTGTGCAGGTGCACCGGCAGGTCGAACTCGCGGCGCAGCGCGGAGACGAGGGTCGCGGCGGCCGGGGCGCGCAGCAGGCCCGCCATGTCCTTGACGGCCAGGACGTGGGCGCCGGCGTTCACGATCTTCTCGGCGAGCCGCAGGTAGTAGTCGAGGGTGTAGAGCCGCTCCGCCGGGTCGGACAGGTCGGCGGTGTAGCACAGGGCCACCTCCGCGACCGACGTGCCGGTCTCCCGTACGGCGTCGATGGCGGGCCGCATCTGGTCGACGTCGTTGAGGGCGTCGAAGATGCGGAAGATGTCGATGCCGGTGGCCGCGGCCTCCTGCACGAAGGCGTCGGTGACCTCGGTGGGGTACGGGGTGTAGCCCACGGTGTTGCGGCCGCGCAGCAGCATCTGGAGGCAGATGTTCGGCACGGCCTCGCGCAGCGCGGCCAGGCGCTCCCACGGGTCCTCCGCGAGGAAGCGCAGGGCGACGTCGTAGGTCGCTCCGCCCCAGCACTCCAGGGACAGCAGCCCGGGCAGGGTGCGGGCCACCACGGGGGCGACGGCGAGCATGTCCTTGGTGCGCACGCGGGTGGCCAGCAGGGACTGGTGGGCGTCGCGGAAGGTGGTGTCGGTGACGCCGATGGTGGGCGACTCGCGCAGCAGGCGGGCGAAGCCCTCGGGGCCGAGTTCGGCCAGGCGCTGCCGGGAGCCGGCCGGGGGCTCGCCGGCGGGCAGCGGCGGCAGCTTGGCCGGCGGGTGGGCCAGTTCGGGGCGGTCGCCGTGCGGCTTGTTGACCGTGACGTCGGCCAGGTAGGTCAGCAGCTTGGTTCCGCGGTCGGCGGACTGCCGTGCGGTGAGCAGGTGCGGGCGCTCCTCGATGAAGGACGTCGTGACGTTCCCGGCCTGGAAGTCCGGGTCGTCCAGCACCGCCTGGAGGAACGGGATGTTGGTGGCCACGCCCCGGATGCGGAACTCGGCCACGGCACGCCGGGCGCGGTTCACGGCCGTGGCGAAGTCCCGGCCGCGGCAGGAGAGTTTGACCAGCATCGAGTCGAAGTGGGCGCTGATCTCCGTACCGGCGTGGGTGGTTCCGCCGTCGAGGCGGATACCCGAGCCGCCGGGCGAGCGGTAGGCGCTGATCGTGCCGGTGTCCGGGCGGAAGCCGTTGGCCGGGTCCTCGGTGGTGATGCGGCACTGGAGCGCGGCGCCGCGCAGGGTGATGTTCTCCTGGGCGAGACCGAGGCCGGCCAGCGTCTCCCCGGCCGCGATGCGCAACTGGGACTGCACGAGGTCGACGTCGGTGACCTCCTCCGTCACCGTGTGCTCGACCTGGATGCGCGGGTTCATCTCGATGAAGACGTGGTTGCCGTCGCGGTCGACGAGGAACTCCACCGTGCCCGCGTTCCGGTAGCCGATCTGCCGGGCGAACCTCACGGCGTCGGCGCAGATCCGCTCGCGCAGCTCCGGGTCCAGATCGGGCGCGGGCGCCAGCTCGATCACCTTCTGGTGGCGGCGCTGCACCGAGCAGTCCCGCTCGAAGAGGTGGATGACGCCGCCCTCGCCGTCCGCGAGGATCTGGACCTCGATGTGGCGGGGATCGACGACCGCCTTCTCCAGGAAGACCGTGGAGTCGCCGAACGCGGACGCGGCCTCGCGGGACGCCGCCTCGATGGCCTCGCGGAGCTGTGCGGGCTCCTCGACGCGGCGCATGCCGCGCCCGCCGCCGCCCGCGACGGCCTTCACGAACACCGGGAAGCCGATGCCGTCGGCGGCGCGGACGAGTTCGTCGACGTCGGTGGAGGGGGCCGAGGAGCCGAGGACGGGCACGCCGGCCTCGCGGGCGGCGGCCACGGCGCGGGCCTTGTTCCCGGTCAGTTCCAGGATCTGCGCGCTGGGCCCGACGAACGTGATGCCGGCCTCCTCGCACGCCCGGGCCAGCTCGGGGTTCTCGGAGAGGAACCCGTAGCCCGGGTAGACCGCGTCCGCCCCGGCGCGGCGTGCGGCGCGGACGATCTCCTCGACGGAGAGGTAGGCGCGCACGGGGTGCCCGGGCTCCCCGATCTCGTACGCCTCGTCGGCCTTCAGCCGGTGCAGCGAATTGCGGTCCTCGTACGGGAAGACCGCGACGGTGCGCGCGCCCAGCTCGTAACCTGCGCGGAACGCGCGAATGGCGATCTCACCGCGGTTGGCGACCAGCACCTTGCGGAACATTGTCGATCCCTTCAGCCTGCCGGTGACGAAAGACCATCGTGTCGGTG
Source organism: Streptomyces sp. NPDC018947 (assembly GCF_044390505.1). Taxonomy (NCBI): domain Bacteria; kingdom Bacillati; phylum Actinomycetota; class Actinomycetes; order Kitasatosporales; family Streptomycetaceae; genus Streptomyces; species Streptomyces sp. NPDC018947. The sequence continues at coordinate 577,096 of NZ_JBIRZD010000002.1, forward strand.
GCACCGCCGGTGCGCCATGTGAGCCGGGCCACTTCCGGCGGCGTCCGGTGCCCTTGCTTCCTGAGCGGACTTTGGCGGCTTTCTTAAGGCTTCTTGAAGACGGCCCCGGTGGGGCCCTGTCCGCACGCTGCCCGTCCTAGGCTCTCGGCAACCCCCCACAGGCCCGGTGGGCGCCTCGGCGTCCACCGGGTTCTCCTTCGGGGTCCAGCGCGTTCCGCTTCCGCCGACCGACAAGCCGAGGTGTCCTGCCCCATGGGTTCCCGTCGCGCCGCCCGCCCGTCCCGTTCCCACGCCCGCCGCCGGCGCGGGCTTCGGACGCGCGGCGCCGTCCTGGTGCTCGGCGTCGCCGTCACGGCGGGCGTCGGGATCACGCTCGCCGTCGGCGGGGACGGGGACGGCGGGGCCTCCGACCGGGTCACGGCGAGCGACGCCGGCGAGGTGCCGGGTGCCGGCGCCTCGGCGGACGGCGGGGCGGCTCCGGTCTCCCCGTCGGCGGGCCCGAGCGGTTCGGCGAGCCCCTCGCGCGGTGCGAGTGCCTCGCCGAGCGGGAAGCCGTCGGGGACGGCGAGCCCGGCCCCCGGGCGGACACGGACGGAGCGGCCCGCCGCGGCCACGGCGTCCGCGCGGGCGACGGCGGACGGCGGCGCCGGCGCGTCCACGGGCCGGGGCGGCGGCACCGGGTCGTCGGCCGGGGAGCCGGGGACCGCGTCCGGATCCGGCTCGGGCACGGGTTCCGGTGGGTCGGGCGGGGCCGAGGCGCAGGTGCTCGCGCTGGTCAACAAGGAGCGGGCCGCGGCGGGCTGCTCCCCGGTCACCGCGAACAGCCGGCTGGCCCGGGCCGCCGACGACTACAGCGACGTCATGGCCGCCGGCGGCGTGATGTCCCACACCGGCCCGGACGGCTCCACGATGGCGAGCCGTGTCGAGGCCGCCGGCTACGCGTGGTCCACGCTCGGCGAGAACATAGCCCGGGGTCAGGCCGACGCCGCCTCGGTGATGGAGTCCTGGATGAACAGCCCCGGTCACCGGGCGAACATCCTCAACTGCTCGTTCAAGGAGCTGGGGGTCGGTGTGCACCACGGCGACGGCGGCCCCTGGTGGACGCAGGACTTCGGCACGAGCCGCTGACGCCGCTCGGCGTCAGGCGTCAGCGAGCGCGAACGACACCCGCACCCGGGCGCCGCCCAGCGGTGCGCGGGTGATCTCCAGTTCCCCGTCCGCCGCGCGGGCCGCCCGGGCCACGATGTCCAGACCGAGCCCGGTGGAACCCCCGACGCTGACGCCCCGGGTGAGCGCGGCCGCGGGGTCCGCGACGCCCGGGCCCGCGTCGTCCACGGTGAGGACCACGTGCCGCTCGGCCCGCTCCACCCGGACGGCGAGTGCGGTGCGCTCGGGGGTGTGCCGGAAGACGTTGCCGACCAGGGCGTCGAGGACGGCCACGAGGTCGTCCTCGCAGAAGGCGACGGGCGTGGGCCGCGGGGTGAGGTACCGCTCGTAGGGCCGGCCCTGCTGGGTGGCGAGGACGGACCAGAAGTCCAGGCGCAGGGCGACCACCTCGGCCGCGTCGCACGGTCTGGCCGTGCCGCCTCCGCCGCCGGGCTGGGCGGCGGCCAGCGGCGTACGGGCCGCCGCGATGATCGAGTCGAGTTCGCCCTCCAGTTGCGCGGCCGCCTCGGTGACCCGCCGGGCGCTCGGCGTCGCCCCCATCCGGTCGGCCTCCAGGTAGAGGGCGGTCAGCGGGGTGCGCAGCCGGTGGGAGAGGTCGGCGACCAGTTCGCGTTCGACGGCGAGCAGGTCGACGACCCGGTCGGCCATCGTGTTGAACGCCACCCCGGCCTCCTGCAGCTCGGGCGGCCCGTCCGGTTCCACCCGTACGTGGAGGTCGCCGGAGCCGAGGGCCAGCGAGGCGCGCTTCAGGCCGCGGGAGGAGCGGACGACGCGGGCACCGAGCCGGTCGGCGACCAGCACCGAACCGCCGACCAGGCCGAGCGCGAGGAGCGCCATCACGCCCCAGGAGGCGGCCACGCCCCGGCTGAGGTCCGCCGCCGGTACGTGGGCCTCCACGACGGCGACCCGGTCGCCGCGCAGGACGACGGGCTGGAGGTACACCCAGCCGTCGGCGGTGTCCACGGCCAGCGTCTCGCGCCCGCGCACGGCCCGGTCGAGGGCCTCCCGCGGGGCGTGCGGGGTGCCGACGAAGCCGCCGTCGGGCAGCCGCACCGCGAGCCGGTCCAGCGAGCCGAGCTCGGTCACGGCCTGCTGCACGTCGGCCCGCCGGGTGGTGAGCGCGAGCACCGGGGAGAGAGCGGCGGCCCGCTGCTCGGCGGCGGTGGTGACGCGGTCCCGGGCCTGTTCGCGCACGAGGAGGGCGAGCGGGATGAGGAACGACAGGGCCACCATCGAGGTGACGGCCAGGGCGATGCCGGCGAGGGCCCGTCTCATGGCGAGCTGACCAGCTTGATGCCGATGCCGCGCACGGTCCGGAGATAGCGGGGCTTGCGCGCCTTCTCGCCCATCTTGCGGCGCAGCGCGGAGAGGTGGACGTCCACCGTCTGGTCCTCCAGATACGGCTGCCGCCACACCTCGTTGAGTATCCGCCGGCGCGGCATCACCTGGTCGGCGTGGGCGGCGAGATAGGCGAGCAGGTCGAACTCGCGGCGGGTGAGGACCAGTTCGCGTCCGGCGAGGTGGGCGGTGCGTGCCGTGGGGTCGATGCGCAGGTCGCCCACCCGCAGCTCGGGCGGCCGTACGGCACGCGGGTCGGCGGGCGTGGAGCGGCGCAGCACGGCGGCGAGGCGGGCAGCGAGCTGACCGCCGGAGAACGGCTTGACCAGGTAGTCGTCCGCACCGGCGTTGAGCAGCCGGATGATCTCGTTCTCGTCGTCGCGCGCGGTGGCGACGAGCACCGGGACGCGGGAGATGCCGCGGACCATGCGGAGCACGTCGAGCCCGTCCAGGTCGGGCAGTCCGAGGTCGAGCACCACGATGTCCGGCGGGCTCTGGGTGATCTCGCGCAGCGCCTCGAAACCCTGGTGAACGGTCTTGACCGCGTAGCCGTGTCCGGTCAGGACCTCGATCAGCGCGGCCCGGATCACGGGGTCGTCCTCGACGACAAGTACACAGGCCATGGGCAGGCACGTTAGCCGGTCCGTCACTATGGTGTCGTGTCCCGCCTCCTGCGCCACCTGCTCATCTGGCTGTCGTGCACGGCGGCCAGCGTCACGGCCGTCATCATCACGATCCACTTCGTGGTGGGTTCGACCCGGCCGACGGCGCCGGTCGCCCAGTCGGCGCCGGAGGAGCTGCCGGCGTCGCTGCCTCCCGCGCCGTCGCCGAGTGCGAAGCCGTCCTCGCCGAGTCCGTCGCCGAGCGGTGGGAGGCCCGCCCCGGCGCCCTCCCCTACGCGGGAGAGGCCGCCCGAGCCGAGTCCGACGCCGAAGCCCTCCCCGAGCCCCTCCCCCACCGGCCGGGAGACTCGGACGGGAGAGGGCGAGCGGGGCTGCGAGGAGGGCGCGTCGGGCGTCTACACGGTGCCGTCCGAGGGCGGGAAGGCGACCGTGCGGTTCGGCGACGGCGGGGTGTGCCTGGTCTCGGCGGTGCCGAACCAGGGCTTCACGGCGAGCACGAGCCAGAGCGCGCCCGAGACGCTGACGGTGACGTTCTCGGCGAGCCGCCACCGCTCGGAGATCACCGCGACGACCGAGCCGAGCAGGCGGGCCGGCGTCCGGGAGGTCTCGTTCTGAACCCGTTGCGCGGCGCGAGGACTCCCGGCCGCCGGTTCGTCAGCCCAGCAGGTGCTTCAGCACCGAGCGCATGGCCCGGTGCACGGCCTCGCGTGACTCGTCGGTCGGGTCGACGGTCTCGAAGCCGTGGTGGCCGTGCGGCACGTCGATCACCTCCACGTCGGCTCCGCACTCCTTCGCCGCGGTGAGGAACTGCTCGACGGTGGCCGCGATCTCGGCCGTCTCCAGGCCCGCGCGGGTCAGGACCACGGGCAGTCCCTCCGAGTCCGCCACGGCGCGCGCCGGGTGGAAGCGGGTGCCCGACATCCCCCAGTTGGGCAGGGGCGCCAGGACCGGATAGGTGGCCGCCAGGCAGCGCAGCCAGGGCGGGGGGCCGGCCAGCCAGTCGGCGGTGAGCGGTCCGCCGCCCGAGAAGAACCACAGCGCGACGCGGGACGCGTCCACCCGGGGATCGGCCCGGACGCGTTCCACCGCGCCGGCCACGTCGGCGGCGGCCCGCTCGTAGTCGGCGAGATCGTGCAGACGGTGCGCGACGACCGCGCCCACCACCCCGTTCCCGGCCGCGTACCGGGCATACCCTGTCAGCGTGGGCCAGTCCCTCGGCTCCGGGCGGGCGTCGGCGGGCACCGGGCCGCCGTGCACGAGGACGACCGCCGGGCGCGGCGGCCCGTCGGCCTCGGGCAGGTACAGGTCGACGTTCCCCGTCCGCTCGCGGGGCCGTTCGGGCACCTCCAGGAGGAACGGCCGCAGGTGGGCGGGCGGTTCGTCGGTGGCGGCCGGCTCCAGCCGGTGCCCCTCGCCGGCCGCGGCGCGCAGCAGCACGTCCGCGAGGTCCCCGGGACAGGAGAGCATCGGCCAGTGCCCGGTGGGGAGTTCGAAGAAGGTCACGCGGGGGTCGACGAGGGCCCGCAGCGCGGGGTCGCCCATGTCCACCATCATCTGCACCATCTCGATGCCCGCCCCGTTGCCGGTGCACAGCACGCCGGTGGTGGGCACCTCGGCGACGGCGCCGGTCAGCCGGAGCGGCTGGAGCAGTGTGCCGAGCGGCTGCGGTGCGGCGAGGGCGGTGAGCCGGTCCAGTGCGGCGTCGCCGAGGCCTTCGGTGCTGCCCCAGCGCCGCCACTCGTCGCGCGCCGGGGGCGGCAGTTCGCCCGTCGCCGACCCGGCCCCCGCGGCCGCCGCCGCGCGCCCGGCCAACTCGGCGCGCAGTTGCTGGTCGGGGACGGCGGCCAGGGCCGGGACACCGTCCTGCGGCATCCCCGAGTCCAGGTACACGACCCGGTCGATGAGCCGTGCCCGCCGGTCGGCGGCGCCGAGCGCCGGGTGGATGCCGTAGTCGTGGCCGACCAGCACGATCCCCGGGCCGTCCGGCGTGCCGTCCTCCGCGACCACCGCGTCGATCACCGCGAGCACGTCCTCGACGTGGGTCTCCAGGTCGGTGCCCGCCGCCGCGGCGCCGCGCGGGCCGTCCAGGGCGGTGAGGGCCACCGGGTACGCCCGCGCGCCCGCGGCGGCCAGGCTCGCGGCGGTGTCCCGCCACACGTGGGTGCCGGTGAACATGCCCGGCACCAGGATGAATACGGTCATGGCCTCTCCTTCGCGACGCGGTCGTCCCCCGCTCGGGCGGTACGGTAGGAACTCCCCCTGAGGGAGGTTCAAGTGGTCACGTCGCGCGACGGGTTGTGCGGCATCGGCGAACTCGCCGAGCAGGCGGGCGTCACCGTCAAGACCGTCCGGTTCTACTCCGATCGCGGGCTGCTGCCGGAGGCCCTGCGCAGTGCGGGAGGGCACCGCCGGTACGGTCCACAGGCGCTGGGCCGGCTGCGGCTGATCCGTTCCCTGCGCGCCCTCGGGCTGCCGCTGCCCGAGGTGCGGCGCGTGCTCGACGAGGAGGACGGGGCGGACGACGTGCTGGAGGAGGCCGTCGCCGGGCAGTTGCGTGAGGTCGGCTCCGAGCTGCGGGCGTTGCGCTGGCGGGAGGCGGCGCTGCGGCTGGTGCGGGAGTGTCCGCCCGGCGAGCGGGCGGACCGGCTGCGGCTGGTCGGCGCGGTGGCCGCGCCGCCGAGCACGGAGCCCCTGGTGCGGTTCTGGCGCGGCTGGCTGCCGCCGCGGATGCCGGCCCGGGCGGCCTCCGCGTTCCTGGAGGTGGCGGTGCCCCGGCCGCCCGACGACCCGGCTCCGCAGCAGGTCCTCGCCTTCGCCCGGCTGAACGCCCTGACGCTCGCGCCCTGCCCGGGAACCGCCCGGCCCCAGCCGGACGCGCACCGGGCCACGGGGGCGCGCGGGGCGGCCGTGCTGTACACGGGACTGGCCGAGGCGTACGAACTGGCGGGCGGGCCGCTGCGGCGGGGAGCGGATCCGCACGGGGGCGAGGCGCTGGACTGCTTCGTGGACGCGTACACCGGCGCGTACGGCGTGCGGGACAGCCCGGACTTCCGCCGGGTGCTGGCCCGGCGGCTCGCGGCCGACCCGCGGATCGACCGCTACTGGGAGCTGGTGGCCGAGGTGGTCACCGCGCCGGGGTCCCCGCCGGAGCCGACGCCCGGGACGGCGCACGACTGGCTGCTCGCCGCGCTGGAGGCGCAGACGGCGGCCGGGGCCGCCTGAGGACGGGCCCGTGCGTCCGGGCCCGGTCAGGGAATGTCGCCCCGCCAGTCGAAGCGGCGGGGGTCGCCCGGCCGGGGACCGTAGACGGTGCGGCCGCCGGGCCCGTAGCGGCCTATCTCCGTCGCCAGGGTCACGCCGCGGCCCCGTGCGTCCCCGGCGAGGTCCGTGACGTCCAGCAGCAGGCCGTCCAGCGGACCGCCGACCAGTTGCGCGTAGGCACGCCCGGTCCGCGGCCCCGGGTTGTCGTGGTCGGCGCCGTAGACCCTGCCCCGCATGAACTCCACCTCATCCATGACAGGCAGCGTCGCATCCGCCACTGACAACGCGGGCCGCGGTGCCCGGGCCGGACCGGTTCGCCCGGCCCGGGCACCGCGTCGTGTCAGACCAGGTCGAAGCGGTCGAGGTTCATCACCTTGACCCAGGCGGCGACGAAGTCGTGCACGAACTTCTCCTTCGCGTCGTCGGCGGCGTAGACCTCCGCGAGGGCGCGCAGCTCGGAGTTGGAGCCGAAGACGAGGTCGGCGCGGCTGCCCGCCCACTTGGTCGCACCGGTGACGGCGTCGACGCCCTCGAAGGTGGTCCCGTCAGCGGAGGCCGGCTTCCACGTCGTGCCGAGGTCGAGCAGGTTGACGAAGAAGTCGTTGGTCAGCGACCCGGGGGTGGCGGTGAGGACGCCGAGCTGCGACTGGCCGTGGTTGGCCCCCAGCACCCGCAGGCCGCCGACCAGGACCGTCATCTCGGGGGCGCTCAGGGTGAGCAGGTTGGCCCGGTCGATCAGCAGGTACTCGGCCGGCAGCCGGTTGCCCTTGCCGAGGTAGTTGCGGAAGCCGTCGGCGGTCGGCTCCAGCGCGGCGAACGACTCCGTGTCGGTCTGCTCCTGCGAGGCGTCCACCCGGCCCGGGGTGAAGGGCACCTCGATCTCGTACCCGGCCTCCTTCGCGGCCCGCTCGACGCCGACCCCGCCCGCGAGCACGATCAGGTCGGCGAGCGAGACCTGCTTGCCGCCGGTCTGCGCGGCGTTGAAGGACGCCTGGACGCCCTCCAGGGTGCGCAGGACCACCGCCAGCCGGTCGGGGTCGTTGGCCTCCCAGCCGATCTGCGGCTGGAGGCGGACGCGCGCGCCGTTGGCGCCGCCGCGCTTGTCGCTGCCGCGGAAGGACGAGGCGGACGCCCAGGCGGTGGAGACGAGCTGGTCGACCGTCAGGTCGGTGGCGAGGATCCGCGCCTTGAGGTCGGCGACGTCCTGCGCGTCCACGAGCTCGTACGTCCGCTCGGGCAGCGGGTCCTGCCACAGCAGTGTCTCCGAGGGCACCTCGGGGCCGAGGTAGCGCACGACCGGACCCATGTCGCGGTGGGTCAGCTTGAACCAGGCCCGGGCGAAGGCGTCCGCGAACTCGTCCGGGTTGTCCTTGAACCGCCGCGAGATCTGCTCGTAGGCCGGGTCGTAGCGCAGCGAGAGGTCGGTGGTGAGCATCGTCGGCGCGTGGCGCTTGTCCGGGTCGTGGGCGTCCGGGACCGTGCCGGCCCCGGCACCGTCCTTCGGCCGCCACTGGTGGGCGCCCGCGGGGCTGCGGAACAGCTCCCACTCGTAGCCGAAGAGGATCTCGAAGAAGCTGTTGTCCCAGGTCGTCGGCGTGTCCGTCCAGATGCCCTCGAGGCCGCTGGTGATGGTGTCGCCGCCCTTGCCGGTGCCGAAGGTGTTGCGCCAGCCGAGGCCCATCTCCTCCATCGGGGCGGCCTCCGGGTCCGGGCCGACGTGGTCGGCCGGGCCCGCGCCGTGGGTCTTGCCGAAGGTGTGGCCGCCGGCGATGAGGGCGACGGTCTCCTCGTCGTTCATCGCCATCCGGCGGAAGGTCTCCCGGATGTCGCGGGCGGCGGCGATCGGGTCCGGGTTGCCGTTCGGGCCCTCGGGGTTGACGTAGATGAGGCCCATCTGGACGGCGCCGAGCGGGTTCTCCAGCTCGCGGTCGCCGGTGTAGCGCTCGTCGCCGAGCCAGGTGGTCTCGGGGCCCCAGTAGACGTCGTCCTCGGGCTCCCAGACGTCCTCGCGGCCGCCGGCGAAGCCGAAGGTCTCGAAGCCCATCGACTCCAGGGCGACGTTGCCGGAGAGGATCAGCAGGTCGGCCCAGGACAGGCTGCGGCCGTACTTCTTCTTGACCGGCCACAGCAGCCGACGGGCCTTGTCCAGGTTGCCGTTGTCGGGCCAGCTGTTGAGCGGCGCGAAGCGCTGCTGGCCGGAACCGGCGCCGCCGCGGCCGTCGCTGATGCGGTAGGTGCCGGCGCTGTGCCAGGCCATGCGGATGACGAACGGCCCGTAGTGCCCGAAGTCGGCGGGCCACCAGTCCTGCGAGGTGGTCAGCACCTCGGCGATGTCGCGCTTGACCGCGGGCAGGTCCAGGGAGCGGAACGCCTCGGCGTAGTCGAAGTCCGCGCCCATCGGGTCGGCCACGGCGGGGTTCTTCGCGAGGATCTTCAGATTGAGCCGCTCCGGCCACCACTGACGGTTCCCGTCGCCCTGGGTCGGGTGGGGGGCGCGGGTGTGGGCGACCGGGCAGCCGCCCGTCTCCTCGGCCTTCGCGTCGGTCACGATGGCGTCGTGGTTCTCGGACATGGGAATCCTTCCGAACGGGGCGGTTCAGGGTGCGGGAGTACTGCCGTTGGCGAGGCATCCGGGGCACAGGCCCCGGTAGACGATCTCGGCGTCCTCTATCGAGAAGCCGTGGTCGCCGGAGGCGGTCAGGCAGGGCGCCCGTCCGACGGCGCAGTCGACGTCGGCGAGGGCGCCGCAGGACCGGCACACGACGTGGTGGTGGTTGTCCCCGACGCGCCCCTCGAACCGCGCCGGGCTGCCGGGCGGCTGGATGCGGCGCACGAGACGGGCCGCCGTGAGCGCGTGCAGGGCCTCGTACACGGCCTGGAGGGACACGTGGCCCACCCGGTCGCGCACCCCGGAGGCGAGGGCCTCCACGCCGAGGTGATCACCGGCCCGTACGGCCTCGAGCAGCGCGACGCGGGCGGCGGTCACCCGCAGCCCCGCTCCGCGCAGATCCTCGGCGGCCGTGCTCCGGGAGGCGGTCATGGCGGTGAACCTACTCCGCCAAACCGGAGCTCCTCAAGGAAACGAACGATTCCATTCGGAGGACTTCCGGACGGGGCGGGGTACCTGTGCGGGGCCCGTCCGCGCATCCGCCGTGCCGGCGGACGGTCGTGGTAGACAACGTGCGGGGCGGGCACCGGCCATGACATGCCGAACGACCGGCACAGCGCGACGACAGGAATGAGTAGCCCGTGCTTCTGAAGACGTTCCGCTGGGCGTTCGCCGTCACTGCCCTCGGCCTGGCCGCGGGGGTGCTGTACGACGGCTGGACCGCCCTCGGCCTGGTGGCGATCCTCGCCGTCCTCGAGGTGTCGCTGTCCTTCGACAACGCGGTGATCAACGCCGGGGTCCTGAAGAAGATGAACGCCTTCTGGCAGAGGATCTTCCTCACCATCGGCATCCTGATCGCCGTCTTCGGCATGCGTCTGGTGTTCCCCGTGCTGATCGTCGCCGTCAGCGCCCGGCTCGGGCCGATCGAGGCCGTCGACCTCGCGCTCACCGACAAGGACCGCTACCAGGAACTGGTCACCGACGCCCATCCGTCGATCGCCGCCTTCGGCGGCATGTTCCTGCTGATGATCTTCCTCGACTTCGTCTTCGAGGACCGGGAGATCAAGTGGCTGGGCCCCCTGGAGCGGGCCCTGGCCAAGATCGGCAGGGTCGACATGCTGTCGGTCTGCACCGCCCTGATCGTGCTGCTGGTCTCCTCCATGACCTTCGCCGCCCACGCCCACCAGCACGGCGGCGCCCATGCCGACAAGGCCCAGACGGTGCTGGTCTCGGGGATCGCCGGCCTGATCACCTACATGATCGTCCACGGTCTCTCCGGCTACTTCGAGAACCGGATCGAAGAGGAGGAGGAGCGCGAGCACGACGCCGAGGAGGAGGCGGAACGCCTGGGCGGGGCCCGCCCGGCCCTCGCCCTGACCGGGAAGGCCGCGTTCTTCATGTTCCTCTACCTGGAGGTGCTGGACGCGTCGTTCTCGTTCGACGGTGTGATCGGCGCCTTCGCCATCACCAACGACATCGTCCTGATGGCCCTCGGCCTCGGCATCGGCGCGATGTACGTCCGATCCCTGACCGTCTACCTGGTCCGTCAGGGCACCCTGGACGACTACGTCTATCTGGAGCACGGGGCGCACTACGCCATCGGCGCCCTCGCCGTGATCCTCCTCGTGACCATCCAGTACCAGATCAGCGAGCTGGTCACCGGTCTGATCGGCGTGGTCCTGATCGGCTGGTCCTTCTGGTCGTCGGTACGCCGCAACAAGGCGCTCGCGTCGCGGGGCTGACGCCGCGTCCGGACCGTCGCGGCCGGGGTCCGAACAGGTGCGCTACATTTTTCCTCGCCTTGACCGCGATCACCCGATCCTCACGCTACGGAGCCGGCACCCCCATGAGCGACATCGTCAACGGACTCGGCCGTACCACCGCCTACGGCGCCCTGGGCCTGGTCCTGTTGGTCCTCGGCATCGTCCTGGTGGACGTGCTGACGCCCGGGAAGCTCGGCCGGCTGATCTGGGAGCAGCGCAACCGCAACGCCGCCGTGGTGCTCAGCTCCGCCCTGCTCGGCATCGGCGGCATCGTGTTCACGTCGATATGGACGACGTACGACGACTTCGGCAAGGGACTGGTGTCGACCGCCGCGTTCGGTCTGCTGGGTCTGGTGATGATGGCCCTGGCGTTCCTGGCCGTCGACCTGATCACGCCGGGGCGTCTGGGCGCGACGCTGGTCGAGCCGGAGCCGCACCCGGCGGTGTGGGTGACGGCGTGCTGCAACATCGCGGTGTCGGCGGTCGTCTCGGCCTCCATCGCCTGACCCGGGTACCGCGCCCCGGCCCGGACGCGGCCTCCGGCGGCGGGTCGGGAGTCACCCGTTCCGCTCGACGCTCCACCGCGGCAGCGTCTCGAAGAAGGCGACCGCGTCCTCGCGCCACCGCGGACGCCAGCCCGCCGCCACCAGGGCGGCGTCGTCGGCGTAGCGCCGCATGTCCTGACGCATCCGGTCGGCCACTCCGCCGCGCTCGCCGATCTCGCGGATCGCGGCGACGGTCTCCGGTGTGCAGTCGGGGTCACCCAGTGCCTTCTCCACGACGGCGCGCTCGGAGCCGGTCACCGTGGACAGCAGCCGGGCGACGGTGTAGTTGTGCTTTCCCTCGCGGATGTCCGTGCCGGTGGGCTTGCCCATCTCGGCCGCGTCGCCGAACAGGTCGAGGTAGTCGTCGCGCATCTGTCCGCAGATGCCGACCAGGCGCGCGTAGCGCCGCAACTCCGCCTCGTGGCGTTCCGGTCGTTCACCGGCGGCGAGGAGCCCCAGGTACAGCGGGGCGAGGACCGAGTAGCGGGCCGACTTGTGGTCGGCGACGTCGTGCAGGACCTCGTCGTCCAAGGCTGCGGGGGCGAAGTCCCGTTCGAGGTCGGCGATCTGACCCACGAACGTGTCGGCCGCGGCCCGCGTCTGCACCTCGGCCATGGCCCGGCCGAGGCCGGCCGGGAGCCCGGCGTCCAGGAGCACGCGCAGCGAGAGGGCGAGCGCGAGGTCACCCGCGAGGACGGTGAGCCCGAGCGCGGTCCGCGGATGCCCGGGAAACCGCTGCCGGTAGGCGTAGGAGGTGGTGGGCCCGCCCCGGCGGGTCGCGCTGCCGTCGATGAGGTCGTCGTGCACCAGGGCGTGGGTCTGGAGCAGTTCGATGCTCAGCGCCGCGGCGTCCAGCCCCTCGGCCGGCCCGTCGCTCACCAGCCGCGCGGCCTCGTGCAGCAGCACGACCCGCATCCGCTTGCCGCCCCGCATCGACAGGTCGCGCAGCAGTTCCAGGCACTGCGGCGTGAACCGGCTGAACGAGGGCGCGTCCAGCGTCCTGCCCAGCGTGTCGAAGTACTCCGCGAACAGCGCGTTGAACCGCCGCTCGTACCGGGCGACACGGTCCTGCAGCGGCTCGGTCATGGCGAAGTCCTCCTGTGGGCGGGCGGGTGACACGCCCCGCAGTGTGCCAGGAGGCGCCGGGGTACTCGGCGGCGCGGTCGCCGTCACCGCACGACGGGACGGGCGCGGACAGGCGTCCGGCCCGGCCCCGCTGCTCGCGGGGCCGGGCCGGACGGTGCCTCTTCGGTCAGCGTTCCTCTCGGAACGGGACGTGTGCGCCCGCCACCGGGTCGTACTTGCGCAGGACGAGCCGGTCGGGGTCGTTGAGGCGGTTCTTGCGGGTCACATAGGTGACGCCGGTGCCGGCGGTCGACTTCAGCCGGACGACCGGGCGTGCGGTGCTGCGTGCCATGGGTGCTCCTTCCGACGGCGGCGGGGGCCGGTGCTCTCTGACCCGCGCATGCCAGTCACGTCGCTCAACACCGCCCGTCCCCCGCGCATTCCCGGCTCAGCAGCCCTGCCACAGCCGCGTCATCACCCGCACCCCGAAGCGCAGCCCCTCCAGCGGCACCCGCTCGTCGACGCCGTGGAAGAGCCGGCCGTAGTCGAGGTCGGGCGGCAGCTTCAGGCCCTTGAAGCCGAAGCAGCGGATGCCGAGCTTGGTGAAGGCCTTGGCGTCGGTGCCGCCCGGGTTGCAGTAGGGCACCGGGTGGCCGTCGGGGTCCTCGGCGCGTACGGCCTCGCACATGGCGTCGACGAGCGGGCCGTCGAAGGCCGTCTCCATGGCGATGTCGTGGTTGACCCACTGCCGGGACACCGAGGGCAGCAGCAGCGCGTCGATCGTGTCGATCAGCTCCTGCTCGTGGCCGGGCAGGAAGCGGCCGTCGACACGGGCGGTGGCCCTGCCCGGGATCACGTTGGTCTGGTAGCCGGCGGTGAACATGGTCGGGTTGGCCGAGTTGCGGAGCACGACCTGCATGAAGTCGGCCACGTGGCCCAGCTTGGCCAGCTCGGCGTCCAGGTCCTCGGCGTCGAAGTCGATGTCGACGTTCTGGAGCCGGGCCGCCTCCGCGAGCAGCGCGCGCACCGGTTCGATCAGGCGGACCGGGAAGGTGTGGCGGCCGATGCGGGTGAGGGACTCGGCGAGGTCGGTGACGGCGTTCTCGTCGTTCGGGGAGGAGCCGTGTCCGGCGCGCCCGGTGGCGGTCAGCTCCATCCAGGCCATGCCGCGCTGGGCGTTCTCGATCGGGTAGAGGCGCCGGGTGTCGTCGAGGGCGTAGCTGAAGCCGCCGCCCTCCCCGATCGCCTCGGTGACCCCGGCGAACAGGTCGGGGCGGTGCTCCACCAGCCAGTGGGCGCCGTACTTGCCGCCCGCCTCCTCGTCGGCGAGGAAGGCGAGGACGATCTCGCGGGCGGGCCGGGTGCCGGTGCGGGCGAAGTGACGGGCGGTGGCCAGCATGACGGCCACCGTGTCCTTCATGTCGATGGCGCCGCGGCCCCACAGGTAGCCGTCGCGGATCTCGCCGGAGAACGGCGGGACCTGCCACTCCGCCGGGTCGGCGGGGACGACGTCGAGGTGGCCGTGGACCAGCAGGGCGCCGCGGCCGGGGTCGGTGCCGGGGATGCGGGCGACGACGTTGGCGCGGCCCGGGGCGCTCTCGACCAGCTCGGAGGCGATGCCGACCTCGGCCAGCCGGGCCGCGACCCAGTCGGCGCAGGCCCGCTCGTCGCTGGTGGGGTTGGAGGTGTCGAAGCGGATCAGCTCCGCGCACAGGTCGACGACCTCGCGCTGCGCTTCCTCGGAAGCCGGGACGGTGGGGGTGCTCATGCTGCTCCTACGGGGGCCGAGCCGGAGGCGGCCTGGGCGGTCTCGGCCGGGCTGTCGTCCAGGGTGGTGGTGCCGTACGTCCTGATCCAGCCGGCGAGGCCGAGGACGCTGTAGAGGACGAACGCCGTCAGCAGGGAGTTCAGGGCGGGGATGCCGCCGTCGTAGAACTTGCCGACGCAGAAGGCGGCCGCCCAGATGACCAGGGACATCGGGACCCAGGTCGGCGAGGTGGCGGGAAGGGTCCCGGCCTCGCGGGTGGCGTCCAGGGGCGCGCGCATCCGGCGCACCACCCAGTACTCGGCGACGATGATGCCGCCCACCGGCGGGATGGCGACGCCCAGCACGGACAGGAAGTCGGTGAAGTGGGTCATGATGCCGACGGCGGACAGGACGGTGCCGGCGACGCCGAGGGCGATGGTGACGGCGCCGCGGTGCAGGCGCTTGCGGAAGACGACCTGGAAGAAGTTGACGACGCCGAGCGAGGAGCCGTACAGGTTCCAGTCGTTGATCTTCGCGGTGGACATCAGGACGACGAGCACGCCGAAGACGCCGGAGGTGGACAGCACGATCTGGGAGACCTGGCCGCTGCCGACCATGTGGCCGAGCAGCACGCCGGTCAGGCCGACGATGTACTCGGACAGGATCATCGACGAGGCGCTCTGCAGGAAGACGTGGCTGCCCTTGCGGTTGTAGCGGGTCATCTCCGGGGAGACGATCGCGCCGGTCATGTAGCCGCCCGCGATGGCGGTCGCGGCGACGGAGAGCGGGATGGCCTGGCCGGGCGCCGGGGAGTGGATCAGCTCGGACAGCGAGTGCTCGCTCAGCGCGTCGGTGACCGACCAGGCGACCATGGCGAAGAACAGCGGGGTGACGATCTTCGCGAAGACGGCCATGTACCGGAAGCCGAAGATCACGAGGACGGTGATGGCGGCTCCGGCGACCAGGCACCACAGCCAGGACGGGCCGCCGACCAGGGAGGACACGCTGTCGCCGAAGATGGTGTTCTGCACCCCGAACCAGCCGACGAGGCTGACCGAGATGACCAGGCTGACCAGCGCGGAGCCGTTGCGGCCGAAGCCCGCCCAGCGCGTGAGCAGGGGCGTCGCCAGCCCCTCGCGCATACCGGCCAGGCCGATCGCGAAGATCACGGCCTCGAGGATGACCGCGCCGAGGGTGAACGCCAGGAAGGCGTCGCCGAAGGACATGCCGACACCGATGGTGGCGCCGAGGGTGAACTGCGAGATGGAGCCGGACTGGGCGAGCCACTGCAGCAGCATCGTCCAGAATCCGAGGCGCTTGTCGCGGGGGACGCGGGACAGGGCGTAGTCGTCGCTGCCGACGGCTCCGGTGCCGTCCTTCCCGCCGGCCTGCGGGGCCGCTGGGGTGTTCTGGTGCGCGGCCATGATCATGACTCCTGGGGGACGCGGCCGAGGGTCTGCAGGTGAGCCAGCGAGCCGTAGCGGGAAACGAGCGAGGCGAACTCCACGTCGTCGTGGAACTCGAGGCGACCGCCGCCGTAGGCCTTCGCGGTCTCGACGGCGAAACGGGCGGCCACCGCGATGTCGCTCTCGTGGCTGGCGCCCGTCTGGCAGCCGGGCACCGCCGCCCCCGAGGTGATCGCGAGGCCGACGACCGGAGCGGGCGTCGCCGTGGCCGGCTGCAGAATCGAATTGATGTGATGTACCCCGTTACCGTACGGGGTGATGTCCTGGGTGGTCACCGGGTACGTGACCAACGGCTCACCACTCACCACGGCGAGGAGCTCGCCGAGCTGCTCGCTCACCTTGAGCACCCAGCCCTCCTTGACGGTGGGCGACAGGGCGACGCCCTTGTGGTTGATGATCCGGTTGCCCTTGGTGGTGTCGATGGAGAGCACCGCCTCCATATCGCCGGTGACCTCGTGCCGGTTCATGGTCGCGATGTCGACCGGCGAGTCCATGAAGGGCACCGGGTCGTGCGGCGCCGTCGGGGCGTTCGGGCAGATGTGCGTCGCGATGATCACGTCGCCGTCGAGCACGTCGCCGCGGCGGCGCATGTCGAGCAGCTTGGCGGCGGCGGCGAGGGCCGCGACGGCGCCGTCGGCGTCGGAGACCAGGCCGGTCATCTCGGGGCGGGCGCCGACGCCGCCCAGTCGTCCCACCACCCCGAGGGTGCGGGCGGACCCTCCGGCGGAGCGGCCGGACCGGCCCGGGACGCGCACGAGGACGAAGTCCGTCGAGCCGCGCTCGCCGGTGACGGTGGTGACCTCGGCGCCGGATCCCTCGGGGCCCGCGACGGAGTCGAGGTGGGCGGCGACGCGCTTGCCGTCGACGGCGGGATCGTCCAGCAGGTCCACGAGGTCCAGGACGTACTTCAACATGGGCAGTTCTCCTGATCCGCACCCGGGGGCGGTGCTGACAGCAGGTTCCGGATCCACTAACGTTCTCCGCAACTGTTTCCCGTTATCTGCAATCGCTGTCTGAATGGCGAGATGACGCGGGAGACCGAGGAGCGAGAGAGAGGAGCTGCCGTGACCGGTCAGCCCGACGACCGGAGGACTCCGGCCGGGGCGCTGCAGACCGTCGACCGCGCCCTGCTGGTGCTGCTCGCGTTCGAGCGCTCACGGCCCGACTGGGGCGTGACGGAGATCGCCACCGAGTTCGGCTGGGACACCTCGGTGGCCCAGCGTCTGCTCTCCACGCTCGCGGGACGCGGCTTCCTGGTCTCCGACCCGGCGACCCGGCGGTACCGCATCGGCCCGGCAGCGCTGCGCCTGGGCCGCCTGTGGGAGCGCTCGGGCTCCCTGGAGCTGCTCGCGGCACCGGTCCTCCAGGAGCTGCGGGCGGCCACCGGTGACACGGTGCTGTTCTGCCTGCCCGACAGCTTCCACATGCGCTGTGTGGCGGCCGTCGAGGGCGAGGAGGGACCGCTGCGCTACTACCCGCTGGTCGGCGAGCTGTACCCGGCGCACGCCGGGGCCACCAGCAAGTCGTTCTACGCCTTCCTGCCCGACGACCAGCGCCACCGGCTGTTCCGCGACCGGCCCATGGCGCGCTTCACCGAACGCACGGTCACCGATCCCGACCAGCTCGAACGCGAGTTCCGCCAGGTGCGCGCGCAGGGCTACGCCTGGACGGTCGGCGAGTACGACGCGGGCATCGGCACCGTCGCCGTGCCGGTCTTCCTCGGTGCCGAGCCGTACGGCAGCCTGAGCCTCGGCGCCGCGAAGGAGCGCTTCCCCGAGGGGCCCGAGGACCGGCTCGACGCACTGCGCCGCGCCGCCGCGCTGCTGGAGCGGCGCCTCACACACCCGCCCCAGCCGCACCGCCGCCCCCGCTCCCGCGCCTCCTGACCCACCGATCCACCCCCTTGAAGAGGTCGACCCCGTGAATCTGCTGCTCCTGTCCAACTCCACCCAGTACGGCCGCGGCTACCTGGAACACGCCCTCGGCACCGTCACGGGCTTCCTGCCCTCCGGGGCCCGGCTCGCGTTCGTGCCCTACGCCCTCGCCGACCACGACGCGTACACCGCCAAGGTCCGCGGCGCGCTCGCCGGCGCGGGCATCGACGTCCGGGGCGTGCACGAGGGCGGCGACCCGGTCGCGCGGCTCGGCGAGGCGGACGCGGTGTTCATCGGCGGCGGCAACTCCTTCCGCCTGCTGAGCGCGCTGTACCGCACGGGGCTGCGGGAGGCGCTGGTCGAGGCGGTGACGGGCGGGCTGCCGTACATGGGGGCGAGCGCGGGCACCAACATGGCGGCGCCGTCGCTGCGGACCACCAACGACATGCCGATCGTGGAGCCCCCGTCCTTCGAGGCGCTGGGCCTGGTCCCGTTCCAGATCAACCCGCACTACCTCGACGCCGACCCGGCCTCCACGCACAAGGGCGAGACCCGCGAGGAGCGGCTGACGGAGTTCCTCGAGGAGAACGACGTACCGGTGCTGGGCCTGCGGGAGGGGTCCTGGCTGCGGGTCGAGGGCGAGCGGGCGGTGCTCGGCGGTGAGCGCGACGCCCGGCTGTTCGCCCGCGGCACGGCGCCGCGCGAGCTCCCGACGGGCTCCGACGTGTCCGAACTGCTGCGGGCGCGGGGCGAGTTCGACACCCGCGTCTGACCGCGGCGACGACCGGCGCCGGGGACCCGTACGGGCCTCCGGCGCCGGCGTTCCGCGGGGGCGGCCGAACGGTCCCTGCCGGCGGGCCCCGCACCCGCCTGCCGCGGGCCACGGGCGGCCCCGGACGCCACGGTCGGCCCCCGGGGCTCAGCCGCCGAGGTGCCGTACGAGTTCGCGGGCGACCTCCCGCGCGGCCGGTGACGTCCATCGCCGGCGGTGCCGGGCCAGGCACAGCGGGGCGTCGGGGAAGCGCGGTCCGTCGATCCGCGCCAGGCGCCCTCGGCGCACCTCCTCCTCCACGGTGGCCCTCGGCAGCAGGGTCAGGCCCAGTCCGGCCGCCACGCAGGAGCGGGCGGCGTCGACGCTGCCGAAGCGGGTCAGCCGCGGCCGGCCGCCGGGTACGTCGCTCAGCCTCTGTGCCAGCGCGTCGCTGTAGGAGCAGCCCTCTTCGAGCAGGAAGAAGCTCTCGGCCGCCAGTTCCGCCCAGCTCGCGGCGCGGTCCCGGGCGGCGAGGGGGTGTCCCGGGGCCCCGACGAGGGCGAGCGGCTCCCGGGCGACCGGTTCGGCGGTCACGTCGGGGAAGCCGGTCTCCTCCTCCCACAGCAGCGCCAGATCGAGGCGTCCGGAGCGCAGTCCCTCGACGCACCGCGCGGTCCCGGCCGCGTGCAGGTGGACGTCCACGTCGGGATGGCTGGTGCGCAGGGCGGCGATCACGGCGGGCAGCCGGGTGGCGCACAGGGACTCGGGGGTGCCCACCACCACCCGCCCCGCCACGGCGCCGGCGTCACCGCCCGCCGCCCGCAGCCGCGCGACGGCGTCGAGGACGTCCTCGGCCCGCTCCAGGAGTCCGCGGCCGGCGTCGGTGAGCCGTGCACCGGAGGGCAGGCGGTCGAAGAGCCGGACGCCGAGGTCGCGTTCGAGGGTGCGGATGTGCACCGTGACCGTGGACTGGGCCAGGTGCAGTTCGGCGGCGGCCGCGGTGAAGCTGCCCGTACGGGCGAGCACGCCGAACGTCGTCAGCAGTCGGGTGTCCACTCCCCCATGCTATGCGTTTTTCCGATGGCGGGGATCGATACCGATCGTTGGACTCGATGAGGGCGGGGTGGGAGCGTGGAGCCATGAACACAGACGCGACGCGAGCGGACGACACCGGCCGGCGTTCCGGGCCGCCCGCCGGGACCAGGATCCTGCGCTATGCCGCCTTCACCCCCGACCCGGCGGGCGGCAACCCGGCCGGGGTGGTGCTCGACGCGGCCGGACTCGACGACGCCGGCATGCTGGCGATCGCGGCCGAGGTCGGCTACTCCGAGACCGCCTTCGTCACCGCCGGGGACGAGCGCCTGCGTCGCTTCCGGGTCCGCTACTTCAGCCCCCTCGCCGAGGTGGCGTTCTGCGGGCACGCCACGGTGGCCCTGTCGGTCGCCCTCGCCGAGCGGCTGGGTCCCGGCGACCTCGTCCTCGACACCCCCGCCGGCGAGATCCGCGTCGCCACCGCCGCCGACGGCACCGGCGCGCTGCGGGCCACCCTGACGAGCGTGCCCACCCGTTCCCGTCCCGCGCGCCCCGAGGAACTCGACGCGGCGCTCGGGGCGCTGCGCTGGCGGGCCGGGGACCTGGACCCCGCCCTGCCCGCGCACGTGGCGTTCGGCGGCAACGACCACCTGGTGCTCGCGGCGGCGTCGCGTGCCCGGCTGGCCGATCTGGACTACGACTTCGACGGGCTGGCCGAGGTCATGCGGCGCCACGGGTGGACGACGGTGGACCTGGTGTGGCGCGAGTCGCCGGAGCGCTTTCACGCGCGCAACCCGTTCCCCGTCGGCGGTGTCGTGGAGGACCCGGCGACCGGGGCGGCGGCCGCGGCGTTCGGCGGGTACCTGCGCGAACTGGGCCTGGTCGAGCGGCCCGGCACCATCGCGATCCGCCAGGGCGAGGACATGGGCCGTCCCAGCGACCTTCTGATCGAAGTGGCCCCGCGCGACGCGCGCGTCCGGGTCGGCGGGCGGGCGGTGCCGATCGCCTGGCCGGAGGAACCGCCGGGCCCCAACGGACCGGGGGGTCCTGCCGCGTGACCCGGCGCCACGTCGGCGCCCCGGGGGGAGCAGTCAGGCGTCCGAAGGGCTGACACGGCGACACCGTCGGGTGAGTGCGGATGCGGCGGGGCCTGACAGCGGATCGGATGGGACGCATGCGCAGACCCATATCCGTGGCTTCCCGCCACGCACGCCTGCTCAGGTCAGGCGTCGCACTCGCCGCCCCGTCCCTGCTCCTCTCCCTGTGCGCGGTCCCCGCCTCGGCCGACGGGACCGGCGGAACGCCGGCCCGCGGTACGGCCTACATGGGCCGGGGAGTTCTGGCCCACGAAGGCGTGGACGGACAGCCCATCGACACCCGGGTCACCCAGACGGAAGGCGTCGACGTCTCCAGCCACCAGGGCAGCGTCGCCTGGTCGACCCTGTGGAGCAGCGGGGTCAAGTGGGCCTATGTGAAGGCCACCGAGGGGACCTCCTACCGCAATCCCTACTTCGCCCAGCAGTACGGCGGTTCGTACAACGTCGGCATGATCCGCGGCGCGTACCACTTCGCGACGCCGGACACCGCCGGTGGCGCCGCCCAGGCCGACTACTTCGTCGACCACGGCGGCGGCTGGTCCAAGGACGGCAAGACCCTGCCGGGCGTCCTCGACATCGAGTACAACCCGTACGGGGCGACCTGCTACGGCAGGACGTCCAGTCAGATGGTCAGTTGGATCCGTGCCTTCCTCGACCGCTACCGGGCGCGCACCGGCCGCGACGCCGTCATCTACACCTCCACCAACTGGTGGAAGCAGTGCACCGGGAACTACAGCGGTTTCGGGGCGGTCAACCCGTTGTGGATCGCCCGCTACGCCTCCACGGTGGGTGAGCTGCCGGCGGGCTGGGACTTCCACACCATGTGGCAGTACACCTCGACCGGGCCGACCGTCGGGGACCACGACAAGTTCAACGGCTCGCTCGACCGCGTCAAGGCGTTCGCCAACGGCTGAGCACTCTCCCGGGCGTGCGGGGGGGGCCCCCGGCACCCGGCCCCCCGCCCCCCCCACGGGGACGGGGACACCCCCCCCCCCCCGGTAGCCGCCCCCCCCGCGGCGGGGCGCAGAGGACGG
>NZ_JBIRZD010000002.1:598476-657694 GCF_044390505.1 Streptomyces sp. NPDC018947
TGCGTGTCCCCCTAATCTAGCCCCGGGGCCGGCCGGGGGTCCCCCCGTACCTACCCCCGTCTCCCCCCCGCGGGGCCGGGGGTGGCCCCGCGGGGGCCCCCCCCCCCCGGACGCTCCAGCGTTGCGGTGACCTCCCGGCCGACCACGTTCCGCGCCCCGGCGGGGAGGGAGCCGATGTCCGTGCGGCGCAGGGCGTCGAGGGCCCGGCCGGGGCCCTCGTGGCACGGGACGTTCCCGACGAGCACGTCGTAGCCGTCGCGGACGGCGACCCGCAGCCGCCGCCGTCCTGCCTCGTCGGCGTGGACGGCGGTCGCCACGACCAGGGGCGGAGGTCCGCCGGCCTCGGCGGGCTGCTTGCGGTAGCCGCTGGCCAGGGGGGTGGGCCAGCGCAGATCCAGCAGCAGATGGCGCTTGGCGAGGACTTCGGCGAGGTCGGTCTCGTAGGCGCGGTCCGGGCCCAGCACGGTGGCGCGGGCGTCCAGGACGAGGGCCGCGGGCAGCAGGCAGCGCAGACTGCTGCCGACGAGGTTGCCGCCGACGGTGGCCGTGCGGCGCACCGCGCCGGTCCCCACGGAGCCGGCCGCCCGGCGCAGCACCTCCGGCACGCGGTCGTCGACCTGGTGCAGCAGTACGGCGCCGCCGAGCACCCCGGGACCGATCGCGGTGGCCTGCGGGAGCCTGCGCAGTGACATGGCCTGCTCGGGGAAACCGTCCCGTTGCCACAGGGCCCACACGAGCGTGGCCCCGCCGACGGGCACCGCGCCCTCGGCCATGCACTCCTGTGCCTCGGTCACGGACGTGGGCTGACGCAACAGCACGGCGATCGACCTGCCTTCCCGGAAGCCGGCGGTCGCACCGCGCGCCCCCGCCGCGTGATCAGGGTCACGTCGCATTCTCCGCACCGCCGAGGGGGCGCGTACAGGGCTCACACACCCACGGGATGCGCCCTTCGCGCGACAGAGCGGTACGGGGGCGTCCCGGCCGGGCCGGGGCGCGCCGGTGGAAGCGCGGCGCCCCGGGTCCGCCGCCCCGCTCCCGTGGGCGCCCGCGCCGGGCGAGGGCACCCCCGGCCGGGCACGCGGCCCCTGCCAGTACCGTCTTGGGGCAGTGGAGCCGGCACCGGCCGCGGGCACCGCACCCGCCCCCCGCCGGCCCACCGGAACGCAGAACCGCAGCCCGGAAGGTGAGTACCCCTTGAGCACCGGCAGTTACTTCGAGCCCATAGACGAGTACCGCTACAAGCCCACCGATCACGCGAGCGGTGCCTGGAGCACCGACGAACAGCACTTCAGCCCGCTCGGCGGTCTCGTCGTCCACGCCGTCGAACGCCATCTGGCCGCCCGGCCCGGCACCGGTCTGCTCATGTCCCGGATCAGCTTCGACATCCTCGGGCGCCTCGCCCTGGACGAGTGCGAGATCCAGGTGGAGACCCTCCGGCCCGGCCGGACCATCGAACTCGTGGAGGCCGTCGTCCGCATCGCCGGCCGTCCCGTGGTGCGGGCCCGCGCCTGGCTCCTCGCCGCCGGTGACACCACCGCGGTCGCCGGCGGTGGCGCCGCGCCGCTGCCCGCACCGGAGACGGTGGCCTCCTGGCCGATGGACTCCCGCTGGCCCGGCGGCTACATCGCCTCCATCGACGTCCGGCCGCTCGCGCCGCCGCAGCCGGGCCGCACCACCGCCTGGATCTCCACCGGCCTCGACCTGGTCGCCGGCCAGGACGCGAGCCCGCTCGCCTCCTACGTGGCGCTCGTCGACACGGCCAACGGCATCGCCGCACGCGAGGCCCCGACGGCCTGGATGTTCCCCAACGTCGACCTCACCATCCACCTCCACCGCCGTCCGGAGGGCCGCTGGACCGGTCTCGACACCAGCGTCGTCTTCGGCCCCACCGGACAGGGCATCACCAGCACCGTCCTGCACGACGTCAACGGCCCCGTCGGGCACGCCCAGCAGATACTCACCGTCCGCCCCCAGCCGGGGGCCGCCGACGGAACGTGACCGGCGCACATGTCTGCCGGGACCGAAACGGGGCATTCGTGCACGTGCAACGCCGTACACGACACATCAGGAGCTGAAGCACGCCATGACGCACGACCTGACCCCGAAGTACACGGTCCCCGGCATCGAGCGCGAGGCCGCCGGACGGCTGATCGGTGTGCTGCGGATGCGCCTGCACGCCCTCAACGACCTGCACCTCACCCTCAAGCACGTGCACTGGAACGTGGTCGGTCCGCAGTTCATCGCCGTGCACGAGATGATCGACCCGCAGGTCGACCAGGTGCGGGAGATGGCGGACGACGTCGCCGAGCGCATCGCCGCCCTCGGCGGGGTGGCACAGGGCACGCCCGGCGCCCTGGTGGCCGAGCGCGCCTGGGACGACTACTCCATAGGCCGGGCCGACGCCATCGCCCATCTGGGCGCACTCGACGTGGTCTACACCGGTGTCATCGAGGGCGTGCGCGCCGCGGTGAAGGAGGCCGGTGAGATCGACCCCGCCACGGAGGACCTGCTGATCGGGCAGCTCCGCGACCTGGAGCAGTTCCAGTGGTTCGTCCGGGCCCACCTGGAGAGCGCCGGGGGCACCCTGGCCACGGGCGGCGCCGAGTCCGAGGCGGAGGGCGCCGAGCGGGGCTCGGAGCTCGCGCACGACCGCGGCGGCCGGTGACACGCGTGAAGGGCGCGGCCGCGTCGGGGTGACGCGGCCGCGCCCCTCGCCGTCTCAGCGGACGCCGCGGCCCCGGCGCACCGGGCGCATCCCGGCCGGCGGCGTCCGGCGGGCTCAGCGCCTGCCGAGCCGGCGTTCGCCGCGGCTGCCCGGCTCGTAGGGCAGGTCGTAGTGGGCGAACAGCTCGCCCTCGGCCTCGGCCGCCAGCTCGCCGTCCGGGTCGATGCCCGGAGCGCCCTTGACCAGCGCCTTGTCGTAGGTCACCTTCAGGTAGTCCGGCCCGACGGTGGCCTTCTCCAGGGGAACGAACACCAGCCGGCGACGGGTCGGGAGACCGATCGTGACCGCCCCGAACGAGGGCCGGTCGGTGACCGTGTCGACGTAGACGGACTCCAGACTTCCGATCTTGTGGCCATCGGGGTCGACGACGTCCTTGCCCCGCCAGTCCCGGATGTTCTCAGCCTCGAACATGACTCGCCTTCCCTTCCCGGAACACACTCCACTGACCGTGTTCCCCGCTTCGCGTCCCACTCGCACGGGGTGTCCCCGCACCGGCGCAACGGCGGCGCGGGCCCGGGCCTTGGGCACGACCGGTCCGGCGCGGGCGCCGGGGGCGTTAGGCTGCCTGGTCGGAGGAGACCTCCCGCCCCTGATGAGCGGGAGCGGTGACCAGGTCCCGGCGGCCGTGCGGAGGAGATCGAGTGTGGATGCGCATCCCGTGGGCCGTCCCACCGGACAGGGGTACGGGACCCTGCTGGAGGTGGGACCGTTGTCCGGTCGTCCCGGGATCCGCGCCCGCGGGGAGATCAACATGATCACCCGCCCGTCCTGGGAGGAAGCCCTCGCCGAGCTGTCCCGGCGGCACGCGGACGTGTCCTACCTGGAGCTGTCGGGGGTGCGGTTCGTCGACGTGGCCGGGGTCGCCGCCCTCGCGGTCACCGCCATGAACCTGCCGACGGGCCGGATGGTGGTGGAGCAGCCCCCGCCCCAACTGCCGCGGGTGCTGGAGATGTTCTGGCCGTCGCTGCACGGGATCGAGGTGACCTCCCGATGAGCACGGGGACCACGGACGAGGCGTTCGCGCATCCGGCGCTCTTCTACCGCTCGGAGCGCGAGTACACCGACCGCACGGTGTCGTTCGTACAGCAGGGACTGGCTGCGGGCGAACCGGTCGCGGTGGCCGTCCCGGCCGCCAATCTGGAGCTGATCAGGACGGGTCTGGGGGCACGGGCTGCGGACGTGCTCTTCCTGGACATGACACGGGCCGGCCGCAACCCGGGGCGGATCATCCCCGGGGTGCTCAGGGCGTTCGCCGACGAGCACGCGCGGGAACGGGTGCGCATCATCGGCGAGCCGATCTGGGCCGGGCGCAGTGCGACCGAGTACCCGGCGTGTGCCCAGCACGAGGCACTGATCAACGCGGCCTTCGAGGGCCGCGACGCGACGATCCTGTGCCCGTACGACGTGTCCCGGCTGCACGCGGACGTCCTGGCCGACGCGTGGCGCACCCATCCGACGGTCATCTCCGACGGCCGCGAGGAGGCCAGCGCCTCCTACGACTGGCCCTCGGTCGTCGCCCGCTACAACGAGCCGCTGAGCACCCCGCCGGACGCCGCCGTGCTCGCCTTCGGGCCCGGGGAGCTGCCCGAGGCGCGCCGGTTCGCCGTCGAGCGGGCCGCCTCGCTCGGGCTCGACGGGCACCGGTTGCAGGACGTGGAGCTGGCCGTGGCGGAGCTGACCACCAACAGCGTGGTGCACGGCGGTGGCCATGGAACGCTCGCGGTCTGGGCCGAGGCCGGGAGTTTGATGTGTGAGGTACGCGACACCGGGCGGCTCACCGATCCGCTCGCCGGCCGCCGGCCGCCCGAGCGGGGCCAGATCGGCGGACGCGGGCTGCTGCTCGTCCACTACGTCTCGGACCTGGTGCGCACCCACACCTCGGACGAGGGGACGACGGTGCGCTTCCAGCTCGGTCCGGCAGGCTCGTAGAAAAGTCGCGGAAAACCGCACAGGTCGCAGGTGTGTGCGGCGTGGACCCGGGTAGGCGCCTCGTCGTCGGCCGATGAAGAAACGTGACAGGGCCGACCGACAGGGAGGGCAGCGCATCATGGCGACGACGACCGTGCAGACCACCGAGCAGCACACCACCGGTGTTCCGCAGATCGCGGACCCGTCCGCGGTGGCGCCCAAGGACGCGCGGGAGTTGTCGAAGCTCTTCTTCGACCAGCTCACGGTCCTCGAGGAGGGCACTCCCGAGTACCAGTACGCGCGCAACACGCTCATCGAGATGAACATGTCCCTCGTCCGCTTCGCGGCCGGCCGGTTCCGCAGCCGGGGCCCGGAGGAGATGGAGGACATCGTCCAGGTCGGCATGATCGGCCTGATCAAGGCCATCGACCGGTTCGAGCTGAGCCGTGAGGTGGAGTTCACCTCGTTCGCCGTCCCGTACATCGTGGGCGAGATCAAGCGGTTCTTCCGGGACACGTCGTGGGCCGTGCACGTGCCCCGGCGGCTCCAGGAGGCGCGCGTGCAGCTCGCCCGCGCCACCGAGGAGCTGCGCAGCCGGCTGGGCCGCAACCCCACCACCAAGGAACTCTCCGAGCTGATGAGCCTGCCGGAGAACGAGGTCGTCGAGGCCCGCCTGGCGGCCAACGGCTACAACTCGTCGTCCCTGGACGCGGCCATCGGCTCCAGCGAGGACGGCGAGTCCGTCCTCGCCGACTTCATCGGCACCGACGACGCGGCCCTGGCCCTGGTCGACGACTTCCACGCCCTGGCCCCGATGATCGCGGAGCTGCCGGAGCGCGACCGGCAGATCATCCACTGGCGGTTCGTCGAGGAGCTCACCCAGAAGGAGATCGGCGAACGCCTCGGCGTCTCGCAGATGCATGTCTCCCGGCTGATCTCGCGCCTGCTGGGCCGCCTGCGGGAAGGCATGCTGACCACCGAGTGAGCGGGCGTCAGGCGGCGGGGGTCTTCTTCCTCCGCCCCCGTCCCGTGCCCGCGAGGGCGTCGACGAGTTCACTGCGGGTCATCTTCGAGCGTCCCGGCACGTCCTGCTCGGTGGCCCGCCGGTACAGCTCCGCCTTGCTCAGCTCCCGCAGCTCCGCCCGCTTCGACGGGGTCCTCCCCTTCGACGGGGCCTTCTCCTTCGGCCGGGTCTCGGCCGGGGGCTTCTTCCCGCGCGGCCTCGCTGCCTCTCCCCCGCCCCCGCTGTCCGTGCGGGTCGCGGCGGGCCGCCGACCCGCCTCGTCCTTCGCCCGGTCCAGGCTGCCCTGCAGCACCTCCATCAGGTCGACGACGTTGGTGGCCGCGGGCGGCTCCTCGGCGAGGGCTACCTCCTGGCCCTCGGCCTTGGCCCGCACCAGCTCGCGCACCTTCTCCTGGTAGGTGTCGTGGTAGCGGGCCGGCTCCCAGGGCCCGCTGAGCGCCTCGACGAGCTGGAGCGCCATGTCCAGTTCCTTGCCCCGGCCGGCGTGGCCCGTGGGCAGCTCGGGCAGCTCCTTGACGGGGTCGCGGACCTCGTCGGCCCAGTGCAGCGTCTGCAGCACCAGGACGTCGTTGTCCGCCCGCAGCGCGGTCAGGTACTGCTTGTTGCGCATCACGAAGGTGGCGATCCCCGCCTTGTCGGCCTCGGCCAGGGCGGAGCGCAGCAACTGGTAGACCCTGAGGTACTCCTTGCCGCGCGGGGCGACGTAGTAGGTGCGGTCGAAGTACACCGGCTCGATCTCGTCCAGTTCGACGAAGTCGGTGATGTCGACGGTCTGGGAACGGCCCGGCGCGATCTCGTCCAGCTCCCCGGGCTCCACGACGACGTACTCGCCCTCGCCCAGCTCGTACCCCTTGACGATGTCGCCGGTGCCCACCTCCTCGCCGGTGCGCTCGTTGACCCGCCGGTTGCGGATCCGGTCGGAGGTGCCGCGCTGGAGCTGGTGGAAGTGGACCGTGTGGTCCGAGGTCGCCGTGAACAGCCCGACGGGCACCGTGACCAGCCCGAACGTGATCACGCCTGTCCAGATTGCCCGTGCCATGGCCGTCCGCTCCGTCCGCCGCCGTGCCCGTGCCCTCCACGCTGACACTCCTTGCGCGGTGCCGCGCGCCGGGCGCGGCGGGGGCGGCGGGATGCCGGCACCCGTGCGGGCCGTGCGGGGTGCCCGAACAGCCGGTAGGCCGCGCGGATTCACCCGCGCCGGTATTCCCTGGTGGGGGACGGCAGTCCGCGCGCCGCGGCGCCCTGCCGTCGACCGTCGAACGACGCCGAACGAAGGGTCACCGTCCATGAGCCACCGTCTGAAGGCGATCACCCGCGAGGAGCATCTGCGCTTCGTCGCGTCCCGGCCGTCCGTGAGCCCGCTGCAGCTCCCCGCCTGGGGTGAGGTGAAGCCGGACTGGCAGGCCGAGAGCCTGGGCTGGTTCGACGACGGCGGCCGCCTGGTGGGCGTCGGACTCGTGCTG
Organism: Streptomyces sp. NPDC018947; assembly: GCF_044390505.1. Classification (NCBI taxonomy): domain Bacteria; kingdom Bacillati; phylum Actinomycetota; class Actinomycetes; order Kitasatosporales; family Streptomycetaceae; genus Streptomyces; species Streptomyces sp. NPDC018947. The sequence goes on from NZ_JBIRZD010000002.1 coordinate 605,597, forward strand.
CTGCGGCCGCTGCCGAAGCTGCGCCGCTTCCTCGCCTACCTCCCCGAGGGGCCGGTCATCGACTGGGACGCGGCGGATCCGGACCGGTGGCTGGACCCGATGCTCGCGTATCTCAGGAAGCGCGGGGCCTTCTCGGTGAAGATGGGTCCGCCCGTGGTGGTGCGGCGCTGGAGCGCGGAGGCGGTCAAGGCGGGGATCTCCGATCCCCGGGTCCGGCGGCTGGAGGACGTGCCGCCCACGGCCGAGGAGCCGGGCGCCCGCGCCCTCGCCGAGCGGCTGCGCCGTTCGGGCTGGCGCCGCGCCGAGCCCGGCGGCGAGGACGGTTTCGCCGCCGGGCAGCCGCGCCACGTGTGTCAGCTGCCGCTCGCCGGGCGGTCGCTGGAGCAAGTCCAGAACGGCCTGGGCCAGCAGTGGCGCCGCAACATCAGGAAGGCCGAGAAGGCCGGCGTCAAGGTCGTCCAGGGCGACTACGAGGACCTCGGCGCTTTCCACGAGCTCTACACGGAGACCGCCGAGCGGGACCGGTTCGCGCCCCGCCCGCTGCCCTACTTCCAGCGCATGTGGACCGCGCTGACGGCCGAGGACCCGGACCGGATGCGGCTCTACCTCGCCCATCACGACGGCGAGGTGCTCGCCGCGGCGACGATGCTGACGGTCGGCGACCACGTCTGGTACTCGTACGGCGCCTCCACCGCCCGCAAGCGCGAGGTGCAGCCCAGCACCGCCCTCCAGTGGCGCATGATCCGCGATTCCCACGAGCGGGGCGCGCGGGTCTACGACTTCCGGGGCATCGGCGACACCCTGGACGAGGACGACCCCCTGCTCGGTCTGCTCCGGTTCAAGACCGGGGCGGGCGGCGAGGCCGTGGAGTACCTCGGCGAATGGGACCGCCCGCTGAACAGGGTGCTGCACAAGGCGCTTCAGCTCTATCTGTCCCGGCGCTGACGGAGCGGCGCCGTGCCGGGTCAGCCGACCGGCTTCTCCCAGACCGACACGTGCCGGCGGCTCTCGTGGGTGAAGGGCGTGCGGTCCCAGTCCTCCCACCGTTCGCGCAGCCGCATCCCGGCGAGCCTCGCCATCAGGTCGAGCTCGGAGGGCCACACGTACCGGAACGGGACGGACTCGTGCTCGGCACGGCCGTCGACGAGGGTGACGTAGTTCGAACTCATCGCCTGGGTGACGGTGTCGTACGTGTCGAACGCCCATCCCGTGGGGCCGATCCGGAACGGCACAGCGGTCTGGCCCGGTGGCAGCAGCCGCAGTTCGGGCACGCCCACCTCGACGACGAAGGTGCCCCCGGGCGCGAGGTGGTCGGCGGCGTTGCGGAAGCAGTCGACCTGGGCGTCCTGGGTGGTCAGGTTGTTGATGGTGTTGTAGACGAGGTAGACCAACGTGAACGTGCCCGGCACCCGGGTCGTCGCGAAGTCGCCGATGGTCACCCCTACGGCGTCTCCGCCCGGCTTGGCGCGCAGCCGGGCGGTCATGGCCCGGGACATGTCGATGCCGTGGACCGGGACGCCCCGGCGGGTGAGCGGCAGGGCGATCCGGCCGGTGCCGACGCCGAGTTCGAGTGCCCGTCCCCCGCCGGCCAGCCCGGCCAGCAGGTCGGCCGCGGGGTCCACCGCGTCCGGTCCGAACATGTCCGCCGACGCCTCGTCGTACCGCGCGGCGACGCTTTCACCGAAGAAGCCGTCATCGTCGTCCATGCCGGGACCGTAGCGCCGTTCAGGCCGCGGGCGCCTGTGATTTTCCGCCGCGGGTCAGCAGGGCGTACAGCAGCGCCGCGACGACGAGGCCGACGGGGAGGGCGAGGTCGATGCCGTCGAGGGCCGCGGCGATCGGGCCGGTGTAGAGGGTGTCGACGCACAGGGCGGACACGGCGACGCCGCCGAGGAGGGACAGGGTCCCGGCGGGACTGACGCCGGCGCGGTACCAGAAGGGGCTCCGGGGCGACTCGTCCATCAGGGCGGGTCCGTCGTAGCGGTTGCGGCGCAGCAGGATGTCCGTGGCGTAGACGGCCATGGCCGGGCCGAGGAGGACGACCGTGAGCTGGAGGACGTTGCTGACGGTGTCGAGGAAGTCGGAGACGAGGAGCCCGTAGAGGGTGAGGGAGACGGCGGCCGTGCCGTCGGCGAGGACGCTGCGGGTGCGGCGGATGCGGAGGCCGACGGCCTGCAGGGCGAGGCCCGCGCTGTAGGCGGTGAGTGCGTTGATGGCGATGGTGCCGAGGACGAGGGCGAGCAGGAAGACGGGTTCGAACCAGTCGGGCAGGACGGTGGCGAGCCCCGCCTGCGGGTCGGTCATGTCGACGGCGGTGGCGGCGAAGGCGCCGAGGGAGCAGACGACGATGCTGGCGAGGAAGCCGCCGAGCGTGGTCCAGCCGATGATGGCCCTCGCGGACGTGGTGCGCGGCAGATAGCGGGAGAAGTCGGCGCTGGTGGTGTAGGAGAGCGGCCCGGAGCCGACGAGGGTGATCCCGGCGAACACCACCGCCCACAGGTCGTGTCCGGTGAGCGGTTCGGCCGGTGCGTAGGAGAAGTCGGTCTTCCCGAACACGTAGCAGGCGACGACGGCGAACACGGCCGTGAGCACCAGGGTGATCGGGAGGTACAGCTTCATGATCATGGCATGGCCGTAGACGCCGATGGCCAGGGTGAGCGCGGCGACGACGATGACGACGGCGGTCTTGACGCCGGTGCCCGCGGTGACGCCCGTCTTCTCGACGAGGGCGAAGGCGGCGGTCGCGGCGGCCGACAGGTTGAGGGCGAAGTAGCAGACGGAGATCAGCCAGCCGACGATCGCGTTGTTCACGCGGTTGCCGCGCACCCCGTACATGGCCCGGGTGATGACCTCGCTCGGGGCGCCGGCGGCCGGGCCGGATATCGACAGCAGTCCGGTGAGCAGCCAGAAGAGATTGCCCACGACGATGACCGCGAGGGCCTGCCACAGGGTGAGGCCCATCAGGACCAGGGCGCCGCCGATCACCAGGCTGAGGTAGTTCACGTTGGCCGCGGCCCAGACCGGGAACAACTGCCGGGGGTGGCCGTGGCGTTCCGTGTCGGGGATGTGATCGATGCCGTGCGCCTCGACGCGGACGGCCCGCTCCGAAGGGGGCCGGTCCTCCTTCTGCCCTGGCACGGGGGTGCCCGACTGCTGCTCGGGAATCGTGGACGCCATGCGGCTCCTCCGGGTGCTGGTAACCCACCTGCTTGCTTGTTGGTCGCACACTCAATAGCATCGATTCCATGCCGTCAAGCGTTCCGAACAAGCGAATCCGCAAAACTCCAGCCGCCAGACGTGCGGAAATCGTTGCCGCTGCCGCAGGCGTCGCACTCACCGAAGGACTGGAGTGCATCACCCTGCGGCGGATCGCCGAGGAGCTCGACGTCCGCCCCGGACTGATCAGCCACTACTTCCCCGCGGTCGAGGACCTGGTCGCGGAGGCCTACGGCGACGCAGTCGGCGCCGAGCTGGACGAACTCCTCCCGGCCGACCGGGGCGGCGCGACGCCGACGCAGCATCTGGCGCGGTTCTTCACCCGGACCGGTGGAGCGGCGTTCGACGACATCAGCCGGCTGTGGCTCAACGCCCGGCACCTGAGCCGCTACCGCCCCACGCTGCGGGAGCGGGTCGCCGTCCAGGAGGCCGCCTGGCGCGACCGGCTCGAGGCGCTCGTCCGCGACGGCGTCGAGCTGGGCGAGTTCCGCACCGAGGACCCGATGGCGGCCGCCATCCAGATCCTGGTCGTCCTCGACGGCCTCGGCATGCTCGTCAACAGCGCCGACACCGGCGACGACCCGCCGGTCGTGCGGCGCATGCCCGTCACCACCGCGGAACGCGAACTCGGCCTGCCCGTCGGCACGCTGGCCCCCGCCGACGTCATCTGAACCGCCACCAAGGAGCCTTCGTGCGCACCTCTCTCATCCTGCTCTCGGCCCGTCTGCTGGACCCGGCCACGGGCGGGTTCCTGCCGCAGACCGCCCTGGCCGCCGCCGGCGGACGCATCACCGCCCTCGGTGACGAGCAGGAGATCCGCGCCCTCGCGGACCCGTCGGCCACCGTGATCGACCTCAAGGGCGCCGTGGTCACCCCCGGCCTGGTCGACGGGCACATCCACCCCGTCACCGGCGCCGAACTGACCCACGGCCTCGACCTGTCGGGCTGCACCGACGTGGAACAGGTGCGCGATGCGCTGGCCGGGGCGGTCCGCGACCTCCCCCGCGGCGCCTGGCTCCAGGGCTGGGGCCTGGACCCCAACGTCTTCGCCGGCGGCCCGGTCTCCACGGCGCCCTTCGACACCGTGCTCGACGGGGTGCCCGCCTTCCTGCTGCTCTTCGACGCGCACTCCGCGCTGGCGAGCCGGCGCGCGCTGGAACGGGCGGGGGTGGACGGGCCGCGCTCCTTCGCACAGGCCACCGCCGAGGTGGTGTGCGACGCCGACGGCCGGCCCACCGGGCTGCTGCTGGAGGACGCCGCGTGCGAACTCGTGGAGCGCGTACTGCCCCGGCCGACGCGTGCCGAGCGCCGCGAACGGCTCGCCGCCGCGCTGAGCGCCATGGCCGCCACCGGACTGACCGGCGGGCACGTCATGGACGCCAACGGCGACAGCCTCGCCTTCTACTCCGAGCTCGACGCGGCCGGGCGGCTCCCGGTGCGGCTGCGGGTGGCGCCCTGGTGCCAGCCCGGCACCGACGCCGACGGGGTGCGCGCGCTCATCGAGGGGCAGGGCACGGGCGGCAGGCTGTGGCGGACCGCGGGCGTCAAGATCTTCATGGACGGGACGGTGGACAACGGCACCGCCTGGCTGGAGCAGCCGGACTGCCACGGCGAGTCCCGGCACGCCTTCTGGCCGGACCCCGAGGAGTACACCCGCGTCGTCGGCGAGCTGCACCGGGCCGGTGTGCCGACGGCCACCCACGCCATCGGTGACGCGGCGGTGCGGCACGTCCTCGACGCCGTCGAGAAGGCCCGCGCGGGCGGCGGCAGCGGGGTGCGGCACCGGGTCGAGCACATCGAGACCGTGCCGGACGACACCGTGCGCCGGTTCGCCGAGCTGGACGTGGTCGCCTCCATGCAGCCCACCCACTGCTGCGACTTCACGCGGGCCGACCACACCGACAACTGGTCGGTCCGGCTGGGCGAGGAGCGGGCCTCGCGCGCCTGGCGCTGCCGCGACCTGTACGACGCGGGCGCCGTGGTGGTCCTGGGCTCCGACTGGCCCATCGCCCCCTACCCGCCGCTGGGCGTGATGGCGGGCGCCCGCCACCGCCGGCCCACCCGCGACCTGGACGCGGCGCCGCACCTCCCGGAGCAGGCGCTCACGGCACTGGAAGCGCTGCGGGGCATGACCGTCAACGCGGCCCACGCGGCGGGCGAGGAGCACGAGGCCGGCCGGATCGCCGTCGGCCACCGGGCCGACCTGACCGTGCTGGCCGAGGATCCACTGGCCGTCGCGGCCACCGAACTGGCGGACGTGCCGGTGCTGTTGACCGTCCTCGACGGCGCCCCGACGCATCGCGCCGCGAGCCTGTGACGCCAAGGCGGGGTTGCGGCCCGGCACGGCGGGGGCAAAGGGCTGTTGTCGGGTGAGGTGAGCGGAAGGCGGTGCGCGGTGGCGCGGGTGCTGATGGTGCAGAACGGGCGCGGCGGCGGACCCGGCCGGTTCGGTGACTGGCTGGCCGCGGAGGGGCTGACGCCGGAGGTGGTGCCCGCGTACACCGGGGCGCCGCTCCCCCGCCGCCTCGCGCACGACGCCCTCGTCGTGCTCGGCGGCGGGTACCTGCCCGACGACGACGAGCGCGCCCCCTGGCTGGCCCCCACCCGAGCGCTGGTCGCCGAGGCACTCGAACGGGACGTCCCGGTGTTCGGGATCTGCCTCGGCGGGCAGATGCTCGCCCATGTCGCGGGCGGCGCGGTCCGGGGGCGGTACGGGGAGCCGGAGTTCGGCAGCACACCCCTGACGGTGCGCCCCGAGGCCGGGGCCGACGCGCTGTTCGGCGGACTGCCGGAACGGGTGAGCGCGGTCGAGCACCATGTCGACGCCGTCACCGCCCTGCCGCCGGGGGCCGCGTGGCTGGTGGAGAGCGAGCGGTGCCCCTACCAGGCGTTCCGGGTCGGCGACCGGGCGTGGGGCGTGCAGTTCCACCCGGAGGCGGACGCGGAGCGGGTGCGGTCCTGGGACCCGGAGCGGATGCGCTCACTCGGGCTGGACCCGGCGGAGCTGAACCGCCGGGCGGAACGCGACGAGCCGGCGGCCACCACGGTCTGGCACGAGGTCGCCCGCCGCTTCGCTGCGGTCGCCGGGGCGTGAGCCGAGACCGCCGGCCCGACGACACGGCGGGGCCGGCCGTGGCCGGCACGCCGGGTGGTCGGGCCGGGTGGCTTCCGTGCGTGTCCTGCGTGCCCGGGTCGCGGGTCGGCCCGGGCGGTCGTAGACAGGAGGCATGAGCGCAGGCGGCGGGGGCACCCCCGACGACATGGCCCGGCCTCACCTCGTCACCTTCGGGCACGGCACCGCGGGCCGGACGGCACTGGCCGAGCTGCTGCGGGGCGCCGGCGTCGCCTCCGTGGTCGACGTCAGGACGGCACCCGGCAGCCGCCGCGACCCCGACCTGCTGCGGGAGCGGCTCGCGACGTGGCTGCCCGAGGAGGGCCTCGCCTACCGGTGGGAGCCGGGCCTCGGCGGATTCCGCACCCCGGCACCCGACTCGCCGGACGTCGTGTGGCGCAACACCTCGTTCCGCGGCTACGCCGGCCACACGCGCACACCGCAGTTCGTGGCCGCGATGGACGAGCTGCTGGAACAGGCGGGGCGCGCACGCACCGCGGTGATGTGCGGCGAAGCGGTGTGGTGGCGGTGCCACCGGCGTCTCATCGCCGACTTCGCCGTCCTGGCCCGCGACACCCCCGTCGGTCATCTGATGCACGACGGCCGCCTGACGCCCCACTCCCCCACCCCGGGCGCCCGGCTGCGGGCCGACGGGCTTCTCGTGTACGACGACGAGGACGCGGCGCGGCACGGCGCGCCGGGGCCGCGACGGTCGTAGCCGTGCTGGAGGCCGAGGAACATGCCACGCAAGGACGGACGCCGACGCGGCGCGGAACGGCAGGACGTGGAGGCGGTGCTCGACGAGCTCTACACGACGCCGCCGTCCGACTTCGTGTCCCTGCGTGAGGAGCGGGCCGCAGCGGCGAGGACGGACAAACGGGCGGAGGACGCCCGCCGCATCCGGGCCGCCCGCCGGCCCACTCGCGCGGCCTGGGCGGCGAACCTGCTGCTGCGGTCGCGGCCGCAGGAGAGCGACCGTTTCCTGGAACTGGGCCGGGCACTGCGCGAGGCGCACCGCTCCCTGGACGCGGACGGGCTCAGGGAGCTGTCCGCGCAGCGGCGGCGCATCGTCACCGTCCTGTCCCGGCAGGCCGCCCAGCTCGCCGGGGAGGCCGGGCACCCGCTGTCGGAACCGGCGCGGCGCGAGGTCGAGTCGACCCTGCGCGCGGTCCTCGCGGACCCGGATGCGGCCGGCCGCTGGGCTCGAGGACGCCTGGAGAGCGCACTCACCCCGCCGTCGGACTTCCCCGCCGAGGGCGCCCTTGCGAATGCCGCACCGGCATCGGAGCCGGCCCGTCGCACGACGGCACCCGGGCCCACCGGGAGACGGGCCAAGGACGAACTCGCCGAGCGGCGCCGCAAGCGGCAGCAGGAACTCGACCGGGCACGCGAGGAGGCCGAGGCGGCCGAACTCCGTGCCGGTGAGCGGCGTACGGCGCGGACCGGCACCGAGGAGGCCCTGCGGCGCGCACGGGCCGAGGAGGACCGGGCGCGGGAACAGGTGTCGGACCTCGAACACCGACTGCGGGAGGCCCGGGACGAGTTGGGCCGGGCGGAGCGCGAACTCCGGGAGGCCGGGGAACGGGACAGGGAGGCCGGCGACGCGCTGGCCCGGGCGGAGCGGGAGGCACGCGAGGCGGCCCGGCGCGTGCAACGCCTGGGCGGGCGGGGCGGATAGCGCCGGACCGGAGTGAACGTCCCCGGCGCGGAGGGGCACCGGGTGTCTGCCTGCCGAACACCCGCACGACACAACGGCGTCGGGTGAGGCCCGCGAGGATCACCCGCGCCGCGAGCGTCGGCGGCACGTACCACCACGAGGTCCGCACGTGGTATACCGGCCCGGCAGCAAACAGAGGAACAACGCACATCTTCCGTCCGTACCATCTGGTGTGTCGGCACACCCTGCGGCCGTACCGAGCGACGCGCCGCCGGGTGCCGACCGGACATGGCCCCCATGTCCCACGACCGATGTCCCGCAGTTCCTCCCGTGCCTTCACGGCCGCGAATCGAGGAGAGTCACCACCATGTCCGAGAGCACGACGCAGACCCCCACCGAACTGGCCTCGCAGTACAGCGTCCAGGTCACCAAAGACCTCGAGCGCAATGCCGAGGAGCAGGAACGCATCACCGGCGAGATCGCCGACCTGCAACGGCAGCTCGCCGCGCTCCAGCACGACCACGCCCTGCTGGTGACCATGCAGCAGGCGCTCGGCATCACCGCGGAAGCGGCCCCGTCGCCCGCCGGTTCCGAGGAGCCGGCCGCGTCCGCCGACGCCGGCACCGCGACCACCTCCGGCACCTCGACGGCGGACGCGCTGCCGGCGGACGGCTCCGTGCAGGTGCCCGCTCCCCGTGGCGGTGCCGCGACCGAGACGTCCGCCCCGGCCAAGCGGAGGCGCAGCCGGAAGACCGCTGCCTCCTCCCGGCGCGCCGCGGCCTCGAAGACGTCCTCCGGGGCGGCGGCGAAGGCACCCGCGAAGCCGGCGGCCAAGCAGGCGTCGAAGCCGGCGTCGAAACCGGCGGCCAAGCAGGCGTCGAAGCCGGCGTCCAAGGCTCCCGCGAAGACCACGGGGAAGACCGCCGGGAAGACCGCGGCGAAGAAGGCACCGGCCCAGCCCACCCTGGTCGAACTCGTCCGGGGCCACCTCGGGGAGCAGAAGGAGCCGCGCAGCGCCGCCGAGGTCGCCGCGGCGCTCGGCCAGGCCCACCCCGAGCGCCCCGTCAAGACCACGGTCGTGCGCACCACGCTCGAGGGCCTCGTCGCCAGGAACCAGGCCCAGCGCAGCAAGCAGGGCACCTCGGTCTACTACACCGCCTCCGAGGCGCCCGCGCAGCAGCCGGCCGCCGCCGCGCAGCCGACGTCCTCCGGCAGCGACGACTGACGGGACTGCCCCGGACCGGCCACCGCGGCGCGCGGCCCGGGCGGATGCGGGTGAGGATCGGTGGATGGGTGTTGTCCTGCCAGTGCTCTTCGCACTCGTCGCCGCGTTCAGCAACGCGCTGGCCACCGTGCTCCAGCGGCGGGCCGCGCTGAGCGTGCCCCAGTCGCAGGGGTTCCGTCCGGGCCTCGTCCTCGACCTGCTGCGCCGGCCGGTGTGGCTCTTCGGCATGCTCGCCGTCGTCGTCGCCGGTGTGGGTCAGGCGGCGGCCCTGGCGACCGGCCCGCTGTCACTCGTCCAGCCGCTGTTCGTGCTGGAGCTGCCGCTGGCGCTGCTGCTGGCCTCGCTGATGACCGGCAACCGGATGCCCGACGTCATGTGGCTCGCCGTGGGCGGCGTGGTCGTCGGGCTCGGTATCGCGCTTGCCTCGGCCGCACCGGCCGGCGGGGGCACCACCGTGTCCATGGACCGCTGGACCCCGGCGCTGGGGGCCTGTGCCGGACTGGCGATCGGGCTGGCCGCGGCCGGGCTGAGACGGCCCGTCGGCAAGGCGCGGGCCGGCTGCCTCGGCGCGGCCACCGCGGTCTGCTACGCCCTGACCGCCGGGCTGATGAAGGACTCGATGCGGGTCCTGGACACCGACGGCGTGGTCGGCTTCCTGACCGTGTGGCAGACGTACGCGTTCGCCGCGGCCGGTGTGGTCGCCGTGCTCCTGCTGGAGCACGCCATGCAGGGCGGCCCGCTGGTCGCCTCGCAGCCGGCCCTCACCCTCGGGGACGCGACGGTGAGCCTGCTGCTCGGGGTGGTCCTGTACCAGGAGCACGTGCGCACCGACTGGTGGGTGCTGCCGCAGCTCGTCGGCGTCGCCCTGGTCGTCGCCGGGGTGCTCACCCTCGCCCGGCGCGGGGCGGATCTGCGCACGGCGGGGTGATCCACCGGGGGCTGTTCCCGCCCGCCGCACCGGTCACCGCACCGGCCCGCAGCTCTGCTCCAGCCAGCGGTGCAGTGCCGCGTGCACGCTGCCGGGCAGCCTGCTGAGCTGGTCGATGGCGTCGCGGTCGCCGGGGCACGGGGCGATGCCCGCCGCGGTCAGCAGGGCGAGCAGGTCCAGGCGGCGCAGGTCGACGGGGTCGACGCGGCAGGGAACCCGCTCGGCGGGGCGGGGCGGCTGGAGCAGGAAGTCGCCCCCCGCCTCGGAGACGTACGGGGCGACCGTGCCGAACGCGAGTGTCGCGTCGTCGGAGTGCGTCGGGGCCGCGGCCGTCGGAGCAGTCGGGGCAGTCATCGTGTGCATACCGCTGTCCTTCACTTGAGGTGTCGCCTGAGGTGTCGCCGTTCTTGATGGCATGGGACATCCCGGCGGCGGCCCCGGTTCCGGACCGGTCCGCGGACCACACGGGAGATGCAATCGGCTTCTTGTCGCACGATCCGGTTCCGGGCCCGGCACTGCTCCGTACGAGTGGTGGCTTCCGGGACTCGGTCGTACCGTCGGTACCGGCAAGGAGAGCGGGGACCCGCTGACCGAGACCGCCGGGAGAAGACATGGGCAGACACCCGATGAGGGCAGCGGTCACACTCTGTGCCGCCGCCGCGCTCGCAGTACCCCTGGGCGCCGCCTCCGCCGCGCCGGCGGCGCAGCGGGCCGCGCAGCAGGTCAGCGATCCGGTGCTGGTCGACTGCTCGATGCGGGGCGAGGTGCGCCCGTCGGCGTTCGTGCTGGCCTGCGGCGACGGAAACAGCCGTCTGACCTCGCTGCACTGGACGCGCTGGGACGCGGGCGCCGCGGCCGGACGGGGCCTCAACGCGGTCAACGACTGCGTCCCCTACTGCGCGGCGGGCACGTTCCGCTCGTATCCGGTGACCGTGCGGCTGGACCGGCCCGAGGCCCGGGAGCGGGATTCCGGGCAGCAGCACTTCACGCGGATGACGCTGACCTACACCGATGGCAGGCCCGACGGGTTCCCGCGCGTGGTGACCTACCCGCTGTGGGGCTGAGGTGAGCCGGGGCGGCCGCGGCCGCCCCGTGCCGCTCAGTCCGGCAGGACGAGCCGGCAGGTGTCGCCCGGCTGGAGCCTGACGGCCCGGTCCGGCAGCCGTACGTCGATGGGGAGCAGGCCGGACGCGGGCACGGCGATCTCCAGCCGTCCGTGCTCCAGGCGGAACCGCACGCCCCAGTGGCCCTGGTAGCGGATGGAGAACCCGTACGACGACAGCTCGGGCAGCGGTACCGGGTCCAGCCAGAGCGCCCCGGCACGGGTCTCCAGTCCGGTCAGGCAGCGCTGCACCAGGTCGAGGGTGCCCGCCATGGCGCCGAGGTGGATGCCCTCGCCGGTGGTGCCGCCCTGGATGTCTGCGACGTCGCCCTTGAGCGCCTCCTGGCAGAAGGTCCACGCCTCGGCGCGGCGGGCGCGGGCCAGGATCCAGCCGTGGACGAGTCCGCTGAGGGTCGAGCCGTGGCTGGTGCGGGCCAGGTAGTGGTCGACGGTGCGCCGCCAGGTGTCGTCGTCGAGTCGGTGGCCCAGCCTCTCGAAGAGGCCGCGGAGCTCGGCCGGGGAGAAGAGGTAGCCGAGCATGAGGACGTCGGCCTGTTTGGACGCCCGGTAGTTGTTGACGCTGTCGCCCTCGGCCTCCAGGATCCGGTCCAGGCGCCGGATGTCGTCGTAGCGCGCGCGGTAGCCGTCCCAGTCGAGTTCGGCGAGGTCGCCGTAGCCCTCGAACTGGCTGACGACTCCCTCGTGGAAGGGCACGTGGAGAGTGCGGGAGACGGTGTCCCACCGGGCGAGTTCCTCGTCGTCCAGGCCGGTGCGTTCCAGGAGTTCGCGCCGGCGCGGTGCGGGCAGGCAGCGCAGTACGTACAGGGCGCGGGTGAGGACCCAGGCGGCGGTGACGTTGGTGTAGGTGTTGTCGTCGAGGCCCGGTTCGCCGGCGCCGGGATAGGCGTCGTGGTACTCGTCGGGGCCGACGACGCCCCGGATGCGGTGCCGCCCCAGGCCCGCGTCCCAGGTGGCGGTGTCCGCCCAGAAACGGGCGATCTGGAGCAGCAGCTCGGCGCCCACGGTGTGCAGGAACTCGGCGTCGCCGCTGGCCTCGCAGTACTGCCAGGCGTTGTAGGCGACGGCCGAGCCGACGTGCCACTGCAGGTGGGAGTGGTCGGGCAGCCAGCGGCCGGAGTGCGGGTTGAGGTGCAGTCGCTGGGTCTCCTCGCGGCCGTCGCTACCGCTCTGCCACGGGTAGAGGGCGCCGCGTCTGCCGATGGCGCGGGCCGCGGCGCGGGCGCGTTCGAGGCGGCGGTGCCGGTACTGCAGGACGGCCCGGGAGACCTCGGGGAAGTGGAGGTTGAGGTAGGGCAGGACGAACAGCTCGTCCCAGAAGACGTGCCCGCGGTACGCCTCCCCGTGCAGCCCGCGGGCCGGTACGCCCACGTCGAGGTCGGCGGTGTTCGGGGAGAGGGTCTGCAGGACGTGGAAGAGGTGCAGGCGCAGGATGGCGCCCGCCTCTCCGGGGACCTCCAGTGCGGCGCGGCGCCAGAGCCGTTCCCAGGCCGTGCGGTGGGTGGCCAGCAGCTCGTCGAAGCCCGGGGCGGCCGCCACCCGGTCCAGGGCGGCCCGCAGCGGGTCGCCGATCGCGGGGTCGTGCGAGGTGTGCAGGGCGACCGTCTTGTCGACGGTGGCGGTGCGCCCGGGCCGGAGCCGCAGGGTGGTGCGCTGGGTGACCCGCAGGTGTTCCCGGGCGGAGGTGACCGGTGCCGCGGCCGTGGTGCGGGCGGCCATGCCGATGCGGATGTCCGAGGTCCGGGTACGGCAGCGCAGCCACACCGTGCCGTCGCCCGCTTCACCGGTCTGCAGGTGGGTGAGGTGGCGGCCGTCGAGGTCGCGGTAGCGCGGCACGCCGGCGTTGGTGACGTCGCCGTCGAGGGACGCCTCCACGTCGAGGTCCGCGGCGGCGCCCTCGACGGTGAACTCGGTGCGCAGGGCGGCCAGATGGGGCTCGGCCATGTGCACCAGGCGCAGTTGGCGCACGGTCAGCGCGTGTCCGTCACCGAGCCCGTAGCGGGTGCGGCGCTCCAGTACCCCGGTGTCCAGGTGCACGGTCTGCCGGTGGTCCTTGACCGGCGCGTCGTCGGGGGTGAGCCAGGCGCCCGAGCCGGTCCTGAAGCGCAGGGGCAGCCAGTTGGGGAGGTTGACCATGTCCTCGTTCTCCACCTCGCGTCCGGCGACGGTGGAGGTGAGGCGGTTGTAGCAGCCGGCCGCGTAGGTGCCGGGGTAGTGGACGTCGTCCGCGACGCACTCGGGAAGCGCGCCGCGGGTGGCGAAGTACCCGTTGCCCAGGGTGCACAGGGATTCCCGCAGCCGTTCCCCGGCGGGGTCGTAGTGGTCGTAGTCCCAGGTCGAGGCGGTGGCGGTCACGGGTCTCCCTTCGGGGGCAGCTGCGGCGCGGGTCAGCCTTCCCAGGTCCAGTCGGCGACCTCGGGCAGGTCGACGCCGTGTTCCCGGATCCACTCGTGGTGGCGCAGCCGGGTGTCCTCCATGCGCTGGCGCACGGCCGCCGCGCGGACGGCGAGGCCGGGTACGCGGTCGATGACGTCCATGACCAGGCGGTAGCGGTCCATGTCGTTGCCGACGACCATGTCGAAGGGCGTGGTGGTGGTGCCGATCTCCTTGTAGCCGCGCACGTGCAGGTGGGCGTGGCCCGAGCGGCGGTAGGCGAGGCGGTGGATGAGCCAGGGGTAGCCGTGGTACGCGAAGATCACGGGCTTGTCGGCGGTGAACAGGCCGTCGTACTCGAAGTCGCTCATGCCGTGCGGGTGTTCCTCGCTGGGCAGCAGCCGGGCGATGTCGACGACGTTGACCACGCGCACCGCCAGTTCGGGCAGGTGGCGGCGGATGAGCTGGGCGGCGGCCAGGACCTCCTGGGTGGGCACGTCGCCGGCGCAGGCGAGGACCACGTCGGGTTCGCGGGTGCCGTCCTCGGTGCCGGCCCAGTCCCAGATGCCGGCGCCGCGCGCGCAGTGGACGCGGGCCTGGTCCATGGTGAGCCAGTCGAAGCAGGGCTGCTTGCCGGCGACGACGACGTTGACGTAGTCCTTGCTGCGCAGGGCGTGGTCGGCGACGGAGAGCAGGGTGTTGGCGTCCGGCGGCAGGTAGACCCGCACGGCCTCGGGGCTCTTGTTGAGGATGTGGTCGACGAAGCCGGGGTCCTGGTGGGAGAAGCCGTTGTGGTCCTGGCGCCACACGTGCGAGGTGAGCAGGTAGTTGAGGGAGGCGATGGGGGCGCGCCAGGGCAGGCGGCGGGTCACGCGCAGCCATTTGACGTGCTGGTTGACCATCGAGTCGACGATGTGGACGAACGCCTCGTAGCAGGAGAACAGTCCGTGCCGGCCGGTGAGGAGGTAGCCCTCCAGCCAGCCCTGGCAGGTGTGTTCGGAGAGGATCTCCATCACCCGGCCGTGCCGGTCGAGGTTCTCGTCGACGGCCAGGGTCTGTTCCTGCCAGGCCTTGCCGCTGGCGCCGTAGACGGCCTGGAGGCGGTTGGAGGCGGTCTCGTCCGGGCCGACGAGGCGGAAGTCGCGGCGGTCGGCGGTGGCCGCCATGACGTCCGCGAGCAGGTCGCCGAGGACGCGGGTCGGTTCGTGCATGCCCGAGCCGGGCCGCTCGACCTCGACGGCGTACTTCTCCAGGGGTGGCAGGGGCAGTTCGCGCAGCAGCAGTCCGCCGTTGGCGAAGGGGGTGGCGCCCAGGCGGCGCGGGCCCTCGGGGACGGCGGCGAGGACGGCGGGGCGGGGGGCGCCGCGTTCGTCGAACAGTTCCTCGGGCCGGTAGGAGCGCAGCCACTGCTCCAGTTGCCGCAGGTGCTCCGGGTTCGTGCGTACGGCGGCCAGCGGGACCTGGTGGGCCCGCCAGGTGTTCTCCACGGGCAGCCCGTCGACCTCGGCGGGGCCGGTCCAGCCCTTGGGGGTGCGCAGGACGATCATCGGCCAGCGGGGGCGGTCGCCGGCGCCGTCCTCGCGGGCGGCGCGCTGGATGGCGGCGATGCGGTCGAGGCAGGTGTCCATGGCGTGGGCCATGGCCCGGTGGACGGCGGCGGGTTCGTCGCCGGTGACGTGGACCGGGTCGTGGCCGTATCCGCGCAGGAGTTCGTCGAGTTCGGCCTCGGGGAGGCGGGCCAGGACGGTCGGGTTGGCGATCTTGTAGCCGTTGAGGTGGAGGATGGGCAGGACGGCGCCGTCGTTCACCGGGTCGAGGAACTTGTTGGAGTGCCAGGACGCCGCGAGCGGGCCCGTCTCCGCCTCGCCGTCGCCGATCACGCAGGCGACCAGGAGGCCGGGGTGGTCGAAGGCTGCGCCGTAGGCGTGCGAGAGCGAGTAGCCCAGCTCCCCGCCCTCGTGGATGGAGCCGGGGGTCTCGGGGGCGACGTGGCTCGGCACGCCGCCGGGGAACGAGAACTGCTTGAACAGGCGGGCCATGCCCTGCGCGTCCCGGGTGACGTCCGGGTAGGTCTCGCTGTACGAGCCCTCCAGCCAGGAGTTGGCGAGGACGGCGGGGCCGCCGTGGCCGGGCCCCCAGATGCACAGGGCGTCCAGGTCGCGGGCCTTGACGACCCGGTTGAGGTGGGTGTGGACGAGGTTGAGACCCGGTGAGGTGCCCCAGTGGCCGAGAAGCCGCGGCTTGACGTGCTCGGGGCGCAGCGGCTCGGTCAGCAACGGGTTCGCCATGAGGTAGATCTGGCCGACGGAGAGGTAGTTCGCGGCGCGCCAGTGGGCGTCCAGGGTGGCGAGCTCGTCGTCGGCGAGCCCGGGGGGCGCCTGCTGCGTGTCGTCGGACATCGGTCGTCCTTTCCGCGTCGGGACAGCGATCGGACCGTACGGGGGCGCGGGGCGGGCCCCTGTGTCCATCCCAACCCTGCGCGGACCGACCGGGTACCCACCAGGGCCGTTCGGGTCACGCCCGCAGCGGGAGGGGCGGGCCCGAGGCCGCGGGACGGACGGTGCTGGGGGTGGCCGCGAGCGACGGGGCGCCGGACCGGGGACCGAGGCGCCGGGCGCGGGCGCGAGACCGGGGACCGGGACGCCGGACGGCCGACGCGGCGGCGGGAACAGGGCTGTGGGGCCGCCGCCGGCGCGGCGCGGATCACCGGGGCGGGGACCCACGGCGGACGCGGCGCGGATCACCGGGGCGGTGGGAACGACAGGCGGCGGGGGCGACGGGCGGGCGCCGGTGGCAGTCACGGCGGTGACGGGCACGGACGCGGCCCGCCCCGCGTCCCGGGAAACGCCGGGGCGCCTCGTCTCGGCGCGGGACGCGGCACGGGGCGCGAGGCGTCCAGCGCCCCTCCCCCGTAGCGCCGCGGGTCAGGCAGCACGGCCGCCACCGGCGCCGACCCCGGTGCCGGCCGTGCTGACGCACCGTCTACCCCGACTTCGCGTCCGCACGCGGCGACGAAGCGATCAGGCCAGGGAAAGGAACAGCTTCTCCAGGCGGGCCCGCATCTGCGCGGAGTTGCGCACCTCGGGGTCGTCACTGGTCATGCACTGCTGGAGCCCCGTGGCGATGATCGAGAACCCGGCCCGGTCCAGGGCCCGGGAGACGGCGGCGAGCTGCGTGACGACGTCCTCGCAGTCGCGGCCCTCCTCGATCATCTTGATGACTCCGGCGAGCTGGCCCTGTGCACGCCGCAGCCGGTTGAGTGCCGACTTCAGCTCCTCGGCCGACAGGTCGAGTTCCACGCTTCCTCCTCCGCATACCCCTGCGGGTATGGTACCGCGCGCCCCCCGACGACCACGAAGGCCGAATTTTGCATGCCGTGCATCTTTGCATACCATGCAACTTATGTCGGAGAAGGGTGCCACCGGAGTCGGTCTGCGGGAGCGGAAGAAGCGGGCCACCCGCGCCGCCCTCACCGAGGCCGCGGTGCGGCTCGCCGCCGAGCACGGGGCGGACAAGGTCACGGTCGAGGCGATCAGCGCCGCGGCCGGCGTCTCCGTACGGACCTTCTTCAACTACTTCGACACACGCGACGACGCCTTCGTGGTCCTCGACGCGGAGGCGGGCGCGCGGATGCGCCGCGCGGTGCTCGACGCACCGGCCGCCCTCTCCCCGCTGGCGGCCCTGCGCGAGGCCCTGGCGGCGGAACTCGCCGAGGCCGAGCAGCAGCACGAGCTGTGGCGGCTGCACGCCGAGGTGCTGCACGCCTCACCGCACCTGCTGGCGCGCGGCGTCGGTGCGCACATGGCGGCCGAGGCGGACCTCGCCGAGGCCATCGCCGAACGCCTCCGCGGCGCCCGCGGCGACGAGGAGGGGCCCGTGGAGCCGGGCCTCTACCCGCGGCTGCTGGCCGCCGTGGCGACCGCCGCGGTGCGCATCAGCGTGGACCACTGGTCGGCGCGCCAGAAGGAGACCTCCTTCCTGGACGTGTTCCACGAGGCGTTCACGCTCCTCGCCGCCGGCCTCCCGGCGCCTGCCGCGTAACCGCCGCACGGACCGGCCGGCGCCACCCGCTCCCCCTTCACCCGTCGCACCTTCCTCACCGAAAGAGATTCCGTGACCCCACCCCAGGCGCCCGCCGACGCGCCTCCCACCTCCATGACCCACCAGCAGATCCTCCAGGCCATGTCCGGCCTGATGGCCGGCATGTTCGTGGCGATCCTGGCCGGCACCGTCGTCTCCAACGCGCTGCCGACGATCATCGCGGACCTGGGCGCCAGCCAGTCCTCGTACACCTGGGTCGTCACGTCGGAACTGCTGGCCATGACGGCGACGGTGCCTCTGTGGGGCAAGCTGTCCGACCTGTTCAACAAGAAGCTCCTGCTCCAGCTCTCCCTGGCCCTGTTCGTCGTGGGCTCGCTGCTGGCAGGCTTCTCCCAGGGCGTCGGCCTGCTGATCTTCAGCCGGGTCGTGCAGGGCATCGGCGCGGGCGGCCTGACGGCCCTCGCGCAGGTGGTGATGGCCTCCGTCATCCCGCCCCGCCAGCTCGGCAAGTACGCCGGCGTCTTCGGCGCCGTCTTCGCCGTCGGCACCGTGGCCGGTCCGCTGGTCGGCGGCCTGCTCGTGGACACCTCGTGGCTGGGCTGGCGCTGGTGCTTCTTCATCGGCGTCCCGTTCGCCCTGCTCGCCATCGCGCTGCTCCAGCGCACGCTGCGGCTGCCCACCACGCGCCGCGAGGTGCGGATCGACTGGCTCGGCGCCTTCCTGATCGTCGCCGGTGTCTGCGCGCTGCTCATCTGGGTGTCGCTGGCCGGCAACGAGTTCGCCTGGACGTCCTGGCAGACCGGCGTCCTCGTGGCCGGGGGCGTGCTGCTGCTGACCGCCGCCGTCCTCGTCGAGGCCCGCACTCCCGAGCCGGTCATCCCCCTCGGCATCTTCCGCAACCGCACGGTCACCCTGACCACGGTCGCCAGCCTCCTGGTCGGTGTCGCCATGTTCGGCGGGACCGTCTTCCTCTCGCAGTACTTCCAGGTCTCCCTCGGCAAGTCGCCGACCGTCGCGGGCCTGATGAGCCTGCCGATGATCCTCGGCCTGCTGGTGTCGTCCACCGTCGCCGGCCAGGTCATCAGCCGGACCGGCACGTGGAAGCGCTACCTGGTCGCGGGCGCCGTCGTCATGACCGTCGGCCTGGCGCTGCTGTCCACCATCGACGCGAAGACGCCCTTCTCCCTGCTCAGCCTCTACATGGCGGTGTTCGGCGTCGGCGTCGGCATGCTGATGCAGAACCTGGTGCTCGCCGCGCAGAACGACGTGCCCGCCGCCGACCTGGGCGCCGCGACCTCCGTGCTGTCCTTCTTCCGCAGCATGGGCGGCACCATCGGGGTCAGCGTCCTCGGCGCGATCCTCGCCAACCGGGTCGCCGACGAGATGGCCGAGGGGCTGCGCGACGCGGGCATCGCCACGTCGACCGGCGAGGGCTCGGGCGAGAGCAGTGTGCCGGACATGGCGACGCTGCCCGACCCGATCCGGTCGGTGGTCGAGCACGCCTACGGTGTCGCCACCGCGGACCTGTTCCTCATCGCCACGCCGTTCGCCCTGCTGGCGCTGATCGCGGTGGTGTTCCTGAAGGAGAAGCCGCTGAAGACCACCAGCGGCATGGAGCGCCTCGCCGAGGAGTCCGCCGCGGCCACCGGCAAGGGACCGGCGGCCCCGGTCGGCTGAGCCGGCGGCGGTCCGCGTCGCGACGGGGCGCCCCGGCCGTCACGGCCGGGGCGCCCCCTTTCGCGTCGCGGCGGACGCCCGGTCAGATACCGAACGGAGCCGCGTAGCGGACGGTGCCCGCGGGCAGCGGGTGGGCGGCGTCCAGGGTGAGGGCCATCAGGGCCTCGTCCGGGACGTCGATGGTCAGGCCGATGCCGTGGGCGGAGGCGCGGGAGAACCCGAAGCGCGGGTAGTACTCCGGGTGCCCGAGGACGACGACGTGGCGCTCGCCCAGGCCCTCGGCCGCGGCGAGGGCGGCCCGGACGGCCGCGCCGCCCGCACCGCTCCTCTGCCGCTCGGGCCGGACGGCGACGGGCGCCAGGCACAGTGCCGGGCTGTCGCCGATGTGGCAGCGGGTCAGCAGGGCGTGACCCACGGGACGGTCGTCGCCGTCCACCGCGACGAGGGACAGGCCCTCGATCCACGCCTCGCGGTCGGCGCGCAGCGCGTCGACGAGGGCGGCCTCCTCCGGGGTGGGGAAGGCGGCGCGGACGATGTCACGGATGGCGGGGATGTCGGCGCCGGTCTCGGCGCGCGTGATCCAGTTTCGGGACATTGCTGGATGAAGTCCGTTCGTGAAGATGCGTTCGTCTGGGGGCGAGGTCAGACCGTCGCCCGGGACGCGAGGGCGGACCGGGCGTCGCGAGCGACGGCATCGAGCGCGGTCATCAACCTCACCTCCCCGTGGTCCCCGGCCCCGTGGGGCCCGATCGAACGAACGGCAGCCAGTGTAGCGGCACGGCCGGCCGGTGCGGAAGGGGATGCTAGGCTTGCGAGGACATCGAACTTCATCGAGAGGTCCCGGACATGGTGGGTGACGACGACATCTGCGGGTGATACCCCGCACTGACGGCCGCCGGCCGGCGCACAACGAGCGCCGCCGCAGTGGCCTCCTCGTCGTTCCCTTTTCCACTTGTCTGCCCGGGCGCGGGTGCCGCCTTCCCCGCCCCTCTCCTCAGCGAGGTCGTCCATGTCCGACGCCGCCGTCGTCTGCTCGAACCTGTCCTTCTCCTGGCCCGACGACACCCCCGTGTTCACGGACCTGTCGTTCACCGTGGGCACGGGCCGCACCGGCCTGGTGGCCCCCAACGGCTCCGGCAAGAGCACCCTGCTCAAGCTGATCGCCGGTGAACTGCGGCCCACCGCCGGTTCCGTGTCCGCCACCGGTACCGTCGGCTATCTGCCGCAGACCCTTCCGCTGACCGCCGGTCTCACGGTGGCGGAGGTGCTGGGGGTCGCCGCCGTGATCCGCGCCATCGACGCCGTCGAGTCCGGGGACGTGACCGAGGAGCACTTCACGACCATCGGCGACGACTGGGACATCGAGGAGCGCACCCGCGCCCAGCTCGACCGCCTCGGCCTCGGCGGGCTCGCCCTGGACCGCAACCTCGGCACGCTCAGCGGCGGGCAGATCGTCTCCCTCGGGCTCGCCGCCCAACTGCTGAAGCGGCCCGACGTGCTGCTGCTCGACGAACCCACCAACAACCTCGACGTCGACGCCCGGCACCACCTCTACGACGTGCTGTCCGACTACAAGGGCTGCCTCCTGCTCGTCAGCCACGACCGCGCCCTGCTCGACCGCATGGAGCGCATCGCCGAACTCGACCGGGGTGAACTGCGCTTCTACGGCGGCGACTTCACCGCGTACGAGGAGGCGGTGCGGGCCGAGCAGGAGGTCGCCGAGAAGAACGTGCGCAACGCCGAGCAGGAACTGAAGCGGGAGAAGCGGGAGATGCAGCAGGCCCGCGAACGCGCCGAGCGCCGCGCGAGCAACGCCGCACGCAACCTGAAGAACGCCGGTCTGCCGCGGATCTTCGCGGGCAACATGAAGCGCGGCGCGCAGGAGTCCGCGGGCCGGGCGGGTCAGACGCACGCCAACCGGGTCGGCGAGGCGAAGGCCCGGCTGGACGAGGCGGGACGGACGCTGCGCGACGAACAGCGCATCGTCCTCGATTTGCCGGACACCGACGTGCCCGCCGGGCGCACCCTGTTCCTCGGGGAGCGGCTGCGCGTCCGGCTCGGCGACCGGGAGGTGTTCGCCGGCGAGGGCGTCGACCTGACCGTCCGCGGCCCGGAGCGCATCGCGCTGACCGGGCCCAACGGCGCCGGCAAGAGCACGCTGCTGCGCCTGCTGAGCGGCGACCTGGAACCCGCCCGGGGCACGCTGAGGCGGGCCGACGGGCGTGTCGCCCACCTCTCGCAGCGGCTCGACCTGCTGGACGCGGACCGTACGGTCGCCGAGAACTTCGCGGCGTACGCGCCCGAGCGGCCGGAGGCCGAGCGGATGAACCTGCTCGCCCGGTTCCTCTTCCGGGGCGCCCGCGCCCATCTGCCCGTCGGCGTGCTGTCGGGCGGCGAGCGGCTGCGGGCCACCCTGGCGTGCGTGCTGTGCGCCGAACCGGCCCCGCACCTGCTGCTGCTCGACGAGCCGACGAACAACCTGGACCTGGTCAGCGTGGGCCAGTTGGAGAGCGCGCTGAACTCGTACCGGGGTGCCTTCGTGGTGGTCAGCCACGACGAGCGGTTCCTGAAGGAGATCGGGGTCGACCGGTGGCTTCGGCTGGCGGACGGGACGCTGAAGGAGACGGCGGCCCCCGAGGAGTGACGGGCCGCCCGGCCGGTGTTGCGGGCCGGGGGGACGGAACGGCAGGCTTCGGGGTGTGCCCACTTTGCTGATCGTGCATCACACCCCGTCGCCCAACTGCCGGGCGATGCTGGAAGCCGTCCTGTCCGGCGCGAGCGCTCCGGAGATCGAGGGGGTCCGGGTCGTCCGGCGGGCGGCGCTCGCCGCGACGGCCGTCGACGTGCTGGAGGCGGACGGATACCTGCTGGGCACCCCGGCCAACCTGGGCTACATGTCCGGCGCCCTGAAGCACTTCTTCGACCAGGTCTACTACCCGTGCCTGGACGACACGCAGGGCCGGCCGTTCGGTTGCTTCGTGCACGGCGGCAGCGACACCACCGGCGCGGTGCGCGGCATCGAGTCCGTGACGACCGGGCTCGGCTGGCAGCGCGCCGCACCCGCGGTGACCGTGGCCGGTGAGCCCGCCAAGGCCGACCTTGAGGCCTGCTGGGAGCTGGGGGCCACGCTCGCCGCCGGGCTGATGGACTGACCCGGCGCGGGACGCCGACGGGAGGCCGGGGCTCCCCGTCGGCGCGCGGTCACAGCGGCGTCGCGGCGCGGAGGATGAGGAACATCGTCACGGCGGCGTTCGCGGACGACATCGCCGACACGGCGGTCCCGGCGGCCGCGCCCCACACCGCCAGGCCCACCGAGGTGAAGACCGAGGGCCAGGTGCGTGTCGTGGGAGCCGGGCCGAGGAGGGCCGCCACCCGGCGCGGCACCGGCCCCGGCGCGGCGAAACCGGCGAGCGTGGCCACCGGCGTGCCCCGTGAGACGAGGGCCGCCTTGCCGATCGCGGTCGCCACCGCGCGGCGGTCGCCGACCGTCCGTGCCGCCTCCTCG
This sequence comes from Streptomyces sp. NPDC018947, assembly GCF_044390505.1. Classification (NCBI taxonomy): domain Bacteria; kingdom Bacillati; phylum Actinomycetota; class Actinomycetes; order Kitasatosporales; family Streptomycetaceae; genus Streptomyces; species Streptomyces sp. NPDC018947. The sequence continues at coordinate 628,451 of NZ_JBIRZD010000002.1, forward strand.
TCGGCCCAGCGCTCAGCTGTGTAGGCCACGGCCGTCCGCAGGGGGCGCAGGAAGGGGTTGGCCAGGGCGGCGAGTCGTACGGCGAGCAGGAACCGGTGGTGGCGGGCGGCGAGATGAGCCCGCTCGTGGGCGAACAGCGCCCGCCTCTCGTCCGGTTCGAGGCAGTCCAGCAGGGCCGTGGTCACCACCACCCGGTCCCGGCGCCCGCCGGGCAGCGCGTAGGCGTAGGGCACCTCGTCCGGCAGGACGGCCACGGAGGAGCCGGGGAGTCCGGCCAGCGCCCGGTGGGCCCGGCGGCGTACCCGGCCGTGGCGCCACAGGGCCCGTGCCGAGGCCGCGACCACCGCGCCGAGCGCGGGGATCGCCGCCTTGCCGACCACCTCGTCGTAGGGCACCGCCGCCCGCACCTCCGGGTCCGACCAGCCGTCGGGCAGCGGGTTGCCCGGCAGTTGCGCGGTGCCGACCACCATCACCAGGGCGAGGCACACCGTGCTGCACAGGGCCATCACCGCGGCCACGCCTGTGAGCAGCCTGGTCGCTGTCCGCGGATGCAGGTGCTGTTCGGCCAGGCGCGCGATCGGCCACGCCGTCAGCGGCAGGACCAGCGGAAGAAAGACGAAGACCCCCATGAGGCGTCAGTCTTCCCCCCTGGCGCGTGCCTGAGTCAGCAGGTCGCGCAGCAGGCGTTCGTCGGCGGGGTCCAGGCCGGTCACGAAGCTCGCGAGGACCGCCTCGCGGTCGCTCTCGGCGTCCAGCACCCCGCGCATCCGGCGCGCCGCCAGGCCCGCCCGGTCCGCGGGCGTCCACGCGAAGGAACGCCCCGCCCGTTCCCGGCTCACCTCGCCCTTGTCCAGCAGCCGGGTCAGGATCGTCACCACCGTGGTGTACGCGAGGTCCTCGCCCAGGCGCTCCTGCACCCAGCCGGCCGTCGCCGGGCCGCCCGCCTCACGCAGCGCTGCCAGCACCAGCGCCTCCAGCTCGCCCTGCCCCCGCCGCCGGGGACGCCGGTGATCCGCCACGCCCGCACTCCCCTTCGCCGCCGTCCGCTTCCCGGGGCGCCATCGTATAGACGCTGCGGACACCGCCCTGCCACCGGACCAGCCGCTTCCCCGACGGGCCGCCCGTCGTGCGGGACGGGCACGACGCCCGGGCGACGGGTGGGCCGTCGGCGTGGACCCCGGCGTCACGGGCGCAGGATCAGCCGGATCGGGTTGCCCTCCTTCTTCTCCAGCCGTGCGACCGCCTCGGCGGCCTCGGCGAGCGGCAGCACCCCGCTGATCGACTCGGAGAAGTCCAGCCGTCCGCCCTGGATCAGCCCGAGGATCTGGGGCAGCGCCACCGGCATGTCGGAGCCGTAGTGGCCGAGGATCCGCTGCTGGAGGTAGCTGAAGCGGGTGCCGTCGGCGACGCCGAGCGGCTTGTCGGTCAGCCCCACCAGTACCAGCCGGCCCTTGGGCGCGAGGACGGACAGCGCCTGCTCGCGCACGGCCGGGACGCCCGCGAAGTCGAAGGCGGCGGCGAGCCCCGCACCGCCGGTCACCGCCCCGACGGCCTCGCGCAGGCCCGGGTCGGCGGAGTCCAGGGCGAGGTCGGCCCCGGCGGCCCGGGCCCGCTCGCGCGCCACCGGATTGGGGTCGACGGCGACGATCGGGCAGGCGCCCACGGCACGCAGCAGCCGCACCGCGTGCACCCCGAGCCCGCCGACGCCCCACACGCCGACCGCCTCGGCGGGGCGCACGGCGGCGGTCTCGGTGATCGCGCCCCACGGCGTGGACACCGCGTCCGGGATGATCGCGCCCTGGTCGAAGGGGATGGCGTCGGGCAGCGGGGTGAGGGCGTGGGCCGCGGACAGGGCGTACTCGGCCCAGCCGCCGTCGTAGTCGACGCCCCGCGTGAAGGTGACGCCGTCGCGGACCTCGCCGGCGTGCAGGACGACGCGCTGTCCGGCGGACCAGGCGGTGACGCCCTCGCCCACCTCCGCGACCGTGCCGGAGACCTCGTGGCCGAGGGTGACGGTGTCGCCCGCGAGGAACAGCGGGGTGAGCGTGCCGTCGATGAGGTGAACGTCGGACAGGCACACTCCGGCCGCCTCGACCTTGACCAGGACCTCGCCCGGACCGGGCTGCGGCCGGGGGACCTCCTCCAGCCGGAGGGTGCGGCTCGGGACGTGCAGGCGGGCGGCGAGCATCTGCGCCATGACGGGACCTCCTCGGTGCGGTGACGACCCCGGACGGGCCCCATCGGTCCATCGCAGGTCGACTTGCGTTAACCGTACACCCAACGCAGGACCTCTTGCTTTAGGCTGGTGCGATGACCACTCCCGATCCCGCCGCCCCGCCCCTGCGCCGCCGGGGGGAGAGGATGCGGCGGGCCGTGCTCGCCGCCGCCCTGGACCTGCTCGCGAGCCAGGGCCTGGCCGGGGCGACCGTCGGCGCCGTGGCCCGCGCGGCCGGCGTGCACGAGACGTCGGTCTACCGGCGGTGGGGCACCCGCGAGAACCTGATCCTGGACGCCCTGACCACCGAGCTGGACTCCGCGCTGCCGGTCCCGGACACCGGGCGGGTGCGGGACGACCTGCTGGGCTACTTCTCGGCGCTGGCGCGGCTGCTCTCCACCGCCCAGGGCCGTGCCCTGCTGCGGCTCAGCGTCGAGCACGACGACACGCTCGACGACCGCCGGGGGGCTTACTGGAGCGACCGGCTGGACCGTGCCGCGGTGATGGTCCGGCGCGGTGCCGAGCGGCGCGAACTCGCGGCGGACACCGACCCCGGACTGCTGATCGAGGCCGTGAGCGGGCCGCTGTTCACGCGGGTGCTGCTCAGCGGTGCCCCCCTCGACGAGACGCTGGTGCGGGGGCTGGTGGACCTGGTACTGGAGGGCGCACGGACCCGCCCCTGAGCGCGCCCGCCCGTGACGGACGTGCCGCCGCCCGCCCCGACGACGCCGGCGGGAGACGGGCGCGGTCGACACCTCCCCAGCTCTCCCTTCCGCGCGAGCAGTTGCTGTCGCCGCCGCAGGGAACGGGCGCGGGGGCCGGGGCGGGGCGCGGTGGGGGCCGGGGCGGCTCTGTTAGGCGGCCGCGAGAGGGGAACCCGGATCGGGTCGTGACCGTCGTGGGCCGTCGCGCCCGTACCGAGGGAGTTCCGGGATGCAGTCACTGACGAAGGGCCTGATCGCCGGTGCGGCCGGGACCGTCGCCCTGAACCTCACCACCTACGGCGACATGCTGCTGCGCGGCCGCGGGTCCAGCGACATGCCGGCCGAGGTCGCGGACCGGGTCGCCGACCGGGTCGGGCTGGTGCTCGGCGACGAGGAGACGAAACCCCACCGCGAACAGGCCTTCGGTGCTCTGCTCGGCTACGCCACCGGCCTCGGGGTCGGCGCGGTCTACGGGATGCTGCGGGGCCGGCGCGGTCCCCTGCCGGACTGGGTGGCCGGGCCGCTGCTGGGCGCCGCCGCCATGGTCGGCAGCGACGTTCCGGCCGCCGCGCTCGGGGTGACCGACCTGAGCCAGTGGGACGGGACGTCCTGGGTGTCGGACATCGTCCCCCACGTCGTGTACGGCTTCACCACGGCCTCCGTGTACCAGGCGCTGCACTGACATCCGACGCTCCGGCCGGCCGGAGCGCCCCCTTGTCGGCCGCCCGTTCCCGGTGGAAGGATGCCCCGGCACCGGCTCACCCACCGGAGGGACCGCCGTGACCGACGAGCAGCAACGGCCGCGCGCCGCCGCCGTGTTCGACGCCCTGGGCGCCGACTACGAGAAGGCGTTCGCGGGCTCCGCGGCGCACCGCCGCTCCCTCGAACGGCTGCTGGGACGACTGGCGCCGGGAAGCCGGGTGCTGGACGTGGGCAGCGGCACCGGGCGGCCCACGGCCGAGACCCTCGCCGCCGCCGGCCACCGGGTGGTGGGTGTCGACGTCTCCCCCGTCATGGTGGACCTCGCGGCCCGGCAGGTGCCGGCCGTCTCCTTCCGGTGCGCCGACATCCGTGACGTACCGCTCGAGGACGGTTCGTTCGACGCGGTGTGCGTGTACTTCTCGCTGCTCCAGCTCGACCGGCGGGAGCAGGCGGACGTCGTCGGGCGCCTCGTGCGGGCGCTGGCCCCGGGCGGCCATCTGGTACTGGCCACCGTGCCGTTGGACGTGGAGGGCGTCGACGCCATCTTCATGGGGCAGCCCGTTCGGGTGACCAGCTTCGCCGCGCCGGACCTCGTCGCCGTGGCCGAGGCCGCGGGTCTGGAGGTCGTCGAGCGGGAGGAACTGCTGTTCACCCCGGCCCACCCGGAGGCGGTCCCCGAGCCGCACCTCTTCCTGCACTGCCGCCGCCGGGACACCGCCGCCGGCGCCTGAGTCCCGCCGTCCCCGCGCCCGCCGCCCCCACCCGGCGCCGGGCGCCCGGGTGTGCCCGTATGGGGTAACTGCGGACGCGCCTCGCCCCGCTCGCGGTCACAGTGGGGGGCATGACAGAACCTGGCGAGCGACGGCGCGGCACGACGTCCACCACCACGCGTGAGCGTGCCGTGCGGGGCGCCCGGGACGCCGCCCAGCGCGCCGTGGACGCCCTGTCCGAGCTGATCCGGCACCGGATGGAGGGGGTCTCCTCGGTGTGCCGGAGCGAGGACGACGGCTGGATCGTCGGCGTGGACGTGCTGGAGGTGTCGCGCATCCCGGACACCACCAGCCTGCTCGCCACCTACGAGGTCGAGCTGGACGCGGCGGGCGACCTGCTGCAGTACCGCCGGGTCGCCCGCTACCGGCGCGGTGCCCAGGACCAGTGACCGGGCCGTGAGGCCCACCCCCGGAAGGACCACCGCATGATCACCTACGACGACGAGGTCGTCTGCGCGCCCCGTGCCGGAACGCTCTACGACGTGCTGGAACTCATCCTCGACCGCGGCATGGTGATCGACGTCTTCGTGCGCGTCTCCCTCGTCGGCATCGAGATCCTGAAGGTGGACGCCCGCATCGTCGTGGCGAGCGTCGACACGTACCTGCGGTTCGCCGAGGCGTGCAACCGCCTGGACCTGGAGCACGACGTGCGCTCCAAGACCGTCCCCGAGCTGTTCGGCGGACCGGTCGCCAAGACCGTGGGCCGGGCGGCCGCCAAGCGCGGCACGCGCTCCCTGACGGACAAGGTGCGGGACATCCTCACACCCGAGGAACCGGAGGAGGCGGAGGAGGAGGGGCCCCTGCCCCGCCGCGGCGCCGGCCCGGCCCGCGAGCGCGAGGAGCGGGCGCGTCGGCCCCGGAGCGGGCCGCCCGCCCGCCGCGGCGATGACGACGGCCGGCCGCGCAGCCGCCCCCGCCGGCGCCCGGCGACGGAGGAGGAGTGACCGTGCCCGCCACCGCGACCCCCCAGGCCGTGGACACGCTGTACGTGTACGGCATCACCCCCGCCGGGGTGCGCGCCCCCCGCTCCCCCGGCGTCGGCGGCGCACCCGTACGGCTGCTCACCGAGTCCGGGCTGTGCGCGGCCGTCTCCGAGGCGCCCGGGCGACTGCGGCCCCGCCGACGTGATGTGACGGCACACCAGGCGGTCCTGGACGAACTGGCGGCGCAGGGCCCGCTGCTGCCCATGCGGTTCGCGGTGCTCAGCCCAGGCCCGGACGCCCTGACCGCTCAACTGCGCACCGAGGCCGACCACTTGTTCCGCCAGCTCGACGGGGTCCAAGGGTGCGTGGAATTCAACGTCAAGGGGGTGACCGTCCCCGGTTACTTCGCCGAACTGGTGCGCCGGGACGAGAGGCTCCGGGCGCTCGCCCTGCGCACGCGGCGGCGGCCGGACTACGAGGCCAACGTCCGGCTCGGCGAGGCGCTGGCGCGGGGCGTGCGGCGCGAGGCGCGGCGCGCGGCCGAGGAGGTCCTCGGGCGTCTGTCCCCGCTCGCGGTGCGCACCGTACTGGGCCCGGCCGACGACGAGCAGGTGCTGAGCGCGTCGTTCCTGCTGCGCTCGGCCGACGAGCGGCGGTTCCGGCGGGCCGTGGACGCGGGCGCCCGCGCGTGGGGCGACCGGCTGGCGCTCAGTGTGACCGGCCCCCTGCCCTGCTACAGCTTCGTCGAGCCGCGCCCCGCGCCGGCCGGGCGGTGACGCGGTGGGCATCGTGAGCGGTCTCCTGCTGCTGCCCCTGGCCCCGGTGCGGGGAACGGCGTGGATCGCCGACCACCTGCTCCACGAGGCCCGGCGCCAGCTCCACGACCCGCGCGCCGTCCACGCGCGACTGGCCGCGCTCAACCGGGCCCTGGACGAGGGCGCCATCGACGAGGCCGCCTTCGAGCGGGAGGAGGAGCGTCTGCTCGCCCTCCTCGAACGCCCGGCCCGGGCCACCGGCCGCAGGAGAACGACGGATCCACTCCAGAAAGGGCACGCATGAGCGACAACAAGGCGGCCATGGCGGCGGCCATCGCGGGCGGCTATCTCCTCGGCCGCACACGGAAGGGCAAACTGGCCTTCGCGGTCGGCTCGTACCTGGCCGGCCGGCGCATCGGGCTCTCCCCCGCCCAGGTGCTGTCCCAGGGGCTGGGCAGGCTTCAGCTCACCCCGCAGTTCCAGGAGCTGTCGGACCAGGTGCGCGGTGAACTGCTGGCCGCAGGACGCACGGCCGTCACCGCCGCCGCCAACCGCAGGCTCACCGGCCTCGCGGACGCGCTCCGCGACCGCACCGACGCCCTCGCCGGCCCCGCCCCGCGGACCGCCGGTTCCCGGGGCCGGGAGGAGGAGTACGACGACGCGCCGGACGAGGACGAGTACTTCGACGAGGAGGAGAACGAGGAGGACCGCGAGCCCGCCCCACCGCGCAAGACCGCGAAGAAGGCACCCCCGCGCGAGGCCGCGGCCGGCGTCCGGCACCCGGCGAAGAAGACCGCCGCCAAGAAGGCGGCCGCCGCGAAGAAGGCCGCCCCGGCGAGGGCCCCGCACCGAGGCGGCCGAGGATGAGCCCCGCCGGGAAGGGAGACGGCGCGGCGTCCCCCGTGGGTGACGTGAAGGACGCCCTCGGCGGCTACCTCTCCGCCGCGGGCCACAGCCTCGCCGGCAGGGCGGGGGAACGGATCGGCGGACTGACCAAGCGGCTGACCGACTCCGCGGGCGGGGGCTCGGGCGAGGACGGCAAGGGCAAGGGCAAGGGCGGGTCGCGGGCCGGCAGCGTCAAGGCGACGAACATCGTCGAGACCGTCGACATCGGCGTCCCCCTGCGCACCGTCTACGACCACTGGACCCAGCTCCAGGACTTCAGCACCTTCACCAAGGGCGTCCGCAGCGTCAGCACCCAGGACGAGGTCACCTCCGACTGGAACGTCAAGGTGGGCCCGTCCAGCCGCAGTTGGAAGGCGACGGTGCAGGAGCAGGTCCCCGACGAGCGGATCGTGTGGACCTCCGAGGGCGCCAAGGGCAGTACACGGGGCGTGGTCTCCTTCCACGAGCTGGCGCCCCGGCTGACCCGAGTCGTCGTGGTCGTCGAGTACTACCCGTCGGGCTTCTTCGAGAAGACCGGCAACCTCTGGCGGGCCCAGGGGCGCCGGCTGCGCCTGGACCTGAAGCACTTCGCGCGGCACGTGACCCTTCTCGGCGACGAGGAGGTGGAGGGCTGGCGCGGCGAGATCCGCGACGGCGAGGTCGTCCGCACCCACGAGGAGGCCCTGGAGGAGGAGGAAACCGAGGGAGCCGAGGACACGGGGGACGAGGACGAGGACCAGTACGACGAGGACGAGGACGAGGACGAAGACCATGAGGACGACGCACGCGCCCGTTCGCGCCGCTGACGCCCCGGGGAGCGCGCGGTGACGGACCTGGAGCACCGGTATCCGGGCGCGGAGACGCAGCCGTACGCCCCCACCACCGGCAATCTGGCGGACCTGCTCGAACGGGTCCTCGACAAGGGCATCGTCATCGCCGGGGACATCAAGATCGACCTGCTCGACATCGAGCTGCTCACCATCCGGCTGCGGCTGTTCATCGCCTCGGTGGAGACCGCGAAGAAGGCGGGCATCGACTGGTGGGAGACCGACCCCGCCCTGTCGACGCGGGCCATGCGGGACGCGCTCGCCGAGGAGAACGAGCGGTTGCGGGCCCGGCTGGAGGCCCTGGAGGAGGCGGCGGAACCGGCGGGAGCCGCCCCGTGAGCGCGCCCGCCGCCGGACCGGCGGCCCCCGGCCTGGTCTGCGCGTTCGCCGTCACCGACACCCCCGTGGACGAGCCCGCGCTCGCCGCGGCGACCGGTCACGAGGAGGGCGGCCCGCTGCGGGTGCTGCGCGTGGACGGTCTGTTCCTCGTCGTGCAGGACGTTCCTGCGGCGCTGTTCGACGAGGGCGCGCTCGCGGAGCGCCTGGGCCGGCCCGAGGACCTGGAGCGGTGCGCGCGTGCCCACCACCGGGGCGTGGAGGCCGCGTCCGGCCGGGGCCCCGTCGTCCCGCTGCCGTTGGCGACGCTCTACCGCGGCGAGGAGAGGGCGCGGGAGGCCGTCTCCTGTCGCCGCCCGGTGCTGGAGGCGCTGCTCGACCGGCTGCGGGACCGCACGGAGTGGGCGGTGAAGGTCCACGCCGCCGAGCCCGCCGCGGATGCCGGCCCCGCCGGGACACCGGAGGGTGGCGGTGGCGGACGGGCCTACCTCAGCCGGGCCAGCGCGCGGCGGCGTGACCGGCAGGACGCGCGGGCACGGGCGGCGTCCGAGGCCGAGGCGGTCGACGCCGAGTTGCGGAGGTACGCCGTCGCGGCGACGCGGCACCGCCCGCAGGACGAGAGGCTCACGGGCCTGCGCGCCCCGCAGCTCCTGAACGCCGCCTACCTGGTGGAGGACGCGCGGCGCGAGGAGTTCACCGCCGCCCTGGCCCGGATCGACGCCGACGGCCCGCGTCGGGACGTACGGGTCACCGCGTCGGGTCCGTGGATCCCGTACTCCTTCGCCCGCTGGGACGAGGAGCCGGCACCCGACCGGCCGGCGCGCGCGGACGCGGCGTCCGGCGGGCGGGAGGTCCCCGCATGACCGCGGCGGACCTCCGTACGCCGGGCCCCGCGCCCGTGCCCTGGAACGGCCCCGAGCGCTGCGCGCCGGTCGGGGTGCCCCTGGTCGATCTGCTGGACCGGGTGCTGGCGACCGGGGTCGTCGTCAGCGGGGACCTGGTCCTGGCCATCGCCGACGTGCCGCTGGTGCGGATCTCGCTGCACGCCCTGCTGTCGTCGGTGAACGAACGCGTGCCCGCCCCCTGGCCGGACAGCGGGCCGCTGTGAGCGCGCCGCACGACCGGACGGTCGATCTGGACCCCGAGCGGGTCACCAACGACCTGGCTGCCCTGGTGCTGACGGTGGTCGAGCTGTTGCGGCAGCTCATGGAACGCCAGGCGGTGCGCCGCTTCGACGAGGGCACACTCAGCGAGGAGCAGGAGGACCGGCTCGGCACGGCGCTCATGCTGCTCGACCGGCGCATGGACGACCTGTGCGCGCAGCACGGGCTGAGCCGGAGGGACCTCAACCTCGATCTGGGCCCGCTCGGCCCGCTGCTGGCGGACCCGGAACCGTAGCGCCGGGCACCTCGACGCATCCCCCACCGGGACGAGCGATCCGGACTCGCGCGCGGTGCGGCCGCGCGCCTTCGCCCAGCTCGGCATGTTCCTGCCGCACGCCGTGCCCGGCGTGACCGCGGCCCTGATCCCGACCTGCCCCGCTGCCCGCGCCGGACGACCTGTACACGCCGCGCGCCCGGTCGCTGCTCGCCGACGACGGCCCGCTGACCACCGGCTGGAGCTGCCCGCCGCTGGACGCCGCGGTGCCGCGGGCGGCGCCCCGGCTGCGGGCCGGCATGCGCACAGCGGGACCCGTGCGGGGGCATGTCACCGGCTCCGGCTGGGAGCGCGGCCTCGAGGTCTCCTCGGCGGCGAAGGTGACGCCGGTGCCCGTTCCGGCGAGCGACTGCGCGCCCACCCGGAGGGCCTCACGCTCGCCCGTGTGCACGCCTCCGGTGGCGCGCCGCACCGGGGGTGGTGACGCTGGTACGGCCCCGGCGAGAAGGAGCCCCCATGCACAGGTCGTGGTGCGCCGTGCGCGTGGCCCTTGCGCGGGCCGCGCCGGTGGCGGCCGTCGGCGCACCCGCGGGGCGGGTTCCTTCACGACGCGCTGCCGGGACGGGACGCACGGCGGGGAGACCGTCACCGTACGGACCCCTGCCCCGTTCGCGGACACCGGCCGGCAGCCCGCCGTCCGGCCGTCTCCTGTCCGCGGACCGCCGCGCATCGCCCATGCCTTGAGCCCCGGTGTCTGGGTACGCGGTCACGGCCCACCACGGCAGTCGGTACTCGAACACGACCGGTCGCGTGTCAGCGGCGCGCCCAGAACGGAGAGAAGGCTGATGAGCGAGGCCAACCCCCTCAAGCGGGTAGCCCACAAGGTCACCGAGAGCCTGCAGGGAGAGGGCGGCGGGCCGGCGGACGGGGTCCCCGGCAAGCCCGGGCCCGAGTCGCCCCCGGTCGCCGAACCCACCGAGCCCAGGGAGCCGCTCCCGCCGAAGCCGGACCAGAGCGGCCCGGACACGGTGTCGCCGACCGGCCAGCCCACCGGCGCCGACCAGGCCCGGGTCGCCCAGTCCGGGGCGTATCTGACGAACGCGCAGGGCACCCGGCTGTACGACACGGACCACTCGCTGAAGGCCGGGCCGCGCGGGCCCGTGCTGCTGCAGGACCATCACCTGCGCGAGAAGGTCATGCACTTCGACCACGAGCGCATCCCGGAGCGCGTGGTGCACGCCCGTGGCGCGGGCGCGCACGGCGTGTTCCAGAGCTACGGCACGGCGGCCTCGGTGACCAAGGCGGGGTTCCTCGCGGCGGACGTGGAGACGCCGGTGTTCACCCGGTTCTCGACGGTGGTCGGCTCACGCGGCTCCGCGGACACCGTGCGGGACACGCGCGGTTTCGCCACGAAGTTCTACACCAGCGAGGGCGTCTTCGACCTGGTCGGCAACAACATCCCGGTCTTCTTCATCCAGGACGCCATCAAGTTCCCAGACGTCGTCCACGCCGCCAAGCCGCACCCCGACCGGGAGATCCCGCAGGCGCAGAGCGCGCACGACACGTTCTGGGACTTCGTCTCCCTGCACACCGAGGCGACGCACCACACCATCTTCTTCATGGGCGACCGCGGCATCCCGCGCTCGTACCGGATGATGGAGGGCTTCGGCGTGCACACCTTCCGGCTCGTCAACGCGGCCGGTGAGACCACGCTCGTGAAGTTCCACTGGAAGCCCAAGCTGGGCGTGCACTCGCTGGTGTGGGACGAGGCGCAGATCATCAACGGCGTCGACCCGGACTTCCACCGCCGGGACCTCGCCGACGCGATCGAGGCGGGCGCGTACCCGCAGTGGGAGCTGGGCATCCAGACGTTCCCGGACACCCCGGAGCAGACCTTCGAGGGCATCGACCTGCTGGACCCGACGAACCTCGTGCCGGAGGAGCTGGCGCCGGTGCAGCCGGTCGGCCTGCTGACGCTGAACCGCAATCCGTCCAACTTCTTCGCGGAGACGGAGCAGGTCGCCTTCCACGTCGGCCATCTGGTGCCGGGCATCGACATCACCGACGACCCGCTGCTCGCCGGACGGCTGTTCTCCTACCTGGACACGCAGATCACCCGGCTGGGCGGTCCCAACTTCCCGCAGCTCCCCGTCAACCGGCCGCACGCGCCGGTCAACGACATGCTGCGGGACGGGATGCACCAGACGGCGGTGCACCGGGGTGCCGCCCCCTACCGGCCCAACTCCCTGGACGGCGGCTGCCCGTTCACCGCCGGCGCGGACATGGGCGCGTACGTCGAGGCGCCGGTCAGGATCCCGGAGGCGTCGAAGGTGCGGGAGGCGCCGGAGACCTTCGCGGACCACTTCAGCCAGCCGCGCCGGTTCTGGCTGAGCATGAGCCCGGTGGAGCGCGAGCACATCATCGGCGCGTACACCTTCGAACTGGGCAAGTGCTACGAGCAGTCCGTCCGGGAGCGGACGCTCGAGGTGCTGGCCAACATCGATCCCGAGCTGTGCGCGGGCGTCGCCGAGGGCCTCGGCCTGCCCGCTCCCAAGCCCACCGTGCCCCTGGCCGACGTCGAGCCGAGCCCGGCGCTGTCCCAGGTCGGCAAGACGTGGCCGGTCGAGGGCCGTGTCGTCGGCATCGTGACCAGCGGGGCCGATCTGGAGGGGGTGACGGCCGTCCGGGAGGCGGTCCTGAACGCCGGGATGGTGCCGCTCGTGGTGGCGCCGACCGGCGGCGTCCTCGGCTCCGGCGACGGGGCGGTGACCGTCCAGCGCAGCTACGTCACCGCGCGGTCGGTGGAGTTCGACGCCGTCCTGCTGGCGGGGGCGCCCGCGATGGGCGGCGACGCGTACACGCCGCGGGACTACAAGGCGGCGCCGGCGCCCACGGGGCCGGGGACGATCGACCCGCGGGTGAGCCTGATGGTGTCGGAGGCGTTCCGGCACGGCAAGGCGATCGGTGTCTGGGCGGGCGGCGAGGCCGCGCTCGACGCGTCGGGGGTTCCCTCCGACGCCCCCGGCGTGGTCGTCGCCGACTCGGGCACCGCGGCGCTGGAGCGGGTGACGCGGCTGCTGGGCTCGCACCGGGTGTGGGAACGCTTCACCACGCCGCGGGGCTGATCCGCACGGCCGCGGGGCCGGTCGCCGAATGCCGGCGGCCGGCCCCGCGGCGCGTTCAGCACAGGACGTCCAGCGCCCCGGGAAGCACCCTGGCGGTGACGGGGAGGGCGGCCTCCACCTCGCCGTCGGCGCCGTAGGGGACGGCCCGGTCGGCCTCGACGCGGACCTCCTTGCCGCGCAGGACGTGCACCTGGGGGCGGTTGACGTGGGCGCCGGAGGCGAGTTCGTTCATCAGGGCGAAGAACAGCCGGCGCGGCGCGTGGTGGATCATCACGACCTCCAGCAGGCCGTCGTCCACCTCGGCGGCGGGGGCGATGAGGCGGTTGGAGCCGTAGTAGCCGGAGTTGGCGGCGACCACGGTGTAGCCGGTGAAGGCGCGCTCCTGTCCGTCGACGGTGACCCGGTAGCGGGTGGGCCGCCAGGTGGTGATCGCGCGCAGGGCGCCCGCGTAGTAGGAGGCGGTGCCGCGCAGCAGGCGCGCGTGGTTGGCGTGGCGGTTGGCGAGCGCGTCGACCCCGGCGTAGACGCTGCCGAGCACGACGGTGCGGTCGTGGACGGCGGAGGTGACCTCGATGGTGTCGACGGGGCGCGGCTCGCCGTGCAGCAGGAGTTCGGCGAGGCGTTGGGGCTCGGTGGGCAGGCGCAGCGCGCGGGCGAAGTCGTTGCCGCGGCCGGCCGGGACCAGGCCGAGTACCGTGCCGGTGCCGCTGAGGGCGCCGCCGATGCCGCCGGCCATGCCGTCCCCGCCGACGGCGAGCACCACCCGGCCCCGCCGCCCGGCCTCGCGGGCGAGTTCGCGGGCGTGGGCGAGGCTGCGGCTGTACTCGGTCTCCAGTGGGGCGCCCGCCTCCCGCAGCAGCCGGGCCACCCCGAGCAGCGCGGCGGCCGAGGTGGCGCCGCCCGCGGTGGGGTTGACGACGGCGGTGAACTGTCGCATCGATGTGCCTCCGGGCTGACGGGTGGTGCCGGACGGTTGTCCCACGGGGCGTGTCCCACGGGCGGGGCGGGACCGGCCGGCGGTCGGGCCCGGTCGGCGGGCCCGATGGACGAGGGCTCGGTCGGCGGGCCTCAGTCGGCGGGCAGGAGGACGCCCGGGTTGAGCAGTCCGTCCGGGTCCAGGCGCCGCTTGACCGCGCGCAGGGCCTCGACGCCGAGGGGGCCCGCCTCGCGGACGTACCAGTCGCGGTGGTCGGTGCCGACGGCGTGGTGGTGGGTGATGGTGCCGCCCGCGGCGAGGATCGCCTCGTTGGCGGCGTGCTTGGCGCGGTTCCAGTGGGCCACGGCGTCCTCGCCCTGTGCGGAGACGACGGTGAAGTACAGGGAGGCGCCGTTCTCGTAGACGTGGGAGATGTGGCACATCACCAGGGGCGGGGTGCCGGCCTCGGTGAGCGTCCCGGTGAGCGCGTCGCGGACGGCGGCGTACAGCCCCGGGATCCCGGACCAGTACGTGGCGGTCTCCAGGGTCTCGGCGAACGCCCCGGCGTCCAGCAGGGAGTCGCGCAGGTACGGCGCCGAGTAGCGGCCGTGGGCCCAGCGTTCCCCGGGCTCCTCGCCTGCGAAGGCGCCACCGCACTCCTTCAGGACGGCCGCCGCGCCCGCGCGTCGGTGCGCCGTGTCCTCCTCGGTGCCCTCGAAGCCGACGACCGCGAGGCAGCCGGCGGGCCCCTCGGCGAGGGAGGCGCCGAGGGCGTCGGGCTGGGCGAGGCCGATCAGTGTCTCGGTCTCGTCGGACAGCCGCAGCACCGTGGGACGCGGGCCGTCCTGCGCGAGGCGGCGCAGCGCGGCGCTGCCCTCGTCGAAGGAGGCGAAGCGCCAGCCCTCGTAGCGGCGGACGCCCGGCACGGGCCGCACGCGCACGGTCACGGAGGTGATGACGCCGAAGGCGCCCTCCGAGCCGAGCACGAGCTGGCGCAGGTCGGGGCCGGCCGCCGAGCGCGGGGCGCGGCCCGTGTCGAGGGTGCCCTCGGGGGTGGCGAGGGTCAGGCCCAGCACCATCTCGTCGAAGCGGCCGTACCCGGCGGAGGCCTGGCCGCTGGAGCGGGTCGCGGCGAAGCCGCCGACGGTGGCCCACTCGTACGACTGCGGGAAGTGGCCGAGCGTGTAGCCGCGTGCGGCGAGGAGCGCCTCGGCCTCGGGGGCGCGCAGGCCGGGCTGGAGGGTGGCGGTGCGGGAGACCTCGTCGAGGTCGAGCAGGCGGTTCATGTGCCGCAGGTCGAGGGCGACGAAGGTGCCCGGCCGGTCGGGCGCGAGACCTCCGACGACGGAGGTGCCGCCGCCGAACGGGACGACGGCCAGGCCGTGTCGGGCGCAGGCCCGCAGTACGGCGAGCACCTGGTCGTGGCTGTCGGGCAGGACGACGGCCGCGGGGGTGTCGCGGGTGTCGCCGGCGCGTATGCGCAGCAGGTCTGGGGTGGACTTGCCGCGGGTGTGCCGGACGCGGGCCTCGGCGTCCGTGCGCACGCGGTCGGCGCGGTCGCCGACGGCGGCGAGCAGCGCGTGACGGGCCGGGTCGTCCAGGGCGCCGGCGGGGACGTCGATCTCGTCCAGGCGTACGGGCGGGGTGCCGCCCGGCCGGACGCCGAGCAGATCGCGCAGCAGTCCGGCCACGGTTTCGGGCAGCGGCGTCGCCCTGGCCGGGTCGCCCCAGCCGTTCCACAGCATGTCCATCGCCTGTCGTCCTCACCGGTCGTCGCGGGGGATGCCGCCCGTGCGGCCTCGCTGGCGTTACACTGTTACACATGACGCCCAATCGTCACAACCACTCGAGCCGGCCGAACCCCTCGGACAACGACACGGTGCTCGACGCCGTGCGGGACTGCGTCCTGGCCGTCGGAGTCCGCCGGACGACCATGACCGACGTGGCCCGCCGCGCCGGCGTCTCCCGGATGACGCTCTACCGCCGCTGGCCCGACGTGCGGTCCCTGGTCGGCGATCTGATGACCCGTGAGTGGATCGCCGTCGCCACCGGGGCCATGCCCGAGCCCCGGCCGGGCGCGGGCACCCGGCCGCGCGTCGTCGACGGGCTCGTCTCGGGCGTGGAGGCGTTCCGCTCCCATCCGCTCTTCCGCAAGATCGTCGACGTCGACCCCGAGCTGCTGCTCCCCTACGTCCTGGACCGGCGCGGGGCGAGCCAGGAGGCCCTGCTGGAGCTGCTGGCCGCCGCGCTGCGGGAGGGGCACGCCGACGGGTCGGTGCGCGTGGCGCCGGCCGAACGGCAGGCGCGGTCCGTGCTGCTGGTGGTGCAGTCCTTCGCGCTGTCACTGCGGACCATGACCGACGAGGACGACCCCGACCTGACCGCCGCGGCCCTCCTCGCGGAGCTGCGGACCATCCTCGAGAGGACCCTCACCCCATGAGCCCCACCAGCAGCCCCGCCGCCCGGGCCTCCCTCAGTGCCGCCCGGCGCTCACGGGAACTGACCGAGACCGTGGGCGGCCCCGTCGTCGACGTCCTGGTCGTCGGACTCGGCGCGACCGGCGCCGGCGCGGCCCTGGACGCCGCGGCGCGCGGGCTTCAGGTCGTCGCCGTGGACGCCCACGACCTGGCCTTCGGCACCTCCCGGTGGAGCTCCAAGCTCGTGCACGGCGGGCTGCGCTACCTCGCCTCCGCCCAGTTGGACGTGGCCCACGAGAGCGCGGTGGAACGCGGGGTGCTGATGGAGCGCACGGCACCCCACCTGGTGCGCGCGCAGCCGTTCGTGCTGCCGCTGACACCGCTGGTCTCCCGCGGCCGGGCCGCGCTGGCCTGGGCCGGCTTCCGCGCGGGCGACACCCTGCGGCTGGCGGCGCGCACGGCCCGGGCCACGCTGCCCGCGCCGCGCCGGCTGTCCGCGGTGGAGACGCGGCACCTGGCGCCGTCGCTGCGCTCGACCGGGCTGCGCGGCGGCCTGCTGTCCTGGGACGGGCGGCTCACCGACGACGCCCGGCTGGTGACCGCCCTCGCCCGGACCGCCGCCGCGCACGGCGCCCGGATCCTGACCCGCGTGCGGGCGCTGGAGCTCACCGCGTCCGGCGCCCGCGTGCGCGACGAGGTCACCGGCGAGACGGGCGAGATCCGCGCCCGCGCGGTGATCAACGCCGCCGGGGTGTGGGCCGGCGGCCTCGTGGACGGCATCCGCGTGCGGCCCTCCCGCGGCACCCACCTCGTCCTGCGCTCCGAACACCTCGGCCCGCTCCCCGCGGGACTGCACGTCCCGGTCCCCGGCGAGACCAACCGTTTCGTCCTCGTCCTGCCCCAGGGCGACGGCCGGGTCTACGTCGGGCTGACCGACGAGCCCGTGGACGGCGCGATCCCCGACGTCCCCGAGGTCCCGGAGACCGACATCGGCTTCCTGCTGGACGTGCTCGGCTCCGTCCTGGACGTGCCCGTCCACCGCGAGGACGTGGTGGGCGCCTTCGCGGGCCTGCGTCCCCTGCTGGACACCACGCCGCAAGGCCGGCCGGGCACCGGGGCGAGGACCGCGGACATCTCCCGCCGTCACGCCGTGCTCACCTCGTCGCAGGGCGTGGTCACCGTGGTCGGCGGCAAGCTCACCACGTACCGGCGCATGGCCGAGGACGCCGTGGACGCCGCCGTCGCCGCCCGCCGTCTGGCCGCCGGACCGTCCCCCACCGCCGCGCTGCCCCTGGTCGGCGCCGCCGAGCCGCGCGCCCTCGCCGCGCTGCGCGCACCGCGCCGCCTGGTGGCGCGCTACGGCACGGAGGCACCGGCCGTCCGGGCGCTCGCCGCCCGGGACCCCCGGCTCGCCGGGCCCGTACTGCCGGGCCACCCCGTCACCGGCGCGGAGCTGGTCTGGGCGCTGCGCCACGAGGGCGCCCTGGACGAGGCCGATCTCCTCGACCGCCGCACCCGTATCGGCCTGGTCCCCGCGGACCGGGCGGCGGCACTGGAGGCCGTGCGCAACCTCGTCGGGGAGGTCGCCGCGGGGCGGGAGTGAGGCCACGGCACGGTGAGGCCCGGAGTGCCGGGGCAGGGCGAGGGGCCCGGGCCGACCGGCGCCGGGCCCCTCGGATCCTCGGTCATCCGTCCTGGACGGCCTTGCGGACCTTCGCCTCGATCGTCTGCCGGGGCTGACCCTCCTCCTTGACGTAGTCGGTCATCGCCGTCTGCGCGTCCCGGTCCAGGTCGCGCCAGGCCCGTACGGCGGTCTCGTACGTGCTGGACTGCCGCCGGGTCCACCTTTGCTGCGTCGGAGGCCCGTACGAGTCGCGCAGCTCCTCGACCCGGTGGTGTGCCTGGTCCGCCGCGCGGCGCTTCTGCACGAGCTCTTCGAATGTGTGATCCACCACTCCTCGAAGGTAAACAGAGGACGGCCGTCCCGCGCGCCGAGCCGCCCGAGGCCCCCCGCGGGCCCCTGCCCGTCGGGGCGAGTGCTCCCCACCGGCCGCGAAGGGCTTTAACATCTACCCACCGACGACGGCCGGGCATATGCGAGAAGTGAGGGAAGCGTGGCGGACATCGAGGGAGCGGCAGTACCGGAGCGGCTGCTGATCACCCGTACCACCACGGGCGGCGGCGTCTGCGTCGTCACCCTCGCGGGAGAGGTCGATCTCGACGGCAGCGGCCAGCTCGGCGACGTCCTGCTGTCCAGCGTGCGGACGGCACCGGGCACGGTGGTCGACCTCTCCGAGGTGGGCTTCCTGGACTCCAGCGGCATCAACGTGCTCATCTCCGCCCACCGGGCCGCCGAGTCGCGCGGCGTCTCCCTCCGGCTCGCCGCGCCCCGCCAGGCCGTGCTGCGCGTGCTCCAGCTCGTGGGCGTCGACACGCTCATCCCCTGCCACCCGACCGTCGAAGAGGCCCTGGGCGCCTAGGACCCGTCCGGGCCGGGCCGCGGAGCCCGGCGGCTACCTCAGCGGCAGGCGCGCGGAGACGGTCTTGCCGTCGGCGTGCGGCCTGGTGATGACCTCGTCGCACAGCCGCGTCACGATCTCCAGTCCGTGCCGGCCGACGCGCAGCGGATCGCGCGGCAGGAAGGTCGGGAAACCCTCGCCCGTGTCCGACACGGCGATCTCCACACCGTCGTCCACCAGGGTCAGCGCCAGCCGGCAGGGGCCCGGCGCGTGCCGGAACGCGTTCGTCACCAGCTCACCGGCGACCAGCCGGGCGGAGTCCGGGAAGGTGCCGGCCGTCTCCACCCCGGCCTCGCCGAGCCGGGCCACGAAGCCCCGTACGACGTCCCGTGCGGCCGGGATCATCGCCGATCCGCCCCGGAACTCCGCCACGGTGGACACGGCGGGGGCCGCGGCGGTGCCGGTCCTGTGCGCCGGGGTCATACAGA
The DNA here is from genome assembly GCF_044390505.1 of Streptomyces sp. NPDC018947. NCBI lineage: Bacteria > Bacillati > Actinomycetota > Actinomycetes > Kitasatosporales > Streptomycetaceae > Streptomyces > Streptomyces sp. NPDC018947. The sequence goes on from NZ_JBIRZD010000002.1 coordinate 647,350, forward strand.
GCCTCACCGTCCGGTCCTGGGCCGAGATCAGGGGGGCGGACCCCCGGTGTCTCACCATACGCATCGATGCCTCTCCGCCACTTCCTTTGCCCCGAATTCGCCCGGACACGCCATGTTCCGGACGCTCCTTGCGCCACGGAGCGACGGGAACGGTGCCGTAGCGATCGCGCCGGGACCGCCGGGACACGGGCGGACACCGGGGCACCCGGCGGACCCTCTCACCCGTGCGGCCGGAACGGATGCGCGCCCGGTGCCCGTGGGCGCATTCTTGCTGTGCCGCCCCTGTGGCGGCGCACGGACGAGGTGGGGCCATGAGGACAGGCGCCGAGGACGGCACGGACCGGACACGCGGGCGGTTCGTGCCGCTGCTGGTCGACGCCTGCGCCGAGGCGATCGACGCGGGCAGCGGCCGCGCGGGCGGGGTCTACCTGCGCTCCGGCACGCCCGGGCTGCTGCGCCTCGCCGTCCTCGCCGGACTTCCCGGGCCGCTGTTCCGGCCCTGGTGGCGGGTGCACGCCGACAGCCCCTTCCCCGCGGCCGACGCCTACCGGCAGGGGGTGCGGGTGATACTGGCCAACGCCACCGAGGCGATGCGCCGCTACCCGCAGTTCGCGGCCGGCCTGCCGTTCCCCTTCGGGTCCCTGTACGTGCCCGTCACCGGCCCGGACCGGACGTACGGCGTCCTGACCGTCCTGCGTGCCGCCGCCTCGGACGCCGCGGAGATGCTGGACGGCCTGGACCGGCTGGAGCGGGCGGCGCGGGATCTCGGCGCCGCCCTGGAACGCCTCGAACGGGACGGCGGCGCGGCGCCGCTCCTGTGGGACGGCGAGCCGCTGTGCGTCCGGCCTCCCGCGTCCCGGCGGCACCCGCAGCACGCCGGAAGCTTCTCCTGGGACCCGGTCACCGGCGCCGTCACAGCCGACGAGCCGCTCACCGGCCTGCTCGGCGGGCCGGACGGTGCGGACCGCCCCCCGACGGCCCTCGGGGCCCTGCTGCGCGAGCTGGCCCCCGACGACGGGCACCGCGTCGCCGCGGCGCTGCGGCAGACCGCCACGGGCCGGCCTCCCCCGCTGCCCCTGTACGTACGGTCCGCGGACGGCGCGCTGCGCCTGGTCGAGCTGTGGGCGCCGCGCGGTGAGCCGCCGGGAAGCGGCCCGGTGCGTGGTGTCGTCCGCGACCCGGCCGCCGGCCCGGTGGCCGACGCCGCGGCCGATCTGCTGCCGGACGGCGTCTTCTGCGTCGACCGGCTCGGCACGGTCGTCTACGCCAATCCGCGCGCCGCGCACCTGCTGGGGCGGCCCCGCTCGAAGCTCCTCGGCCACTCCCTGTGGGAGGCCGTGCCCTGGCTGGACCATGCCGCGTACGAGGACCATCTGCGCAGCGCGCTGCTGTCCGCGGAGCCGGTCCGCTTCCTCGTCCGGCGTCCGCCCGACGACAGCCGCTCGGCCGCGCCCGCGCCCTACGAGGGCGACTGGCTCGCCGTCTCCGTCCACCCGGGGCACGACATCCTCACCGGCACGCTGCGTCCCGCCAACCGGGTCGCCGAGGCCCCCGGCGGGCCCGAACCGACCCACCCCGAGGCCGGGGGCTCCGCACCGGCCGCCGCCTCCACGGCACCGCTGTACCGTCCGATCGTGCTGGCCGTGGCCCTGACGGAGGCGGTCACGGCCCGGCAGGTGTCGGCCGTGGTCGTGCGCGAGCTGCTGCCCGCGTTCGGAGGACGGCGGCTCGCCATCTACCTGCTCCAGGACCGGCGTCTGCACCTCGCCTGGGAGACGGGCTTCCCGCCCGGCTTCCTCAGGCCCTTCGAGGGCGTCGGCCTCGACGCCCGGCTGCCCGGCGTGGAGACGCTCACCAGCGGGCGGCCGCTCTTCTTCGACTCGATGCAGGCGCTGGCCGCCGCCTACCCGGGCATCCCCCTGGACGCCACGGAGGGCGCCCGCGCGTTCCTGCCGCTGATCGCCTCCGGCCGCCCGGTCGGCTCCTGCATCCTCGGCTTCGACCGCTCACGCGGCTTCGGCACCGAGGAGCGCACGGTGCTCACCGCCCTCGCCGGGCTGATCGCGCACGCCATGGAGAAGGCCCGGCGCTACGAGTCCGAGACCGCGCTCGCCCGCGGGCTCCAGCGGGCGCTGCTGCCCCGGAACCTGCCGGCGCACCCGCTGCTGGAGACCGCCGGACGCTATCTGCCCGGCACCCAGGGCATGGACGTGGGCGGCGACTGGTACGACGTCGTGGCCTCGGGCGACGGGATGGCGCTGGTCATCGGGGACGTGCAGGGGCACGGGGTGCAGGCGGCGGCCACCATGGGGCAGCTCCGCAGCGCGGCGCGGGCCTTCGCCCTCGGCGACCGGCCGCCCGACGAGGTGATGAGCGGGGCCAACCACCTGCTGATCGACCTGGACCCCGGTCTGTTCGCGAGCTGCTGCTACATCCGCCTGGACCCGGCCACCGGGCGGGCCTGCGCCGCCCGTGCCGGTCATCCGCCGCCGATCCTGCGGCACCCGGACGGAGGCACCCGGGTCCTGGACCTGCCCGGCGGGGTGGTGCTCGGCGTCGACCCGCGGGCACGCTATCCGCTGACCGAGTTCCGGCTCGACGCCGGTACCGTCCTCGCCCTCTACACCGACGGGCTGGTGGAGCGGCCCGGCACCGACATCGACGAGGGCATCACCGCCCTGCGGGTGGCCCTGGCCGAGGCGGGCGAGACGGTGGAGCGGCCCGGGAGCCGGGGCCTCGCGGACATCGCCGACCGGCTGACGGTGGCGGCGCGGCGGGCCACCGACCGCCCCGACGACATCGCCCTGCTGCTCGCCACCCGCCGTCCCGGCGCCGGGAGTGCCCCGTGAGGGCGGCACCCGCTCCGGTCACCGCGGACACCGCCGGCCCGGCGGGCGCCTCTCGCCTCCTGCGGCCCGGCAGTGTAGACATGGGCACATGGTCCGACTGATGGGTCGATCGGGAGAGCGGTCACCCCGTCGTCCCAGCGGTTCGCTCGCCCGGCAGCGAGACGCGGACCGGTCGCGGCAGGCGGCGGGCGAGGGGCGGCGGAACCCGGTCACCGCGCTGCGCTCCGCACTGTCCGGGCGCAGCGTCGCCGGGCAGGTCTTCCTGCTGAACGTGGTCATCGTGCTGCTGCTCGTGGTAGTGGCGGCGGTCTCGCTGGTGCTCCAGGTGCGGCGCGACAGCACGGTCGAGGCCCGCAACCGGTCCCTCGCCGTGGCCTCGACGTTCGCGAACTCGCCCGGTGTCGTCGCGGCGCTGCGCAGTCCCGACCCCACGGCGGTGCTCCAGCCACGGGCCGAGGCGACGCGCAAGGCGACGGGCGTGGACTTCGTCGTCGTATTGAACACCGACGGCATCCGGTACACGCACCCCAAGCCCGACCGCATCGGCAACAAGTTCGTGGGCAGCATCGCCCCCGCGCTCGCCGGGCGAACGGTGACCGAGGAGATCAACGGCACCATCGGCCGGCTGGTCCAGGCCGTCGTGCCGGTCGAGGAGCCGGACGGCACGGTCGTCGGCGTGGTCTCGGCCGGCATCACGACGGAGAACGTGGGCGGCGTGGCCGACCGGCAGTTGCCGCTGGTGCTGATCACCGCGGGCATCGGGCTCACCCTGGCGACGGCGGGCACGGCGCTGGTCAGCCGGCGGCTGCTGCGGCAGACCCACGGCCTGGGCCCGCACGAGATGACCCGGATGTACGAGCACCACGACGCGGTCCTGCACTCCGTGCGCGAGGGAGTGCTCATCATCGGCGGAGAGGGCAGGCTGCTGCTCGCCAACGACGAGGCGCACCGCCTGCTCGACCTGCCCGGGGACGCCGAGGGGCGGCACGTCCTCGACCTCGGTCTGCCCGAGGACACGGCACGGCTGCTGGACTCCGGGCGGGTCGCCACCGACGAGGTGCACCGGGTCAAGGACCGGCTGCTGGCGGTCAACCTGCGGCCCACGGACGAGCGGGGCGGCCCGCCCGGCAGCGTCGCCACCCTGCGCGACTCCACGGAGCTGCGGGCCCTGTCCGGCCGCGCCGAGGCGGCCCGGGAGCGGCTGGACATGCTGTACGACGCCGGTGTGGGCATCGGCACCAGCCTGGACGTGGGCCGGACCGCCGAGGAACTGGCGGAGCTGGCCGCGCCCCGGTTCGCGGACTACGTCACCGTCGACCTGTTCGACTCGGTGCTCAGCGGCGGGGTGCCGGAGGGGTCGTCGCTGCGCCGCGCCGCGCTCAGCGGCCTGGACGGGGAGGCGCCGCTGTATCCGGTGGGCCGGCAGATCCGCTTCACGGCGACCTCACCGCAGGCGCGCACCCTGGAGACCGGCCGGCCGGTACTGGAGGCGGACCTCGGACAGGCCCGTGAGTGGCAGGCGCAGAACCCCGAGCAGTCCGCGCGGGTGATGGAGCACGGCATCCACTCGCTGATCACCGTGCCGCTGCGGGCGAGCGACCTGGTGCTCGGAGTGGTCAGCTTCTGGCGGCGCCGGCGGCCGGAGTCGTTCGACGAGGACGAGCTGGCCCTCGCCGAGGAGCTGGTCGCGCGTGCCGCGGTCTCCATCGACAACGCGCGCCGCTACACGCGCGAGCACGGCATGGCGGTCACGCTCCAGCGCAGTCTGCTGCCGCGCCGGATGCCCGACCAGAACGCCCTGGACGTGGCCTACCGCTATCTGCCGGCGCAGGCCGGGGTGGGCGGGGACTGGTTCGACGTGCTGCCGCTGTCCGGGGCCCGGGTGGCGCTGGTCGTGGGCGACGTGGTCGGCCACGGCCTGCACGCCGCGGCCACCATGGGCCGGCTGCGTACGGCGGTGCACAACTTCTCCGCGCTGGACCTTCCCCCGGAGGAGCTGCTGACGCTGCTGGACGAGCTGGTCGCCCGTATCGACCAGGACGAGGCCGCCGACGACTCCAGTGCCCCGGTGACCGGCGCGACCTGCCTCTACGCGATCTACGACCCGGTGTCCGGAAGCTGTGTCATGGCCCGGGCCGGTCATCCGCCGCCCGCGGTGGTCGGTCCGGACGGCGGCGTGGAGTTCCCCGAGGTGCCCGCCGGCCCCCCGCTGGGCCTGGGAGGGCTGCCGTTCGAGACGGCCGAGCTGCACCTGGCCGAGGGCAGCCGGCTCGTGCTGTACACCGACGGGCTCGTGGAGGACCGGGAGCACGACATCGACGTGGGTCTGGATCAGTTGCGCGCGGCGCTGGAGGCGTCCGGTCCCTCGCCGGAGGAGACGTGCCGCACGGTCCTGGACGCCCGGCTGCCGGACCGGCCGGGCGACGACATCGCCCTGCTCGTGGCCCGGACGCGCAGGCTCGGCCCCGACCGGGTCGCCCAGTGGCAGGTGCCCAAGGACCCGGCCGCGGTCGGCGAGGTGCGCGCCGGGGTCACCCGGCGGCTCGCGGAGTGGGGCCTGGACGAACTGGCGTTCACGACGGAGCTGATCCTGAGCGAGCTGGTCACCAACGCGATCCGGTACGGCGGTGAGACCGTCCACGTCCGGGTGCTGCGCGACCGCAGCCTGATCTGCGAGGTGTTCGACAGCAGCAGCACCTCGCCGCATCTGCGCTACGCGGCGATGACGGACGAGGGCGGGCGCGGGCTGTTCCTCGTGGCGCAGATCGCCGAGCGCTGGGGCACCCGCTACACCCCGGACGGCAAGGTCATCTGGGCGGAGCAGCCGGTGCCCTGAGGGCCGGCGCCGCCCGTCGGCACGAACCAGGAGTATCCGTGAACGAAGCGTCCCCCGAGCCGGCGCGCCCCGAGGGGCCGCTGCGGCGCGCCCTGCTCGCCCTCACCTGTGCCGCGGCCGCGGCCGTCCCCGCGCTGCGGCCGGTCCGCGCGGCGGCGGGTCCCGCCACGGGGCTCGACGACCCGGCGAAGAAGGAGATCGCCATGCGGCTGGTGTCGAGCGCCGAGAACTCCTCGCTCGACTGGCGGGCGCAGTACGGGTACATCGAGGACATCGGCGACGGCCGCGGCTACACGGCGGGCATCATCGGTTTCTGCTCGGGCACCGGCGACATGCTCGCCCTGGTGGAGCTGTACACCGGCCGCCGTCCGGGCAACGCGCTCGCGCACCGTCTGCCGGCGCTGCGCGCGGTGAACGGCTCCGACTCGCACGAGGGGCTGGATCCCGGCTTCCCCGAGGACTGGCGCCAGGCGGCCCGGGACGCGGAGTTCCGCCGGGCGCAGGACGACGAGCGCGACCGCGTGTACTTCGGTCCGGCCGTTGAGCGGGGCCGGGCGGACGGGACCGGCACGCTCGGCCAGTTCATCTACTACGACGCGATGGTCATGCACGGCGAGGGCGGCCCGGCCGGTTTCCGCAGCATCCGCGAGCGGGCCCTCGCCGTGGCCCGGCCGCCGGTGCGGGGCGGGGACGAGACGGCGTGGCTGCACGCCTTCCTCGACGCGCGGGTGTGGGCGATGCGACAGGAGGAGGCGCACGGCGACACCAGCCGCGTCGACACGGCGCAGCGCGTCTTCCTGCGTCAGGGCAATCTCGACCTCGACCCGCCGCTGGAGTGGCGGGTGTACGGGGACGCCTACCTCATCGACTGACCCGGCGGGCACGGCGAACGGGCCGCGGAACCGGCCGTTCGCCGGGTTCCGCGGCCCGCGGGGTGCCGCCTCGTCGGTACGGGAGTCAGTGCTTGAAGGTGTCCTTGCCCTTCTCCTTGGCCTGACGGGCGTCGCCCTTCGACTTCTCGGCGCGGCCCTCGGCCGTCATCCTCTCGTTGCCGACGGCCCGGCCGGCCGCTTCCTTGGCCTTCCCCTTGGCCTGTTCCATCTTGGCCTTGGACTTCTCGTTGCCGGCCACGTCTGCTCACCTCACGGCGTCGGGTTGCGATGTCCTGTCCTGCGGGTGCCCGCCCCGGCGAGCTCAAACCCGCGGCCCGCCCGTGGGCTGTCGGGCGGGCCGCCGGGTACAAGCGGGTACGGAAAGAGGCCGACGGCCGTCGATGGAACGGGAGGACCACATGGCAGGGATGCTGGACCGGATCAAGCAGTTCGCGCGCAGCCCGCAGGGCCGCCGGGCCGCGGAGCAGGTGCGCCGTGCCGCCGCCGACCCGCGTCGCCGTGCGCAGGCGCAGGAGATGCTGCGGAGGTTCGGCAAGCGGCGCTGAGCCCGTCTCAGCCGCGGCCGGCGTGCGTGTGGCTGTGGGAGGTCCTGGGCGGGCGGCGGCCGGGCTCGGAGCGGTCCCGGCGCCAGTCGAGGACCGCGACGGTCAGCGCGCACACCATGGCGGCGACGGCGGTGCCGACCGACAGGGCCACGGCCTCGCGGTAGTCCTCCCGGGTGGCGTTCAGCGTGAGGTAGAACAGGCCGGGCAGCGCCGCGGTGCCCACGGCGCCGCCGAGGCGCTGCCCCGTCTGCAGGGCGCCGCCCGCCGCGCCCGCCATCCGCACCGGGACCTCCCGCAGCGTCATGGTGATGTTGGGGGAGATCACGCATCCGCTGCCGAGACCGCCCACCAGCAGTGCCGGCGCCGCGAGCCAGGCGGCGCGGTCGGCGGGCGCGAGCCACAGCACCACGGCGGTGGTGCCGAGGCCAGCCATCACGGCGACGAGGCCCCAGACGGTCAGCAGCCGCCCCAGCCGCTCGACCAGCCTGCCCGCGACGGCCGCGGCGGTGGCGGAGCCGACGGCGAACGGGGTCACCGCCAGGCCGGACCGCAGGGGCGAGAAGCCCAGCCCGTTCTGGAAGAACAGCGCGAACACGAGCCACACCCCGCTGAACCCGACGAAGTACAGGGCGCCCAGGCCCGCCCCGGTGGCGTAGCCGCGCGCGTCGGTGAGCAGGGCGGGGTGGAGCAGCGGCTCCCCGCCCCGGCGGGCCACCCGGCGTTCCCAGCGCGCGAAGGCAGCCAGGACGAGCACACCGGCCGGGAAGAGCCACCACATGCGGGTCAGGCCGCCGTTCTCGGCGAGGATCAGCGGCAGCATCAGGGCGAGGATCCCGGCGCCGAGGAGCACCACGCCCACCGGGTCCAGGCGGCCGTGTCCGGCGGGGGCGACGCGGGGCAGCAGGCGCAGGCCGAGCAGGAGGGCGAGCACGCCCACGGGGACGTTGACGTAGAAGATCCACCGCCAGCCCCCGGGGCCGGCCAGGGCGAGGATCAGCCCGCCGACGACCGGGCCCACGGCGCTGGAGACGCCCACGGTGGCGCCGAAGAGCCCGAACGCCCTGCCGCGTTCGGCGCCCCGGAAGAGTTGCTGGATGAGCGCCGAGTTCTGCGGGGCGAGGCTGCCCGCGGCGACTCCCTGGGCGAGCCGGGCCGCGACGAGCAGTCCGATGCCGGGCGCGGCCCCCGCGGCGGCGCTGCAGAGCACGAAGGCGGCCAGGGCGACGAGGAAGACGCGGCGCCTGCCGAACGCGTCGCCGATCCGGCCGGCCGTCACCAGGGTCAGGGCGAACGCGAGGGCGTAGCCGGAGACGACCCACTGCACGGACGACGCCGAGGCGTGCAGTTCCCGCTGCATGGACGGCAGGGCGACGGCGACGATCGTCACGTCCAGCAGGGTCATGAAGCCGGCGACGAGGGTCACCCACAGGGCCCGCCACCGGTCGGGGTCCGGGCGGTCGTCCGGACGGTGCACGGAAACTCCCCTCGTGAGGCCGACAGGGGACGCGATCGCCGCGCCTCACGCCTGCGTCACCCGGGACGGTGGCTTCAAACCTCGCCCACAAAGCCGGACCATGAGATCCCATAAGCCGCCCTTATGCCCTCATAGAAAGGACCCGCGTACCGACTTAGGCTTGCCTCAGCTTAGGCTTCCCGGAGAGTCGATCTGTCACCGCTCGAAGGGAACCTGAACATGCCCCGCCCTCTGCGGGTAGCCATCGTCGGATCCGGCCCGGCCGGGATCTACGCCGCCGACGCCCTGCTCAAGTCCGAGGTGGCCGCCGACCCCGGTGTGTCCATAGACATCTTCGAGCGCATGCCCGCCCCGTTCGGACTGATCCGCTACGGCGTCGCGCCCGACCACCCGCGGATCAAGGGCATCATCACGGCCCTGCACCAGGTCCTCGACAAGCCGCAGATCCGCCTCTTCGGCAACGTCGACTACGGCACCGACATCGGCCTGGACGACCTGCGCGCGTTCTACGACGGTGTGATCTTCGCCACCGGCGCCATGGCCGACCGCGCGCTGCCGATCCCCGGCATCGACCTCGACGGCTCCTACGGTGCCGCCGACTTCGTGTCCTGGTACGACGGCCACCCGGACGTGCCGCGCACCTGGCCGCTGGAGGCGGAGAAGGTCGCCGTCCTCGGCGTCGGCAACGTCGCCCTGGACGTGGCCCGGATCCTCGCCAAGACGGCCGACGAGCTGCTGCCGACCGAGATCCCGCCGAACGTCCACGCGGGCCTTGAGGCCAACAGGGCCAAGGAGATCCACGTCTTCGGCCGCCGCGGCCCGGCGCAGGCGAAGTTCAGCCCGATGGAGCTGCGGGAGCTGGACCACTCCCCGAACATCGAGGTCATCGTCGATCCCGAGGACATCGACTACGACGACGGCTCGATCGCCACCCGGCGCGGCAACAAGCAGGCCGACATGGTCGCCAAGACCCTGGAGAACTGGGCGATCCGCGACGTCGGCGACCGCCCGCACAAGCTGTTCCTGCACTTCTTCGAGTCGCCCACCGAGATCCTCGGCGAGGACGGCAGGGTCGTCGGCCTGCGGACCGAGCGCACCGCGCTGGACGGCACCGGCAACGTCAAGGGCACGGGCGAGTTCAAGGACTGGGACGTCCAGGCGGTCTACCGGGCCGTCGGCTACCTGTCCGACCAGCTCCCCAAGCTGCCGTGGGACATCGAGTCGGGCACGGTCCCGGACGAGGGCGGCCGGGTCGTCCAGGACACCGCCGAGCACCTGCAGTCCACGTATGTCACGGGCTGGATCCGGCGCGGTCCGGTCGGTCTGATCGGCCACACCAAGGGCGACGCCAACGAGACGGTGGCCAACCTGCTGGACGACTTCAGGAACGGCCGGCTGCACACGCCCGACGCGCCCGGCCCGGAGGCCGTGGACGCGTTCCTCGCCGAGCGGAACGTCCGCTTCACCACGTGGGACGGCTGGTACCGGCTCGACGCGGCGGAGCGGGCGCTGGGCGAACCGCAGGGCCGCGAGCGGGTGAAGCTCGTCGAGCGCGAGGACATGCTCAGGGAGAGCGGCGCCTGAGCCACCGCGGTCCGACTCACGCGCAAACATGTTCGGGCGCGGGGCCGCCGGGCCCCCCCCCCCCCCCCCCCCCCCCCCCCCGGGGGGGGCCCCCCCCCCCCCCCCCCCGAAAACGCGGCCCGGGTGTGGGGGCGAAGCCCCGGGGGGGGGGGGTGGGGTGGGCG
>NZ_JBIRZD010000002.1:657704-758954 GCF_044390505.1 Streptomyces sp. NPDC018947
GGGGTGGGTTGAATTTTTGTGGGGGGGGGGGGCGGTTCCCCCTCCGGGCCCCCCCCCCGCAAAAAATTGGGGGGGGGGGGGGGGGGGCCCCCCCCCCCGGCCCCCCCCCCCCCACGCCGTGGGGTCTCAGACCTCCAGCTCGCCCTCGATCCGGCGCAGCTGGTGGCGGGCCATCGCCAGGTTGGCGCGGTTGGCGTCGAGCACCAGGTAGAGGAACAGGCCGTTGCCGCCGCGCCCCTTGAGCAGGCGGATCAGGTGGTACTGGGTGCTGAGGCTGATCAGGATGTCCTCGATCTCCTCCTTGATGCCGAGCAGTTCCATCGTGCGCAGCTTGGCCCGCACCACGTCCGTGTTGCCGGCGGCGGCGACCTCCAGGTTGAAGTCCTTGCTCCCTCCCACGGTGCCGAGCGCCATGCCGCTGGTGTAGTCGACCAGCGCGGCGGCGGTCGCTCCGTCGATGGCGCTGAGGCATTCCTTGAGCGCGGTCTCCAGGTTGGCCATGCGTGGGTTTCCTTCCGTACGGATCGGTGGACACCTGACGGAGGTCAGGTGGGCCGGCGATGGCCGCCGGCCTGGGGTTGCGATGAGTGTGCGGGCCGTTGCGGGGTGCGCACCGGCAGGGTGCCGATCGGCCGCGCCGGGTCGGCGGGCGCCGTGGTGCCGTGCTCGCCCGCCAGCGGTCCGTCACCGGCGCGGCCGATGTGGGCGGCGACCAGCTCCGCTATGCGGGCGCCGGTGCGCCGGCCCTCCAGGTGCAGCCGGCCCACGTTGACGCGGCCGTCGGCGAGCAGGGTGAGGACGGCGGCCGGTCCGGCCGCGTAGGTGGCGACGTAGCCGTCGGCGCCGCGCAGCAGCAGTTCGCGGAAGCCGCCGCGTGCGGTGGCCTCGGCCATGCGGTGGGCGACGCCGAGTGCGGCGGCGGTGAGCGCGGCCAGGCCCTCGGGTTCGGTGCCCGGCGCGTCGTGGGCGAGGACGAGACCGTCGACGGTGGCCGCGAGCGATCCGGTGAGCTGGGGCACGCGGGTGCGCAGGCGGTGCAGTTCCTCCAGGACGTCGCTCTCGACGGCCATGATGAGCAGTCTCCTTTCGGCACGCCGGCGACGCGCGCGGATCACAGGGCCTCCAGGGCGTCTCGGAGCCGCCGCAGCAGTGCCGTGTCCGGGTCGGTCCAGGCCACCGGGTACTCCTGCTGTCCCGCCGGGACCGGCGCGGTGGTGCGCGGGGCGGCGGCGACGAGTCCGTCGGCGGCCAGACGGCGCAGTTCGACGAGGGTGTGGTACGTGCGGCAGGCGAGGGACGCGGCGATGTCCGCGGCGGTGCGGACGCCGTCGACCCGGTCCAGGATGCGGCGGCGCCGGGCCGGCAGGTCGCCGGCGCCGGCGCCGGGCACCCGCGCGATCGGTACGACGTCGATGTCGGGGTCCGGCCAGATGCTCTCCAGCAGGGCGCGGCGGCGCCGGGACTCCCGTACGACGGTGTCCACGGGCACGGAACGCACCGCGCCGAGCCAGTGCACGGCGCCGGGCCGGAAGCGGTGGGCGCGCGTGTCGTGGGCGAGGACGAAGTAGGCGGCGTCGAAGAGCGCGCCCAGGTGGCACACCTCCAGGGCACCGGCGGCGAGCCGGCCGCTGTCGACCAGCCGGTGCCCGACCCGGTGCTGGGTGCCGCCCCGGTCGACCGCCTCCCACCATCCGTCCGGCGGGACGGCGCCGCTGCGGGTGAGCAGCGCGCCGAGGTCGGGGGCCGAGGCCGACTCGACGTGCACGACGCGGCCCGCGCAGAGGTAGACGATGCCGCGCTCGCCCGACAGGGCGCCGGTCGCGCCCTCGGCGGCGAGGGCGCGCAGGGCCTGTGAGGTGGTCCTTCGGGCGGCCCAGGCCGCGGTCGCCGCGGTCATCCGAGCACCAGGCGGTCGGCTATCTCGGCCAGCCGGATGCGGGCCAGCGCGAGGTTCCCGTCGCCGCGGTCCAGCCAGAGGTGGAGGAAGACGGTGCTGTCGAAGGGGGTGCTGACGAACCGGAGCAGGTGGTAGGAGTCCGCCGTCGTGACGATCAGGTCCTCGACCGGCGGTTCCTTGGCCGCCGGCGCGGTCTCGCCCGCCGGGGCGAGACAGCCGCTCTCCGCGACCTGGCGGGCGAACTCCGCGGTCTCCGCCGCCGTCGCCTCCGCGTCGCCGCCGGGGGCGTCGCCCACCGCGCCGAGCGCGAGACCGCTGATCCAGTCGACCAGCGACGCGCCCCGCGCGCCGGGCAGCCGCACGGCTTCCAGCAGACTCTCGTCGATTCCGGGCACGCCGGATCCCCTCCCCACGCACGGCTGTACCGCGAACGTGACGCAGACACTACGGAAGGTGCACGCGTGCGGTGAGGGCTTTGGCATTTTCCAGAGGAACGTGCGCCCGCTGCGGCATACTGCGGCGTTTCGGGGGTCCGCGCGACCCCGCAGGCGTGATCGCGCCGCGGCGGGCTACCCGGGGCGGCATGGCCGAACAGCCCCCTTCCCACGACGACAGCCGCACACCGGACCGGGAACCGGAGGAACCCCGCGACTACGGACCGGACGCCTCCACCGAGCGGGCCGCCCCCGACTCCCCCACCGCGCTCCCCAAACGCTCGTGGTCCGCGCTGCTGCGGCGCGTGCTGTCCGAATTCAAGGACGACGAGCTCACCGACCGCGCCGCCGCCCTGACCTACTACGGGATCCTGTCGCTGTTCCCCGCCCTGCTGGTGCTGGTCTCCCTGCTGGGGATCGCCGGGAGCTCCGCCACCCAGGAGGTCCTGGACAACATCCGCAAGATCGCGCCCGGTTCGGCGCGCGACGTGCTCACCAACGCGGTCGAGCAGTTGCAGGCCAAGGCCGGACTCGGCTCCGCGCTGGCGGTGGTGGGCCTGCTCGGCGCCGTCTGGTCGGCGTCCGGCTACGTGGCCGCGTTCATCCGCTCGGCCAACGCCGTCTACGACGTGCCCGAGGGACGGCCGGTGTGGAAGGTGCTGCCGCTGCGGGTGGCCCTGACCGTGGTGCTGCTGGTCCTCGCCGTGGTCAGCGCGCTCATCGTCGTGTTCACCGGCAGCCTGGCCCGGCAGGCGGGCACCGCGCTCGGCGTCGGCGACACCGCCATGACGGTGTGGACCTACGCCAAGTGGCCGGTCCTGGTGCTGCTGGTCACGATCATGATCGCGGTTCTGTACTGGGCCACCCCGAACGCCCGCCTGCGCGGCTTCAAGTGGATCACGCCGGGCAGTCTCGTCGCCCTGCTGATCTGGCTGGCGGCCTCCGCCGGGTTCGCCGTCTACGTGGCGAACTTCGGCTCGTACAACAAGACGTACGGCACGCTGGCGGGCGTCATCATCTTCCTGGTCTGGCTGTGGGTGACGAACCTGGCGATCCTGCTGGGCCTGGAGTTCGACGCCGAACTGGCCCGCCAGCGCGTCATCGACGGCGGCCACCCGCCCGAGGACGAGCCCTACGTCGAACCGCGCGACACGCGGGCCTGGGACGACGCGGACCGGCGGCGCGCCCAGTCACCGGACGAGTGACCACATGGCTCCGCCCCGCAGGGGTACGCGGGACGCCATGACCGAACGCAAGAACCCGAACCCGCGGGACGAGGCACGGACCGAGCGGTCCGAGGAGGAACGTGCCGCGGCCCGCCCCTTCGACTACCGGTACCCCGAGCGGCGCGCGGGCGTGCGCGCCACCCGGCACATCAGCCGTGCACAGGCCGACGCCGACAGCGTGCCCGGCGTACCGGGCGGCTACGGCAGCACGGGCGGCGGACAGCCCGGCGGCCGGTCCACGCCCCGGCCCGGCGACGACACCGCCGACGAGTCCGGCGTCACCGACGTCGTCGGCGGACGCGAGCCCCGGCCGGCCCGGAGGAGCGAGAAGCGGTAGGCGGACCGGCCGCCGCCTACGGCAGGATCGAGTCGACGTACCCGCCGTCGACGCGCACGGCCGCGCCGGTCGTCGCGGACGCCTGTTCGGAGCTGAGGTAGACAACGAGGTTGGCGATCTCCTCGGGTTCGATCAGCCGCTGGAGCAGGGACTGCGGGCGGTGCTCGCGCATGAAGACGCGCTGCGCCTCGTCCCAGGGAAGGTCGCGGTCGACGAGCTGGTAGACGAACTCCTCGACGCCCTTCGTACGGGTGGGCCCGGCGATGACCGAGTTCACCGTGACGCCGCTGCCCGCCGCTTCCTTGGCGAAGCCCCGGCTCACCGCGAGCAGCGCCGTCTTGGACATCCCGTAGTGGATCATCTCGGCGGGGATGACGACGGCCGAGTCACTGGCGATGTACAGCACACGCCCCCAGCCCCTGTCCCTCATTCGAGGGAGAAGCGCCCGCGTCAGCCTGACGCCCGCGAGGACGTTGATCTCGAAGTAGCGGCGCCACTCGTCGTCGCTGATCTCCAGTGCGGGCGCGGCGCCGAAGATGCCGAGGTTGTTCACCAGGATGTCGGCGTCGGGCAGTGTCTCCAGGGCCCGTTCCGCGCCCTCCGCGGTGCCGAGGTCGGCGGCGACGGCGACGAAGTCGCCCTCCGGCACCTCGGCCCGCAGTTCGTCCAGGGTCTCCTCCAGGCGTGCGGCGTCACGTCCGTTGACGCCCACGCTGGCGCCGGCCCGCGCCAGCCCGACGGCGATCGCCGCCCCGATGCCCTGCGAGGAGCCCGTCACCAGAGCCGTCCGTCCGCCGAGGTCGATATTCATCGGGTCGCTCCTTGTCGTCGTGCGGTCTTCGCCGTCCCTCCTGCCCACCCTCGCCCACGTACCACCCCCGCCCCGGCAGACCCGGCCGCGCCCGCCCGGCGCCCGCCCGGTCGGCGGACCCCGGGTGACCTCCGGTGATCCCGGGCGACGATACTGGCCTTCCACCGTGCCCCCGTCTCACAGATGGACTCATGCCGACCTCACCCACCGCCCGCCCCACGACTCCGCCCACGGTGTGGCCGGCTCGCGGCCGCCACGTCGGAACGGGCGCGGAGGACACCGTCCGGCGCACCCTGCGACGGCTCAAGGACAGCGACGTCCTCGACGACTTCGCGGAACTGTCCGAGGATCCGCCCGTGGGCACGCGGATCTTCGAGGCGCGCTGGAAGGCGGGCGGTACCGTCACCGTGCGCGCCCGGCTGACGCTGGCGCCCGCCTCGGCGGGCGGACAGGAGTGGACGCTGCTCGCGGAGGCCGAGGAGGCCTGGGACCCGGCGTGGCCGTCGCCCGCCACCATGTTCTGGCCCGACGACCCCGACGTCACCTGGGACCGCGACATCGCCACCGGCCTGCGGCTGCGCGGGCTCAACACCCTGCCGGACGACGACAAGGCCGTACGGCGGCTGCTGAAGGACGCGGGGCGCGGCGCCTGGAACATCCACGTCGTCGTGCACGAGGCGATGACCCCCGACCACCGGGGCCGGGTGCCGCTCGCCGACCGGATGCCGCCGGGACTGCGCCACCGCGTGGTCGAACACCGCGCCGCGCCGCAGCAGTTGCGGGTCGTGAACTGGGCGCTGGAGGACTTCGGCGTCCAGGTGCCGCGCGGCGGCGCGGTGGTCCTGCCCGGCACCCCGGCCCCGGCCGGCTACGACGCCGAGGACTTCTCCGTCCGCACCGTCTTCCTCGACGGCACCGAGCCCACCGAGCTGGTCGCGGCGGTGACGGCCTTCGCCGAGCTGCCCAGACCCCTCGTGGACGGCGCCGAGGAGGCGCTCACGGCGCTGCGGGAGGACTGGCGGCTGCTGACGCTGGAGGAGGAACTGGCCCGCGAGCGCAAGCTGGTGGCCATGTACGCCGAGGCGCTGGAGGCCATGACGCAGTCCCGCGACCTGTACCGGGAGGCGGCCGAACGGGCGGCCGAGGCACTGGCCGCGTACCGGGAGTCCGCGGAGGCTGCGCCGGGCCGCCTGCCGCCGTCCGACGGGCCCGCCGTCTCCCCGCTGCGCCAGCTCGGCCGCACCCTGGAGCGCTTCCGCCTCCCCGGCAAGGCGTCCCGTCCCTCGCCGTCCCCCGGCACCGGTGACGGTCCGGGGCCCGAAGGCTCGCAGGACACCCCGCCGAAGGACCCCGGCGACTGACGGCACCCCGCCGCCCGGGCCCGGCGGCTGAGAGGCCCGGTCGGCCGACCGGTCCCTTGGTCCCGCGCGCCCTCGGCCGGGCAGCCGCCGTGCGGGCGGGGGCGGGGCGCACGGCTCGCCGGGACCCGGCAGACGGCGGGCCCCGCGCAGGCCCCGGAACCGCGGTGGTCCCCCGCGTCCCCCGGAGGGCCCCATGTGTCAGCGTCGCCAACCTGGATACGCGGTCTGGACATCACCACGGCCCGTCCCGGAAGGTCATCGACGCCATGGACAGCCAGCACCGCGGTGCCGCGCCCGCTTCCCACTCGTCCGGCCCCCCGCGCTCGGACACCACCCTGCGGGTCAACGGCAAGCCCCACACCCTCACCGTCGACCACCGCCGGGTCCTGCTGGACCTGCTGCGCGAGGATCTCGGCCTCACGGGCGCCAAGAAGGGCTGCGACCACGGGCAGTGCGGCTCCTGCACGGTCCTGGTGGACGGCCGGCGCGTCAACAGCTGCCTGCAACTGGCCGTCGCCCTGGACGGCTGCGAGGTCACGACCGTCGAGGGCCTCGCCGGGGACGGCGAGGAGCTGCACCCCATGCAGCGCGCCTTCCTGGAGCGCGACGCCTTCCAGTGCGGGTACTGCACCCCCGGCCAGATCTGCTCCGCGGTCGGCGCGCTCGCCGAGGCCGAGGCCGGGCACCCCTCGCAGGTCACCGACCCGGCGACGCCCTCCGGCCGGCCGGTGCCGCTGGGCCGCGAGGAGATCCGCGAGCGGCTCAGCGGCAACCTGTGCCGGTGCGGGGCCTATCCGCGCATCGCCGAGGCGGTCGAGGACGTGATCCCGTGAAGCCCTTCGCCTACGTACGGGCCGGCAGCGTCGAGGAGGCCGCCGACGCGTTCGCCGCCCACCTCGGCGCCCGCTACCTCGGCGGCGGCACCAACCTGGTCGACCTGATGAAGCTCGGCGTGGAGACGCCCGCCGCACTCGTGGACGTCACCCGGCTCCCGCTGGACGCGGTCGAGGAGCTGCCCGACGGTTCGCTGCGGGTGGGGGCGACGGTGCGCAACAGCGACCTCGCCGCCCACCCCGCCGTACGCGACCGCTGGCCGGCGCTGTCCCAGGCCCTGCTCGCGGGCGCCTCGGGACAGCTCCGCAACGCCGCGACCACCGGCGGCAACCTGCTCCAGCGCACCCGCTGCCCGTACTTCCAGGACGTGACCAAGCCCTGCAACAAGCGCGAGCCCGGCACCGGCTGCGGCGCGCTCCAGGGCGTGCACCGCGACCACGCCGTGCTCGGCCACTCCGAGCGGTGCATCGCCACGCACCCCTCGGACATGGCGGTGGCCCTGGCCGCCCTGGACGCGCGGGTCGAGCTGTACGGCGCGGAGGGCGCCCGCAGCGTGCCCGCCGCCGAGTTCCACCGGCTGCCCGGCGAGCATCCCGAGCGGGACACCGAGATCGGCCCCGGTGAGCTGATCACCGGCGTGGTCCTGCCGGCCGCCACCGCCGGACTGCCGTCGGCCTACCGCAAGGCCCGGGACCGGGCGTCGTACGCCTTCGCGCTGGCCTCCGTCGCCGTGGTGCTGCACCTGGCGGACGGGGTGGTGGAACGGGCCGGCATCGCGTTCGGCGCGCTCGCGCATCGCCCCTGGCGGGCCCGCCGGGCGGAGGAGGCGCTGCGCGGAGCGGCGCCCACCGAGGCGGCGTTCGAGCACGCCGTCGATCTGGAGCTGGCCGCCGCCGAGCCCCTGCGGGACAACGCCTACAAGGTGCCGCTGGCCCGCCGGCTGGCCCTCGACGTACTGGGCCGGCTCGCTCCCCCGGCCGCGATCTGAGACCGGCGTCCACGAGGAGGACTCCATGACCGGCACCGAGACCGTGCTGGGCGCTCCCGTCGAGCGCCGGGAAGGGCGGGAGAAGGTCACCGGCACCGCCCGGTACGCCGCCGAGTACCACTTCCCCGGCCGCGTCCAGGCCTGGCCCGTGCCCGCAGCGGTCGCCCGCGGCCGGGTGACCGGCGTGGACGCCGCGTCCGCGCTGGCGCTGCCCGGCGTCCTCGCGGTGCTCACCCACGAGAACGCGCCCCGGCTCGGAAAGCCGGACGATCCGACGCTCGCCCTGCTCCAGAGCCCTCGCGTGCCGCACCGGGGCTGGTTCGTGGGCCTGGTGGTGGCCGAGACGCTGGAGGCGGCCCGGGCGGGCGCCGCCGCGGTCCGCGTCACCTACGAGGCGGAGAGCCACGACGTGACGCTCACCGCCTCCCACCCCGGCGCCTACGTCCCCGAGACGGCCAACGGCGGCTTCCCGGCCGCCGCCGGGCACGGCGACCCCGACGGCGCCTTCGCCTCGTCGGCGGCCCGCGTCGACGTCGAGTACCGGGTGCCGCCGCTGCACAACCACCCCATGGAGCCGCACAGCAGCACAGCGGTGTGGGACGGGGAGCGGCTGACCGTGCACGGCTCCAGCCAGGGCGGCACCGCCGTACGGCGGGAACTCGCCCGGCTGTTCGGGCTGACCGAGGACCGGATCACGGTCCTCGCCGAGCACGTGGGCGGCGGGTTCGGGTCCAAGGGCACGCCCCGTCCCGACGTGGTCCTGGCCGTGATGGCGGCGCTGCACACGGGCCGGCCCGTGACCGTCGCCCTGCCGCGCCGCTACCTGCCCACCGTCGTCGGCCACCGCGCGCCGACGCTGCACCGGCTGCGCCTCGGCGCCGACGCCGACGGACGGTTCACGTCGGTCGCGCACGAGGTGACGACGTCCACGTCGCGGGTCAAGGAGTTCGTGGAGCAGGCCGCGGTCCCCGCGCGGGTCATGTACGCCGCTCCCGCCCTGCGCAGCCTGCACCGCGTGGTGGCGCTGGACGTGCCCACGCCGTCCTGGATGCGGGCCCCGGGCGAGTGTCCCGGCATGTACGCGCTGGAATCCGCGGTGGACGAACTCGCCGTCGAACTCGGCGTCGACCCGGTGGAGTTGCGGATCCGCAACGAACCGGAGACCGAGCCGGACAGCGGCAAGCCCTTCAGCAGCAGGCACCTCGTGGAGTGCCTGCGGGAGGGCGCGCGGCGCTTCGGCTGGGCCTCACGCGATCCGCGCCCCCGCTCCCGCGAGGCCGGGCCGCTGCTGGTGGGCAGCGGGGTGGCCGCCGCCACGTATCCGGTCATGGCGATGCCCTGCCGCGCCTCGGCCCGGACCCTGCCCGACGGCGGCTTCCTGGTACGGGTGAACGCGACCGACATCGGCACGGGCGCCCGGACGGTGTGCGCGCAGATCGCGGCGGACGCGCTCGGCGTCCCGCTGGACCGGATCCGCATCGAGATCGCCGACAGCGACTTCGGGTTCGCCCCGATGGCGGGCGGCTCGTCGGGCACCGCGTCCTGGGGCTGGGCCGTGCACGACGCGTGCACGGAGCTGGCCGGCCGGCTGACCGAGCGCGCCGGCTCGGTGCCCGCCGAGGGCCTCGTGGCCGAGGCCGACACCTCCGGCACCGCGGACGCCGAGAGTCCGTACGCGCGGCACGCCTTCGGGGCGCACTTCGCCGAGGTCACCGTCGACACGGTGACCGGGGAGGTGCGGGTGACGCGGATGCTGGGTGTCTTCGCCGCGGGGCGCATCCTCAACGCCCGCACCGCGCGCTCCCAGTTCATCGGCGGCATGACGATGGGGCTGGGCATGGCGCTGACCGAGGACAGCACGGTGGACCCGGCGTTCGGCGACTTCCCCGAGTCCGACCTCGCGTCGTACCACGTGCCCGCGCACGCCGACGTCCCGTCCCTGGAGGCGTACTGGGTGGACGAGGACGACCCCCACCTCAACCCCATGGGCAGCAAGGGGATCGGCGAGATCGGCATCGTCGGTTCGGCGGCGGCCGTAGGCAACGCCGTCCACCACGCCACCGGCATCCGCTTCCGGGAACTCCCCCTCACCCCGGACCGGGTGCTGACCGGTCTGCTCGAACACGAGCACCCCGCGGGCATGCTGGGGACGTGACACCGTCACGGCGAGGTCCGCGCCGGACGTGCGGCGCGGACCTGTCAGCGTCGTCGCGTGCGTCCGGCGGTCAGTCCACGACGCGGCGCACGAGGGCCACCGGGCGGGCGGGCCGGGGCCCGGCGGGCTCCCGCGCGGCGACCCGTACGCACAGGGCCGTCAGCGCGACCAGTGACGCGAGCACGGCGGCACCGACGGCGGCCCAGGCGGGTGCCAGGGTGAGGCCGACGGTCCCGGAGACTCCCGACGACGGGGTGGCGGTGCCGTAGAGCCTGGCCGCGGCCAGCGCCGCCGGTGCCACGACGGCCGCGGCGAGCACCGGTACGGCGGCGCGCAGGGTGAGCAGCAGGGCGACGACCAGGCAGAGCGCCGACAGCCCGAGCGCGACCGCGTAGGCGCCCGCGGAGGTGCCGTCCCGGTGCAGCGGGAAGTAGGCCACGCCGCAGCCGGCGAGGGTGGCGACGGTCAGCCACGTCGGCCACATCGCGAGGCCGACGGCCCACCGCGCCGCGGGATCGCCGTCGCGCGGCCCGCGCCCCCGGCTCCAGGAACGCCACAGGGTCGGCGCCGGACGGCGCCGTTCACGGCGGTCGGCCGCGGCGGGCGTCCCGGGGTCGCCGACCGCCCCCGCCGCCTCGGCCGCGTACGTCCGCGCCGGGGCGTACGGCGGCGGCGCCGGAAGCTCGTAGTACTCCCGCTCGTCCTCGGCGAGCCGGCCGATCAGTTCGACCAGCTCCTCCACGGGCCGGCCGACGGCGGCGGCCCGTACCGCGGCCCGGCCGCAGTGCGGCTCCAGGGGCGTGCGGTGCAGGAGGGCCATCAGGCGGGTCACGTCCTCCACCGAGCGGTACTCCACCGCCGCGCGGATCGCCTCGTCCGCGCTGTCGGGATGGCGCGGCGGGCGGGTCAGCAGGGCGGCCAGCCGGGCGACGTCCTCCACCGGCCGCCGCACGCCGGCCGCGCGCAGCGCGTCGCCGGTGGCCCAGGCGTACCGCGGTGACTGCTCCAGCATCGTGATGAGGTCGGCGACCTCTTCCAGCGGCCGGTCGGCCACGGCGGCACGCACCAGGTCGCCGACCGGGTCGCCGTGCGGCCAGGGCACCTCCACGGGGGCGGCGGCTTCCGGGGCGGCGTACTCGGCGGTCCCGTCGGGGCGGCGGTCCTCGCCGGTGCCGAGGTTCCCGTCGAGGTCCGGGCCGGTGAAGAGGTCCTCGTCGAACAGGTCCTCGTCGGACCGGTCCGGGCGCGGACCGACGGTGTGCGTGCCGGTCCCCGCGGTCGTCTCCCCGGCGGGCGGATCCATGGTGGATACGGCGTCCTCGGGCGAGCGGGGTGAGGAAGGTCCGGTGGTCATGCTCTCTCCGTCGAAGGGGGAAGTGCGGCCGCCCTGTGTCCCCGACGTGCGACACGCCTTGTGTGGTGCCCATTACTAAACGCGTCCGCCGTGCGGGGCCACCCGGTGTGGGCCATGAGGATGAGAGGCCCGGTCCCCGGCCTTGCCGGCGCCCCGAGGGGGAATACGACAGGCAGTCATGTGCCGCGCACCACGAGGAGGGGCGGGGTGGATACGACCACAGCGGTGATCGTGGCGGCGGCGGCGCTCGCGGCGGTCGCCCTCTGCGTGGCCGTCGTCGTCCTGGTGCGGCTGGTCCGCACCCGACGGGACCTCAGGAGGGCCGGGCTGCCCAGCGGTCCCCGGTGGGTGTTCTGGGGCGCCGTCCTCTACTTCGTGCTGCCGGCGGACCTCGTGCCCGACCCGGTGTACCTGGACGACATCGGCGTGCTGCTCCTCGCGCTGCGTTCGGCGCGGGGCTCCCTGGGCGCGCGCGAACGGGGCACGCGCCCGCCCCGTGACTACGCTGCGTAAGGAAACCATTCACCCGTTCGATTCGTATAAGTCTCTGGAAGCCGAAGGAAGTCGGCGGACCAGGCGACGGCGCACAGGAACCATCGCTTGATCGGCGCAGCACCGACCAGGGAGAGACGATGCAACCGTTCGCGCTCAACTACGCACGGCCGGCGGTGGAGTTGGAAGCCACCACTCCGTACGTCTACGACTCCGGGCTGCAGTTGAACGTGCTTCTCGACGGGAGGGTGGCGGCCTGCGATCACGCGCTGCTGAGAGAACTGGGGACCACGACCTCCACGGCGGGGTCGAAGACTCACTTCGACGACTGAACGCGGGCCGCCGAGAATGACCGTGCTGATCCTGACCTGTGAAGAGGACGTCACCGCCGACATGGTGGTCGTGCACCTCAACGCGTCGGGAGTGCCGGTGGTCCGTCTGGACCCCGCCGATCTGACCCGGAGCGTCTCCCTGTCCGGCGAGTTCGCGCACGGCGCCTTCCGCGGGCATCTGTCCGCGGGAGGCCGTCTGGTGAGCATCGGCGGGCTGCGGTCCGTGTGGGTGCGCAGGCCGGGCAGTGCGGCGGCACGGGCCGCCGAGCCGTCGGCGTGGCTGACCGAGGAGTCCGCGCAGGCGCTCTACGGGATGCTGCGCGGCTGCGGCGCGCGCTGGATGAACCAGCCCGACGCGGCCCACCGGGCCCGTCACAAGCCCTGGCAGCTCCGGCTGGCCCAGCAGTGCGGGCTGCCCGTGCCGGCCACGCTGATCACCACGTTCCCGCGAGCGGCCCGCGAGTTCGCCGAGCGCCATCCCGATCTGGTGGTCAAGCCGGTCTCCGGAGCGCATCCGCAGGATCCGCCGCTGGCGGTGCCGACCAGCCGGGTGCCGCCCGAGACGGACTTCTCCGCCGTCGCGCACGGCCCCACGCTGCTGCAACGCCGGATCGCCAAGCGCGCCGACGTCCGGCTGACCGTGGTGGGCGACCGGCTGATCGCCGCCCGCAAGACGGCCCTCGCGGACGTGGACCCCGAGGAGGTGGACGTCCGGTTCGTCCCGTCCGGCGGACCCTGGCGGCCCGCCGACGTGCCGGCGCGTGTGGCCGAGGCCGTCCTCGCCTATCTGCGCGCGGCGCGACTGGCGTACGGGGCCTTCGACTTCGCCGAGGACGGGGACGGCACCTGGTGGTTCCTGGAGTGCAACCAGTCGGGGCAGTTCGGTTTCGTGGAGGTGGACACGGGCCAGCCGATCGCCCGCGCCATCGCCGAGTGGCTCGCCCGTCCCGCCGGCGCCGAGCCGCCGGCCGGGGACGGCGCGGATCCCGTCTTCGCCGGGTGACGCGTCAGTGCGGGCGCGGGCCGGGCAGCAGGGCGGTGCGCTGCCAGCCGGCACCGGGGGACGGGGTGCGCTCGCTGCCGGGCAGATGGCCGGGCGCGTGCAGGGGGCGCATGACGACCTCCAGCTCCCTGTTCACGCGCTCGGCCTCCCGGCGCACCTGCGTGGGGACGTCGCCGCATTCGGCGACGAGTCGGTCGTAGATGGGGGAATCCTGGAACACCCGTCAACGCGCCTTTCGTCTCGTCCGTCTCCGTACGGAGACACGACTGAGCAGTCTAGGCGTCCGCCCGGGTGACGGTCGCGCTTTCCCCCCACGAGGTGACGGCTGCTCAGGTCCGCGCGTGCGCGGGGCCCGTCCCGCGGACGGGCTCGGTGTTCCGGCCCGGTCCGCGGGACGGGCCCCGGTACCGCGGTGTCAGACGGCCAGCGACAGGTCGCTCTCCCCGTCCGGGTCCCCCGCCCGGGTGGGTTCCGGTGTCCGCCCCTTGGCGAGCAGCAGCGCGTCCGCCTTGGCGACCGCGTCGTGGATGCCGGTGGTCGCCATCATCACGCACAGCGTGTAGCTGACGTCCGCCAGCTCGCGCGCCGCCGCGGAGCACTCCCTCTCCGCCTGAGCGATCCGCAGCGACGCGTAGCGCGTCAGCAACTCCCTGACGACCTTCGGGTCCGGTTCGAGCACGAAGCGCCCCTCTCTCGATTTTCGCTGCGTATGCCCGGACCGACACAAACCATTCACCCCATGCGTACCCCTACTCGCAATTGACGGAATTCGTGCGCTTCCTGTCCGATCCTGTCCGACTGCCACTTCAGGCAGAGAGGCAACAGGGTGGAAAGGGGGCGGATCGTCCATGCGGCGACGGCAGTCGCCTGCGTTCCGTACGGCGGGTGGGAGGCCCGCGCCTTCTCCCCCGCGGAGGGCGCGGGCCTCGGTCTCGGAGGGTGCGGATCCTCAGTCGCCGAGGGTGCGGGCCAGCTCCGTGGTGGCCCGCGCGATCTCGCTGTCGTCCTCGTCGAGCAGCCGCTTCAGCTCGTCCCGCCGGGCGCGCACGGCCTGGCGTGCGGCGCGCTCCCAGACCACGGGGTTCTCCCGGTGGTTGAGCAGCTTCGGGTAGACGGTGGCCGTGCTCTCCCACTGCCGGGCGTCGGCGATGCTCTTGAGCAAGCGGATGATCTGCGCGCGGCAGTTCACGTGGGGACGCTGCGCCAGCTCCCAGAGGAAGGGGACGGTGGCGGCGGTGGCCTGGTCGACGACGAAGCCGTACTGGCAGATCCGCCTGCGCAGGTCACCGAGGGCGGCGCGGGCGGTCTCGGCGTCGCCCCGGGCGACCTTGTCGAGCAGGCGGGGGATGGCCGCGGCGGAACCGCTGGAGTCGCGGATCTCACCCCAGGGCACGCGGTCCAGCCCGGCGAGGGGTGCGGTGCGGTGCGAACCGGCCGCACCCGACGCGGGTCGGTCGGTGCGCGGGATGCTCGGTCGTGGGGTCGGAGCGCTGCGCATGGTGTGGGGCCCTTCCGCGGCAGTCGGGTCAGGTGAGGGGGCGGGTCGACAGCGTCGCCCAGACGGTCTTGCCCGTCGGGGTCCTCGGGGTCCAGCCCCAGTCCTCGGCCAGGGCGTCGACGATGCGCAGTCCGCGCCCGTGCTCCAGCAGGTCCCGGTCGTCGGACGGGGTGGGGACGGGGGCGCCGTCCCCGGGGTCGGAGACGCTGAGCATCAGGCGCCCGGGCTCCAGGGCGAGCCCCAGTCGGATCTCCGGCTCGCCGTCCGTGGGGGTCGCGGACACGTGCGCCTCGGCGTTGGCGGCGAGTTCGGTGACCACGAGGGCCGCGTCGTCACCGTGGTGGTCGAGGGACCACCGGTGCAGCGTCTCCCGTGTGAAGCGCCGGGCCCGGGCGAAGCCCTCCCGGCTGCAGGTGACGCGCAGCACCTCCGGCGCGGGCCGGGCGAGCGGCGAGCACGGCGTCGCCGCGGTGACGGGGACCGGCCACTCGGCAGGGCGGACGACCTGCCGCGCCCTGCCCGGGAGCGCGCCCGACCGGCTCGCCGCTCCCGTCTCCGGCACGATCTCGCCGGGTGTCCGGAGTGTTCGTTGCGCAGATGACGGCGACACGGAAACTCCCTGATGCGACGTCAGGACCGGGCGCCCGCCGAGGGGTTGACGCCACGGCTATTATCCACGCAGACAGCGCTCGCGTGCAATTGCACGAGAAATTGCGCGAAAAAATCGGCCGGGAGCGCACGGGGCCTACGTGACGCGGTCCGCTCCCCCGAACGGCAAGGAGACTGCGGTGCCATCAGTGCGCAACGGAGTGCGGGCCAGCTCGTTGGACGCCTGCTGGAAGAAGAGCCGGCACAGCAACGCGGAGGGCAACTGCGTCGAGGTCGCCCTCGTGGACGGAGGCATCGCACTGCGCAACTCCCGCGACCCCGACGGCCCCGCGCTCGTCTACACCC
The DNA here is from genome assembly GCF_044390505.1 of Streptomyces sp. NPDC018947. Taxonomy (NCBI): domain Bacteria; kingdom Bacillati; phylum Actinomycetota; class Actinomycetes; order Kitasatosporales; family Streptomycetaceae; genus Streptomyces; species Streptomyces sp. NPDC018947. The sequence goes on from NZ_JBIRZD010000002.1 coordinate 673,381, forward strand.
CGGCCGAGGTCGCCGCATTCCTGGCCGGCGCGAAGGAGGGCGAGTTCGACCACCTGCTGTGACCCGCGGCCGCGGGGACCCGCCGGTGGTGAAGCGGAGGCGCACTACCCGATTCCGGCCGGCCCATGCCATGGACGGCGACGAGGTGGGATAGTGTTTTCATCAAGTCTGCCGTTCTGCTGGGAGCCAGGATGTCCGCCGCGTCACCTCGCATCTCCCGCCTCGAACCCTATCTGGACCGGACCGAGCCGGCGCCCACCCTGCTGAAGATGCTCGTCGGAGTGCAGCTCGCGGGCTTCCGCGAGGACGCCGGACTCTCCCAGGACCAGGCCGCACGCGAACTGGGGTTCAGCGGGGCCAAGCTGTCGCGCATCGAGTCGGGCAAGGGTCGCAGGCCTCCCACGGAGAAGGACGTCCGTGCCCTGCTGGAGCTCTACGGGACCGACCCCTACGAGGCCTCGGTGCTCTTGAAGCTGCTCCGGCGTGCCGGTGAGCCGGGCTGGTGGCAGCGGTACGACAAGCGCCTGATGCCCGAGTGGTTCGACCGTCTGGTCGGCCTCCAGGAGGCGGCGGCGACGATCCGCACCTTCGAGATCCAGTACGTCCCCGGACTGCTCCAGACGGCGGCGTACACCCGCGCCGTCGTCCAGCGGGGCCTGCCGAGCGCGCCCGCCGGCGAAGTGGAGCGCCGCGTCGAACTGCGGATGCGCCGCGCCCAGTTGCTGACACGGGCGGACGCCCCGCAGCTCTGGGCGATCATCGACGAGTCGGTGCTGTGGCGCGTACTGGGCAGCCGCGACGTCATGCGGGAACAGCTCGGGCACCTGATCAGGATGGCGGAGCTTCCCCATGTGACGCTGCAGATCGTGCCGTTGGACGTGACCAACGCGTCGGCGCCCGCGATCCCGGTGACCTATCTGCGCTTCGGCGGTGCCGACCTGCCCGACGTGGTCTATCTGGAGCACATCAGGAGCGCCAACTTCCTCGAGGACCGCGACGAGACCGAGGAGTACCGGGTCGCGCTGGACCGGCTGGCCGACGAGGCGCTGACCCCGCGCGAGTCGCTGGAGTCCCTGCGCTCGACGATGACGGCGCGCTACCCGGCGCCGTAGACGGGTGCGCGCCCCGACTGGCCGATGCGGCCGAGGCCCCCGAACTCGATCCACTCGTCGGTGAGTTGTCGGGGGGCCACCTCGTTGTCCGGACGCCAGGTGGAGACCTCCACCAGCCCAGGCTCCAGGATCTCCATTCCCTCGAACCAGGCCTCGACGTCCTTGGGTTCGCGCACACGGCCCCAGTTCCCGTGCGTCGCCTCGTTCATGAACTCCGTGACGGACTTGCGCACTTCGGGGTCGTCGCTGACGAGCTGGCACATCACGGCGTAGCTGCCGGGCACGAGCCGCTCGGTCACGCGGCGGACCACGGCAATCGGCCCGTCGGTCTCGCTGTCCGGTATGCAGTGGAAGACCGAGTTGAACAGCACCGCCACCGGCTGGGAGAAGTCGATCAGACGCCGGGTCTCCGGGTGGGAGAAGATCTCCTCGGTCGAGCGCATGTCGGCGTGAATGACGGCGGTGCGGTCGTTCTGGTCGAGCAGGGCCCGGCCGTGGACCAGGACCATCGGGTCGTTGTCGACGTAGACGACGCGCGACTCCGGGTCGACGCGCTGGGCGACCTGGTGCACGTTGTCCTGGGTGGGCAGGCCGGAGCCGTGGTCGAGGAACTGGCGGATGCCGTACTCCTGCGCGAGCGTCCTGACGACGCGCTGCAGGAAGCGCCGATTGTTCAGGGCGAGCCGGCGGGTGCTGGGAACGACCTTGTCGAGTTCCCCGACCGCCGCCCGGTCGGCCGCGTAGTTGTCCTTGCCGCCCAGGTAGTAGTCGTACATACGTGCGGCCGTGGGTATGTTGGCGTCGATCTCCGTGGACAACCGCTTGTCGGCTCGCATCGTTCTCCCAGCTCCGTACCGCGCCACCTGCACCGGCCTGACCGAGGGTACATCCTAGGGACCGGGCGGTCGGATGAACCAGTGCTCTGGCCGAAGGGACGTCAAGAGTGGTATGGCAAGGGTGACTTGGGCGCCCGTCGGGTACTGGACGCGGCACATGGCCGGCCGCGTCGACGGACGGGGAAGGGGGCACCCCGTCCGTGTGGCAGGCTCGCGGCCGGGTCGGGTTCACGTGGAGAGGCGGCGGTATGCGCATCGGACTGCTCGGTACCGGTCCCTGGGCGGACCTGGCGCACGCGCCCGCCCTCGGCGGGCACGACGGCGTGGACTTCGCGGGCGTGTGGGGGCGCCGCCCGGAGGCCGCAGAGGAACTGGCCGCGCGGCACGGCACACGCGCCTACGACGACGTGGACGCCCTCTTCGCCGACGTGGACGCCGTCGCCGTGGCGCTGCCGCCCGCCGTGCAGGGCGAGCTGGCGGTGCGCGCGGCTCGCGCCGGATGCCATCTGCTGCTGGACAAGCCGCTCGCGGCGACGGTCGCGCAGGGGCGGGCGGTGGTCGAGGCGGCGCGAGGGGCCGGTGTCGCCTCCGTCGTCTTCTTCACGACCCGGTTCCAGCCCGCGACTCAGGCGTGGATCACCGGGCAGGCGGGCACGGGGGGCTGGTTCACGGCGCGGGCCCAGTGGCTCGGCGCGGTGTTCACCGGCGACAGCCCCTTCGCGCGCTCGCCGTGGCGTCGGGAGAAGGGCTCCCTGTGGGACGTCGGCCCGCACGCCCTGTCCGTGCTGCTGCCGGTCCTGGGTGACGTACGGCGGGTGGCGGCGGCCGTTCCGGGCCCCGGGGACACCGTGCACCTGGTGCTCGACCACGCCGGCGGTGCGTCCAGCACGCTCACGCTCAGCCTGACGGCGCCGCCCCAGGCGGCGGGTGCCGCGGTGGAGCTGCGGGGCCGGGCCGGGGTGACGCTGATGCCGGAGAGCCCGGAGGGGCCCGTGCCCGCCCTGCGGCGGGCGGTGGACGCGCTCGTGGCCGCGGCGCGCGACGGGCGCCCGCATCCGTGCGACGCCGCGTTCGGACTGCGGGTCACCGAGATCCTGGCCGAGGCGGAGACCCTGCTCGGCGCGGGCGCCGGGTGACGCCGGTCAGGCGTCCGCGTCCGGCGTCCCGAACGGTTCCTCGCTCCACCGGAACCAGGCCCGGTCCCCGTCGATGTGCAGGAGGAACTCGGCCACCGGGCCGTCGGGCGAGGCCAGGGACACACGGGCTCTGATCTCGTCGTAGGCGGCCTCCCACTCCTCCCGGTGCCCCTCGCCGTCCCGCTCGACGAGGGCGAGTTCACGGGCGAACAGGTCCCGTACGGCGGCGTACGCCGGTTTGGGGGTGAACCGTCCGGAGAGCCAGGGGAAGTCCGCGTCCTCGATGACGATCTCCCCGACCTCCGCCTCCGCCCGGTCGCGTACGCGCCAGACCTCGCCCTCGAACCCCACCGTGCCTCCGCCGTCCGTTCCGGTGACCGACCCGCCGGCCAGCATGCCACCCCTCTCCGGCGTGCCGCCCGGCGCGAGGCCGCGTTTCCGGGCGAGGCGCGTTCCCCGGCGTGCGCCGGGCGGCCCGCCGTAGGAGCGTGGTGGTGTGCGAAAGGTGCCCGCCCCGCCGCAGCGCCGTAGTGAGGACCGGCGCGGCTGGCTGCGGGGGGCGCCACCGCCCCGCTGGGTCCGGGCGCTGCCCCCCGTCCTGATCGTGGCCATCTGCGCGGCGACGCTGATCAGCCACGACCCTCTCGACATCGGCTTCCTGCTGGGCGCCATCCCGCCGCTGGCCGTGCTGTCGTACAGCCCGCTGGCGACCGCCCTGCTGGGCGGCGCGGTGGTGGCCCTGCTGAACATCCCGGCCTTCCAGCTCGACCGGCCGGGCAACACCGACCTGCTGACCATCGTCTTCGTCTCCGTGCTCAGCGTGTTCGTGTCCTTCGTGCGCAGCCGCCGCGACGCCCAGCTCGATCTGGAGCGCACGGTCGCCGAGGCCGCCCAGCGCGCCGTCGCGCCCCCGCTGCCCGAGCGGGTCGGGGCCGTCGGCTGTACGGGGCTGTACCGCGCGGCGCAGCGCGGAACGCTGGTCGGGGGCGACTTCTTCGACGTGCGGGAGGGTCCCTTCGGCACCCGGGCCGTGATGGGCGACGTCCAGGGGCACGGCCTGGCCGCCGTCGCGACGGTCGCCTCGCTGCTGGGGGCGTTCCGGGAGGCGGTGCTCGACCAGCCCGAGCTGGTGTCGGTCGCGGCCCGGCTCGATCGCAGGCTGCTGACGGACTCCGCGGACGCGCGGCACGCCGAGCTGTTCGCGACGGCCGCGCTGCTGGAGTTCTCCGCCGACGCCCGGGAGGTGCGCGTCGTCGTCTGCGGCAGCCCGCCGCCCCTTCTGCTGCGCGGCGCGAGCGCCACGGAGCTGAAGGTCTCGCCGTGGACACCGCTCGGGCTCGGACTGGCGGACGCGGGCGCGATCGAGGTGAGCACGTTCTCCCTGCTCCCCGGCGACCGGCTCTTCCTCGCGTCCGACGGTGTGGTCGAGGCCAGGGACGACCGGGGGGCGTTCTATCCGCTGGCCGACCGGCTGGCCGCGTTCGCCGCCGGGGAGTCCGCCGCGCTCGCCGAGCGTGTGTGGGCGGATCTCGTGCGCTTCAGCGCGACCGTGGACGACGACGTCACGATGCTCGTGCTGACCCCTTCGCCGTCGCCCGCGCGCTGAGGTCCTGCTCGTGCCCCTCCGCGTCGATGCGGGGCAGGATCCGGTCGAGCCACCGGGGCGTCCACCAGGCGTGCCGTCCCAGCAGGGTCATCACGGCGGGGACGAGGAGCAGGCGTACGACGGTGGCGTCGATGAGCACGCTGACGGCCAGGCCGAGGCCGAGCATCTTGACCACGATGTTGTCGCTGACGACGAACGCCGCGAAGACGCTCACCATGATCAGGGCCGCGCAGGTGATGACCCGCGCGGTGATCTCCAGCGCGTGGGCCACCGCCCCCTTCGCGTCCCCGGTGCGCAGCCAGGCCTCGTGCACGCGGGAGAGCAGGAAGATCTCGTAGTCCATGCTCAGCCCGAAGATGATCGCGAACATCATCATCGGGACGTAGCTCTCGATGGGCACGGTGCCGGAGACCCCGAGCGCGGGTCCGCCCCAGCCCCACTGGAAGACGGCGACGACGACGCCGTAGGAGGCCGCGATCGACAGCACGTTGAGGACGGCGGCCTTCAGGGCGACCAGCAGGCCGCGGAAAACGGCCAGGATGATCAGGAAGGCCAGGGCGACCACGACGCCGATGATGAGCGCCAGCCTGCTCGCCACGATGTCCCGGAAGTCGACCTGGGCGGCGGTGGTGCCGGTGACGTAGCCCTTGGCGTCCGTGCCGGCGACCGCGTCCGGCAGGGTGCTGTCGACCAGGCGGTTGGTCAGGTCGGTGGTGGCGGCGTCCTGCGGTGACTGCCGGGAGTAGACGGTGGCGAGCAGGACGTCGCCGTCCGGGGTCGGCGTCACGGGCGTCACCGCGGCCGTGCCGGGCACGTCGTCCAGGCCCTTGGTGACCCGGGAGGCGAGGTCCGAGCGCTGCGACTGGGGTACGCCGCTCTGGTCGACGACCACGGTCAGGGGGCCGTTGGAGCCGGGCCCGAACGCGTCGGTCATCAGGTCGTACGCCCGCCGGTCGGTGAAGGAGGTGGGGTCGGCGCCGTCCCCGATGTGGCCGAGCTGGATGGAGAACACGGGGACGGCCAGCACCACGAGCACCGCCACGCCCGCGCTCAGGAAGTGCCACGGTCGCCGTTCCACCCGCCGCGCGTAGCGGTGCCAGGTGCCGTGCGGCTCCGTGCCCGGCTCGGCGTCGGTCTCGGCGACGGGGCGGCGCACCCGCAGGCGGTCGATGTGCCGGCCGACGAGGCCGAGCAGGGCGGGCACGAGGGTCAGCGCGCCGAGGACGGCCGAGACGACCGTCACCGCGGCGGCGATGCCCAGCTTGCCGATGAAGGACACCCCGGAGGCGTACAGGCCCAGCAGGGCGACGATCACCGTGCAGCCGGAGACGAGCACCGCGCGGCCGCTGGTGGCGGTGGCGTGTCCGGCCGCCCGGACGGGGTCGGCGCCGTTCATGAGGTTCTGCCGGTGCCGGGTGATCAGGAACAGGGCGTAGTCGATGCCGACGCCCAGTCCGATCATGGTGGCCAGGGTCGGGGACACGGTGGCGAAGGTGAACGCCGCGGCGAGCAGCCCGAGGCAGGCCAGGCCGCAGATCACCGCGATCAGCGCGGTCACCAGCGGGGCGACGGCGGCGAGGACGCTGCCGAAGCCGACCAGCAGGACGACGATGGCCACGGCGAAGCCGATCAGCTCGCTCACCCGGTCGTCGGCGGCGGGGCGTGCCAGTTCGCCGAGCGGCCCCCCGTACTCGACCTCGGCGCCGGCCGCGCGCAGCGGCCGGACGGAGTCGTCCACCCCGTGCAGGTAGCCGTCGCCGAGTTGGGAGGGCTGGATGTCGAAGCGGACCGTGATGTAGCCGGTGCGGCCGTCCGAGGACAGCGGGCCCACGTTCGGTCCGGACGACGAGCCGGAGGCGGGGGCGGAGGTGAGCGGGTTCTGCGCGGACAGGACGTGCGGCAGCTTCTGGAGGTCGGCCACCGTGGTCGACATCTGCGAGCCGAGCGAGGTCAGCGGCTCGTCGGCGTCGTGGACGACGATCTGGGCGCTGTAGCCGCCGGCCGCGGGGTCGTGCCGCTTCAGGACGTCCAGGCCCTTCTGCGACTGGGCCGAGGGCAGGGCGAAGTCGTCCGAGTACTCGCCGCCGAACGAGCGGTTCACGATCTGGAGGGCCACCAGGGCGACGAGCCAGGCGACCAGGACGACGACACCGTGCCGGGCACACCACTCGCCGCACCGGCGCAGAACGCCCGCCTTGCCCGCGGTCCCCGGTTTCGGGGCGTCGGCACCCATTTTTGACATGCGCCTGCCCTTACTGCCGGGCCGATTCGCTCGATGCGTCTCATTAGACGGCGCGTCGCCGGACGCGGCATGTCAGGGCCGCCGCCCTGCGGATGCGGGGTGTGCTCGGGCATTGAATGGTGTTATCGGGATAGTCGGGACCGATAGCGCAGCATCGGCACCGACGCAGCGATCCGGACCGAGGAGCAGTCACATGTCGACGTCAGAGCCTGATCCCTCCCGGCCGTCCGAAGTCCGCGCGAGCGACGACCGCGCCACTCCGGACGACCGGCTCCACGTCCGCACCGGCACCGAGGTGACCCCTGAGGACCTCGTTCTCGCGGCCGGCCGCGACATCACCCCCAAGAATCTCGAATGGGCCAGGAACAAGCTGGCCGACGAGGGTCCCGCCGCCCTCGACAAGTTGCTGCCCTGACCGAACCGCCGTGAGGGGACCGCCCGGCCGGGCCGGGCGGTCCCCTCACGGCGTCGGGCGCCGCTAGCGCTGCCCGCCGTCCGGCAGCGCCGTCCCGTCCTCCACGACGTGCATGGCGGCCTCCTCGGCGCCGGCGGCACCGCCGTCGATGCCCACGTCCTCGGCGACGGTCTCCTTGGTGGTGTCGGCGCGCACGCCCTCGTCGGGGGCGACCAGGCGCCCGGAGCGTTCGGTGCCCGCCTCGGGGTCGACCGGTTCGCCGTCGCCGTCGGACTTGTCGCCCACGCCGTCGCCGGCCGGGACGGACACGTCGGGGACCTCCTGGGACAGCCGTTCGTCGAGGGTCTCGCCGTCGTGCTGCTCGGCGGCCGTGGTGCCGTGCTTGGTCACGCCGAGGGGCTTCTCCGGCGGCGAGTAGCCCTCGTCGAGCGTGTCGTCGTAGTCCCGCTCGTCGACGGCGTCCTGAAGGTCGAGGGGCGCGGCGTCCTCCTGCTCCTCATTGCTCCCGGTGGGCTGGTAGGCGTCGTCGGCCATCGGGTCCGTGCCCATCGCTGCCTCCTTGCGCTGCGTCGGCTCGGTGGTCTCGTGTGCGGTTCGCGTTTCCCGATCCGCGATCTCTAACCCGGTGACGCGACCCGGATGTCCAGGTCGTCCACGCGGTGGGGGCTCCACGTGCGGGCGTACGCGGGCGGGGTACCGCCCGGGCCGGTGACGGCGGCGACGGGGATGCGGCGGGCGGTGTCCAGGATCTCCGCGGCCGTGGTGTTCCCGTTGTTGCCGCCGATCGCCCCGGAGGAGCAGCCGGCGTAGTAGCCGATCGGGATGGCCTCGTGCCCGGTGACCAGGCAGGGCGGGCGGACGCCCAGCCGGTGCAGGGCGTCGGCTGCGCGGGCCCACTCCTCGCGGCCCGCGGCGGTGCGGTCCACCAGGTACACGAGGACGACGAGCTGCACCGCCAGGTGTCCGGCCAGCCCCAGGGCGACGAGCGGCGCGCCCACCCGCCGCCACCCGCCGTCCGGCCTGCGGGCCAGGTGCCACAGCGCGTCGGCGACGGGGACGGCCAGCAGGGCGTAGGCGGGCTGGAGGAAGCGGGGCGCCGCGTATCCGATCATGAACAGGTACGGCAGGGCGGCCGTGGCGGCGCAGGCCAGCGGGACGAGCGTGCGCGCGGTGCGCCGGGCCCGGACCGCGACGGCCAGCGCGACGAGCGCGAGGACCGGCAGCAGGAACCACCACAGGGTGACCACCAGGGGCGGCATCGACCCGGTGCAGGGCCGGCACAGGGCGCGTCCGCCCAGGCTGCGGAGCTGGTCGTCGACGGCGATCTGCAGGCCGAGCCCGCCCTGGACGCGGGACGCCTCCTCCAGCCTCGCGCCGAGGCCGCCGTACCAGGCGTACGCCTCGATCACCCACTCCCCTCCCCCGGCGACGAGGCCGCCCGCGAGGGCGAGCAGCATCCGTCCGTGCCGGCGCGCCACGGCGAGGACCAGCAGGGGCAGGGTCACCCAGACGGCGTCGGTGGGCCGCACCCAGGCCATGAGCGCGACGCCGGCCACCACGCCCCACAGCGCCGCACGGCCGGACCGGTCCCGGCGGGCCCGCAGGAAGCAGCCGACGCAGATCAGGGCCCCGATGGCGACCCAGTAGTTGGGCATGGCCTGGGGGCCGTAGAAGAGGGTCACCCACAGGGTGGCGAAGAAGGCGCCCGCCGTGGTGAGGACACGGACCGGGAACAGGCCCCGCCAGGCCCGCATGCCCAGGTAGAGGCCGGCGCCGGAGAGCACGGCCAGATAGACGCGCAGCAGCGCGGTGGAGGAGGACCAGGAGGCGACGGGCGCCACCAGCAGGGAGACGCCGCGCGAGCGCGGGGCGCTGAAGAAGGCGGCCGGGTGGTGGGTGGCGACCTGGCTGACGTAGACCGTCTCGTCCCAGCCGAGGGCGAGTCCGGGGCGTACGAGGACCAGTTGGGCGAGGGTGAAGACGGCGGCCACCGCGGCGAACGGCAAGGCACCGCGCCGGCGCCCGGGGGTGCCGGGTCCCGGCGCCGTGCCGTGCCGGCGCCCGCCGGCGAGTGTGGTGTGCGCGCCGTCGGCCATGGTGCCCCTCATCCCCGCCGTGCGCGGGGCCGCTCGAACCTCGCCCCTGCCGCGGTCGGCAGAAGTCCGGCAAACCGGATGACAAGGGCAAGGTATCCGTCAGCGGGCGTTGGGGCTGCGATGCGGGGGCTGTTCGGGCGTCGGACGCCACTTATGGGCGGGGATGGCGCGGGTGACGGGGCCGTCGCCGTTCATGAACACCGGGCGGCCGTGGTGGTGGATCGTGATCGGGTCACCCATCAGCAGGGTGTACGTCGCCTTGTCGGCGTCGATGTCGACGCTCAGGCACCGGCCTCGGAACTGGAGCCGGAAGGCGAGCCGGCTGAACTTCTCGGGCAGCCGCGGCGTGAAGCGCAGGCTCTCGCCGTCGCGGCGGGTGCCGCCGAACCCGGCGACCAGCGCCATCCACGTCCCGGCCAGCGAGGCGATGTGGAGCCCGTCGCGGGTGTTGTGCTCCAGGTCCGCCAGGTCCATCAGGGCCGCCTCGGAGGCGTAGTCGTAGGCGAGACGGAGATGTCCGGTCTGCGCGGCGACCACGGCCTGGCAGCAGGCGGACAGGGAGGAGTCCCGCACGGTCAGCGGCTCGTAGTAGGCGAAGTTGCGGGCGATCTGCTCCTCGTCGCAGTGCTCGTCGAACCAGCTTCCGCAGGTGTACATGGCGAGGACCAGGTCGGACTGTTTGATCACCTGCTTGCGGTAGAGGTCGAAGTAGGGGAAGTGCAGCATCAGCGGGTACTGGTCGGCGCCGGTGGAGGCGAAGTCCCAGCGCTGGTGGCGGGTGAAGCCGGCGTGCTGCTCGTGGACGCGCAGTTCGTCGTTGTAGGGGATGTACACGGCCTCGGCGGCGTCCCGCCAGGTGGCGCTCTCCTCGTCGTCCACGCCGAGCCGGGCCGCCTGGTCGGGGTGGCGTTCGCAGGCGTCGGCGGCGGTGAGGAGGTTGGAGCGCGCCATGAGGTTCGTGTACACGTTGTCGTCGGTGATGGCGCTGTACTCGTCCGGACCGGTGACGCCGTCGATGTGGAAGACGCCGTGGTGGTCGTGGTGGCCGAGGGAGCGCCACAGCCGGGCGGTCTCCACCAGCAGCTCCAGGCCCGTGTCGCGTTCGAAGTCGGCGTCGCCGGTCGCCGCCACGTACCGCACCACGGCGTGCGCGATGTCGGCGGCCACGTGGAAGGCGGCGGTGCCGGCCGGCCAGTACGCGGAGCCCTCCGAGCCGTCGATGGTCCGCCAGGGGAACGCGGCCCCGGCCAGCCCGAGCTGCGCGGCGCGGTCCCGGGCCGCGGGCAGGGTCTCGCAGCGCCAGCGCAGCGCCTCGGCGACGGCCTTCGGCTCGGTGTAGGTCAGCACGGGCAGCACGAACATCTCGGTGTCCCAGAAGGCGTGGCCGTCGTACCCGGAACCGGTCAGTCCCTTGGCCGGGATCGCCCGCTGCTCGGCGCGGGCGCCGGCCTGCAGCACATGGAACAGGGCGAAGCGGACGGCCTGCTGGATCTCCTCGTCGCCGTGCACCTCGACGTCGGCGCGGGCCCAGAAGTCGTCGAGGTACGCCTGCTGTTCGGCGACCAGCCCCTTCCAGCCCTGCTGCGCCGCGGCGGCCAGCGCGGCCTCGACCTGGTCGCTCATCGCCGGCCGGGAACGGACGCTGGACCAGCCGTGGGCGACCGTCTTCTGCACGCACAGCCGCTGTCCCGGCTCCAGGGCGGAGGTGATGGTCAGGCGGGCCACGTCCACGTTGCTCTCGCTGCTGGTGGTGGTCTGCTCGGGGCCCTCCACCACGTGGTCGGCGGCGACGGCGACGCGCAGTCCGCTGCGGCGGGTGCGGTGGACCAGACGCAGCCGGGGGCCGAGCGCCAGGTCCTCCTCGGGCTCCAGCGGGGACTTGAGCGCCTTGGCCGTCCGCGGGTCGCCGTCCGGGCCGGGCAGGCTCTCGTTGGTCACCAGCTCGGACTGGATGACCACGCGGATGCGGCTGTCGACGGGCTCCACCTCGTACTCGACGGCGGCGATGGCCCGCTGGGTGAGGGAGACCAGGCGGGTGGAGCGCACCCGGACGGTCTTGCCCGCCGGGGAGGTCCACTCGCAGAAGCGTTCGAGAACACCGCGCCGCAGGTCCAGGGTGCGCTCGTGCTTGACGAGCCGCCCGTAGCGCAGGTCGAACGGCTCGTCGTCCACGAGCAGGCGCACCAGCTTGCCGTTGGTGACGTTGATGACGGTCTGCCCGGCCTCCGGGTAGCCGTAGCCGGCCTCGGCGTACGGCAGCGGGTGGAGTTCGTACACGCCGTTGAGGTAGCTGCCCGGCAGGCCGTGCGGTTCGCCCTCGTCGAGGTTGCCGCGCCAGCCGACGTGTCCGTTGGACAGGGCGAAGACGGACTCGCTCTGGGCGAGGAGGTCGAGGTTCAGCGCGGTCTCGCGCACCGACCAGGGCTCGACGGCGTAGGTCCGGTTGATGATCACGCGTGGCTCTCCAGTTCGGCGAGGTCCTTGACGACGCGGTCCGCGCCGTGGGCGTACAGGGCGTCGGTCTGGCCGACGCGGTCGACGCCGACGACGTAGCCGAAGCGGCCGGAACGGCCGGCGTCCATGCCGGCGAGGGCGTCCTCGAAGACGGCGGCCCGGGACGGCTCGACGCCGAGGTCGCGGGCGGCGGCGAGGAAGGTGTCGGGACGCGGTTTGCCGGGCAGTTTCCGCTCCCGCGCCACGACCCCGTCGATCCGTACGTCGAACAGGCGCTCGGCGTCGATGGAGCGCAGCACGTCCACCGTGTTGGCGCTGGAGGAGACGATCGCGGTGGCGAGGCCCGCGGCGCGGACGGCGTCGATGTAGCGCAGCGTGCCCTCGTACGCCTCGACGCCCTCGGTACGGATCTTCTCCAGGACCAGCCGGTTCTTGCGGTTGCCGACGCCGTTGACCGTCGGGGCGTCGGGCGGGTCGCCGGGATCGCCCTCGGGCAGTTCGATGCCGCGCGAGGCGAGGAAGGTGCGCACGCCGTCCGCCCGGGGGCGGCCGTCGACGTACTCGTCGTAGTCGGAGTCGGTGAAGGGCCGGAAGTCCGCGCCGTCCCGCTCGCGCAGGAAGGCGTCGAACGTCTCCTTCCAGGCGGCGGCGTGCACCACCGCCGTCCGGGTGACGACCCCGTCGAGGTCGAAGAGGCAGGCCTGGATGCCGTCGGGAAGTCCGAGCTGCGTCGTCATACCCGTCACAGTTCCCCGGCGGGCCGGATCCCATCGGGTGGGACGTGCCACAAAACGCCCCGGACCGGGGCGGGGCGGGCCGGGTGACACACTCGGGGTGTGCCGCTGACTTTCGACGACCTCCTCCTCCGGGCCCGTTCCCTGCCGCGGGACGGGCGGCGCGCGATCCTCGGCATCGCCGGAAGCCCGGGCGCCGGCAAGTCGACGCTCGCCGAGGCGCTGGTGCGGGAGCTGAACGGGACGGGCGGGGCGTGGGCCGCGCACGTCCCCATGGACGGTTTCCACCTCGCCGACGCCGAGCTGGAACGGCTCGGCCGCCGGGACCGCAAGGGCGCGCCGGACACCTTCGACGCGGCCGGGTACGCGGCACTGCTGCGCCGGCTGCGCGAGGAGGGGGACGGCGACACGGTCTACGCGCCGGGGTTCGAACGGGTGCTGGAGCAGCCGCTCGCCGGGGCGCTCCCGGTGCCGCCCGAGGCGCGGCTGGTCGTGACGGAGGGCAACTACCTGCTGCTGGACAACGGGCGCCTGGGCGCGGGTGCGGTCGTGCCTGGACGAGGTGTGGTTCTGCGAGGTGCCCGAGGAGGAGCGGGTGCGCCGGCTGGTCGCGCGGCACGAGGAGTTCGGCAAGTCCCACGAGGACGCGGTGGCGTGGGTGCTCCGCACGGACCAGCGCAACGCCGACCTGGTCGCCGCGACCGGCCGGCACGCCGACCTCGTCGTGCCGGAGGCGGCGGTACGGGGGGCGGGCGGGGCGGGGGTGGGCTCGGGTACGGATACGGGCTCGGGTACCGGTTCGGGCTTGGTTCACTGAACTCGGTCGCGGCAAGCGGGGCTTGGGGGTCTCGGGGCGCCGGTGGGGATGCCCTGAGGGCGCGCGTCCGGGGCCGCACGCCGGGTGCGCGGTCTGCCGGGGCGGGGCCGGCTCGGCGCCGGGTGGCACAGCGGCAGGGCCAGGCGGCCGGGCGCCGCGATGGCCTCCGGCCGCCCCCGTCGGCCACTCGGCCGGGGTCCGCCGCTACGCGCCCCGCCGGGACGCCGCCTGCGGGAACCCTTCGGCGCTGACGTGCCGCATCACGCCGCTCGCCACGCGGTAGCGGCCGTTGGGTACGTCGTCGGACCTGCCGACGTGCACCGTCAGCGGGCCGGCCCACTCGTAGCCGCGGCGCTCGGCGTGCCGGGCCAGGCTGTCGGTGAGCACCTGGCCCACCCGGCCCCCACGGCGCGCCAGTTCCTCGTGCACGACGCCGGCGAGTTCGACGTCGTAGGCGTTGGGGACCATGACCCGGCCCTCGGCGCAGATCACGGCCTTGCTGTCGCACTCACTGCGCAGGGCGTCCAGGATCTCGACGGGCTCCTTGTCGAGTACCCGCGCCCACAGCGCTTCCCATCCGTTCTCCAGGGCCTTCTCCAGAGCGCTGATGGCGCCCATGCGTTGTCACCTGCCGGTGGTATCGGGGTCGGATGCCGTGGGGGCGCGCGGTCGGCGCGCGGTTACGGCGCGGTCATTCCTCGTCGTAGTCGTCGGGGCGTACGTGGGCCTCCTCCAGGGCCTCGCGCATGGTCCGGCCGGTGCCGCCGGGCGGGCGGGGTGTCTCCTCGGCACGCTGGTCGAGGACGTCGTCGGTGGTGTCGGTCTTCGGCCGGTTCTCTTCCGGGACGGTCATGACGGGGACTCCTCGTCGACGGTGTCGGGTGCTTCAGGGGCGCGGGTTCCCGTCCGGCGCGGTGCTATCCCCGGCGGTCCGGTGGGCGTCGGGGCGTCCCGGGTTCGCGCCCGGGCGGTGGCGGCCGGTGGGCTATGTTGACCTTCGTGGGAGACAAGGGAGGCGCACCCGTGCCATCGCCGCAGCAGGCACGCGCGCAGGCATCGGCGATCAGCTCCGGACGGGCGGCGGTCCCGGAGGCGGAGTTCTCCCCCACGTCCCGGCTCAGGACGCTGTTCGACCGGCCCCGCCTCTCCCCCGGCCAGCGGCGCATCGCCCAGTACCTGATCGAGCACCTCACGGAGGCCGCGTTCCTCTCCATCACCGACCTCGCCGAGCGCGTCGGGGTCAGCCAGCCGTCGGTGACGCGGTTCGCTTCGGCGGTCGGCTTCAGCGGCTACCCGGCGCTGCGGGAGCGGCTCCAGTCCATCGCGCTGGGCGGGCGCGGCGGCACGCCGGCGGAGGAGAGCGGCAACGAACTGCAGGCGGCGGTGGACGCCGAGATCGAGAACCTGGAGAACCTGCGGCGTGACTTCGCCGACCCGGGACCGGTCGTCGAGGTCGGCCGGAAGCTCGCCGCGTCGACGCCCCTGACCGTGCTCGGGCTGCGGATCTCCGTCTCGCTCGCCGAGTACTTCGCCTACGCCGCCCGCCGGGTCCACCCCGACGTGCGCCTGGTGACCCGCGGCGGCAGCGTCGCCTACGACGCGCTGCTGCAGTCCCGCGAGGCGGGCGGGACGTGGGTGCTGGCCTTCTCGCTGCCGCGGCACGCCCAGGAGACCCTGGGCGCCGTGCGGGTGGCGCGCGGAGCGGGGCTGAAGGTCGCGCTGATCACCGACCTGGCGCTCGGCCCGATCGCGGACGAGGCCGACGTCACCTTCGCCACGGGCACCGGGTCGCGGCTGGTCTTCGACTCGTACGCGGCGCCGGGCGTGATGTGCGCGGCGCTGCTCCAGGCCATGACCGACGCGGATCCCGAGCGGACCCAGGCGCGGCTGGAGGAGTACGAGCAGATCGCCGAGCAGCACCAGTTCTTCCTGCGGGACTGAGGGCGGCGCCGGGGCGTTCGGGGCTGTCCCGACAAGCGGACATGAATGTTTTCATACGTCTTGCCAAGCGGATGGCATATATAAATACTGCTCACGGATCGCGGCCCGGACAACGCCCGGAACCGCGTCCGCCTCCGCGCGAACGGTCCTGGCTGCCGGACCCTGCCCGCTCCGGCGCCCCGGGCCGTTCGGTCGGGCGCCGCCTCCGCGAGCGCCCGTGGCGGCCCCGGCCAATTCCCCTGGGCCGGGGCCGCCCCGCACCTGTCGCCCCACCCCCGACGACGCCGCACCCCCGGAAGCGATGATCATGCACCTGACGACCACGCGCATCAGCCCGGACTGGCCGTGCCAGGTCAAGACGCCCGGCAGTTACGACTGGGAACGCTCGGCGGCCAAGTGGCTGCGGGAGCTGGTGCCGGCCCGCTACGCCGGCTACCCGGCGCTGATCCGGCACCCCGTACTGCTGGCCCGGCACGCGCAGATCCAGGTGCAGCAGGAGATCCGCGTGGCCCGCACCGCACTCCAGACCGCCCGCGCCGACCTGCCCCGGCTCGGCCTCCCCGAGTCGGTCATCGAACACACGATCAAGCTGTACGCCGCGGAGATCGGCCAGCTCCAGCACATCGCACGCAGCGTCCGCGCGGTGACGGAGGCCCTGACCGAGCGGGGAACGGCGGGACGGCAGCCGTAGCCCCGGCCGGGCGGGGCGGGCCCGGTCGCGCACCCGCCGGGCCGGACGGTGCAGGGCGCTGTACGCCACTGCCGAGCGCCCCTGGACCAGGACGCGGAAGTCGAGGGGCCGTCGCGGGCTGGGCTGTGCAGGGGCCCCGGCGAGCGTGGGTTCCGACCGCGCGGGACAGGGGCGGTGCCCCGGGCCGACGCACGGCACATCACTGCGTGCGCGCCCAAGCAGCCTGCCCACCAGCCCCCTCCCGCCCCGGCATGCCCCCGCCGCGCAGCAGCGTCCTCGGCCGACGCGGGACACGGCGACCGGGGGCGAGCAGTCCCACAGCCCCGCCGAGGCACGCGGCGGGTCATCACCGCGTGCACGCCCGAGCGGTCTGCCGACCAGACCCTCGCCCCGGCATGCGCCAAGCCTCGCAGCGGCGTCCCTGTCCGGTGCGCGCCACGGCGACCGAGGGCGAGCGGTCCGGCAGACCTGCGAGGCACGCAGCGCTCGCCCCGGCGTGTGCGCCCGGCCGCGCAGCGGTCCTCGACGCCCTGCCGGCCCGGCGAAACAATCAAGTGGCGACGACCTGCCGTCGAAGCCCGGTGTATGTGCCATGCTCGACGCGTGACGAGCGAGCACGCCACGCCGACGGAATCCGGCGCCGCGCCCGACCTGGGCACTCTGGCCGAAGTCGTCGCCAGGCAGCGTGCCGAGTTGGACCGGCTGCGCGACCTGGCCACGGCGTCTGCCGTCGTGGAGCGGGCCAAGGGCGCCGTGATGGCCCTCACCGGCGGCACCGCCGAGGACGCCCACGAGACGCTGGTCCGGCGCGCGAAGGCGGAGCGGCGCACGCTGCTGGAGGAGTGCCGGCGCACGCTCGGCGCCCTCACGCCGCCGCCCGCCGCGGCACCCGCTTCGCACGCCCTGGGCGCCATGCCCGTACCGCCCGCACCGGACCTCTCCGGCGACGCCGCTCTCGCCGGCCTCACCGATGCCCTGGCCGGCGCGGGCACGCCGCGGGACCTCGCCCGGTGTCTGCTGGAGCGGCTCGCGCCCGGCGTCGCCGCGGACGCCGTACTGCTCTACGCCCCGCTGCCCTCGGGCGGCCTCGAACTGGTGGGCCACGCCGGCCTCGGCGACGCGGCGGCCGCTCGGTGGCGGGAGGTGCCGCCGCTGAGCGGGACCCCGGCGCTGGACGCCCTGCGCACCGGTGAGCCGCGCTGGCTGGACTGCCCCGGGCACGACGACGGGCCCGATCCGCTCGGCGCCGGTCCGCGGGGACGCCGGCGTTCCCGGGCCTGGCTGCCGGTGCCGACCGGCCTCTGCCTCGGGGTGCGGCGCCGCGACGGCGCCCCCTTCCCGCCCGACGCCAGGGAACACCTGCGCGCCGTCGCCCGCCTGTGCGCCGGGTGGCTGACCACGCCCGGTCCCCGGCGCCCGCCCGCCGGGGACGGTGCCGCCGAGGCCGTACGACGGGTCTTCGACGCCCTGCCCGGCGCGGCCGTGCTGCTCACCCCCGTGCGCGCGCCCTCGGGAGAGGTACGGGACCTGCGGATCGAGGCCGCGACGGCGCAGGCGTCGCTGTTCACCGGCGGCCGGACCACCGACCCGGTCGGCCGGCGGCTCCTGGAGTGCGTACCGTCGGCCTGTGCCGGGCCGGTGCTGCGGGCGTGCCTGCGTACGCTGACGACCGGGGAGCCGAGCGAGGGCGAGCCGTTCCCGCTGCGCGAGCCGGCGGACGAAGCCGCGGAGCCGGTCACGCACCGGCTGCGGGTGGCACCGCTGGACGACGCGCTCGTGCTGTCCTGGGTCCGCGAAGACCCCTCCGACCGCCAGGAGCAGCGGCTGGCCGACGTGCAGCGGCTCGGCAACCTCGGCTGGGCGAACTGGGACCTGGTCACCGACGAGGCCACCTGGTCCGCCCAGGTCTTCGCCATCTTCGGCCGGGACCCCGCGCACGGCCCCGTCCCGCTGACCGGACTGCCCGCCCTCGCCGTGCCCGACGACGCGCCCGCGCTGACCCGTGCCGTGGGTGAGCTGACCGGCGAGGGGCGGCCCTGCGACGTCCCGTTCCGGGCCAGGACACCCGGCGGGGTCCGGCATCTGCGGATCGTGGCCGAGGCGGCGACGGACGGCCGGGGCACCCCCGTGGAGGTGCACGGCTTCGTCCAGGACGTGACCGCCCGGCGCCGCGCCGAACTGGCGCTGCTGGAGAGCGAGCGGGCGATGCTGACCCAGCACGACGTGCTGCTGGCCGAGCGGACACTGGCCGCCCGGCTCCAGGACGCGCTGCTCCCCCTGCCCCGCGGACCCGTGCGGCCGGCCGGGCTGCGGGTCGAGGTCGCCTATCTTCCCGCGCAGGCCGGCGTGCAGGTCGGCGGTGACTGGTTCAGCGCCATAGAACTGCCCGACGGGGACGCCCTGTTCGTCGTCGGCGACGTCGCCGGGCACGGGGTGGACGCCGTCGCCACGATGGCCCAGCTCCGCTTCACCGCCAAGGGCATGGTCGTCACCGGTTCCTCCCTGACCGGCGCGCTCGCCCGCCTCAACACGCTGCTGCTGCACTCCCGCGGCGCCCACGGCACGGCGAGCATGGTGCTGGCCCGCTACTCGGCCGCGCGGCGCCGGCTGGTGTGGGCGCAGGCCGGTCATCTGCCGCCGCTGCTGCTGCGCGACGGCACGGCCCGCTTCCTCGACCGGCCGAAGGGCATACTCCTCGGGGCCGGCACCGCCCCGGTGTACGAGGAGGCGGAGTGCCTCATGGAGCCGGGCGACCGCCTCATCCTCTACACGGACGGTCTGGTCGAGCGGCCCCCCGAGGGCATCGACCGGGGCCTGGACCGGCTGGCGGCGGCCGCCGCGGCCCACCACGCCAGGGAGGCGGGCACGCTGGAGCCGCTGCTGGCCTCGCTGCTGCCGGCCGCCGAACTGCGCGACGACGTCTGCGTCCTCGACATACGCGTGCCCGACGCCGCGGCGCACCGGCCCTAGCCGCCCGGGTCACTCCACCGGGTGGCCGGCCTCGATGGTGCGGGCGTCGGCGAGCCGCAGCAGCGGCCCGCCGGGCTTGTCGCGCCCGCCCCACTCCACGGGGTCGAGGACGTGACCGACGTGGTCGCCGCCGGGCACCCGCGCCACGACCCGGCCGACGAACCACGCCTCGGCGTCCTCCAGGAGGACCGTCCCGCCGTACCCGTGTCGCCAGCGGACACGCGCGAACTTGTCCACCTCGTCGCCGGTCTCACCGCCGAACACCTCGGCCGCCGCGCACTGGTCTCGGGCGAGCAGATGGACGGCGAGGTACTCGGCGGCCCCGGCGACCCGGAAGGTCCGGTTGACCTCGGACAGCCACACGACGAACCGCACCGGGTCCATGGAGCACTGGGAGGAGAACCCGACCAGGCAGCCCGCCCGCTCCCCGCCCGCGGCGGCCGTCACCACGCACATGTCCGGGTCGAGCCGGCCGAGAAACACGTCCATGACGGACATGCTAGGACCCGGCGGCCGGTCCGTCAGATCTCGAGCAGGCGGTGCAGGGCCCGTTTCATCGCCTCCACGAACGCGTCCCGGCGCCGCTCGTCGAGGGCGTCCAGCGACAGGTACGGGTTGAGGTCCTCCAGCTCGACCAGCAGCAGCGCGCCGTCGGGGGCGCGGCAGGCGTCGACGCGCTGGATGCCGTGCTCGATGCCGTTCCACTCGACGAAGCGGTGGGCGAACTCGAGGTCGTCCGCGGTGGGTTCGTACGGCTCCAGGTCCCAGCGGCGGTCGGGGTGGGGCGCGTGGAGGGCGTACTGGAAGTCGTGGTCGACGAAGTAGAAGGACACCTCGTAGGCGAAGTCGATGCGCGGCTGGACGAGGACGTCGCCGCTCCCGGCTCGCACCGCCTCCTGGATCCGGTCGGCGGGGACGAACCGCAGGCCCACCGAGTCGGCGCCCAGCTTCGGCTTGACGACGTACTCCGCGGCCGCGGGCAGCCGGTCGAGGTGCTCCGGCCGGTCGACCGTGGGTATGACGGGGTGCCCGGCCGCCGTCAGGTCGAGCAGGTACTGCTTGCCGGCCATGTCCGCCCGGCCGGTGAGCTGGCTGTAGACCCGGGTCCCGGACCGCGTCGCGCGCTCGCGGAAGGCGTCGTAGGCGGCCCGGTACCCCAGCACCGGGCCGCTGTTGCGGACGACGACGGCGTCGAAGGCGTCCATCAGCGCGGCGGCGTCGCGCGGGTGGCACAGGGCCAGGTCGAAGTCCTCGCGCAGCCGGGAGGTGAGGAAGATGTCCTCGTCGCAGTAGCGCCGCCCGCGAGCCGGGTAGGCGAGGTCGGTGACGTAGAGGACACGGGAACGGGCGGACGGCATCGGGAGCTCCTCGGGACGACGGCAGGCGATCGTATGCGATCGGTGCCGCCCCGCGGGCCGTCGACGGGCTTTCCCGCCGGCCGAACGGAAAGCCCGTCAACTACACTCAGTGCCTTTACGGGTGGCACTGAGTGCCATACGCTGTCGTCGTGCGCGGTGGCACGGTCTGCCGCGCACCGAGGTGCCCGGGCGACCGGGGCACGGAATTCCGGCCCGAGTGCAGGGAGTTGACAGCGTGTACCACCCCTCAGCAAGCGCCGTTCAGCAGGCAGCGGGCTCCTCCACGGGCCTGCTCGCCCCCAAGGCCCCGGAGACCGAGGCCGTCTACTTCCAGCGTTGCACCTGGTGCGGGACGGCGATGTACCACCGGCTCCTGTGTCCCGTCTGCCGCGGCAGCGACCTGCGGACCGAGCGCAGCCAGGGCACCGGCACGGTCCGCCACTCCACCGTGGTGCACCGCAACACCCCGGGCGCGCGCAACGTCTCCCTGATAGAGATGGCCGAGGGTTTCGTGGTGCGCGGCCGGGTCATGGGCCCGCTCATCGGCATCCACAGCGGGGACCGGGTGCGGCTGTCCACGGCCAAGGACCCCGTACGGGGCGAGCCCGTCTTCCAGTTGGTCGACGAGCCGTACCGCGCCTGGACCTGAGGGCGCGCTCAGGGCGTGAGCGTGATCCGGATGCCGACGGTGCCGTCCAGGCCCCGGCGCAGCCGGCTGCCGAGGAGCACGATCCTGCCGGTGATGCCGTACTTGCGGGCGATGAGGGCGCGGAAGCGGCCCGCGGTGGCCGCGTCGCCGATCTCGGCGGTCGCGGGGATCCGGTCGCCGGTCGGGTTGCCGCGGACGTCGCAGGGGCCGACCAGGACGTCGGCCCGCCTGCGGATGCGCTTGACCTTCCAGGAGTCGGCGGCGGTCCACACACCGAGCGTGCCGCCGTCGCGCACGACCCACACCGGGGTGGCGACCGTGCTGCCGTCCTTGCGGTAGCTCGTGACCAGCAGGTACTTGCCGGCGCCGAGCCGGGCCAGTGTCGCCTCGTCCATGGTCCGGCAGTCTAGGGGCACCGGCGGCCGGGGAGCCGCGGGCACCCTCCGGACACCCCGAGGTGCCGCCCGCCCGGCGCCCCGCCGCTCAGGTCAGGGCCGACGCCATCCGCCGGACCGCCTCGGTGAGGACGTCAGGGGAGGTCGCCAGGTTGAGCCGTACGTGTCCCGCGCCGCCGGTGCCGAAGTCGGTGCCGGCGCTGAGGGCCACCCGGCCGCGTGCGAGGAAGACCTCCGCCGGGTCGTCGCCGAGGCCGAGCGCGCGGCAGTCGAGCCAGGCGAGGTACGTCGCTTGCCCCGGGCGGTGGACGACGCCGGGAAGGTGCGCGGCCAGCAGGTCGGTGAGCAGCCGCCGGTTGTGGTCGATCCCGCCGAGCACGGCGTCCAGCCAGTCGGTGCCGTCACGCAGGGCGGCCGTGTGCGCGATGACGCCGACATGGCTCGGCCCGTGCCCGACCTCCTCGGGCATCCGGGCCAGGTCGGCGGCGGCTCCGGGTCCGGCCAGGGCGAGGGCCGCCTTGAGGCCGGCCAGGTTCCAGCCCTTGGACGCCGACATCAGCGCCAGGCCCCGCTCGGCGCCGGGAACGCTCAGATAGGGCACGAACCGTACGCCGGGCGTGACGACGGGCGCGTGGATCTCGTCCGCGACGACGCGGACCCCGTACCTCTCGGCGAGGGCGGCGACGGCGGCCAGTTCGTCGGCGGTGTGCACGGTGCCGGTCGGGTTGTGCGGGCTGCACAGCAGGTGAGCGGCGCGTCCCCCGCCGGCGACGGCACGCCGGAACGCCTCTTCCAGCGCCCCGAGGTCGATCCGCAGGTCCGGGCCGAGCGGGGCCTGAAGGACGCGCCGGTCCAGGTGGGTCACGAACTGGTAGAACGGCGGGTACACCGGCGGGTTGACGATCACCGGGTCGCCGGGGCCGGTGACCAGCTTGAGCATCTCGACGACGCCCAGCATCACGTCGGGCACGATCGCGGTGCGTTCCACGGCGAGGTCGTCCCAGCCCCAGCGTTTGCCCGCGAAGGCGGCCAGCGCCTCGGCGTAGGCAGTGCCGACGGGGTAGCCGGTGTCGCCGAGTTCCAGGGCGTCGGTGACGGCGCGCACGACGGGTGCGGCGAGCGGCACGTCCATCTCGGCCACCCACAGCGGCAGCACGTCCGCGGGGTGGGTGCGCCACTTCATGCTCGTCCGCCGGCGCAGCACGTCGAGGGTGAGGGCGTTCAGGGGACTGGGTTCACCGGGCGTCTCCTGCGGGATCCTGGTCATGGGGCCCAAGGTTAGGGGGCCGTGGTGTGACCGGGAAGCGGGACGACGGGGTGCCCAGGGCGCCGGAGGGAGCGTTCCTGGAGGTGGCGTGCGACGAGTCGGGCTCGGACGGGGAGAACCTGACCGGCGGGAACACCGACGTGTTCGCGCACGCCAGTGTGTGCCTGCCCGTGGCCCGCGCGGCCGGGGCCGTGCGGGAGATCCGGGACCGCATCCGCTCACCCGCCTCGGAGTACAAGGCGAACCACCTGCTGCGGGTCAAGCACCGGGCCGTGCTGGAGTGGCTGCTCGCCCCGTCGGGGCCGCTCCACGGGCACGCCCATGTGCATCTGACCGAGAAGGCGTACTTCGTGGTGGACCGGACCGCCGCCCTGCTGCTCGGCGACCCGGCCGAGGCGCTGCCACTGTTCCGGGAGGGGCGGCGGGGCTTCGGAGCGGACGGCTGGCGGGAGTTCCTGACGACGGCCAACCGGCTCCTGTGGGTGCGCGGCGACGGCTCCGGGGAGCGGGCGGTCGAGGCGTTCTTCCGCACGGTGGACGCGCTGCTCCGGGCCGGGCCGCCGTCCGGTGCGGCCGCGGTCCTGGGGCGGCTGGCGGCCGCCCGGCCCCGGGCGGCCGCCTTCCGGGCCGGGCTCACCGCGGGACCGGTGACGATCCCGGTGCTGGACCCGCTGCTGCCCGCCGTCGTGGCGACCGCCGCGTACTGGAGCGCGGCGGGACGTCCGGTCCGCCTGGTGCACGACCGGCAGAACACGCTCACGCCGGAGCGCATCGCCTGGATCGAGGAGCGGGCGCGGGCCGGGGGCGTCCGCCTCGACGGGCTGCGGCTGGTGCACGCGCGGCTCGACGCGCGGATCCAGCTCGCCGACTTCCTGGCCGGGATCGCCCGGTCGATCGCCTCCGACGTGCTCGACGGGGGCGGCGACGCCGTGCTCACCGGGCTGCTGCGGCCCTACCTGGACCCGGCCTCCGTGTGGGGCGACGAGGGCAGTTGGCTCCGGCTCGCCGACGGCCCGCCACCCGCCGGGGGCCGGGCACGGTGAACGCGGTCCGCCCCGGCGGTGATCACCTCGCCGCCGGACGGATCCGTCCGCCCCGGCCGCGGGGGACGGTGGGGCGGGTGCGGGTGGCCGGCCCTGGTGTCACGGCTCACGGACGGCCGTGCCGTGGGGCCGGGCCCGCTGGTGATCACGGGAAGCCTGGCCGCGCCGGCGGCCATACGGCGTCCGCGTACGGAAAGGGACCGCGAGGCGGTCCGGCGGCATCGCTCGGCCACGTGGGGCAGAGCTGCCGAGGTGACGGAAAGGGCACCCCGCACGGGGTGCCCGGACCGGGACGGCGAGGCGCCGAGGAGCAGCGGGCGCCGTCAGGCGGCCTTCACGGACTCCGGGGCCGCGGCGGCCCACTCCAGGACGAGCCGCTGGTACTCCTCGCGCTGCTCGACGCTCAGTGTCCCGCCCGACCGGAGCCACAGGGCCCGGATCTCCTCGTTGACCTCGGCAGCCGATCGCTCGGAGGAAGGTTCAACACTGGTGGACATGATGTGAAGCATACGGGGCCGGACGTGAAGACGATGTGAGTAATCACCTTCGAAAGGGACATAACGGACCGTGTTACTGATCACGTCGACCACCCCATCTGTCAAGGGGCGGCGGGGAGTTCGTTGCGACGGGTGTGTTCCGCCACACACGGCACGCCCGTTCACCGTTCACCGCCGCCCCCGTCCCGGTCAGGTGCCCGGCTTGCGGCCGTACACGTAGACGTCGTCGCCCTTCTTCAGCAGCGACCAGTACTTCTTGGCGTCGTTCTTCGTCATGTTGACGCAGCCGTGGGAGCCCGGCGGGCTCCACACGCTGACGCCGACCGAGTGGAAGGCCTGTCCGCCGTCGAAGAACTGGCTGTAGGGCATCGGCACGTCGTAGATGGTCGAGACGTGGTCGATGTTGCGCCAGTAGATCTTCTTCAGGCCGGTGCGCGTCTCGTAGCCGTTGCGCCCGGTGCGGACCGGCACGGGGCCGTAGACGAGCTTCTTGCCGTCCTGGATCCAGCTCAGTTGGAGGGTGAGGTCCACGCAGGCGATGCGGCCCTTGTTCACCGGGCACTTGCCGGACTTGTTCGGGTTCTTCCCGACGGCCTTCTGCCTCTGCATGAGGTCCATCACACCCCAGGTGACGGGACCCGCGTAGCCGATGTTCGGAGAGATGCCGTGCTTGGTCTGGAAGGCGCGGATCGCCTTGCAGTCGGTGGTGGACTGCCTGCCGTCCACCGGGCGGCCGAGGAACTTCTCGACCTTCTTCTGGTACGGGCCCGTCTTCGTGGTGCAGCTCGCGGCCTGCGCCGGCGTGGCGCCCAGCGCGATTGTGAGCGGCGCCACCAGTGCGGTGAGCCCGAGTGCGACGGCACCCCGTCTGCGGATGTCCCCCATGGGCCGGTCAGCCTTTCGCGTCGAAGCGTTGGAAGGGCGGAAGGTCGCCCCGAGTGCGATCCCCCTGTGTTGGACATCCGTCCGGCCCCTTCGGTTGCCCGCCGGCCCGCACCGCGACAAAAGAGTGATAATCGACACCGGCCGCCCCCGTCCGGCGGCCCGCTCACCGGTGCCGGGCGGATCAGCGGTAACCGGCCACGTCCGCCGGTTTGTTCGCGTCCTGCACCTCGACGAGGTAGCGCCAGGCGTCGGGCCGGCTGCCGTCGAGGTCGGTGAAGCCGTACTCACGCGCGAGCCCGCCGCTGGAGAGGGACTGGCCGTTGAAGCGCGCCACGCCCGGATCGGCGGCCAGCGCGGCGACGGCACGGCCGGGGTAACGGGGGCTCTCGGAGATGGCGAAGTGGGGGACGCGGTCGAGGGCGTCGCGCCAGTTCTCCTCCCGTACGCCGAAGTGGTCGAGCATGATCTCCGAACGCAGCCAGCCCGGCGTGAGGGCGACGGCCGTGGCGCCGCGCGGGCCCAGCTCGTGGCCGAGGGCGAAGGCCATCCGCAGCACGGAGGTCTTGGCGAGGTCGTAGAAGAAGGAGACCCGGTAGTGGTCCCGGTTGTAGTCGGCGGTGCCGTCGGTGACCTCGACCACCAGTCCGCCGGGGCTGCGCAGCATCAGGGGCAGGGCGTGGTGGCTGGTGATCGCGTGGGTCTCGACGGCGAGCCTCAGGAGCCTGAGCCCCTTGTCGAGGTCGTGCTCCCAGACCGGGCTGTCCCACTCGAAGAGCGTCTCGCCGCCCCAGATGTCGTTGACCAGGACGTCGAGGCGGGCCTGTTCGCGGGCGATGCGGTCGACGAGGGCCGCGACCTCGGCCGGTTCCAGGTGGTCGGTGGGGACGGCGATGCCGTGGCCGCCGGCCTCGGTGACCAGGTCGGCGGTGTCCTCGACGGTCTCGGGCCGGTCGTACTCCGAGCGCCGGGAGCGGGTGGTGCGGCCGGTGACGTAGACGGTGGCGCCGGCCGCGCCGAGTTCCACGGCGATGCCGCGTCCGGCGCCGCGGGTCGCCCCGGCGACCAGTGCGACCCTGCCTTCGAGTGACTTTGCCATGCCCGGCTCCCGTTCCCTCTCCTCACGGACGCTCCCGCGCGGGGCGCGGGAGCGGTGTCGTGATCGAGAGTGCCCGGGAAGCCGGACATCTTCTGTCACCTTTTCCGCGTGTCTCCCAGCTTCACCGCGTCACCGGCGCGGTGAAGCTGGGAGGGCGGTTCAGTGGCCGCGCCGGATCCACTCGTCCAGGTGCGGGGCCTCGGCGCCGATCGTGGTCGCATCGCCGTGGCCGGTGCGCACCTCCGTCCCGGGCGGCAGCACCAGCAGCCGGTCGCGGATCGAGTCGATGATCGTCGGGAAGTGGGAGTAGGAGCGGCCGGTGGCGCCCGGCCCGCCCTGGAACAGGGTGTCGCCCGTGAAGACGGTGCCGAGCCCGGGGTCGTACAGGCAGACGGCGCCGGGCGCGTGCCCCGGGGTGTGCAGGACCGTGAGGTCGGCTCCGGCGGCCTCGATGACCTGACCGTCGGTCAGCCAGGCGTCCGGCTCCCGGTCGGGGTGGGTCTGCCGCCACAGGGGCAGGTCGTCGGGGTGCAGCCAGATGGTGGCCCCGGTGCGCTCGGCGAGGGCGGGCGCGGCGTTCACGTGGTCGTTGTGGGCGTGGGTGCACACGATGGCCGTGAGGCGGCGGTCCCCGACGGCCTCGGCGATGGCGTCGGCGTCGTGGGCGGCGTCGATGACGACGACCTCGTGGTCGTCGCCGACGAGCCAGACGTTGTTGTCGACGTCCCAGGTGCCGCCGTCGAGGCTGAACGTGCCGGAGGTGACCAGGCGTTCGATGCGGGTGGTCATCACAGCACCACCACCGAGCGCAGCACGTCGCCCGCGTGCATCCGCTCGAAGGCCTTCTCGACCTCGTCGAGCCGGATGGTCTCGGTGACGAACCTGCCGAGGTCCAGGCGGCCCTGGAGGTGGAGGTCGATGAGCATCGGGAAGTCGCGGGAGGGCAGGCAGTCGCCGTACCAGGACGACTTGAGGGAGCCGCCGCGGCCGAAGAAGTCCAGCAGCGGCATGTCGAGCCGCATCTCGGGGGTGGGGACGCCGACGAGGACGACGGTGCCGGCCAGGTCGCGGGCGTAGAAGGCCTGCCGGTAGGTCTCCGGGCGGCCGACCGCGTCGATGACGACGTCGGCGCCGAAGCCGCCGGTCAGTTCGCGGATCGCCTCGACGGGGTCGGTGTCGCGGGAGTTGACGGTGTGGGTGGCGCCCATGCCGCGGGCGGTCTCCAGCTTGCGGTCGTCGATGTCGACGGCGATGATCTTCGCCGCCCCGGCCAAGCGGGAGCCGGCGATCGCCGCGTCACCGACGCCGCCGCAGCCGATGACGGCGACGCTGTCGCCGCGGCCGACGTTGCCGGTGTTGATGGCGGCGCCGATGCCGGCCATCACGCCGCAGCCCAGCAGTCCGGCGACCTCGGCGGAGACGGCCGGGTCGACCTTGGTGCACTGGCCGGCGGCGACCAGCGTCTTCTCGGCGAACGCGCCGATGCCGAGGGCCGGGGAGAGCTCCTGGCCGGTGGAGGCGAGGGTCATCTTCTGCTCGGCGTTGTGGGTGTCGAAGCAGTACCAGGGGCGTCCGCGCAGACAGGCGCGGCACTTGCCGCACACCGCGCGCCAGTTGAGGATCACGAAGTCGCCGGGGGCCACGTCGGTGACGCCCGCGCCGACCGATTCCACGACGCCCGCGGCCTCGTGGCCGAGCAGGAAGGGGAAGTCGTCGCTGATGCCGCCCTGCTTGTAGTGCAGGTCGGTGTGGCACACGCCGCAGGCCTGGATCTTGACCACGGCCTCGCCCGGTCCGGGATCGGGCACGACGATCGTCTCGATCCGCACCGGCTCGTCCTTGCCCGGTGCGATCACGCCGCGTACTTCCTGCGCCATGGTCCTGACTCCTTCTTCGGCCACTCGTGGTTCCTCCCCGACCCTACGCGCAACTGATCGCCGGGAGGCGGGTGGCGGGGCGTTTCGGCGGGGCGCCGGGCGGTGGTCCGGCCACCCGACGCCGGAGCGTTGCGGTCACGGTCCGCAGACGTCCGGGGGCCGCCTGTACCCGGACGGCCGTACGGCTTGCCGCGGCCACGTGGGCGGAGGAAGCTCGAAGAAGAGGCCCTCAGCGGCCCGTTCCCCCTCGGGCCGCGACCTTCGAAGGAGGTCGTCATGGCCACCACCAAAGGCTCCGGCTTCGACACCGAAGCGCTGCGCCGGGGCATCGAGGACGAGACGGCGGCAACACTCCTGTCGCTCTACGCGGACGACGCGGAGGTCCGCATCGTGGACCGCTACACGCAGCCCAGCAGTCCCAAGGTCCTGCACGGCCGCGACGAGATCGCGGAGATGCTCGACGACGTCTACAGCCGCGACATGACCCACCGGTTGGAGAACTGCGTCGTCCAGGGCGACCAGGCCGCGTACACCGAGTCCTGCGCCTATCCCGACGGGGCCCGTGTCCTCGCGGAGTCGATGATGTCGCTGCGGGACGGCAAGATCGTGCGGCAGACCATGATCCAGGCGTGGGACGAGTAACAGCTGTCCGAGGACGAGTCACGGCGAGGGAGCGGCGAGCGACAGCAGGGATGCGGGGAGTCCGGAGGGACGGCGGGGTCCTTTCTCGTGCACACGGTCTTGTGCGGGAGGACCCCCTTCCTTACTTTTCAGTAAGTTCCTCCGAACGCGGCCGTGTTCAGCTCCACGCCCCCACCTCCCTCCAGAAGAGAGAGCCGCATGCCCGTCCTCGGCCCCAGGCGTCTTCGCTCCGTCGCCGCCGCCCTCGCGCTCGCCGTCACCGTCCCCGTCACCGCCGCCACGGCGTCACCGGACTCCCCCGCCGCGCTGCGCGAGGTGATGTTCGTCGGCAACAACTGGGACGGCACCGCCGACGTCATCGCCTCCACCGGCGACTTCGCACGGATCGGCCGGATCGACGTCGTCCCGGACCGGGAGCAGCGGATGGCCGAGATCAACGCCGATCCGATCCGGTGGATCTACTTCCAGGCCATCCGCAACGGCGTCGGCGAGGGGCACGACCAGTTCGTCGACGACATGTACTCGACGCCGGACGGCGCCTCGGTCGTCGTCTCCCGCCCCAGCTTCGCGGACGTCGTCTCCGTCGACCTCGCCACGGGGCGGATCAACTGGCGGTTCCCCGTGTCGGGTTACCGCTCCGACCACATGGCGGTCTCGCCCGACGGCACCCGCGTCGCGGTGTCGGCCTCCACGTCCGGAAAGGTGCACGTGCTGGACATCCGCACGGGCGAGCAGCTCGGCTCCTTCGGCACGGGCGACAAGCCGCACGAGAACATCTTCACCAGGGACGGCAAGTACATCTGGAACATGTCCATCGGCGACGTGAACACGGCGCTGGACGCCCCGTGGCTGGACTGGACGAAGGGCGACCGGCGCATCACGGTCGTCGACGCCACGACGTACCGCCAGGTCAAGGTGATCGACATGCGTGAGCGTCTCGACGCCGCCGGGCTCGGCGGCCATTCCGACGCCGTACGTCCCGCCGTGTTCTCGCCCGACGAGTCGAAGCTGTACTTCCAGGTCTCCTTCTTCAACGGCTTCTTCGAGTACGACGTCGCCGGCGACCGGATCACCCGGACCAAGAGCCTGCCGAAGAACCCCGCCACGAGCGAGGACCGCACCACCTGGGTCAACGACTCGCGGCACCACGGGCTGTCCATGAGCCCGGACGGAGCCAAGCTGTGCGTCGCGGGCACGATGGACGACTACGCCACCGTCGTCGACCGCGCGACGCTGAGCGAGGGTCCGCTCGTGACGGCCGCCAAGCCCTACTGGGCCACGGTCAGCGGTGACGGCACCCACTGCGTGATCTCGGAGAGCGGCGCCGACCGGGTCACCGCCATCGACTTCGCCACCGGTGAGAAGTCGGTGTCGGTCCCGGTCGGCGACCACCCCCAGCGCGTCCGCCTCGGGCATGTCCCGGCCGGCTGGGCCGGTCCCTCGGCCGGCTGAGGCTCCCTCCGCGGTCCCCCTTCTCACATCTCGGCCGTCCCGGGTGTGTGAAGCGGGAGGAGAGGGGTAGTCGCCCGGCATCGGATGAGGCATGCATGTCCTCGGCAGTACTCCTGACGGAAGGAGGTCCGTGACAGCGCACACTCGTGTCGCCCGGGCCGCTTCCCCCGACATGGAGCGACCCGGTACGCACAGGGCAGCGTCCGCTCGGGCGCTGCCCGTCCCCGTGCTCGCCTAGCGCCGCGGCAGGCGGTGCAGGACGAGGTCGTCGAGGCGGCCGCCTACCGCCGTGGCCGTCATGTAGGTGCAGTACGGCTGGCGGCGGCGGTCGGTCGGAGAACCCGGGTTGAGCAGCCGCAGACCCGTCTCCGCCGTGGTGTCCCAGGGAATGTGGCTGTGCCCGAAGACCAGGACGTCGAGGCCCGGGAAGCGGGCGGCGCACCTGGCCTCCCTGCCCCGGGCGGCGCCGGTCTCGTGGACGACGCCGAAGCGCAGGCCGCCGAGGTCGGCGTACGCCACCTCGGGCAGCCGGGCGCGCAGTGCGGGTCCGTCGTTGTTGCCGTACACCCCGATCAGCCGTCTGCTGCGTTCCTCCAGCAGGTCGAGGGTGGCCGTGTCGACCCAGTCCCCCGCGTGCAGCACGACGTCGGCGCGCGGGATCTCCGCCAGCAGGGGCGCGGGCAGTTCCTTGGCCCGCTTCGGCAGGTGGGTGTCGGAGACGAGGAGCAGGCGCACGTCTCTCAGGCTAACGGTGCTCCGGCGGGCGGCTCGAGCCGAGCGGACGCCTCGGGACCGGTCCGGAGACGGGCCGCGCCGGCACGATGGCCGGCGCTCGGCTGTCCCGGTTCTCAGGGGTCGCGGTTCAGTCCTCACCCCTGACGATGTTCGAGTCCTGGCCCGCCTGCGGCGCGCGCGGGCCGTCGCCGTCCTCGACGGCCGGTACCCAGGTGCGCAGGGCGCCCTTGGCCCGCAGGCGGCGGGCCGTCGACCAGCCCGTCTCCAGGCGGCGGACAACGGGTTTCTCGCTGGTGTCCGCGGTCACGGTGGCATCATCTTCCTTCTGTCTGCGGTTCGGGCTGCCCTTCCGGGTCCCCGGACGGGCGGCGCTGAAACAACGGGGGGCCGGGGCGCGCCCCCACGCGTGGGCGGGCCGGTCCGGCCACGCCGGCGCCCGCGCGGACGGGGTCAGCGGCTCAGGGCGATCTCGCTCCACACCTGCTTGCCTCCGCTGACCGGCAGCGTCCCCCAGGCAGCGGACACCGCCTCGACCAGCAGGATGCCGCGTCCGCCCGTGGCCTCCCAGCCGATGCTGGTCGGTTTCACGGGGCTCCGCGGCGACGCGTCGGCGACCGCGACGCGCAGCCGGCCGCCCACCAGGGTCAGGTCGAGGCGGACCGCGCCGTCGGTGTGCACCAGGGCATTGGTGACCAGCTCCGAGACGACCAGGAGGACGGCGTCGGTGTCGGCCGGCGGCACGCCCCAGGAGCGCAGGGTGCGGTGGGTGAAGCGGCGGGCGTGCCGGACCGCCTCGGGCAGCCGCCACACCGTCCAGGTCTCGCGCAGCGGATGGGTGTCCGTGCCGTCGTAGCGCACCAGCAGCAGGGCGACGTCGTCGCTGCGGCGGGCGTTGCCGAGCAGGGCGTCGGCGACGAGGCCGAGGTGCGCGGGGTCGGACACGGCGAGCGCGTGCGCGAGGGCGTCCATGCCCTCGTCGATGTCGGCGTCGGCGGACTCCACGAGCCCGTCCGTCGTCAGGGCGATCACGGTGCCGGGCCGCAGCCGCAGCGGACTCATCGGAAAGGCGGCCTGCGCCACCACGCCGAGCGGCGGGCCGCCCTCCGCCTCCGCGATCTCCGTGGTGCCGTCGGGGTGGCGCAGCACGGGCGGGAGGTGTCCGGCGCGGACGCACCAGGCGGAGCCCTCCTCCAGGTCGAGGTCGACGTAGGCGCAGGTGGCGAAGAGGTCGCCGCCCATGTCGGCCAGCAGGCGGTTGGCCCGGGAGACGACGACGTCGGGCGGGTGCCCCTCGACGGCGTAGGCGCGCAGGGCGGTGCGCATCTGCCCCATGAGGGTGGCGGCGCCGGTGCTGTGTCCCTGGACGTCCCCGATGACGAGGGCGACGTGGTGGTCGGGCAGCGGGATCACGTCGTACCAGTCGCCGCCGAGCTCCAGTCCGGCCGTGCTGGGCAGGTAGCGGGCGACGGCGACCGCGCCGGGCAGTTCGGGCAGGCGGCGTGGCAGGAGCTGGCGCTGGAGCATGCCGACGAGTTCGTGCTCGGCGTCGAAGGCGCGGGCCCGCATCAGGGCCTGCCCGGCGAGGCCGGCGGAGGCGGTGAGCAGGGCCCGCTCGTCGGGGCCGAAGTCGTGCGGGGCGTCCCAGCCGATCAGGCAGACGCCCGCCGTGCGGCCCGCGGCCGAAAGCGGCAGGACGGCCAGGCCGCCGGGGCCGACGTCGGCGAGCGCGGGTTCCAGGGCGGTGCCCGCGGGCCAGATCTGGGCGCGGCCCTCGCGCAGCGCCGTGGCGAGGGTGGGCATCGCGCGCACCGGCGCGTCCGGCCACTCGGTGCGCCACTCCAG
The DNA here is from genome assembly GCF_044390505.1 of Streptomyces sp. NPDC018947. Lineage (NCBI taxonomy): Bacteria > Bacillati > Actinomycetota > Actinomycetes > Kitasatosporales > Streptomycetaceae > Streptomyces > Streptomyces sp. NPDC018947. The sequence goes on from NZ_JBIRZD010000002.1 coordinate 706,169, forward strand.
CCGCCACAGTTCCGGCCAGGAGTCCGGTTCGGGCGGATCGAGGACGGTGACGGCGAGCCGGTCGTTCTCCAGCTCGGCCAGTGCGATCCGGTCGGCGCGCAGGGGCCGGCGCAGGGCGGCGACCACGGCCTGGCTGACGTCGCGGACGGTGCCCGCGGTGGCCAGCGCGGCGGCGAGGCGCTGGACGCGGGCGACGTCGGTGACGTCGGGGCGCAGGGTGGAGGCGTCGGCGACGGTGCCGACCAGGCGGGCGGGGCGGCCGTCGCCGCCCGGCTCCAGGCGCCCGCGCAGTTGCAGCCACTTCGGCGGGCCGGTGGGCTGGAGTACCCGGAACTCCAGCTCGCGGTCGCCGATGGACATGTGGTCGGCCTCCACCACCGACATCAGCGAGGGCAGGTCCTCGGGCACGGTCAGGCCGAGCAGCGTCTCGACCCGGCCGTCGAAGTCGGCCGCGGTGAGGGCGAACAGCCGCAGGATCTCGGCGCCGACCTCGACCCTGCCGGTGTCCATGGCCAGGGAGAACGCGTCCGGCCGCAGCTCCGGGCCCTCGTCGGTTTCGGCCGGGGCGGGGGCGACGACGGCTTCGGCGACCCGTTCCAGACAGGCGCGGTCCTCGGGGCCGAAGCCGCCGGTGCGCTCGGTCAGGGCGAGGAGGCAGCCGCCGTCGCCGGGCAGGGGCAGGACGGCGAGGGAGAAACCGCTCGACGGGACGCGCCGCGATCCGGCGGACCCGGCGAACTCCTCGGGGCCCAGCCACACCGGCGCGCCGGTCCGGTGGGCCTCGGCGACCGGGGAGCCGCCGGCCGCGGAGTAGCTGTCGCGCACGCCGTACAGCGTCCTGGGCGCACCGGCCGACTCGGCGAGGCAGAGCAGTTCCCGGTCCTCGCCGGGGGTGTACGCGGCGGCGAGGGCGGCGCCGCCGAACACGAGCGCCTGTTCGAGGACCCTGCGCAGCCGTCCGGCCCGGTCCGGGAGGGCGTCGACCGCCTTCAGGGCGTCCTCGACGCGCAGAACCCTCGTTCCGCGTGCGGCGGCGCCCTCTTCGACCACGTCGCCATTACAGCGTGTACGGGACGGTCGCGCAGCCCCCGTGCGCGGGGGAACCGCTGGACGGGACACGCGGGGCGTGTCCGGGACGGGCGGAAATGCCCTCACCGCGGGAGCTGCGGGCCGGCTCACCCGGCGCCCGTACGGGCGCGGCCCCTCCGGCACACGCGGACCGGGACCCTCCGCTCACATCCGGGAACCCTGCGTACAGGGCACGTAGCGGAATCACCGCTTCAGCGAATCTGCACACCGGCTGCCCAACCCGGTCACCGCGACTGGCCGATCTCCACAATCCCCGGGCGCCGCGCACGCCTTTGGGGTGGGAGTGCCGGATTCACCACAGCGCGGGCAAGGGACGGCGCGGGGCGATGCCGTGACCCGTGTGAAGAAGTCGCCGCGAAGACGTGCGCAGGCCTGCACGGTTGGGTGCCCCGGCGTTGCAACTTCCCAGGTGGGAGGGGTGATTGATTGGAAGGGCGGACCGGCCGCGTGCTTTGATCCATCGCACCGCGGCGGTGCGGACGCTCCGGAAGCGGGGCCCCGGCCGCCCGTGGCCGCGGCCGTCATCTGTCCCCAGAGGGGGCCGCTCCCCCCTTGTGAAATGGCTATACGAAGGGAAGTTCCATCATGAACTCCACCCCCCAGGTCGAGACCGTCGAGATCTCCGACGCCGAGCTGGACAACGTCTCCGGCGGCCTGAGCGTCAACGCCGTCGGCACCGTCACCGGCCTGGTGGACGGCGTCGCCCCGGTCTCCGGCCTGCTGAACACGGCCGTCGGCACGGTCGAGGGCGTCACCGGCCTGAACACGGCCCCGGTCACCGGCCTGGTCGCCGGTCTCTGATCGCGCCCCCGTGCCGCTGAGTCCCGGAGCCGTTCCCCCGGCTCCGGGACTCTTCGGCCGTTCCTCTCTGGCTTCTCCGGGATCTTCTGGGATACGTCCGACGTGCAGTTCCGCCAACAGGCCCTCACCAAACTCCAGTCACCGGAGGAACTCGACCTCCCGGTGCGCCTCGCCCGCCCTCAGGGCTGGCTGGTGCTGTCCGTGACCGTCCTCGCCATGGCCGCCGCCTCCGTGTGGGCGGTGACGGGCTCGGTGACCTCCACGGTCGGCGCACCGGCCGTCCTCACCCACGGGCAGGGCAGTTACGTCCTGCAGAGCCCGGTCTCCGGCCAGGTCACCGCGGTCCTCGCCCGGCAGGGCGAGCGGCTGGCCGCCGGCTCCCCGGTGCTGGAGGTCCGTACGTCCGAGGGCGAGTCCGTGGTCCGCTCCCTCGACGCGGGCCGGGTCAGCGCGCTCGCCGCCTCCGTGGGACAGATCATCTCGACCGGCGCGGACGTCGCGTCGGTGGAGAAGGTCGCCCGCGCCGGCGACCCGCTCCACGCCACCGTCTACGTCCCCGCCGAGAAGGCCGCCGCCATCCCCGCCGGCGCCCCGGTCGACCTGACCGTCCAGTCGGTGCCGGCGCAGGAGTACGGCGTGCTGCGCGGCCACGTGACGTCGGTGGACCGCTCGGTCCAGTCGGCGCGGTCGATCGGCGCGTTCCTCGGCGACGCGCAGCTCGGCGAGCAGCTCACGAAGGAGGGCAGGCCGGTGGCCGTCACGGTCCGGCTGGACACCTCGAAGTCCACCGAGAGCGGCTACGCCTGGTCGTCCGCGCAGGGGCCGCCGTTCCGGCTGACCTCCATGACACCGGCCACGGGCTCCATCCGGCTGGCCGACCGGCGTCCCGTCGACTGGCTGCTGCCGTGAGCGCCGCGACCGGCACCCGGGGCAGACGCCGGGCCGCCCCACCGAAGCGCACGGTGCCCCGGGGGCGGGCGAAGGCGGTGCGCACGCACACCGTGCTCCAGATGGAGGCCGTCGAGTGCGGCGCCGCCTCCCTCGCCATGGTCCTCGGCCACTACGGCCGGCACGTGCCGCTGGAGGAGCTGCGCATCGCCTGCGGTGTCTCCCGCGACGGGTCGCGCGCCAGCAACCTGCTGAAGGCGGCCCGCGGTTACGGGCTGACCGCCAAGGGCATGCAGATGGACCTGGCCGCGCTCGCCGAGGTGACGGCGCCGGCCATCCTGTTCTGGGAGTTCAACCACTACGTCGTCTACGACGGCATGGGACGCCGCTTCGGCCGGCGCGGGGTGTTCGTCAACGACCCGGGCAAGGGGCGCCGTTTCGTGTCCCTGGAGGACTTCGACGGCAGCTTCACCGGGGTCGTGCTGACCATGGAGCCCGGCGAGGACTTCAGCACGGGCGGCCGCCGGCCCGGCGTGCTCGGCGCGATGCCGGCCCGGCTGCGCGGAACCGCGGGGACGCTGCCGGCCGCGGTGCTGGCGAGCCTGCTGCTGGTGGCGGTGGGCGCCGCGGTGCCCGCGCTCAGCCGTACCTACATCGACACGTTCCTGATCGGCGGGCAGACCTCGCCTCTCGGGGTGCTGTTCGCGTCGATGGCCGCCTGTGTGCTGCTCACGGTGGTGCTGACATGGCTCCAGCAGGCCAACCTGCTGCACGGCCGCATCATCTCCTCCACCCTCTCCAGCGCCCGGTTCCTGCGCCATCTGCTGCGGCTTCCGGTGACCTTCTTCTCCCAGCGCAGCCCGGCCGACCTGGTGCAGCGGCTGCAGTCCAACGACGCGGTCGCCGAAACGCTGGCCCGCGACCTCGCGGCGGCGGGCGTCGACGCGATCGTGGTCGTGCTCTACGCGGTGCTGCTCTACACGTACGACCCCCAGCTCACCTTCGTCGGCATCGGCGTGGCACTGCTCAACATCGCCGCGATGCGCGTCGTGATCCGGCTGCGCGCGACGCGTACCGCGAAGCTGCGTGCGGACACGGCCCGGCTGACCAACACGGCGTACACCGGCCTCCAGTTGATCGAGACGATGAAGGCGACCGGCGGCGAGGACGGCTACTTCCGCAAGTGGGCGGGGCAGCACGCCACCACGCTGGAGGAGCAGCAGCGGCTCGGGGTGCCGGGTGCCTGGCTGGGTGTGGTCGCGCCGACGCTCGCCACGGTCAACAGCGCGCTGATCCTGTGGATCGGCGGTGTGCGCGCGGTCGAGGGCCACATCTCGGTCGGACTGCTGGTCGCGTTCCAGGCGCTGGTCACCCGTTTCACCGCCCCGCTGACCCGGCTGAACGGGGTCGCGGGCCGCATCCAGGACTTCGCGGCCGACGTGGCCCGTCTGAAGGACGTCGAGAACTTCCGGACGGACCCGCTCTACGGCAGGCGCGGCGCGGGCGACTCGACGCGCCGGCTGCACGGGCACGTCGAGCTGGAGAACGTCTCGTTCGGCTACAGCCCCCTCGACAAGCCGCTGCTGAGCGGCTTCGACCTGACCGTCGGACCGGGGCAGCAGGTGGCGCTGGTCGGCGGCTCGGGCAGCGGCAAGTCCACGGTGTCCCGGCTGATCTCCGGCCTCTACACCCCCTGGGAGGGCGTGATCCGCATCGACGGGCAGCGGCTGGAGGACATCCCTCGCGGGGCGCTGGCCGCGTCCGTCTCCTTCGTCGACCAGGACGTGTTCCTCTTCGAGGGCACGGTGCGCGACAACGTGGCGTTGTGGGACCCGTCTGTCCCGGACGACGCAGTGCTGGAGGCGCTGCGGGACGCCGCGCTGTACGACGTCGTGATGCGCCGCCCCGGCGGCATCCACAGCCCGGTCGAGCAGGACGGCCGCAACTTCTCCGGCGGGCAGCGCCAGCGGCTGGAGATCGCGCGGGCGCTGGTGCGCAGGCCCAGCATCCTGGTCCTGGACGAGGTGACCAGCGCGCTGGACGCGGAGACCGAGCTGGTGGTGATGGACAACCTGCGTCGGCGCGGCTGCGCGTGCGTGGTGATCGCCCACCGGCTGAGCACCGTGCGCGACAGCGACGAGATCGTCGTGCTGGAGCACGGCGGGGTCGTGGAACGCGGGCGGCACGGGGAGCTGGTGGCGCGCGGCGGCGCGTACGCGGCACTGGTCGGGGAGCGCTGAGATGACGACGGTGCACGAGGGGCAGGGCGATCTCGTCCTCGGCGCGCTGGGCACGCTCGGCACGCGCGTCGACTGCGCCGGGTTCAACCGGCTCGACCTGGAGGGCCCGCAGGTGCTGTGGCTGGTGGCGTCCGGCGCGGTGGACCTGTTCGCGGTCGACGCCGGACAGCAGGGCCACTGGCACCACCTGGGCCGGCTGGAGGCGGGCTCGGTGCTGCTCGGGCCGGTGGCCGGGCCGCGGCACACGCTGGTCGCCCGCCCGTTGCGGGACTGCGTGGTGCACCGCATCGGGCTGCGCGAGCTGTACCAGCCGGCGCCCACGCAGACCTGGTCGTACGACGCGTACGGCAACCCGCAGTACGTGCCGCCGACCACGAGCCCGCTGGAGTACGCCCTCGCCCTCGGCGTGGGCCGCGGGCTGTCCGTCCTCTTCCAGGCTCCGATGGCCTCCGAGGGCGCGGCGGCACCCGCCGACGACGACGTGTTCTGGATGCAGGTCCCGCCCGGCAGCGTGCGCTACGGCGCCGAGTACGGCGACGAGGCGGCCGCCGACCTGCTGATGGACCCGGCGCTGTGGCAGAGCATGGTCGACCAGCAGTACCGGCTGCTGACCACGCTGGACCGCTGGATCGAGCAACTGGAGCAGACCCACGAGACCCGGACGGCGGCCGGCATCCGGGCCGGGGAGGCGGTGCGGGCCCGGGCCGACCGCACGCTGCTGGCCTCCATCGGCAGACGGCAGGGCACCCGCACCACGGCCGCCGACGCCGACGCCACCTGGGCGGCCTGCGAACTGGTCGCCCGCGCGGCCGGGATCACGCTGGCCGAGCCCGCGCGCGACGGCACCGGGAGCGACCGGCTGGACCCGGTGGAGCGGGTCGCCCTCGCCTCCCGGGTCCGCACCCGGGCCGTACGGCTCCAGGGCCGCTGGTGGCGCGACGACGTGGGCCCGCTGGTCGGTCACCGGGCCCTGTCGGGCGCGCCGGTGGCGCTGCTGTGGCGGCGCGGCGGCTATGTGGCCGTCCATCCGTCGACCGGCCGGGAGACACCTGTCGAGAAGGCCAACGCCGAGGAGTTCGAGCCGCGAGCGGTGATGTTCTACCGGCCGCTGCCCGAACGCGGGCTCGGGCCGCTGCGGCTGCTGCGGTTCTGCCTGCGGGGCACCCGCCGTGATCTGGGCGTCCTGCTGCTCGCCGGTCTGGTGACCGTGGCGATCGGCGCGCTGGTGCCGGTCGCCACCGGGAAGGTGCTCGGCGAGTTCGTGCCGAAGGCGCAGACCGGGCTGATCGTGCAGGTGTGCCTGGCGGTGATGCTGAGCAGTGTCGTCGCGGCGGCCTTCACCCTGTTGCAGAACCTGACCGTCCTGCGCCTGGAGGGCCGGATCGAGGCGACCCTCCAGCCGGCCGTGTGGGACAGGCTGCTGCGGCTGCCGACCGGGTTCTTCACCGAGCGCTCCACCGGTGAGCTGGCCAGCGCGGCCATGGGCATCAGCGCGATCCGCCGGCTGCTGGCCGGGGTCGGCCCGACGGTGGCCCAGTCCGTGACCGTCGGGGCGACGAACCTGGGGCTGCTGCTGTGGTACAGCGTGCCGATGGCGCTCGCGGCGATCGCCATGCTGGTCGTCGTCGCCGGGGTGTTCCTCGGGCTCGGACTGTGGCAGGTGCGCTGGCAGCGACGGCTGGTGCGGCTCACCAACAAGCTGAACAACCAGGCGTTCCAGACGCTGCGCGGGCTGCCCAAGCTGCGGGTCGCGGCGGCCGAGAACTACGCGTACGCGGCGTGGGCGGAGCGGTTCGCGCACAGCCGTGAGCTCCAGCAGCGGGCCGGGCGGATCAAGAACCTCAACGCGGTGCTCGGCGCGGTGTACCTGCCGCTGTGCACACTGGTGATGTTCATGCTGCTGGCCGGCCCGGCGCGCGGTTCGATGTCGGCGGCGGACTTCCTCACCTTCAGCACCGCGGTGACGATGCTGCTGACCTCGGTCACCCAGCTCACCGGCGCCTTCGTGTCGGCGGTGGCCGCACTGCCGCTGTTCGAGGAGATCCGGCCGGTGCTGGAGGCGACCCCGGAGGTGCGCACGGCGAGCACCCGGCCGGGGCCGCTGTCCGGGGCGATCGAGGCGCGGCGGCTGTCGTTCCGGTACACCGACGACGGGCCGCTGGTCCTGGACGACGTGTCGTTCGAGGTGCGGCCGGGCGAGTTCGTGGCGGTGGTCGGGCCGAGCGGCTGCGGCAAGTCGACCCTGCTGAGGCTGCTCATCGGCTTCGACCGCCCGCTGTCGGGCAGCGTCCTGTACGACGGCCAGGACCTGGCGGCGCTCGACCAGTCCGCCGTACGCCGCCAGTGCGGGGTGGTGCTCCAGCACGCGCAGCCGTTCACCGGTTCCGTCCTGGACGTCATCTGCGGCACCGAGCCGTACACGCCGGAGGAGGCGATGGCGGCGGCCGAGATGGCGGGGCTCGCGGAGGACATCGGGCGGATGCCGATGGGGCTGCACACCATCGTGTCGGGCAGCGGTGCGGTGTCAGGGGGCCAGCGGCAGCGGCTGATGATCGCGCAGGCGCTGATCCGCCGGCCGCGGATCCTCTTCTTCGACGAGGCGACCAGCGCCCTGGACAACGCGACGCAGCGCACGGTGATCGAGTCGACCAAGGCCCTCGACGCCACCCGCGTGGTCATCGCGCACCGCCTGTCCACGGTGCTGGACGCCGACCGCGTGATCGTGATGGAGGAGGGCAGGATCGCCCAGCAGGGTCCGCCGGCGGAGCTGCTGGCGGACACGGGCGGCCGGCTGCACGAGCTGGTGCGGCGGCAGCTCGCCTGAGAGGCAGGCCGTCCGTGGCGGCCGGGTGCCGTTGTTTCGGCGCACAAGTGGGTACCAGCGCCTGCATGCGTATCAGTGTGGTGGACGTGGGGTCGAACACCGTCCGGCTGGTCGTGGCGGACGCGGAGGGCGGGGTCCCGTTGCCGGTCCACACGGCGAAGTGGCGGCTGCGGCTGTCCGAGCAGGTACCGCCGGGCGCCCCGGTGCCCGAGGAGGCGGTGGAGCGGCTGGTGGCGGCTGTCGCCGACGCGAGCCGTACGGCGGACCGGTGGGGCGCGTCCGGGCCGCCGGCCTTCGCCACCGCCGTGGTGCGTGCCGCGCCCAACCGCCAGGAGGTGCTGCGCGCCGTCCGTGACCGCACCGGGGTCGCCCTGTGCACGCTGCCGGGCGAGGTGGAGGCCGAGCTGACGTTCCTCGGGGCGCGGCGCTGGATGGGCTGGCGCTCGGGGCCGCTCGCCCTGCTGGACATCGGGGGCGGCTCGCTGGAGGTGGCCTTCGGCCGCGGCCGGCTGCCCGACTTCGTGGCCTCGCTGCCCCTGGGGGCGGGCCGCCTCACCCACGAGTTCCTCGCCGGCGGCCAGGACCCGCCGCATCCGGAGCAGCTCAGGGCGCTGCGCCGCAGGGTCCGCCATCAGCTCAGGGACGTCGCGGCGCGGATCCGCTGGGAGGGGCCGCGCACGGCGGTGGCGACCTCGCGCACCTTCCAGCAGCTCGGGCGGCTGTGCGGGGCGCTGCCCGGCCGTCACGGCCCCTTCGTGGAACGGCGGATGACCCGCGCGGACCTGAAGCAGGCTGTCGCCAGGCTGGCCGCCCTGCCCGCCGCCGAGCGGGCCGGGCTGCCGGGCATCTCCGCGCCGCGCTCCGCGCAGAGCCTGGCCGGCGCGGTGGTCGGGCACACGGCGATGAAGCTGACCGGCCTCACGTCGGTGACGCTGTGTCCGTGGGCGATCCGCGAGGGAATCCTGCTGCGCCACATCGAGGACGGACCGTCCTGGTGGGCGGAGATCGCCCGCCGCGACGACGAACCCGCGGCCCCCGGCCCGGTGCCCCTGCGCATCGCGGCCACGTCCCCCTGACACCGAACCGTACGAGAAGACCGCACGAGAAGGAGAGCTTCGTGACCCACGACGGCGAGCACGGCGGCAAGCGGCCCGAGACGGCCATCGAGGAGGTCCTGCGCGAGATCGAGGACGCCGGGAGGCGCGATCCCGAGTCCGCGCGGGAGCGGCGGCACCGCGGCGAGGCCGGCGACGCCACCTCGCCCAACGTCGAGGCGCAGGAGGAGTCCGGCAAGGAGTAGGGACGACGTCGCGGGCACCCGGCGCGACGCGGATGCGAGGGCGCCGGCCGGGTACCCGCGACGCATGGAGAACGTCCGCGAAGAACCACTGCCGCCGACGGCCCGGGGCCCGCTCTCCGCGGCCGTCGGCGCCTTTCTGCTCGGCACCGGCCCGCTGCCCCGCGTCGAGGACGCCGCCGCCGCCGAGCCGTACGGAGACGACCTGCAGCTCGCCCTGTACCAGTGCTACGAGATGCACTACCGCGGCTTCGCCGGCGTGTCGCCCGGCCTTGAGTGGGACCCGGGCCTGCTGCGCGTCCGGGCGGCGCTGGAGGACCGCTTCCTGTCCGCGCTGCGCGCCGACACCCCGGTCCACGACAGTGTGGAGGAGGCGGTCGGGGCGCTGCTCGTCGAGCCCGTCGACGGCACCGGCGTCAGCCACTTCCTGCGGGACGAGGGCGAACTGTGGCACCTGCGCGAGTACGCGGCCCAGCGCTCCCTGTACCACCTCAAGGAGGCCGACCCGCACGCCTGGGTGCTGCCGCGGCTGTGGGGCCGCGCGAAGGCGGCGATGGCGGCGGTGGAGTTCGACGAGTACGGCGGCGGCCGCGCCGACCGGGTGCACGCGCGCCTGTTCGCCGACCTGATGACGGACCTGGGCCTGGACACGACGTACGGGCGTCATCTCGACGCGGCGTCCGCCGAGTGCCTGGCCACGGTGAACATGATGTCGCTGTTCGGCCTGCACCGGTCCCTGCGCGGGGCGCTGGTCGGTCACTTCGCGGCCGTGGAGATCACTTCCTCCCCCGGGTCCCGGCGGCTCGCGGAGGCGATGCGCCGCACCGGTGCCGGTCCGGCCGCCGAACACTTCTACGACGAGCACGTCGAGGCCGACGCGGTGCACGAGCAGATCGTGCGGCACGAGGTGATCGAGGGGCTGCTGGAGCAGGAGCCCCACCTGGCGGCGGACGTCGTCTTCGGCATCGACGCCACCGGGTACCTGGAGGACCGTTTCGGCGACCGGCTGCTGGCCGACTGGCGGGCCGGCCGGTCCTCCCTGCGCACCCCCCTGGCCCCCCTGCCCCGCACCCCGTCCGAAACAGCCCATATTTCGTGACGGCGGGGGTACGTGGGTGCCGTGAATTTCATGGTGCTACCGGGCGTCTACGCCCCTCAGGAGGACACCGCCCTGCTGGTCGGGGCCCTGTCCGACGAGTCGCTGCCACCGGGCGCGGCCGTGCTCGACGTGGGCACCGGCTCGGGCGCGCTGGCGCTGGCGGCGGCCCGGCGGGGCTGCCGGGTCACCGCCGTGGACGTGTCCCGGCGCGCCGTGTGGGCCGCCCGGCTCAACGCGGCGCGGACGGGGGTGCGGCTGCGGGTCCTGCGCGGCAACCTCTTCACCCCCGTGCGGGGGGAGACGTTCGACCTCGTCCTGGCCAATCCGCCCTACGTCCCCGCGCCGGGCGGCGGCCCGGGGCCGCGCGGCGCGGCGCGGGCCTGGGACGCGGGCCACGACGGCCGGCTCGTCCTGGACCGGATCTGCGAGCAGGCGCCGGCCCTGCTGCGGCCCGGCGGTGTGCTGCTGCTGGTCCAGTCCTCGCTCAGCGATCCGGACCGCACGGTCGCGCGTCTGCGGGACGCCGGTCTGAAGGCGGCGGTGACCCGGCGGCAGCGGATCGCGTTCGGTCCGGTGGTACGCGGCCGGGTGCACTGGCTGCGGCAGCGGGGCCTGCTGTCCCATGCCGACAACGATGAGGAACTGGTGGTCGTCCGTGCCGAACTCCCCGTCTGACCGGCCCCGCCGGATCACGGTCCGGCGGCGGGGGCCGATGCTGGTGGAGGGCCCCGTGGAGGTCGAGCTGGAGGACGGTACGACGGTGTCCTCCGACCGTTTCCGGGTCGCCCTGTGCACCTGCCGCCGCAGCCGCCGCTTCCCGTGGTGCGACACCAGCCACCGCGCGAGGTCGTCGGGTGCGGGCGGGAGGCCGGCGGACGGGGACTGAGCGCGGGTACCGGAGAACGGCGGACGGCCCCACTCCGTCCGCCGTCCCCGGTGCGGGGCCGCCGCCTTCCCACGCGCGGGCGCTCGCACTCCCCAGCAGCGAGCAGCCGGTCACGGCGCGCGAGCCGCACGGCCCCGGTCCCCGCCGCCGCCCCGTTCGGTCGGCACCGGGGGCGGCGAGCGCGAGTCTGCCGACTCCGGCGCAGGAACTCACATCGACCCCATGGATTTCAGTAACCTTGCGTATTGAATCAGTGGCGTGAAGTGACGGAGTCGGAGCGTTTCGCACCCGGAACGGTGCGGTTCTTGATCACGCGGCCCGGCTGGATGGCGTGATCCACTCGTTCGTCAATAGACCGGAAACACTCCTGGAACAGTCCGGCCTCCGCCCGCCCCCCCCATGACCTACTCACGAGTATGGTGCTGGCGGCGCGCGGGTCCCACGACGAGAGGCGGACGTACGGTGGCGAAGCACTGGGCGGACTTCCAGTACGAGATCTACCTGAACGGGACGACCGGAGCCGTGCCCCGGCTGCCGACCGACCTGACCCGTCTGGAGGAGCTGGCGGAGCGCCGTCTCGGGCCGGGTCCCGTCGGGTACGTCGCGGGCAGCGCGGGCGACGGCAGCACGGCCCGCGCCAACCGCCGGGCTCTGGAGCGGCGTCGGATCGTGCCGCGGATGCTGCGGGACGTGCGCGAGCGCGACCTGACGGTCGAGGTGCTCGGGCGCCGCCTGCCGGCCCCGGTGGCGCTGGCACCCGTGGGCGTGCTGTCGATCATGCATCCGGACGCGGAGCCGGCCGCCGCCCGGGCCGCCGCCGCGCAGGGGGTGCCGTTCGTGCTGTCCTCGGCGTCCAGCACACCGATGGAGGAGGTCGCCGGGGCGATGGGCGACGCCGAGCGCTGGTTCCAGCTCTACTGGCCGAAGGACCGCGAGGTCGCCCGCAGTTTCCTGGGCCGGGCGAAGGCGGCCGGGTTCACCGCCCTGTTCGTCACCCTGGACACCCCGCTGCTGTCGTGGCGCCCGCGCGACCTCGACCAGGCCTACCTGCCGTTCCTGCACGGTGTCGGCACCGCCAACTACTTCACGGACCCGGCCTTCCGCGCGGGCCTGGCCAAGCCGGTGCACGAGGACCCGAACGCGGCCGTGATGCACTTCGTCGGCATGTTCTCCGACCCCGGCAAGACCTGGCCGGACCTGGCGTTCCTGCGGGAGAACTGGGACGGCCCGATCGTCCTCAAGGGTGTGCTGCACCCGGACGACGCCCGCCTTGCCGCCGACGCCGGGATGGACGGCGTGGTGGTGTCCAACCACGGCGGCCGCCAGGTGGCCGGCGCCCTCGCGGCGGCCGACGCGCTGCCGCGCGTGTCGGAGGCGGTCGGCGACCGGCTCGCCGTGCTCTTCGACAGCGGGGTGCGCACCGGCGACGACGTCTTCAAGGCCCTCGCCCTCGGCGCCCGCGTGGTGCTGCTCGGCCGCCCCTACGTCTACGGCCTCGGACTGGACGGGCAGGCGGGCGTCGAGCACGTGGTGCGCTGTCTGCTCGCCGAACTCGACCTCACCCTGGCCCTGTCCGGCCACGCCTCCCCCTTGACGCCCGGCCCGGCCGACCTGGTGGAGCAGCACGTGTGAGGCCGCGCCGTTTCCGGCTTCTCCGACGCACCCCGTGCGAAAGGCGCGCACTCGCCGGGTGCGCCGCGCACGCTCCCGGTGCATGCCCCGGCGTAGTGGACTGGCGCCGGCCCTTCCCGGAAGGCCCAGCACGGGACGGCCGCTCTCCCGCGCGCACCGGCCGCCGGCCCCGATCCTCCCGCCCTCGGCCGGCGGCCCCGGGAAGGCACCGGGCGCGGGACTGCGTCAGATCTGCCAGGAGCGCAGCCGGTCGGCCGCCGCGTAGACGTCGGCCTCACCGGCCAGCAGGTCGCGCGCCAGGTCGACCAGCGCACCGTAGGGCGGGTCGATGCCGGCGCCGCTGGCGAACATGTACGCCACGGCCGTCGCACAGGCGAAGCGGGCGTTGGCCGCGGGCAGGGGCCGGAGCACGGCGAGGGTGTGCAGCAGGGCGGCGGCCCGCCAGGCGGGGTCGGAGTCCACCCCGAGGCGGGGCGGATCGACGCGGTGCCGGGCGACGGCCGCGACCAGGGCGGAGAAGTCGTTGATCACGGGCTGCTCCGGCAGCACCTCCTCATGACGCTGGAGCAGCCAGGGCACGTCGATGTGCAGGGCGGATGCCATGGATCAGGCGGCCCGCCCCTCGCCTCGCGCGGGCGGCGGTTCGTCCTCGGGGAAGGCGGCGGCGAACTCGTCGGCGTGGGCGGTGAAGAACCGGCGGAACGCCTCCGCCCCCTCCTGGAGCGCCCGGTGCCGGGCGATGTCGGCGGCGGCGGCCTCCCGCACGAGCGCCTTCATCGACGTACCGCGTTCCTTGGCGATCTGCCGCAGGTCCTCGAGCTCGCGGTCGCTGAACTCCACGTTCAGAGCTGGCATGGCCCCACGGTACCGCCCGGGTACTGACGCGTAAATACCGCCAGGTCAGCACCGTAGTGCGGCGGTACCCCGGTCCGGCGGGCCCGGTCCGCCGGGCCGAGAACCGTCCGGGACGCCCGCGCCGTCCCGCCGGTGGGGGCGCCCTCCCGCAGGGCCCCCGGGACGGGTGGTTCGGGTCCGCGCGGAGCCCGGACGCACTACGCTGGTGACCAGGTGACGCGCTGATCACTGTGAGTGTGCGCAATGGAGTGGCGACGATGAGTCCGGTCAACCCGTACGACGATGCCGCCGCGGCCCGCGTCGTCGTCGACGACTCCGGCACACTGCGGGAGTGGAACGAGGGCGCGCGTCTGCTGCTGGGGCACCCCGCCGCGGACGTCGTGGGGCGTCCCGCCGCCGAACTGCTGGCCGACGGCACCGAGCCCCCGGCGCCCCGGCCCGGCGACCAGCGCTGGTGCGGCACCCTGGCGCTGCGCCACCGCGACGGGCACACAGTGTCCGTGTGGGTGCTCGCCCGTCGCAGGCCCCCCGGGGACGGCGGCCCGGGCACCTGGCTCGCCGTCACTCCGCTCGACCCCGGCCCCGACCAGCCGGACGACCCGCTGATCAGGGCCGCTCTGACCCAGTCGCCCTGCGCCACGCTCATCTTCGACGACCGGCTGCGGCTGCGCGGCGTCAACGACGCGATGGCCCGGCTCCTCGGACTGCCCGCGGACCGCATCCGCGGGCTGAGGGCCACCGACGTCGGCGGCCGGCCGCACTCCGCGGAACTCGAGGAGCACATGCGCGACGTCCTCGACACCGGTCGCGGCCACGACATGCACACGCATCTCAAGGCCCCCGGCGAGAGCCGCGCCCACGCCTGGCTCGCCAGGATCGCCCCGCTCACCGACCCGGAGGGCCGGGTGCGCGGGGTCTGCGTCAGCGCCCACGACTTCACCGAGCAGCACCTCGCCCGGGAACGGCTGCAACTGGTCAACGAGGCCAGTGTGCGCATCGGCACCACGCTCGACGTCACCCGCACGGCGCAGGAGCTGGCCGACGTGTGCGTCCCGGCGCTCGCCGACTTCGTCAGCGTCGACCTGCTGGACCCTCAGGAGCACGGCGGCGAGCCCGTCCGGGCACCGACGCCGCCGGTGACCCTGCGCCGGACGGCCCACCAGTCCGTCAACCCGGGCTGCCCGGAGGCGGTGGCGGAGCCGGGCCGGCTCGACCTCTACCCGGCGGGCTCCCCGCAGGCCGAGAGCCTGGTCACCGGCCAGACGGTCGTGGCCGCGGTGCCCTCCGGGGACCTCGAGCAGTTCCGGGGCTGGGACCCCGTCCGCCTGGAACGCGTCGAGGAGTTCGGCATCCACTCCACGATGTCCGTGCCGCTCCAGGCCCGCGGCACCACGCTGGGCATCGCGGTCTTCACCCGGTACCGGCACCCCTACGCCTTCACCCACGACGACGTCCTGCTCGCCGAGGAGGTCAGCGCCCGCGCCGCCGTCTGCATCGACAACGCCCGCCGCTACTCCCGCGAGCGCGAGACGACGCTGATGCTCCAGCGCAGTCTGCTCCCCCGGTGGCTGCCCCCGACCGCCGCGGTGGAGGCGGCCTCGCGCTATCTCCCGGCGGCCCGCTCGGGGGTGGGCGGCGACTGGTTCGACATCATCCCGCTCTCCGGGATGCGGGTGGCGCTGGTCGTCGGGGACGTCGTCGGCCACGGCATCCAGGCATCGGCCACCATGGGCCGGCTGCGCACCGCCGTGCGCACCCTCGCCGACATCGACCTGGCCCCGGACGAACTCCTCACCCACCTGGACGACCTGGTCGTCCGGCTGTCGGAGGAGTCCGGCGGCGACGACACGGGCGAGGTCGGCGCCACCTGTCTGTACGCGGTGTACGACCCGGTGTCCCGGAACTGCACCCTGGCCCGGGCCGGGCATCCGGCGCCCCTGCTGATCCCGCCCGGCGAGGCGCCCCGGCGGGTCGAGCTGCCCTCGGGACCGCCGCTCGGCGTGGGCGGCCTGCCGTTCGAGTCCGCCGAACTGCACCTGGGCGAGGGCAGCGTGCTCGCCTTCTACACCGACGGGCTGGTCAAGAGCCGGGGCCTGGACGCCGAGGCCGGCCAGGAGGTGCTGCGCGAGGCGCTGGCCGCCCCCGCCGGCACGCTGGACGCGGCCTGCGACCGGGTCCTGCACGCCCTGCTCCCGGCGGGCGGCACCGCCGACGACGTGGCGCTGCTGCTGGCCCGTACCCGCGGGCTGCCCACCGGCCAGGTCGCCACCTGGGACATTCCCGCCGACCCGTCGCTGGTCGCGCCGATCCGCAAGCAGGTCCTCGACCAGTTGTCCGAATGGGAGCTGCTGGAGGCGTCGTTCACCGCCGAACTGGTGGTGAGCGAGCTGGTCACCAACGCCATCCGGTACGGATCGCCGCCCATCCGGCTGCGGCTCATCCACGACGCGTCGACGCTGATCTGCGAGGTCTCCGACACCAGTCACACCGCGCCGCACCTGCGCCGGGCCAGGACGTGGGACGAGGGCGGGCGCGGTCTGCTGCTGGTGGCCCAGCTCACCCAGCGCTGGGGCAGCCGGCACACCCCCGAGGGCAAGACGATCTGGGCGGAACTGGCACTGATCGACGAAGGGTGAGCCGCGGTTTCCCGGCCCGTGCCGCGGGACACTCGTCAAGGCAGGGCGTACGGCGCCCGCGCCGGGCCGTGCGCGACGAACCTCACGGGAGTGTGGAGCAGCGATGGCGAAGAGGTCCCAGCCCGTACGCGGGACGGCCCTGCTGGCGAGCACGGTGGCCGTGCTCGGCGTGCTGAGCGCCTGCGGCACCCAGAACGGCACGGCGGGCGCGCCCCGCTCCGGACAGGCCGACACCACGGCCGCCGCGACCAGCGGTTCGGCCGCCCCGCACGACACGGGCGGCGGGCCGTCGGCCGGCACCGTGCCGGGCGCCACGGCCGCCGGATCCGCGTCCGCCTCCGCCCGCACCGACGGCCGCTGCCACACGTCCGAACTGCGCGCCTCGGTCGGCCGCGTCGATCCCGGTGCCGGACAGCGGAACTTCCCGGTCGTGCTCACCAACATCTCGCAGCGCACCTGCACCGTGCACGGCTATCCGGGCGCCGCCTTCGTGGACGCGTCCGGCAAGCAGCTCGGCCCGGACCCGCACCGCGCCCCCGCGTCACCGCGGACGGTCACGCTGACGCCGGGCAGCAGCGCGTGGGCCGGACTGTCGTTCTCCAGCCCGCAGATCAGCGGCGCCCGTACGGCCACTCCGGCGACGCTGCTCGTCACGCCGCCGGACGAGCGGGACCCGCTCACGGTGCGGTGGACCGCCGGTGAGGTCCCGGTGGGCGGCAACGCGTCGCAGGTGTCCGTCACCGCCCTGGAGGCCGGGACCGGTCCGTGAGCGCCGGGCGCCCGCGCGGTCAGTGACCGGCGATCGGGTGCGGGGCGTAGGGCCGCTCCAGTTCCTCCAGCTCCTTGTCGGTGAGCGCGAGTTCGACCGCCGCCACGGCGTCCTCGATGTGCCGCGGCCTGGCGGCACCGATGATCGGGGCGGTCACCGTGTCCTGGTGCAGCAGCCAGGCGAGGGCGACCTGGGCGCGCGGCACGCCGCGCTGCTCGGCGATGCGGGTGACGGCCTCGACGACGGCGCGGTCGCCCTCCTGGTAGAGGGTGCTGCCGAAGGTGTCGGTGGCGCTGCGTCCGGTGGCGGTCCCCCAGTCGCGGGTGAGCCGCCCGCGGGCGAGCGGGCTCCAGGGCAGCACGCCGACGCCCTGGTCGGCGCAGAGCGGCAGCATCTCGCGCTCCTCCTCGCGGTAGAGGAGGTTGTAGTGGTTCTGCATGGAGACGAACGTCGTCCAGCCGTGCCGCTCGGCGGTGTACTGCATCTTGGAGAACTGCCAGGCGTACATCGAACTGGCCCCGATGTAGCGCACCTTGCCGGCCTTCACCAGGTCGTGCAGCGCCTCCATCGTCTCCTCGACGGGCGTTTCGGGGTCGAAGCGGTGGATCTGGTAGAGGTCGACGTAGTCGGTGCCCAGGCGCCGGAGGCTGTGGTCGATCTCGGTCATGATCGCCTTGCGGGACAGTCCGGCGCCGTTGGGTCCGGGCCGCATCCGGCCGTGCACCTTGGTGGCGAGCACGACGTCGTCGCGGCGCGCGAAGTCCCGCAGCGCCTTGCCGACGATCTCCTCGCTGGTGCCGTCGGAGTAGACGTTGGCCGTGTCGAAGAAGGTGACGCCGGCCTCCAGCGCCTGCCGGATCAGCGGGCGCGAGGCCTCCTCGTCGAGCGTCCACTCGTGCGTGCCGCGGTCGGGGACACCGTAGGTCATGCATCCCAGGCAGATCCGCGACACGTCCAGACCCGTCGAACCAAGCTTCACGTACTGCATCGTTGCTGCTCCCGCCTTCAGGATCGGTACGGGGGGAGCGTACGTCCTCGGGCGGACGCGGACCCTCGACGGGTCAGCGCTCCTCCAGCAGGTCCAGGGCCCGCTCCCAGGCGATCGCCCGGCGGCGGCCGTCCCCCGGGCCCGGTCCCGCGTACGGGTCGGCGAAGCGCACGCCCATGCCGCGCAGCCGGGTCAGGCTCTCGCGGTAGGCGGGGTGGGCGGCCAGGGCGTCGGCCACGCACGGCAGTACGGCGACGGGAATTCCGAGGCCACTGGCTTCGCACAGGGTGGCCACGGCGAGGGTGTCGGCGAGGCCGGCGGCCCACTTGTTGATCGTGTTGAAGGTCGCGGGCGCGACCACGACGGCGTCGGGCGCCAGAAAGGGGCGCGGATCGGCGGGCCGGCGCCAGGCGGAGCGGATCGCGCGGCCGGTCGCCGCCTCCACGGCCTCGGTGTCGAAGAAGCCGCCCATGGCGACCGGCGTCGCGAGGACGCCGACCTCCCAGCCGCGGCGCCGGGCCTCGGCGATCAGTTCGCCGACGCCGTCGGCCGCGCCCGCGGCGCAGACGACGACGTAGAGGAAGGGCTTCTCGGTGGTGGGGGCCGGTCGGGTCACGCCGCAACCCTACTCGCCGCGCCGGACCGTCAACCGCGGTGGGCGGAAAGCTCTTCCCTCCGGCCGAGGAGGCATGGCGGCGGGCCTCCCGGCGGTACGGAACCGGCGCGGGAGGCGCGCGAGGCGGCCCGGATGCTGCGCGGGGCGGGGCGGTCTGCCGGGCAAGGGGAGCTGCGCCGCGCGGGTGCCGGGGGTTCGCGGGCCGGATGCGGTAGGGATGGAGGTGCACCGCACGAGGACGCACCGCGGTGCCGGTCAGCCGTACGACGCGACGAATGGGACGGAAACCATGCCTCTTGAGGGCGAGTACGAACCCAGCCCGACGAAGTGGGTGCGCGAGCAGGTGGAGCTGTACGAGAGCTCCGGCGGCACGAAAGGGGGGACCCTCGCGGACACGGGTCTGCCGGTGATCGTGCTGACCACGCGCGGCGCCCGCACCGGCAAGATCCGCAAGACGCCGCTGATGCGCGTCGAGCACGAGGGGCGTTACGCCGTGGTCGCCTCGCTGGGCGGGGCCCCCAGGCATCCGGTCTGGTACCACAACGTCAAGGCCGATCCCCACGTGGAGCTCCAGGACGGCCCGGTGAAGCAGGACATGACGGCCCGTGAGGTCACCGGCGCGGAGAAGGCCCAGTGGTGGGAGCGCGCCGTCGCGGCCTACCCGCCGTACGCCGAGTACCAGGAGAAGACGGAGCGGGAGATCCCGGTGTTCGTCCTGGAGCCGGCCGGCGGGAGCTGACCGGAACGGGGAACGCACCGCACCCGCGCGCATGGTTCGGCCGTCGCCGGGCACCCGTGGGTCAGGCCCCGCCGCGTTCCCCCGTCGCGGCGGGGCTTTGCGCTGCCTCGCCCGCGGGCCGGTCGGTGACGTCGAGGAAGATCTGCCGGGCCTCGGGCACGGTGTGCGCGATGGACCTCTTGATGCGCACGGACACCTCCTCCACCCGCTCGCTGTCCAGACCGGGCACCAGGTCGACGCGGGCGGCCACCAGCGCGGAGTCGAGGCCCGTCTTCATGGTGAACAGCGCCTCGACGCTGTCGATCTCCGGCTGTGCGCGCAGCAGCGCGCGGATCCGGCCGCTCGCCTCCGGGTCCGCGGCCTCGCCGATCAACTGGTCGCGGGCCTCGCGGCCCAGCCGGTAGGCCACGTACACGAGCAGCGCGCCGATGGCGAGCGAGGCGCCGGCCTCCCACGCGACCTGTCCGGTGACCATGTGCAGGGCCATGCCGGCCATGGCGAGGGTGACGCCGAGCACCGCCGTGCCGTCCTCGGCGACGACGGTGCGCAGGGCCGGGTCGCGCATCCCGGCGGCGGCACCGCCCTGCTTGCGCACCTGGTGCAGGGCCCGTACCAGCGAGGCGCCCTCGGCGAGCAGGGCGACGCCGAGCACGATCAGGCCGGCGACGTAACCGCTGAGCTTCTCCTCGGCGCCGGTGCGCAGAGCCTCGACGCCCTGGAAGAAGGAGAAGCAGCCGCCCATGACGAAGATGCCCACGGCGGCCAGCAGCGACCAGAAGAACCGTTCCTTGCCGTAGCCGAAGGGATGGCGGCGGTCGGCGGGGCGGCGGCTGCGGCGCAGCGCGGCGAGGAGGAAGACCTCGTTCAGGCTGTCGGCGACCGAGTGCGCCGCCTCGGACAGCAGAGCGGGGGATCCCGCGAGAAGGCCGCCGATCGCCTTGGCGACCGCGATCACCAGGTTGGCGCCGAGGGCCACCAGCACGGTGATCCGCGTCCTGCGGTCGGCCCCGCGGTCCGTCGCGCCGCCGTCCGCCCTTCCGCCCGCCTCGCCGTCCGTCGTCGCGTCCGCCTCGCCGTCCGTCCGGCCGTCCGTGGTTCCGTCCCCCTCGCCGCGTCTCCTGCCGTCCGTCGCGCCGCCCTTGTCGGGTTCCGTGGGGCGGTCCGCCTCTCCGTCGGCGTGTCCTTCGTTCGCTGTCCTGTCCGCAGGTGTCCGGCTCACGATTCGCCGACTGCCCTGCCGCGGCCCGGCTCACACCCGCCGCGTGGGGTGGCTGGGCAGTGCCGACGGCAGAAAACTGGGAACGCGTTCACCAGGGCACGGCGACGACAGGGAGGTACGTCCGATGAGCGGCGGCGACGGCGGGACGGCCGGCAACAGCGCCTACGGCAGGAAAGCGTTCAAGCGGTCCAGGAGCCACTTCGCGGACCGGATCACCGCCGACGGCCGGGACGGCTGGCCGGTGGAGGCGGGACGCTACCGGCTAGTCGTCAGCCGCGCCTGCCCGTGGGCGAGCCGGGCCCTGGTCTCCCGGCGGCTGCTGGGGCTGGAGGACGCCCTGTCGCTGGCGGTCGCGGACCCGGTCCAGGACGACCGGAGCTGGCGGTTCACCCTGGACCCGGACGGCCGTGACCCGGTCCTCGGCATCCGCTTCCTCAGCGAGGCCTACGACAAGCGGGAGACCGGCTACCCCGGCGGGGTGAGCGTGCCGGCGATCGTGGACGTGCCCAGCGGGAAGCTGGTGACCAACGACTTCCAGCGGATCACCCTCGATCTCGCGACCGAGTGGACGTCCCTGCACCGGCCGGGCGCGCCCGACCTGTATCCGCACGCCCTGCGCGACGAGATCGACGAGGTGATGGCGGGCGTCTACGAGGACGTCAACAACGGCGTGTACCGGGCGGGCTTCGCCACCGGCCAGGAGGAGTACGAGGCCGCCTGCGAGGGCGTGTTCCGGCGGCTCGACCTGCTGACGCCCCGGCTGGAACGGCAGCGCTACCTGGTCGGGGACACGATCACGGAGGCCGACATCCGGCTGTTCACGACGCTGGTGCGCTTCGACGCCGTCTACCACGGCCACTTCAAGTGCAACCGCTGGAAGCTGGCGGAGAACCCGGTGCTGTGGGCGTACGTCCGCGATCTGTACCAGACGCCCGGCTTCGGCGACACCGTCGACTTCGACCACATCAAGCGCCACTACTACCAGGTCCACACCGGCATCAACCCGACCGGCATCGTGCCCGTCGGCCCGGACCTGTCCGGCTGGCTCACCCCGCATCACCGGCAGGAGCTGGGCGGACGCCCGTTCGGCGACGGCACGCCTCCCGGACCGGTGCGCGCCCAGGAGGAGGTGCCGGCCCGCGGCAGGCCCTGACCCGGGGCCCCGCATCCCGACGTCCCGTTCCCCGACTCGAACTCAAGGAGACCCACGTGGGCAAGAAGAAGAAGCAGAAGCTCCCGCTGGCCTACAAGCCCGTCGGCTTCGTCCTGGGCTGGGCCGGCGGTGCACTGGCCGGGATGGCCTTCCAGAAGACGTGGAAGGTGCTCCGGCACGAGGACGACGCGCCGGACGCGCTGGACCCGGACCGCGGCTGGGGCGAGATCCTGCTGGCCGCCGCGGTCCAGGGCGCCATCTTCGCCGTGGTGCGCAGCGCCCTGGACCGGACGGGCGCCAAGGCCATCGAGCGTTCGACCGGTGTCTGGCCGGCCGCCGACAGGAAGGGTCGGGACTGACCGGAGGCAGTCCGGCCGCCCGGCACGCGCGCCACGCCGGCGGCACCCGGCCGCGGGGTCTCAGCCCTGCTTGGGTGCCGTCGGCGTCGTGTCGCGGCGCAGGGTGAAGGAGTGGCCCGCCGGGTCGGAGAAGCCGCGCTCCTCGTGCGGGCCCGCCGCGTCCTTCGCCTCCAGCGGACGCCCGCCGAGTCCCACGATGCCGCGCTCGGCAGCGTCCAGGTCGTCCACCACGAAGTCCAGGTGGGCCTGGAGGGAGTTCTCGGGCCGGGGCCAGCTCGGCGGGGTCGCGTTGACGTCCCGGCGGAACGCCATGCGGAAGCCGCCGGGTCCCCCGATCTCGATGCGGTTGGCGGTCGCCTCGGTCTCCACCGCGCCCAGCAGGCCCTTGTAGAACTCGGCGAGCCTCTCGGGTTCCGCGCAGTCGAGCACCACGACGCCCGCGTTGACCAGTGCCATGTCTCCTCCGAAGGATTCCGGGCACGGGACGCTCGTGTCCCGCGGCCCCTTGCCTTGCGGATGTCCCGGCCCGGCGGATTCAGTCGGCGTCCGGTCAACCCGGGCCGCCCACAGACGAGGTGACTGGGCGTCAAGCACCGGCCGCGGCGCGGAACGTACGGCGGTACGCCTGGGGCGAGACGCCGATCGACGCCTGGAGGTGCTGCCGCAGCGAGGCACCGGTGGCGAAGCCGACGCGGCCGGCGATCCGGTCGACCGGGAGGTCGCTGGACTCCAGCAGATGCCGGGCCCGGGCGACGCGCTGCTGGATCAGCCAGCGGCCCGGGCTGACGCCCACCTCGTCGTGGAATCGCCGGGCGAAGGTGCGCAGGCTCATCCGGGCGTGCGCGGCGAGATCGGCCAGCGTCAGGGGCTCGTCGAGGTGGTCCAGCGCCCAGGCGCGGGTCGCCGCCGTGCTCGCGGCGCCCTGCTCGGGCACCGGCTGCTCGATGTACTGCGCCTGTCCGCCGTCCCGGAAGGGCGGGACCACGCAGCGGCGGGCGACCTTGTTGGCCAGTTCGCTGCCGTGGTCCTCGCGCACGAGGTGGAGGCACACGTCGACACCGGAGGCCGCGCCCGCCGAGGTGACGACGCGGCCGTCGGCCACGAAGAGCACGTCCGGATCGAGGGGGATGTGCGGGTACGTGCGGCGGAACAGGTCGGCCAGCCGCCAGTGGGTGGTCGCCCGGCGTCCGTCGAGGAGCCCGGCGGCGGCCAGGACGAAGGCGCCGGTGCATATGGAGACGATGCGGGCGTCGGGTCGTACGCGGGCGAGAGCGGCCATGACCGCGGGGTCCGGTTCCCCGGTGACCAGCGAGGGCGAGACGGCCGGGACGACCACCGTGCCGGCCGAGTCCAGCACCTCGGGGCCGTGGTCCGCGGTGATGGTGAAGTCGGCGTTGGTGCGCACCGGACGGCCGTCGACGGTGCAGGTCAGCACCTCGTAGCGGTCGTCGGCGGCGCCGAGGATCCGGCTGGGGATGCCCAGCTCGAAGGGGTAGACGCCGTCGAGGGCCAGGACCACGACCCGTTCCGTCCGCCCGGCCGGGCGCTGCTCATGCCGCATGGCACGATTCTATCGGAGCATGGCAATCATGCCGTTTCTCCGGGAGCCACCGCCCGGCAGGCTGGGGCGTCATGAGCGATGTGAACACGATGCGGGCCGTCAGCCAGGACACCCTCGGCGGTCCCGAGGTACTGCGAGAGGTACGGCTGGAGCGGCCCGAACCGCGCCCGAACGAGGTGCTGGTGCGGGTGCGTGCCGCCGGGGTGAACCCGACCGACTGGAAGCACCGCGCGAACGGCGGCTTCCTCGGCGAACCGCCCTTCGTCCTGGGCTGGGACGTCTCGGGCGTCGTGGAGGCGGTGGGCATCGGGGTCGCCGCGTTCCGGCCCGGCGACGAGGTCTTCGGCATGCTGTCCTACCCGTTCGGCCACGGCTCCCACGCCGAGTACGTCACGGCGCCCGCCCGTACCTTCGTCCGCAAGCCGGCCGCGGTCGACCACGTGCAGGCGGGCGCGCTTCCGCTGGTGTCGCTGACGGCGTGGCAGGCGCTGGTGGAGCGGGCCGGAGTGCGGCAGGGGCAGCGGGTGCTGATCCACGCGGCGGCCGGCGGCGTGGGCCATGTGGCGGTGCAGATCGCCAAGGCCCGGGGCGCGTACGTGATCGGCACCGCGAGCGCGGGCAAGCACGAGTTCCTGCGCTCCCTCGGTGTGGACGAGCCGGTGGACTACCGGGAGACGGACGTCACCGAGGCCGTGAAGGACGTCGACGTCGTCCTGGACACCCTCGGCGGCGAGACGTCGCTGCGGTCCCTGCGGGTGCTGCGTCCGGGCGGGATCGTGGTGTCGATCCTGCCGGTCGGCTCGGACGAGTTCTACGAGGAGGCCGAGCGGCTCGGGGTGCGCGCGGTGCGGATGCTCGTGGACGCGGACCGCGCCGACCTCCAGGAGATCGCGGGCCTGGTCGAGTCGGGCGCGCTGCGGCCCACGATCGAGCGGACGTTCCCGCTGGCCGAGGCCGCCGAGGCCCACCGGCTGGGCGAGAGCGGCCGTACGACGGGGAAGCTGGTGCTCGTGGTCGACTGACGGGCCCCGCTGTGAGAAATCGATGACATATGTCAATCGAGCATGCTCAAATTCGCTCGACCGGGGTAACTTTCGAGTGAGGCTGGGCAGTTGGCCCCCGGAATCGGCTGGAGGCGTTGTCGTCGTGCGGCAGGAACCCGCGTCGCTCACCCGGCATCTGCGCGTCCGGCGCGACCGGGGGCACACCGTGCTGGAGTTCATCGGCGAGATCGACATCGCGTCGGCCGCCGAGATCGGCCCGCATCTGGACCGGGAGACGGGGCGGCCCGGCGCCCGGGTCGTGCTCGACCTCGGCGGGATCGAGTTCTTCGACTGCTCCGGGCTGCGGCTGCTGTACCGGGCCCGTCGCCAGGTACTCGAGGGCGGCGGGCAGGTGCACCTGGTGTGCGCCCACCCGCTGACCCTGCGCATGCTGCGGATCACCGGGCTCGCGCGGCTGCTGCCCCCGCGGCCGACCCTGGAGGAGGTGCTCGGCGTCAGTCCGACGCCGGAGGATCGAACAGGGCGCTGACCGACTCGCCGTTGTGGATGCGGCGCACGGCCTCGGCGAGCGCGGGGGCGATGGACAGCACCCGCAGCTTCTCGGGGTGCCGGTCCGCCGGGACCGGCACGGTGTTGGTGCACACGATCTCCAGCACGTCGCTCTGTTCGCCGAGCTTGTCCAGCGCGTCGTCCGCGAACAGCCCGTGCGTGCAGGCCAGCCGGATGGTGCGCGGCCCCTGCTCCCGCAGCCGGTCGAGCAGTTCCAGCACCGTGCTGCCCTTGGCGATCTCGTCGTCCAGCACGATCACGTCGCGCCCGGTGACGTCCCCGATCACGGTGCTGATGCTGACCCGGTCGTCGGCGAAGCGCTGCTTGGCGCCGGCCGCGACCTGCGCCCCGAGCATCCGGGCGAACGCGGCGGCCTCCTTGGCGTTGCCGAGGTCCGGCGAGACGACCGTGGTGCGGGACAGGTCGTACCGGCGGAAGTGCGCGGAGAGTTCGCGCAGCGCGTGCAGGTGGTCGACCGGGACCGGGAAGAAACCGTGCACCTGGGGCGAGTGCAGGGTCATGGCGAGCACCCGGCCGGCGCCGGCCGCCACCAGCAGGTCCGCCACCAGGCGCCCGCCGAGCGAGATGCGGGGCGCGTCCTTCTTGTCGGAGCGGGCGTAGGAGTAGTGCGGCATGACGACGGTGATGCGGCCCGCCGACGCCCCGCGCGCCGCGTCGCACATCAGCAGCAGCTC
Organism: Streptomyces sp. NPDC018947; assembly: GCF_044390505.1. NCBI lineage: Bacteria > Bacillati > Actinomycetota > Actinomycetes > Kitasatosporales > Streptomycetaceae > Streptomyces > Streptomyces sp. NPDC018947. Next base: position 732,068 of record NZ_JBIRZD010000002.1, read on the forward strand.
GACGAGGTGCTCCTGGACCGGCTTGACCAGCGGCTGGACCAGGAAGACGTCCCGCTCGCGGCAGTTGGCCCGTAGCTGCACCTCCAGGCAGTCGTTGGCGAACCGGCTGACCCGGGTCGGGCTGAGGGGCACCCCCAGATGGGCGCAGACCTCCTCGGCCAGCTCGGGATGGGCACTACCGCTGAAGACGGCGATGTCTCGCACGGACCGCTCCTCGCGTGATCCTGTCCGGCCGGAATCCTCAGCTTACGGAAATCCGGTTGCGGCGGAACCGGGGGCAGGGGCCATGATGACGCCGTCCGTGTTCCCTCAGGTCAGGATCCCTCGCATGCGCCGACTCCTCGACATCACCCAGTGCCCCTTCCGGCCCACGGTTCTCGAGGACTCGACCCCGCATGCACACCCTGAACATCGGAATTCTGGCCCACGTCGACGCCGGTAAGACCAGCCTCACCGAGCGGCTGCTGTTCGACCACGGCGCCGTCGACCGCCTCGGCAGCGTCGACGCCGGTGACACCCGTACGGACGACGGCGAGATCGAGCGCCGCCGCGGCATCACGATCCGCTCGGCCGTCGCCGCGTTCACCGTCGGCGGCACCCAGGTCAACCTGATCGACACCCCCGGGCACTCCGACTTCGTCGCCGAGGTCGAGCGCGCCCTGGAGGTCCTGGACGGCGCGGTGCTGCTGCTGTCCGCGGTGGAGGGCGTCCAGGCGCGGACGCGCGTGCTGATGCGCACCCTGCGCCGGCTGCGGCTGCCCACGCTGGTCTTCGTCAACAAGATCGACCGGCCCGGCGCCCGCACCGGTGACCTGCTCGCCGACATCCGGCGCCGGCTCACCCCGCACATCGCGCCGCTGAGCGAGGTCACGGACGGGCTCGGCACTCCCGCCGCGCGGGTGCGGCCGCTGCTCCTGACCGATCCCGCGGTCCGCGCCCGTACCGCCGAGGCGCTGGCCGAGGTGGACACGGACATGCTGGCGGCGGTCGTGGACGGCCCGCGGCCCACCGCCGGCGAGGTGCGGACCGCGCTCGCCGCCCGTACCGCCGACGGCTCGTTCCACCCGCTGTACTTCGGCTCCGCGCTCGGGGGCCAGGGCGTCGCCGAGCTGGTCGAGGGCCTGGTCCGGCTGGTCCCCTCCCCCGCCCCGGCGGCCGGACCCGGCCCGGCACGCGGCACGGTGTTCGCCGTACGCCCCGGACCGGGCGGCGAGCGGACGGCGTATCTGCGCCTGTACGACGGCGAGGTGCGCCCGCGTCAGCGGCTGACCTTCCTGCGGCGCGAGGCGGACGGCCGGACGGGCGAGGTCGCCGGCCGGGTGACCCGCCTCGACGTGGTCGGCGGGTCCGGCACGCTCACCGCCGGCAACATCGCGGCCCTGTCCGGCCCGTCCGTGCGGGTCGGCGACCGGCTCGGCGACGCCGTCGGCGGCGCCCCGCAGTTCGCGCCGCCGACGCTGGAGACCCTGGTGCGGGCCCGGCGCCCGGAGCAGGCGGCGCCGCTGCGGTCGGCGCTGCTCGCCCTCGCCGACCAGGACCCGCTGCTGCACGCCCGGCCGGCGGAGTCCGGCGCCACCGCCCTGCTGCTGTACGGGGAGGTCCAGATGGAGGTGCTCGCGGCGACCCTGGCCGGGGACTTCGGCATCGAGGCGGAGTTCTCGCCGGGCCGCGTCCGGTTCCTGGAGCGCCCGGCCGGCACCGGTGAGGCCGTGGACGAGCTGCCCTGGCACGACCACACCCGCTACTGGGCCACGATCGGACTGCGCGTCGAGCCGGGACCGCGCGGCTCGGGCGGGGTGTTCGCCTACGAGACGGAGCTCGGCGCGCTCCCCCGCGCCTTCCACCAGGCCGTCGAGGAGACGGTCCACGCCACGCTGCTGAACGGCCTGAGCGGCGCCGCCGTCACCGACTACCGGGTGACACTGATCCGTTCCGGATTCTGCTCGCCGGTCAGCACGGCCGCCGACTTCCGCGGGCTGACCCCGATCGTGCTGCGCCGGGCGCTGCGGCGGGCGGGCACGGTGCTCCACGAGCCGTACCACGCGTTCGAGGCCGAGGTCCCGCCCGACGCCCTGGCCTCCGTGACCGCCCATCTCGCGTCGCTGGGCGCGGACTTCACCGGCACGACGGGGGGCGATCCGGCCTGGCTGATCACCGGCGAGCTGCCGGCCAGGCGGGTGCGGGAGGCCGAACTGCGGCTGCCGGGGCTCACGCGCGGGGAGGCGGTCTGGTCGTCCCGCCCGACGGCGGACCGTCCGCTGAGGCCGCGCTGAGCCCGCCCCTCACCCGTGCGGCGACGCCAACCCGGCTGTCTGACGGGGGAGATGGCGGGCATCCGGACAGCAGGAAGGAGGACCGTCGCCATGACGACTCCCATGAGGCACCTCCCTCGGCGCGTGCCCGGCTGGGCGAAGGCGGTGAGCGCCGTCGTGCTGGTGCTCGCCGTCCTGTTCGCGGGTCTGCGGCTGAGCGTCGTACCGGGGCTGAAGGACCTGTTCGGCTCCGAGACCCACGACCGGTCGGGGCCCGCGCTGCTGAAGTCCGTACGGGACCTCAGCCGTTACGAGGCCGCGTCCGGCAGTTTCCAGGTCGTCGTGGACCTGGAGAAGGACACCAGGTTCCTGCCCGACGCGATCCGCGGCACCCGCACCCTGTACGTCGGCGCGGGGACCGTCGACGCCTACGTGGACCTCGGGAAGGTGGGCGAGGACGACGTGACGGTGAACGAGGACCGCACCTCGGCCACGCTGCGGCTGCCGCACGCCGCGCTCGGCGAACCGGCCCTCGATCCGGAGCACTCGTACGCGGTCTCCAAGCAGCGCGGGCTCCTCGACCGGCTCGGCGACCTGTTCTCGGACAACCCGAACGGCGAACAGGCCGTGCAGAGGCTCGCCGCCCGGCACATCGGCGAGGCGGCGAAGGACAGCGGGCTGACCGCGCGGGCCGAGGGCAACACCACGGCCATGCTGCGGGGCCTGCTGCGCTCCCTCGGCTTCGAGGAGGTGCGGGTGACCTACGGCCCCTGAGGCCCGTGAGGCCGCTCAGCCGGAGAGGATCGCCGGCAGGGCCAGCACCGCCAGCAGCGTCGTCCCCACCAGCAGCCAGGCGACGTAGTCACCGATGTGCCCGGACTGGAGCCGCCGCAGCGGGAGCATCCGGCCCGGCGCGCCCAGCGCCTCGGGGCGGGCGACGGCCGCGGCGGCCAGTGCGACGGCCAGCACGGTGGACAGCAGCCCGAGGCCGGCGCCGAGCGGCGTCCAGTGCACGGAGGAGTGCACCAGCCCGGCGGTGGCGGCCTCGCTCATGGCGCGGGCCACCGCGTCGCCGAAGCCCGGGACGACGCCGGCGGCGAGCGCCCCGGCGAGCAGCAGCGCGGGGACGGCCGTCATGGTGTCCGGGACCCGCCCGAGGCGCCGCCCGGTCTCGGGCTCCTCGCCGCTGCCGGTCGTCTCGTAGGCGTCGGGGCCGCGCACCCGGTCGGCGTCCGGCGGCGGGGGGCCGAGGCCCAGGAAGACGCGGGCCGCGACCCGCAGCACCGCCGCCGCGGTCACGGCGCTCGCCGCCACGTACACGACGGTGAGCGGTGCGCCCACGGCCTCCTCCGCGACGGACTTGCCGAGCGCCGTGCCGAACGGCGGGAGTCCGGCCAGGCCCAGGGCCCCGGCCGCGAACATCACGGCGACGGCGCGCAGCGGGCGGGCCCTGCCGTGCAGGGCGTGCTCGTCGACGCTTCCGTAGCGGTCCAGGAGGATGCCCGTGCAGGCGAACAGCGCGGCCTTCACCCCGGCGTGGCCGACGACGTACAGCGCGACGCCGTCGTCGCCCTCGGGGGTGAGGGCGCCGACGCCGAGCAGGAACAGGCCGGTGTGGGCGATCGTCGAGCAGGCCAGCAGCCGTTTGATGTGCCGCTGGTACCAGCACATCAGCGCGCCGACGGCCGCCGTCAGCACCCCGAGCACCGTCAGGGCGCGCTCCACGTCGGCGGCGGGGAGGCCGCCGGGGCCGGAGAGGACGCCGTCGAGGACGCGCCACACGCCGAAGACGCCGAGTTCCACCATGACGCCGGACAGCAGCATGCACACGGGGGTCGGGGCGACGGCGTGCGCGTCGGGCAGCCAGAAGTGGAAGGGCACGGCCGCCGACTTGACCAGCAGGCCGGTCAGCACCAGGACGAACCCCGCGAGGACCAGCGCGTCGGGCGGCCCCTGGGCGTCCAGGGCGTGCCCGATCCCGGCCATGGACAGCTCGCCGGTGCGGGCGTACAGCAGCGCGATGCCCATCAGGAGGGCGTAGGCGCCCAGGGAGTTGACGGCGGCGAAGGCGAGCGCGCCCTGCACGGCCTTCGCCTCCTCGACCCGGTGGCCGGTGAGGGCGTAGGCGACGACGCTCATCAGCTCGAACCAGACGAACGCGTTGAACAGGTCCCCGGCGACGGCGAAGCCGCACATGCCGGCCTGGAAGAGCAGCACCAGCGCCGGGAAAGCGCCGGCGTGACCGTGCGGCGGCTCGTCGAAGGAACGCCAGGAGTACGCCAGGGCCGCCAGGGTCAGCAGCGAGACCAGCGCGGCCATGCCGAGGCCCGGACCGTCGCCGACGAGGACGATGCCGACGCTGTGGCCGCGCACGGGCTCCCAGCCGCCGACCCACTCCACCAGCGGCGGGGAGGCGTGCGGCAGCAGGGCGACGGCGAGCGCGGCGGTGCCGCCCGCCACCGCGCAGGCGACGGTCTCGGCGACGACCCGGGGCACGACGCGGCCCAGCGCGGCCAGCAGGGCGGCCCCGAGCAGCGGGACGGCGACGAGGAGGGGCAGCAGATGGCGCATCAGCCGCGCAGCTCGGACAGTTCGTCGGGGTCGACCGTGCCGTGCCGTTTGGCGACCTGGACGACGAGGGCGAGCAGCAGGGCGGTGACGGTGGCGCCGACGACGACGTCGGTGAGGGCCAGCGCCTGCACGACGGGGTCGACCACGGGCCGGGAGCCGGGCCGGACGTCGGAGAACACGGGGGCGGTGGCGCCGTCGCGGTAGCCGACGGCCAGGAGCAGCACGTAGGTGGCGGCCTGGCAGACGGACAGGCAGCCGACGGCGTGGATGAGGTTGCGGCTGGTGGCCAGGCCGTAGCAGCCGGCGAGGAACACCCATGCGGCGACCAGGTAGGGCAGTACGCGCAGCACGTCGGTCACAGCGGTCTCACTTCCCGTGCTCCTTGTCGTGGTCGTTGCCGTCGTCCTCGGTCTCGTCGACGATCTCGACGGCCTGGTCCAGGAAGCCGGCGAGCAGGACGACCACGGCGCAGGCGACCTCCATGCCGACGGCGGCGTTCAGCAGCGGGACGGTGCCGCCGGAGGAGAGGGTGTTGAACGTGCCGTGGGGCAGCAGGGTGTTGGCGAGGAAGGAGCCGGTGCCGAGCAGACACGCGACGCCCGTGACGAGGTAGGCCGAGGTGGCGACCGCGTCGGCCGCCTCGTACACGCCGACGGGCCGGACGCGTTCGAGGGCGTGGTAGTCGGCGCCCAGGTAGAGCAGGTGCAGGGCGGTCGCGGCGACGACGCCGCCCTGGAAGCCGCCGCCGGGGCTGAGCTGTCCGTGGGCGATGACGTAGAGGCCGGTCAGCAGGGCGACGGGCAGGACGAGCAGGGCGTAGCGCCGCACGGGGGGTGCGACGTCGGCGGGTTCGGGGCGGGCGCGGTGCTCGTCGCGGGTCTGCCGCAGCAGGACCACGCAGCCGAGCACGGCCGCGAACAGGATGGTCAGCTCGCCGAGGGTGTCGAAGGCCCGCAGGTCGAAGTTGACGGAGGCGACGGTGTTGGCGGTGTGCCGGGACAGGGACGCCTCTACGGCCCGGTCCCCGTACGGGTGCCGGTCGCCGCCGAAGCCGGGCAGCCGCAGGCAGGCGGCGACGAGCAGCGCGGCGAGGCCCGCGCCGCCCGTGGCGACCAGCCAGAGCCTTACGCGCCGGGTCACCGTCCGCCCTCCTCGTCCCGCCGGGCGCGGCGCCGGACCTTGCGGACCGTCAGCAGCAACAGCAGCGGCGTCAGCGCGGAGCCCACCGCCAGTTGCGACAGGCCGACGTCGGGAGCCTGGAGCACGGTGAACAGCACGGCGAGGACGACGCCCATGACGGCGAGCACGAGGGACTGGCGCACGGGGTCGCGGGTGGTGACCGCCGCCGTGGCGGACGCGGCGACCAGCAGCAGGGCGACGACGATCACCGCGTCAGTCATGGCGCGCCTCCTCCGCCCCGCCGGACAGCGCCCTGGAGGCGACGAGGTTCCCGCCGATCAGCAGGACGCCGACGACCAGCAGCTTCACCAGGGCCCTGCTCGGTCCGACGGCCACGCACACCGCGACGACGACACCGCCGCCGAGGGCGGCGGACGCCCAGGTCGGGCCGCGGGCGCAGGGCGGGTCGGCGGCCAGTTCGCCGGCGAGGAGCCGGGCGAAGACGAGGGTGCCGACGGGGCCGAGGAGGGCGAGGACGAGGGCGAGGTCGACGTACGCGGGGCGGTCGTAGCCCTGGGCGAGCAGCAGGAGGACGGGGCAGGCGAGCGCGGTGGACAGGTTCTGGGCCACGGCGCGGCGGCGCAGGGGGCCGGTGGCCACGCCCCACAGGGTGGTGCCGACGCCCGCGGTGAGGACGACGGCCGCCGCGAGGACCCAGCCGTTCACCGTCGGGACACCGCCCGCCGTGCTCCGCGTGCCGCGAGGGCCGCGACGGCGGCCGCGACGGCGCCCACCGCGCACTCCAGGGTGTCGACGGTGCCGACGAACACGAGCCACAGCGCGGTGAGGAGAACCCACCAGGCGGCCGTCTCGGCCACGGCGAGGAGTGTCCCGCGCCCCTTCACACGCCACCTCCACGGTCTGTTCCCCGCGCCCGGCGGTCCGTGATGCCCGCTGTGCCGCCCTTGGCGGTTTTCGTTCCGGCTTCGCCGGTCATCCAAGCACCGCGCGGGCGGTGCCGGGGGGCGGCGCGCTGCGCCCCGCCGCCCGGAGTGCCCCGGCGGGGCGGCGGAAAACCGGGGCACACGCCCGGCCCCGTTCCGGCATCGTCACCCCCTTCGCGGGTAACCGCCTCTTCACGCGGGGAAGTTGACCACTGGAGGACCGAATGGCCCGTGCCGTCCCACGACCGCGTTTCCTGTCGCGCCCCCGCGCCGCCGAGCCGAAGGACGCCGGCCGGCGCGAACGGCGCCCGCTGGCCCTGCCGCTGCGCCTGCTGGCGATGGCCTGCGCCTTCGTGTTCATGGTGGCGTTCGCCGTCGTACTGGCGCGGCTGACGCTGCACCCCTCCCCCGCCTCCGAGGCGCTGACGCACACCAACATGCGTCCGGGCCGTTCCCTGCGGGCCTATCTGGACCAGCCCGCGCTGCGCGACGCGGTGAAGCAGATCGGCGGCAACCTGCTGCTGGGCGTCCCCTTCGGGGTCCTCGTGCCGGTGGTCGCTCCGCGCACGCGCGGGGTGCTGCGGGTGCTGCTGCTGACCGCCGTGGTGATGCTGCTGGTGGAGTTCGCGCAGGGCGCGCTGGTCACCGGGCGGGCCTTCGACATCGACGACGTGATCCTCAACAGCGCGGGCGCGCTGGCCGGTTACCTGCTCGTGGGCCGGCGCGTGAGCCGCGCGGTGCACGCCCGCCGGTCCCGCGCCTGAGGCCGCGGCGCCGGCTCGACCCTCACGCTGCGGGAGGCCGCACACTCGTCGCCGTGGACGATTACTGGACCGTGGGACATGTGGCCGGGCTGGCCGGCGTGAGCGTCCGCACGCTGCACCACTATGACGAGATCGGGCTCGTCCGGCCGTCGGCGCGGACCGCGGCCGGGTACCGGGCCTATTCGGCGGGCGACGTGGAGCGGCTGCGCGAGGTGCTGGCCTACCGGCGGCTGGGCTTCGGGCTGCGCGAGGTCGCGGAAACTGGTCGGCGACCCGTCCACCGACGCCGTCGCGCATCTGCGCCGGCTGCGTGACCTGCTGCTGGAGCGGCGTGACCGCGCCGACGCCATGGTGGCGGCCATCGACAGGGAACTCGAGGCACGGGCGAGGGGGCTGAGGGTGACACCCGAGGAACAACTGGAGCTGCTCGGTGCCCGGCTGTACGACACGATCGGCGGCTTCTACACCGCGACACGGCGTACCGAGCCGCGGATCGCCGCGCGGATCCGGGACGCGCTCGGGGACGCGCGGACGGTGCTGAACGTGGGGGCGGGCACCGGCTCCTACGAGCCCGTCGACCGTGAGGTGACCGCGGTGGAACCCTCGGCGGTCATGCGGGCGCAGCGGCCCGCCGGCGCGGCGCCGTGCGTGGCCGCCGCCGCGGAGAGCCTGCCGTTCGGGGACCGGTCCTTCGACGTCGCGATGGCCGTCTCCACCGTTCACCACTGGAGGGACCCGATGGCGGGGCTGCGCGAGATGCGGCGTGTGGCCCGCCGGGTGGTGGTGCTCACCTTCGACACCGACGAGCCCGGATGGCAGGGCCGGTTCTGGCTCACCCGCGACTACCTGCCCGAGTTCGCCGGCGCTCGCCGGCATGGCCGACGCGATCGGGGCCCGCGTCGAGCCGGTGCCCGTCCCGTGGGACTGCGCCGACGGCCTGTTCGAGGCGTACCGGCGCCGGCCGGGGGCGTATCTGGAGGATCACGTGCGCCGCGCGGTGTCGGTGTGGACGAGGGTGGGCCCCGAGGCCGAGCAGCGGGCGGTGCGACACCTCGGCGACGACCTCGCCTCCGGCCGGTGGGCCGAGCTCAACAGCGACCTCGCCGGCCTCGACGCGGCGGATCTCGGCCTGCGCCTGCTCGTCGCCCGAGGCGACCGGACCGGGGCGCTGCGGCCTCGACGGCCCGCGGGCGGGCCGGGCCGTGTCTAGTGCGGCGTCCAGGTGAACTTGTCCCCTCCCACCCAGCGGACCACGTCGGGGTCGTCGAGGTCGTGGACCTTGATGCCGAAGGCGGCGGCGGCCTCGAGTACGTCGATGAGGGTCGTCGCCTCTCCGACCACCTGTCCGTCGATCTCCACGATCCGGAACGGCGGCGTGCCCGGCTGCACCCCGAGCACGAGGATCCGCGGACTGCCGATGTGCGGGCTCGCGATTTCGGTCATGGATAGAGCGTAGGCCGCAAACGCCGCGAGCGGCCTCGTGAGGGCGTGCCGCTCAGGGCCTGCGCCAGTCGTCGCCGGTCAGATGGGACCCGGCCATCGGGCCCATGCGCAGCATCCCGCCGTCCACGCTCCAGGACGCTCCGGTGACGTACGAGGCGTCGGGTCCGGCGAGGAAGGCGATGACGGCGGCGACCTCGCGGGCGTCGCCGGGGCGGCCGAGGGGGACGCCGGGGCGGTGCTCGGTGTGCGGGTCGGTGTCCTCCTGGCCGGTCATCGGGGTGGCGATCTCACCGGGGGCCACCGCGTTGACGGTGATGCCGTGCTCGGCCAGCTCGATCGCCATGACCTGCGTGAGCAGGCCGAGGCCGCCCTTGGCCGCGCAGTACGGGGCCGCGCCCACCCGCGGCTGGTGCTCGTGCACGGAGGTGACGTTGACGATCCGGCCGCCGCCGCCCTGGCGGATCATGCGCCGTGCGGCCCTCTGCGCGCACAGGAAGGGCCCGGCCAGGTCGACGTCGAGGACGTGCCGCAGGTCGTCGAGACCCAGGTCGAGGAAGGGCGTCGCGGTGCCCGTGCCGGCGTTGTTGACCAGTACGTCGATCCGGCCGAGGCGTTCGCACAGCCCGTCCACCGTGTCGGCCGCCTCCGGCAGCCGCGTCAGGTCCACCCGGGCGGTCTCGGCGCGGCGTCCCAGGGCGCGGACCTCCCGCGCGGTCCGTTCGGCGCCCTCCTCGTCGGTGTGCCAGGTGATGCCGATGTCCATGCCGGCCTCGGCCAGGCGTACGGCGGTGGCGCGGCCGATGCCCGAGTCGGAGCCGGTGACGACGGCCACCTCGGGACGGGTCGGTGTGGGGCTGGGCACGACGGGCCTCCTCTGCGTCTCGGGGCGGGGCGTCGCAGTACCCGGGCGCGGCGGGGCCAAACCACCGCGGCCGTGGTGCGCTCCTCCGCCCGCTGGGCAACCCTGGAGGTGCCGGACGAGGAGGTGGCGATGGATCCCGTCACGGCGCTGGAGCGGATCGCCTTCCTGCTGGAGCGGTCCCAGGCGCCGACGTACCGCGTGCGTGCCTTCCGCACCGCGGCCCGGGTGCTCGGCGAGCTGCCCGCCGACGAGCTGCGCGAGCGGGCGGGGCGGGCCGGGGCGCTGGAGTCGCTGAAGGGGGTCGGTCCGAAGACGGCGCAGGTGGCGCGGGAGGCGCTGGACGGACAGGTGCCCGGCTACCTGGAGAAGCTGGAGGGCGAGGCCGGGGCCCCACGGGCCCAGGGCGGTCAGGAGCTGCTGGCCCGGCTGCGCGGTGACTGCCATCTGCACTCCGACTGGTCGGACGGCGGCAGCCCGATCGAGGAGATGGGCCGGACCGCGGCGGCGCTCGGGCACGAGTGGGCGGCGCTCACCGACCACTCCCCCCGGCTGACGGTGGCGCGCGGCCTGTCCCCCGAGCGGCTGCGCGAGCAGCTCGACGTGGTGGCGGAGCTGAACGAGACGTGGGCGCCGTTCCGGCTGCTGACGGGCATCGAGTGCGACATCCTCGAGGACGGCTCGCTCGACCAGGAACCCGGGCTTCTGGAACGGCTGGACGTCGTGGTCGTGTCCGTGCACTCCAAGCTGCGCATGGACGCCCGCTCGATGACCCGGCGCATGGTGGCCGCCGTCCGCGACCCGCACGCCGACGTCCTCGGCCACTGCACCGGGCGGCTGCTGACCGGCAGGGGGCGGCCGGAGTCGGAGTTCGACGCGGACGCGGTGTTCGCGGCGTGCGCGGAGTCGGGAACGGCCGTGGAGATCAACAGCCGGCCGGAGCGGCTGGATCCGCCGCGGCGGCTGCTGCGCCGGGCCCTGGACGCGGGCGTGCTGTTCTCCATCGACACCGACGCGCACGCTCCCGGGCAGCTCGACTGGCAGATCAACGGCTGCGCGCGGGCCGAGGAGTGCGGGGTGCCCGCCGAGCGGGTGGTGACCGCCTGGTCGCTCGACGAGCTGCTGGCCTGGACCCGCGAGGGCCGTACGCCGGCCGGAGTGGCGGGCCGCTGAGGTGGTACCCGGCGGTCCCACGCAGCACCGAGAGGGGAATGTGCATGGAACGGGCGGCCGTGTTCGACGTCGACGGAACCCTCGTCGACACCAATCACCTGCACGTCGTCACCTGGTGGGAGGCCTTCCGGCAGGCGGGGCACCGGGTGCCGATGCACGCCGTGCACCGGGCCGTGGGCCTGGCCTCCACGGACCTGATCGCCCATCTGCTGGGCGAGGACCGGGACACCGACCAGGACGCGCAGCTCAGCGCCGCCCACAAGGCCCTCTACGGGCAGTACTTCGACCGGCTGCCGGCGCTGCCGGACGCCGGTGAGCTGCTGCGGCGCCTGGCCGGCGACGGCTGGACGGTCGTCCTCGCCACCTCGGCGGGCGGCGCGGAGCTGGACGCGCTGCGGCGGGCGATCGGCGCGGACGACGCGATCACCGCCACCGCGAGCGCGGACGACGTGGACGCCGGCAAGCCCGCTCCGGAGCCGGTGGAGCACGCCCTGGAGCTGGCCGGGGTGCCGGCCGGGCGGGCGGTGTTCGTCGGCGACACGGTGTGGGACATGCGGGCGGGCAGCAGGGCCGGGGTGCGGTGCGTGGGCGTGCTGTGCGGGGGCCTGCCGCGCACCGACCTGGAGGAGGCGGGAGCCGACGCGGTGTACGCGGATCCGGCCGGCCTGCTGGCCTCGCTCGAGGACAGCCCGCTGGCATGAGGGAGGACGTGATCGTGGGGACCGTCGAGCGCCTGTGGACCGCATGACGGAGACGGAACGCGCCGCCCGGCGTGAGGCCGGGGGCGAGGGCGCGAAGGACGCGGAGGGGCGCCGGGGCCGGTGGCGGGCCGCCGGAAGGCAGATGCTGCGGGGGACGCGTCCGCTGGACCGGGTGCGGCGGGAGGCCGTCGCCGTCGGGCAGGCCGTCCGGGCCGCCTGGCAGGGGCCCGGGCGGGAACGCGACCTGGTCGTCCAGTCGCTGAAGGCCGCGGGCGCGGGTCTGCTCGCGTGGGCGGTGGCCGGTGTCTGGCTGGGCGATCCGATGGCGCTGATGGCGCCCTGGGTGGCGGTGGTGCTCGTCCAGGCCACGGTGTACAGCTCCGTGCGGCAGGGAGGGCAGCAGTTCGCGGCGATCTGCCTCGGGTCGCTGGTGGCGTCGGGGGCCCAGGCGATCACGGACGACAACACGGGTGCGCTGGCGCTGTCGCTGCCGCTGCTGATGCTGCTCGGCAACTGGTCCCACTTCGGCCGGCAGGGCGTCTACGCCGCCACCACGGCGGTGTTCGTTCTGGCCGCGGGGACACCGGTGTCCGCGTCCGCGGTCGGGCACCGGGTGGGGCAGGCGGCACTCGGCGCGCTCATCGGCATCGCGGTGAACGCGTTCGTGCTGCCGCCGATCCATCTGCGGGACGTGCGCGAGAACCTCGCGGCGCTGCCCCGGGAGGCGGGCGACGTGCTGCACACCGTCGCGGCCGACCTGCGGGAGACGGAGTGGGACGCGCAGACCGCGGCCGGCTGGACGAGCGAGGCGGCACGGCTGCAGCGGCGCGTCGAGGCGCTGTCGTCGGCCAGGTCCTGGAGCCGGGAGAGCCTGCGCCTGACGTACGGGCCGCTGCGGGTGCTGCACCGGGCGCCCCCGCCCGCGCCGCCCGAGGACGAGGACCACCGGTGGCAGCGGGTCACCGGGAACATCACGGCGCTCACGCGGACGCTGGCGGTGGCCGCCGACGAGCACCGCACGCCCGCCCCGCCGGAGGGGCCGGTCCTCGACCTGTACGCGCGGCTGCTGGGGCTGATCGGCGACTCCTGCCACGCGGAGGCCGCCCGGCTGCTGGGCGAGGACACGGGCTCCGGTCCCGAGGACGCGACGGAGGAGACGATGGAGGAGCTGCACCGGCAGTTGCAGGACGGTCTGCGCGAGCACGCCGGCCAGGGGGCCGCGCAGGCGGCGGTACTCGGGACGCTGCTGCTGCAGGCGGAGAACCTGTGGGCCGACGTGGTGCCCGTGTCCCGGGACCGGTGACCCGGATCACGCCGCAGGGCGGAACAGCGGGCGGGGGTCCGCCGTTGAAGACGGCGTGGGTACGGACGGGACAGCGTCCCCGGGCCTCACCTTTTGCCCACAGGGACGATCGTTCGGCTGAAGCCCTGTGGAGCCTTTCGCCGAGAGGCGACCGCCGTCCGTATCCACCACTGACCGCCCCGACCGTGATCCCCCCGTCCGGTCGGGGCTTTTCTCTGCCCTTTGCCGGGCTCCGTGAGGGGTACCCGGGCGCCTGCGACCGGGCAGCCGGACGGGAGGAGCCGAAGGTGAGCAGCTCGACGGGCAGCAGGATCGTGGTCACGGGTGCCACGGGGAACGTGGGCACCAGCGTGGTGAAGCTTCTCTCGCAGGATCCGGAGGTCGGTTCCGTACTGGGGCTGGCCCGGCGGATCCCCGAGTGGTCGCCCCCGAAGACGGAGTGGGCCGCCGTCGACCTGGCCTCCGACCTGGCCGGTGCCGCCGGTCATTTCGCGGGCGCGGACGCGGTGATCCACCTGGCGTGGGCGTTCCAGCCGACGCACGATCCGGCGACGACCTGGCGCACGAACGTCCTGGGCTCCCTGCGGGTCTTCGACGCGGTGGCCACGGCCGGGGTGCCGACGCTGGTGCACGCCTCGTCGGTCGGCGCGTACTCGCCGGGGTCGAAGGAGCGGGCCGTGGACGAGTCGTGGCCGACGCACGGCTGGCCGGACGCGGCGTACTGCCGGGAGAAGGCGTATCTGGAGCGGGTCCTGGACACCTTCGAACGCGACCATCCAGGCATCCGGGTGGTGCGCATGCGGCCGGCCTTCCTCTTCAAGCGGGAGTCGGCGAGCGAGCAGCGCCGGATCTTCGGCGGCAGGTTCCTGCCCGGCCCGGTGGCCCGGCCCGAGCGGCTGCCCTTCCTGCCGGACGTTCCCGGGCTGCGGGTGCAGGCGCTGCACACCGACGACGCGGCGGGCGCCTACCGGCTGGCGGTGCGGACGGAGGACGCCCGGGGCCCGTACAACCTGGCCGCCGAACCGGCGGTCGACGCCGCGCTGCTCGGCGAGATGACGGGCGCGCGCCCGGTACGGCTGCCCCGCACGGCGGCCCGTTCGGCGATCGCCGCGGCGTGGGGGCTGCATCTGCTGCCGGCGTCGCCGCACCTGTTCGACGCGGTCCTGCGGCTGCCGCTGATGGACTGCACGCGCGCGCGTGCGGAACTCGGCTGGCGCCCGGTGCACACGGCGACGGAGGTGCTGGAGGAGTTCCTGCGGGGCTTCCGGCAGGGCGCGGGTGCGGCAACCGAGCCGTTGCGGGGGCGGAAGGTCGGCTGAGGGGCCGTCCCGTGGGTGCGGGCCGGAGGCGACGCGCCCTCCGGCCCGCACCCACGAGCACCGTCCGCCAGCCGTCAGCCGTCAGCCGTCAGCCGTCACCCGGAGGATTCGTCGGGCACCGGGTGCTCGGGGTGGACGTTGCCCGACTGCGGGGCGCCCCGGCGGCCGGAGCCCGCCTCGTCCGTGTCGGGGACGTCGGTCTCCTCGGAGTCCGAGGGCTCGCCGGCGCCGGAGCCGCCGGTGCCGGGCTCCCGGGCCGTGTCCTCGGTGTCCTCGGACGTGCTCCCGGTGTTCTCGGACGCGCTGGAGGACGCGGCCTCCCAGGGGTCCTCACCGGCGCCGGCCTGCTGGTCGGGCATGTCCCTCGGCACGGGGGCGCCGTTCTCGCCCGGTCCTTCGAGGCGGTGGTCGGTCACGGCGCTCTCCCTTCCGCATGCGGTCCGCGGTCGTGCGGACGCGTCGGGTACCTCCGCGCCGGCCGGCGAAACCTCCCGCCGCACCTCGAGACGTGGCCCAAGAAAAACCGTTGGCCTCTTCGCCGCACAGCTATTTACCCTAGGTGAAAACCTAGGCTCCCTAGGATTGCCGGGACGTCCGGCGATCACCTCCGGAGGTTTCCCATGAGAACACTGACCGAGCGGGACATCCGCGGCTCCTTCGTGAACTGCTCGAAGGGCGAGGCCAAACGACTGGCCGTCCCCCGCGATCTCGAGGAGCGGCCGTGGGAGGACCTCGACTTCCTCGGCTGGCGCGACCCCGGAGCGCCCGACCGCAGCTACCTGGTCACCGAGCAGGAGGGTCGTCTCGTCGGCGTGGCCCTGCGCTTCCAGCAGGCCCGGCCCGGCTTCTTCCACCGCAGCATGTGCTCGCTGTGCCTGACCACGCATCCCCGGGGCGGGGTCTCGCTGATGACGGCGCGCAAGGCTGGCCCGGCCGGCCGCGAGGGCAACTCGGTCGGCCTGTACATGTGCACCGACCTCGCCTGCTCCCTGTATCTGCGCGGCAAGAAGGTGCCGGAGACCGGACCCCGCTTCGAGGAGACCCTCACCCTGGAGGAACAGATCGCCCGTACCACCGGCAATCTGTCCGCCTTCCTCGCCAAGCTCGCCGCCTGACATCTCACCGAGAGCGCCGGAACGGCGCTCCCGGCCATCCCGGCACATCGGACGCCGTACGGCGCGTGAGAACCGCCCGGGCCGCCCGCGTCCGGCTACCGTCCTGTCGGGATACGTTCGAAGCTCCTGGGGAACCGGATGCTATCGATGCGCCTGGGGAAGGGAACCAGCCCGAGGATGCTGGATGTACGTGAGACCGTGGCGTCGGCCAAGCGCGAGGCGAAGCGCCTGACCAAGTGGCACCGGGATCCCATGGTCGTGCAGGCGCTGCGCTCGGCCGCGGCGGCGTCGATCGCCTACGTGATCGCGGTGCGGCTGAGCCCGGACAAGTCGGCGGCGCCGCTCACCGCGCCCCTGACCGCGCTGCTGGTCGTCCAGGTCACCCTGTACGCCACGCTGAAGATGAGCGTCCGACGGGTGAACGCCGTGGTGGCCGGAGTCCTGGTGGCCATCGTCTTCAGCTCCGTGGTGGGACTGAGCTGGTGGAGCCTCGCACTGGTGATCGTGGCCGCGCTGGGCGTCGGGCACCTGGTGCGCGCGGACGAGTTCGTCGCCGAGGTGGCGATCAGCGCGATGCTGGTCCTCGGCGTGACCGCGCACGGCACGCTGGCGTGGGCCCGGGTCGTGGAGACACTGATCGGGGCGATCGTCGGGCTGGCCTTCAACCTGCTCTTCGCTCCGCCCGTGTGGGTGGAGCAGGCCGGGGAGTCCATCGAGGGGCTGGCCCGGCGGGTGCGTCAGCTCCTGCTGCGCATGGGCGAGCAGGCCGCGGGCACCACGGCGTTCCACGAGGCGGCGGCCCGGCTGCACGAGGCCCGCCGGCTCGACCACGACATCGCCGAGGTGGACGAGGACCTGCGGCAGGCCGAGGACAGCCTGCGGCTCAATCCCCGGGTCCGCGAGGGGCTGCTGCACCGGGTGGTGCTGCGCACCGGCCTCGACACCCTGGAGATCTGCACGGTGGTCCTGCGGGTCCTGGCCCGCACCCTCACCGACCTCGCCAAGGAGCGTGAGCCGGACCCCCTGTTCCCGCCGGAGACGGGCGCCACCATCCAGCAACTGCTGTCCGAGATCGCCGACGCGGTGGTCAGCTTCTCGGTGCTCGTCACCACCAGCGTCAGCGAGAACGCCGAGTCGGCGGAGGAACGGCTGAGCGCCGAACTGCGGCAGGCGGCCCTCACCCGGGACAAGCTCGCCGGGCTGCTGCTGGACCACATCCAGCAGGACACCCGGCAGTGGCAGTTGCAGGGGGCGGTGCTGACCGAGGTCAACCGCATCATCGACGAGATGGACACCGAGCACCGCTCGCGCCGGCTCCTGGAGGAACTGGACCGCCACACCCGCGAGCAGCGCGAGCGGCGCCCGCGGCTGATGCGCCTGTGGGACCGGGTGCGCGGAGGGGTGCGGCCGCGCCGGAACCGGAAGACCTCCGGCCGTCGTTCTTCATGACGGACAGGGCCGGCACGGGCGCGGGCCCGCCGGCGGAAGAAGAGGGGGCGTACGGATGACCGGAACCGGCGTGCGGATCGACGGGAACACGCTGCGGCTGCCGGGAGGGGCGGCGGTGCGGTTCGTCCGCACCCTGCGCCTGCCCGAGACGGGCACCCATCCCCTGCCTCCGGGGCTGGGCGAGTTCCCGGTCCGCCGGGTCGCCGACTACGCCGACACGGTGCCCGAGGCGTGGCGGGCGCGTGGCGGGGTGATGCTGCCGGTGTACCTGCGCGAGGCCATGTGGCTGAGCTTCGCCGGGACGAGAGAGCCGGCGGCCCTCCAGGTCGGCGTGGGCAAGGTGTGCGCGGTCTCGGGCCGGCCGTGGAGCGACCGGCTCTGCCGCGAACCGCAGAACTACGTGGTGCTCCCCCGCCAGCCGTGGCTGGACGGCATCAACTCGGGCACGGGCACGGTCCGCCAGTTCGTGGCGGTGCCGCTGGGCATGGGAGCCACCGTCGAGGGCCAGGTGACCGGCGAGGAGGTGTGGGGCGGTGTGCAGTTGCAGGCCTTCACCCTCAATGACGGGGAACTGGCCCGCTGGCGCGAGGAGGAGCGGCGCCGGGCCGAGGCGCCGCGGCCGAGGGGCGCGGGGCCTCACGCGGCGTTCGGGGCCGCGATGCCGCCGGCGGCGCCGGCCGCCCCGGGGGCGGCCCCTGCGGGCGCAGCGGGCCGGCAGCGGTCCGCGCCCGCCATGGGGCTGGGCGTCGGAGGGTCCATGCGCCAGGAGGTCTACCGGGACGAGCGGCCCCTCACGGACTGGGCCGAGCGCCCTGCGGGCCGGGTCTTCGTACACCTGGTGACACCTCCCGAGTGGCGGCGCATCACCGGCGAGGCACCGCCGCCCTCCCCCGTGGACCGGGCCGCGTACACCAGAGCCGGCTTGCCCTGGTTCGACTACTACGACCAGGACGCCGAGGACCTGGCGCCGACCGGCACGCTCCAGGACGTCAAGCCGGTCGGGGACTGGATCGGCGACGACCACGAGCCCTGGCAGGCCCCGGCGCCGCAGCAGGTGCAGCCGCTGAAGGACGCGCCGGGAGCGCCGGTCGAGGACGGCGACTGGTAGGGGCGCGCGGCGTCGGGCCGGCGGCCGGGAGGCGATGCGGCTCACGCCCCGCCGTCGGTGCGCCGACGCCGCGGCGCACGCGGGCAGGAAGCCGCGGCCGCCTGCCCGAGCAGCACGTGCATGCGCTCGGTGAGCTGGGCGACGTCGTCGGCGGGTGCGTGGAACGGCAGGCGTACGTCGCCGTGGGCCTGGGCGCGTTCGACGCGCAGCGTCAGTCCGTGCCGGTCGACGGCGAGGGGCAGGACGCGCACCGCGCCGTGCAGGCTGTCGGCGTCGACAAGCCGGGTGAGCCGCTCCACCGCGTCGGCGTGGCAGTCGGCGAGGTGGGTCAGCAGCCGGGCCTCGGCCGTGGCCAGCGGGTCGGGGGACGCGGCGGCGAACTCGTCGGCGTCGGCCACCAGCGCACCGGACGGCCGGCGCAGCACCACGCGGGTGGGCCGCAGGGCCAGGTGTCCGTCCTCCAGGACGAACCGGCCCGCCAGCCAGAGCCGGGCGCGGATGCGGCTGCGCATCGGGACCGGTGCCACGTCGGCGAACTCCAGCACGGCGGACGGCTCGCCGCGGGGCGCGCAGATCGCCGCCGCGAGCAGCGCGCTGTCCTCCGGCACGTGCAGCAGCACCCGGCCGTCCCCGGCCACGGTGTGCGCGCCGGTGAACTCCTCGCGGCCGCCTTCCGCGGTCACCGCGCAGGACCAGGCGGCGGCGAGCACGGAGCGGGCCTGCTCCGCCGCGGCGGGCGCGGCCGTCCAAGAGTGGTCACCCATCCCGACCTCCGTCACTTCATTAGGTAAGCCTTGCCTAACCTATAGGAGGCGAGGGTGTGCGCCAACCAGCGGGTGCGCGACTTCGATGCACGAGGGGCGCGTTTCGGCGGGCGCAGCGCATGGGGCGGCGCGGGACACGGCGTCCCGCGCCGTCGACCGGGCCGGGACGCGGGCGCCCTACCGCGCGATCGCGCCCAGCAGCGCCCGTGCGCACAGGTCGCGCACCTGCTCGTGCGAGGGCCGCGGGTCCCGCAGCCACTCCAGGCAGACCGCCGTGGTGAACGCCAGCCAGCCGCGCACGGCCAGGCGTACGTCGGACCGCTCCTCGAAGGCCGGGCCGAACTCCGGGTCGGCGGCCAGGGCCGCGAGGATCTGCCGTTCCTGCGCGGCCAGCGCGTTGCGGTAGACCCGGCGCACGGCCGGGTCCCCCGTCGCGTCGGCACGGTGGAAGGCGCGGTAGCCGTGCGCGTGCGCCCGGACGTACTCCAGATACGCGTCCAGGCCCGCGGTGAGCTGTTCGCGCACCGGAACGCCGGGCACGGCCGCCGTCATCCGCAGCATGCGCTCGCTCTCCCGCTCGACGACGGCCGCGAAGAAGTCCCGCTTCGTCGGGAAGTAGTGGTAGAGCAGACCGCGCGAGACCCCGGCGATCTCGGCCACCCGCTCGATCCACACGTCGTCGTAGGGGCTCTCGGAGAACAGCCGCGCGCCCACCGACAGCAACTGCTCCCGGCGCTCCTCGGTGCTGAGCCGGCGACGCGTGCGCTCCCCCTGGTTCGCGGCCATGCGCGCACTCTACTTGACGCCGGTTCAACAACGGGACGAGACTGGGGCCGCTTATTGAATCCACGTACAACACGTTCGAACCCGGCGCCGCTTCGAGGGAGATCGCGTCATGGCGGAGACGAGGACGGCAACGGCGGCGGACGGGCTGCCGAAGGGATTCCGCAGCGCCGAGCTCGGCTGGCCGGAGCTGCACCGCATCCCGCGTCCGCCGTACCGGCTCCCGCTGCTGGGGGACGTGGTGGGCGCGGGCCCGAGTACGCCGATGCAGGACTCGCTGCGCTACGCACGGCAGTTGGGGCCCATCTTCCGGCGGCGGGTCTTCGGCAACGAGTTCGTGTTCGTGTGGGGCGCCCGGCTCGCCGCCGACCTGGCCGACGAGTCGCGCTTCGCCAAGCACGTGGGCCTCGGCGTGGCCAACCTGCGGCCGGTCGCCGGTGACGGGCTGTTCACCGCGTACAACCACGAGCCCAACTGGCAGCTCGCGCACGACGTCCTGGCACCCGGGTTCAGCCGCGAGGCGATGGCCGGATACCACGTCATGATGCTGGACGTGGCGGGACGGCTGACGGAGCACTGGGACCGTGCCGAGGCGGCCGGACGCGCGGTGGACGTGCCCGGTGACATGACGAAGCTGACGCTGGAGACGATCGCGCGGACAGGGTTCGGACACGACTTCGGGTCCTTCGAGCGCTCCCGGCCGCATCCCTTCGTGACCGCGATGGTGGGCACGCTCGGCTACGCGCAGCGCCTCAACACCGTGCCCGCGCCGCTGGCGCCCTGGCTGCTGCGCAGCGCGAGCCGCCGCAACGCCGCGGACATCGACCACCTCGACCGCACGGTCGACGACCTGGTCCGGGCCCGCCGCGCCAAGGGCGGCGGCGACGGCGACCTGCTCGACCGGATGCTGGAGACGGCCCACCCCGGCACCGGTGAGCGCCTCTCCGTCGAGAACGTCCGCCGCCAGGTCATCACCTTCCTGGTGGCCGGGCACGAGACCACCTCGGGCGCGCTCTCCTTCGCGCTGCACTACCTCGCCCAGCACCCCGACGTCGCGGCCCGGGCCCGCGCCGAGGTGGACCGCGTCTGGGGCAGCGCGGAGGCTCCCGGCTACGAGCAGGTGGCCAGGCTGCGGTACGTGCGCCGGGTGCTGGACGAGTCGCTGCGGCTGTGGCCGACCGCGCCCGCCTTCGCCCGGGAGGCACGCCGGGACACGGTGCTGGACGGGACGCATCCGATGCGGCGGGGGGCCTGGGCGCTGGTGCTGACCGGGATGCTGCACCGCGACCCGGACGTGTGGGGGCCGGACGCCGAGCGGTTCGACCCGGACCGGTTCGAGGCGAAGGCCGTACGGGCGCGCGCCCCGCACACCTTCAAGCCCTTCGGGACAGGCGCGCGGGCCTGCATCGGGCGGCAGTTCGCGCTGCACGAGGCGACGCTGGTGCTCGGCCTGCTGCTGCGCCGCTACGAGCTGCGCCCCGAGCCGGACTACCGGTTGCGGGTCACCGAGCGGCTGACGCTGATGCCGCAGGGGCTGAGGCTGCTCCTGGAACGGCGGACCGCGGCACCGGCCGCCGCGGAGTCCGGCAGCCGGAAGGCCGGTGCCGCGAAGGCCGGCGCGGACGGCGCCGGATCGCGGACGGCCGGGGCCACGGAGCCCGGCACCGAGCCGCCCGGCGCGCCGGGAGCCGTGTCACAGGCCGGCTGTCCAGTGCACCGGCCGGCCCAGTGACGCCGGCAGCCTCGTGCCGGCGCTGCCCCGGGCGGCGGTGAGCTGGGGCTGGGTCAGGAAGAAGGCGCCGGTGAGGTCGGCGTCCGTCAGGTCGGCATCGCGCAGGTCGGCGCCGATCAGGTCCGCGCCCCGCAGGTCGGCGCCGGTGAGGTCGGCGGCGATGAGACAGGCTCCGCGCAGATCCGCCCCGCGCAGGTCGGCGCCCTTGAGGCGGGCGCCCATCAGGTCGGCGTTGCGGCGGTTCTTCTTCTTGCCGCGCGTCCCGGCCCGCGCCAGCTCGCTGGAGCGCAGCAGAAGCACGTTGACCCGCTGCCGGTGCGCGGCCAGGTCCAGCGCCGCCAGTTCCCCGGGGGTCCCCTCGGTGAGCCGCCGCGTCTCGGCCAGCAGCCGGCGCAGGTCGGCGTGGACGGGGCGGGCGGCGGGCAGCTCCAGCGCCTCCGTCAGGTACCAGAGCAGTTCGTGCAGGTGACGGACGACGGGGAACACGTCGAACATGCGGCGGGCGTGCCCGGGCGGGCCGGTGCGCCAGTCCTGTCCGCCGAAGGTGACCTGGGAGACCTGCTGACCGGCGCCGAAGCAGTCGTAGACCGTGCAGCCGGTGAAGCCCTCCTGCCTGAGCCGCGTGTGGATCCCGCACCGGCTGTCCTCGCGCAGATTGCGGCAGGGGGTTCCGGCGTCCTTGGTCACCGCGAAGTCGGCCGACCGGGCGAACGGCAGGGCCACACAGCACAGCCCGAAGCACCGTTCGCAGTCGCCGCGCAGTGCCGTCCGGCCGGCCTCTCGTTCTCGCATGGCGTTCAGCATACGGAGGGCCGGCCGGCGCCCGGCCCGGGCGGGGTCAGCCGCGGTCGTCCGGCACCTCCAGGCGGGCCAGCCGGTCCGGGTCGGCCAGGATGAACAGGCCGGTGATGCGGCCGTCGGCGACGGTGGCGGTCAGGACCGAGCGGAGGCGGCCGTCGACCACGCTCACGAGGCCCAGCGAGTCGTTGACCACGACCGTCCGCGCCTCGGCGTTGAACTTGGAGAACATGAAGGCGGCCTTCGCCACGGCGTCCGCGCCCCGGAGCGTCTTGGACCCGCCGGCACCGCGGACCAGGGCGCCCGCGTCGGCCCGCAGGACGACGTCCGGGTGGAGGACGGCGAGCAGGGCCTCGAAGTCGCCGCCGCGCGCGGCGGCCCGGAAGGCGTCGAGCGCCTCCCGCTGGCGCCCCAGGTCCGGCTCGGCGGGCGGGCCCGCGTCCCGGACCCGGCGCCGGGCGCGGGACGCGAGCTGCCGGGTGGCGGCCGGGCTGCGCTCCACGACACGGGCGATGTCGTCGAAGGGCACGGCGAACATGTCGTGCAGGACGAACGCGAGCCGCTCGTCGGGCTCCAGCGTCTCCAGTACGACGAGCATGGCCACGCCCACCGAGTCGTCGCGCAGCGCCTCCTGTTCCGGGTCGACGGCCGACAGGGGCCTGAGCACCGGGTCGGGGACGAAGGTGTCGTCGATCGGCTGCTCGCGGCGCGCGGCGCGCGAGCGCAGCAGGTCCAGGCAGATCCGGCCGGTCACCGTGGTCAGCCAGCCGGCGAGGTTGTCGATGCCGGCCGCGTCGGTGCGGCCGAGGCGCAGCCATGCCTCCTGGACGGCGTCCTCGGCCTCGGCGGGTGAGCCGAGCATGCGGTAGGCGACGGCCTTGAGCTGTCCGCGGTGCTCCTGGAAGCGCTCCGCCAGCGCGGTCGTGTCGGTCATCGCGGTCACCGCGCGAACAGTTCGAAGGCGACGGCGGGCCGGCCCCCGAACCGCCGGCCCGTCTCCTCGGCGTACCGCGTCAGGAACCCTCGTGCGTACGCCTCGGGCTCCTCGTCGGTCAGCACCTCGATGTACGTGCGGTGTTCGAGCAGGGAGCGGACGGCGCGCTCCAGTCCGGCCGTCGCGTCCACGGCGTGGGTGGGGCTGGCGGAGCCCGCGACGGCGACCCAGCGGACGCCGTCCCAGGGTTCGAGGCCCTGCTCGGTCAGCTCCGGGAAGATCCACCGGTTGCCGGCGTCGCCCGCGGCGTCGAGCGTCGCGCGGCCGACGGCGACGTGGTCCGGGGTGTTCCAGGCCACGCCGCCCCAGGTGTCGCGGTGGTTGAGCGTGATGACCAGCTCGGGCCGGTGCCGGCGGATCGCGGCGGCGATGTCGCGGCGCAGGGCGGTGCCGTACTCGACGACACCGTCCCGGTGGTCGAGGAACTCCACCTCGCTCACCCCGACGACGGCGGCGCTCGCCCGCTGCTCCCGCTCCCGCAGCGGGGCGCACTCGGCGGGCGCCAGGCTGTCGATGCCCGCCTCGCCGCGGGTCGCGAGGACATAGGCGACCTCGCGGCCCTCGTCCGTCCAGGCGGCGATCGCCGCCGCGCAGCCGTACTCCAGGTCGTCCGGGTGGGCCACGACGGCCAGGGCGCGCCGCCAGTCGGCGGGCATGAGCTCCAGTCGCGTGATGGTCGGCTCCGTCATGCCCGCACACTAACCGGTGGCACCGACATCGCACCCGGCGTCACCGCGCCGCCGCGCCCGTCGCCGGGGCCTGCCCGGGGCGCTTTTCACGCCTCGTCGCGGGCCAGGGACAGCAGCCGGTCCAGCACGCGGGGGCCGCCGGCCCGTACGCCGTCGTGCTCGAACTCGTCGGTGACCCAGGTCCGCAGGCCGCGGATCGCGCGGGCCGTGGTCAGCGCGTGGGCGGTGTCGACGTACATGTCGTCGTGGTAGACGGCCGCGGCGGTGGGGACCTCGTTGGCGGCGAGGCGGGCGGGGTCGTACAGGGGGGTCCAGTCGGTGCGGGCGGCGAGCAGTCGGGCCGTCTCGCGCAGCGGGCGCAGGGCGGGGTCGCAGTCGAACATCCAGGGGTGGATCGACTCGCCGGTGAACAGCAGCGGTTCGTCGCCGGTGAGGGTCTTGGCGGCGTCGAAGCGGGGGAACTCGGCGCGGACCCGTTCGGCGGACCAGTTCGTCGGGCGGGCGTCCTGCGCGTAGATCGCCTCGTGGACGAGCGCGTAGAGCGGGTGACCCGCGTACGACAGCAGTCCCTGGACCTGCTCCTGGAAGCCGTCGGAGAGTTCCGGGCCGCCCGGGGTGCGCACGAAGGCGTCCTCCAGCAGGAAGTGCAGGCGGTGGCTTCCCTCGCCGCCGCCGAGGAGGATGCCGAGGGACTGGAAGGCCTCGACGGTGAGCCGGTAGCCGTTCGGCAGGACCACGTCGTGGGTGAGCAGGTGCTCGGCGATGCGGCGGGCGCGTTCGACGTCCTGCGGGTAGCGGTCGTAGTGGGCGGCGACCTTGCGCTCGATGCGGGGGTAGGCGGCGCGGTAGACGTCGTCGGCGTGGGCGTCCAGGGAGGGCAGGCCGCCGGTGATCAGCGCGGTGCGCAGGCCCTCGGGGGCCAGGGAGAGGTAGGCGACGGTGCAGAAGCCGCCGAAGCTCTGGCCGAGGACGGTCCAGGGGGCGCCACCGGTCACCTGCGGGCGGATCGCCTCGCAGTCGCGGACGATGGCGTCGGCGCGGAAGTGGGTGAGGTAGTCGGCCTGCTCGGCGGGGCCGCCGCGCAGCGGGAGCGTCTGCCGGTTGGCGGGCGTGGAGGCGCCGGTTCCGCGCTGGTCCAGGAGCAGGACGCGGTACTCCTGAAGGGCGCGGCCGAGCCAGGCAGGACGGCCGATGAAACGGTTCGCCCCGAAGCCGGGGCCGCCCTGGAGGTACACCAGCCACGGGAGGTCGTCCTGGTGCGCCTTCTCGGTCGCGACGGCCTCGCGGGCGTACAGCTCGATCGTCTCCCCGGCCGGGTCGGCGTGGTCGAGGGGGACGGTGAATCGGCGGTCGGTGAGGACGACGCCGGGCTGGCGGTAACTGGCGCTCAACAGGACTCCCGGGACGGACGGATCTCGGTGGCCGGATCTTCCCGGCCGGGTCCCAGTTCAGCACAGGGCCCCGCGGGTCCGGCCGCCCGGGACCGGAAGAGGGTGCCGCGGGGCGGGGCGGGCGACGCGCCCCCGGTGAACGCACGGTGTCGCACCCGTGGGCCCGGCGACTACCCTGCCCTCGTTCGACGATCACAGTGATCGACCGCGAGGAGCCGCGATGCGTGTCGCCCTGTTCCTGACCTGTGTCAACGACACGCTCTATCCGGACACCGGCCGGGCCGTGGTACGCCTGCTCGGCAGACTGGGCGTCGAGGTCGACTTCCCGATGGGCCAGACCTGTTGCGGGCAGGCCCACTACAACACCGGCTACCGGCACGGCGCGGAGCCCCTGGCCCGGCGGTTCGCCGAGGTCTTCCGGGACTACGAGGCGATCGTGACGCCGTCGGGCTCGTGCGGCGCGATGGTGCGGGAGCTGTATCCGCGCATGGGCGAGCGGGCCCGGGCCGAGGGCCGCGGGGAATCCCTCGCCGCCACGCTGGCGCCGGTGGTGCCGAAGACGTACGAGCTGACCGAGTTCCTGGTGGACGTGCTGAAGGTGACGGACGTGGGCGCGTACTTCCCGCACACGGTGACCTACCACCCGACCTGCCACGGGCTGCGCGGCCTGGGCCTCGGGGACCGGCCGCTGAGGCTGCTGCGGGCGGTCGAGGGGCTGGAGCTGGTCGAGCTGCCCGGTGCCGAGGAGTGCTGCGGCTTCGGCGGCACCTTCGCGGTGAAGAACGCCGACGTGTCCGCGGCGATGGGCGCGGACAAGGTGCGCAACGCCGAGTCGACGGGCGCGGGGGTGCTGTGCGCGGCGGACAACTCCTGTCTGATGCACATCGGCGGGACCATGGCGCGGCTGCGGACGGACATGCGGCCGGTGCACATCGCGGAGATCCTGGCGAGCACGGAGGAGGAGACGGCCGTATGAGCGGGACGTTCGTGGGCATGCCTGCCTTTCCCGAGGCGGCCCGGGACGCCGTGCGCGACGCGACGCTGCGCGGCAATCTGCGGCACGCGACGCACACGATCCGGGACAAGCGGGCGCGGGCGGTGGCGGAGCTGGAGGACTGGGCGGCGCTGCGCGAGGCCGGCAAGCGGATCAAGGACCACACGCTGCGCCACCTCGACCGGTACCTCGTGCAGGTGGAGGAGGCGGTCACCGCGGCGGGCGGCACCGTGCACTGGGCGGCCGACGCCGGCGAGGCGAACGAGATCGTCGCCCGGCTGGTCGAGGAGACCGGCGAGAGCGAGGTCGTCAAGGTCAAGTCCATGGCCACCCAGGAGACCGGCCTCAACGAGGCGCTGGAGGCCCGCGGCATCCGCGCCTACGAGACCGACCTCGCCGAACTGATCGTGCAGCTGGGCAAGGACCGCCCCTCGCACATCCTGGTGCCCGCCATCCACCGCAACCGGGCCGAGATCCGCGACATCTTCCGCTCCGAGATGGGCCGGTGGGGCCGCCCCGCGCCAGAGGGACTGACCGACACGCCCGCCGAACTCGCCGAGGCGGCCCGGCTGCACCTGCGCGAGAAGTTCCTGCGCGCCAAGGTCGGCGTCTCCGGCGCCAA